>CAZBMR010000031.1:6110-26475 GCA_964492695.1 uncultured Lentimicrobiaceae bacterium
AAGGTGGCAGGCATGCTCATCAGCCACATCATCAGCGGCAACCACTTGGAATACACCATCATCGGGCTGGGTTTGAATGTGAACGAAGCACAATTTCCATCGTGGATTCCACGGCCTGTTTCGATGTCTCAGCTTGCCCATCAGTATTTTGAGGTGGAAGCAGTGCGCGACCACTGGCTGCAGACGCTCAGCAGTGTGGTGCAGGAGCACCAGGTGAATGCGGCCCAGGTTGATGCAGCCTATCTGGCTCATTTGCTGAATTTTGGGAAACGATCCGAATACCTGCTGAATGGTGATAGAATCAGCGCCACAATCAGGGGAGTCGACCGCTATGGAATGTTGCTGCTCGAGACCGACGACGGGCAAACGCGCAAGTGCGACCTCAAAGAGCTCGTATTCCTGTTTGACGAAGATTGAATCAGAATGTTTTGAGGCTGAGCTTATCCACAATGATGTCGACCAGGTTTTGAAGCGGGCGTTTGGCCATCATGGCCATCATGGCATTGAGCTCGGCCGATACTTCCACCATGGCCTCGCAGCTTTCGGCAGATTTATCGCGCAGGTGCAGCAACAGTTCAAAGTCGAAAGGCGATTTTCCATCCGGCACAAGGCGGATTCTTTTTCCGGGAATCTGTTCCTCCATCTTCAAACTCAGGCTTGTCATGCCTTTGACGGTGAATGAGCAGCGGTCTTTTTCAGCTTTCCAGTTGATAACCTGCTCGGGCATCAGCGCACCCATATTGGTGAGGTCGCTGGCAAAAGCATACACTTTTTCGGTGCTGCCCTTGATTTCTTTCCAATTGCTTGATATGTTCATGATGCTGGATTATTAGACATGTTTATCACTCCAGGCCTTGGGATCGGCTTTCCACTCAAGCAACGAAAGTTGCTCATCTTCAGTGATATAATTTTCATCGATGGCCTTTTGAAGCAAGGTCTCGAAATCGGTGAGGGTGGTAAGTTCGCAATCGGCTTTTTTGAAGGCTTCAAGACTGGCTTTCATTCCATAGGTGAAAATAGCAAGCATGCCCTTCACCACAGCACCACGCTCGCGCAATGCCTCAACGGCTTTCAGGCTGCTGCCTCCTGTCGAAACAAGGTCTTCGATCACCACCACGGATTGACCGGCATCTACAACCCCCTCGATGAGGTTGGTAAGTCCATGACCCTTTTTCTCGCTCCGAACATACGCAAAAGGAAGGCCAAGTTCCTGGGCAACAAGCGCTCCCTGAGCAATACCCCCGGTGGCAACGCCCACAACCACATCAGGCTTTTCATATTTCTCAAGAATCAGCCGCACAAACTCCTGACGAATGTGTGTGCGAATTTTTGGATAGGACAGCGTGATGCGGTTGTCGCAATAGATAGGGCTATGCAGTCCGGAAGCCCATGTAAAAGGTTTGGCCGGATTCAGTTTTATTGCTTTAATTTGCAACAGGAAACCTGCAAGGGCCAATGTTGATTGATCATTTTGTTTCATGGGGCAAATGTATAAAGTTTTTTGTGAAGACCGCTGTCTTATCCTCTTAAATGAAATTCCTGCTGAGGGGGTATTGCCTGGCGCCCATGCGGTTGAACCGACTTCAGCCTTGCTCAACGAATGGCTTCAAGGCTCTGTGAAACAAGATATTATCGTTAAAAGCCAAAGCCCGCCCAATCTTTTCTTCAAGGCATGGATGCCTTCGCTGCTGCAGGTTGAAGCGGCAGGCGGGGTGGTTGAAACGCCGCACAAAGGCATTCTCTTTATCTACCGCAATCAATATTGGGACCTGCCCAAAGGCCACGTTGATCCGGGCGAGATGCATCTGGAAACAGCTTTTCGGGAAGTGGAAGAAGAAACAGGCCTTCAGCATCTTCGCCTAATAAAAACACTGCCCGAAACATGGCATTGCTATCAGATGAAAGGAAAATGGCACCTCAAGCACACTTGCTGGTATCACATGCATTACGATGGAACCGAGATTCCGCAACCGCAACTGTCAGAAGGAATCACACGCACCGAATGGATCGGCCACGACCGGCTGGCAGCTGTGCTCAGCCAAAGCTACCGTTCGGTGCAGGAGGTTTTAGGACTTTTTATGGTTTCAGTCGTGAACACTTAAAATCTACGCCACATGAAAAGAGCTGTATTTCCGGGTTCGTTCGATCCCATCACCCTGGGCCACGAGGCACTGGTATTAAGGGCCTTACCCTTGTTTGACGAATTGATTGTTGCTGTTGGAAAGAATTCACTCAAGCAATCTTTTTTCTCCATCGAAAACCGAAAAGAATGGATTGAAACGGTTTTTAAGAATGAACCTAAAGTGAAAGTGATGGAATACGAGGGACTTACGATCGATTTTTGCCGCAAGGTGCAGGCCGGTTACATCCTGAGGGGGCTGCGCACCTCAGCCGATTTTGAGTTTGAAAGGGGCATCGGTCAGGTGAACAGAATGCTCGACAACCACATCGAAACCGTGTTTTTACTCACCTCACCCGAATTGATCCCCATCACCTCGAGCATCGTAAGGGATGTGTTTCGAAATGGCGGCAATGTGACAGATTTCATCCCCAAAGGCATTAAGCTCACAATATAGGCTGCCGCAAGGCGTTGAATCACGAAAAATGCCCATGCGATATTTTTTGTTGATAATCTTTGCAATGCCCATGCTGTTGCAGGCATTGCCCGTTGAAATAAACGGAAGCTCCACCCTTCCGTTTCAGGTGGTGCGTGTGATTGTGGCAAAGGATTATCTCACCGGCAGCGATTCTGTTTTGGTGAGCGGCAAAACAGATTTTAAAGGTGCTTTTCAGCTGCAATTTGAACTGGGTCGGGTTGAGGTAGCTGAAATCGCCATCGGATTGCACCGCACCTCCCTCCTGCTGAAACCCGGTGCATCTTATCGGGTGGCCCTGTCGCTGCAGCCACAAGCCGAAGCAAGCACCTATTTCGATCCCGAAGCCCTCGAAATCCAAACGAAAACTGCTACCGACGAAGGCCTGCTTGATCAATACCAAAGCATCAACTTCATTTTCAACACCTTTGTGGTTCAACGCTTTGCAATGGCCCAACGCTTTGGCCGCACTGACTACCTCGACAGCCTCGGGCAGGCCATTCACAAAAATATTCCCAAACCGGCCGATCCTTTTTTAACGCAATACATCTATTGGAAAAAGGCCTCACTCACCCCTGCCATCAAACGCCTGACAATGGCACAAATATTTGATACCTACTTCAAAAACAAGCAAGTGGAATATCGCAATCCCGAATACATGGCCTTGCTTTACCAATATTTCGGTGATTATTACGTCAGTAGCTCGCGGCAAACCGGGCTCGATGGCTTTGTTGAGCAGGCCCATGCCGGGTTGAAACCCCTCGTGCACTACCTTGCCACCGACCCCCTCTTTGACAGCGATGCCCGCCTGCGCGAATTGATTCTGCTGATGCACCTGCATGCTTTTTATCACCATCCGGCATTCATTGCAGGCGACATTGCCGCACTGCTTCAACAAATTGCCAAAAGCTCGGCCTACCAGGAGCACCGGCAAATGGCAAACAACATCATTTCGGCCCGGAACCGGCTCGCACCAGGCAGCAAAGCACCTGATATGCAACTTTTTGACGAAAACAACAAGCAAATCTCCCTTCCCACCAGCCCGATGATCAATGGGTTGGTATTTGTGCGACCCAACTGCCCGGTTTGCGAAAAGCTACTTACCGAAATGCAGGGGCTGACGCAGCTAAGCAATGGCAACGCGCGCTTTGTGGTGGTCACCGATCAGGTTTCGTTGCCCCGCGTGAAACAACAGCTGCAGGCGAGGGGCATTCATTGGCCGCTGTTGCATCCGGGAACGGATATCTTGCTGCTGGAGCGCCTCAACATCAAGGTTTTTCCTGAAGTGGTGCTGCTTTACTCGGATGGCCGTATTGCCATGGCACCCGCTCCCACTGATCTTGAAACACTCGATGCCCACCTCACACGGCTTGCAAAACAGTCAGAGTAAGGTTAAAAGGACACCTTCTACGCCTGGCCTTGACAAAACAATAGCATCAATGCCAATAAAAAATGCGTTAATTTTGCCGACGCTTCCTTTTCGGAACGATTATTGACAGAATAGCATCCATAGAAATAATATTACGATATGCTCACTTTTTTTAAAAAACTCTTTGGCGACAAATCGAGCAGAGACCTTAAAGCAATACAGCCAATTTTGCAGCAAACCCTTCAGGCTTACGAAAAGATCAGGCAATTACCCGTTGATGCCCTGCGGGCCAAGACTTCTGAATTTAAAGCCTTGATCAGGGAAAGAATCGCGCCCGAAGAAGCCGAAATCGCTCAGCTGAGACAACAGATTGAAGAACAGTTCGATTTGGAGGCCACAGAAAAAGAAAAGCTTTACAATCAAATAGATAAGCTCGAAAAGCTGCAATATGAAAAGACCGAGGAGGTGCTCAACGAAATACTTCCCGAAGCCTTTGCCGTGATGAAAGCTGCTGCCGACCTGTTCAAGAACAACGAAACCATTGCAGTGACCCCCACCGACCTCGACCGCGAGCTCGCGGCCTGGCACGATTTTATCGAAATCAATGGAAACAAGGCGGAGTATAAAACCAGCTGGATGGCAGGCGGCAATATGGTTCGCTGGGACATGGTGCATTATGATGTACAGTTTATCGGTGGTATTGTGCTCCATCAGGGCAAAATCTCCGAAATGGCCACCGGAGAAGGGAAAACCCTTGTGGCCACCCTGCCCGTTTACCTCAATGCACTGGCAGGCAAAGGCGTACATGTTGTGACTGTGAACGACTATCTTGCCAAGCGCGACTCGGAATGGATGGGCGTTCTGTATAATTTTTTGGGATTGACGGTTGATTGCATTGACAAGCACGAACCCAATTCCCTGGCCAGAAGAAAAGCCTATCTGGCCGACATCACCTATGGCACGAACAACGAGTTTGGCTTCGACTACCTGCGTGACAATATGACAGGAAACCCTGACGAGCTGGTACAACGCAAACACCACTACGCCATTGTTGACGAGGTGGACTCGGTGCTCATCGACGACGCACGAACACCACTCATCATCAGTGGCCCAACCCCCAAAGGCGATCATCAGGAGTTCGATGCCCTGAAACCCGACGTAACCAAGCTCTACAACGCACAAAAAACACTGGTGAGCAGCATCCTGGCAGAGGCCAAGAAATTGCTGCAAGGCCCCAAACCTGCCGATGAAAAGAAAGGTGGCGACCTCTTGTTTCGCGCTTACAGGGGCTTGCCCAAAAACAACGCACTCATCAAATTCCTGAGCGAAGAGGGCATGCGAAGCCTCATGCAAAAAACCGAAAGCTTTTACTTGCAGGAACAGGCCAAAAACATGCACATCATTGACGATGAGCTCTATTTTGTGATCGACGAAAAGCACAACTCAGTGGAACTCACTGAAAAAGGAATCGACCTGCTGACAACATCCTACAATGATCCATCGTTCTTCATCTTGCCCGATGTTGGTGCCGAAATCGCCGAAATCGAGCGGCAGCAGCTGCAGGAGCAGGAAAAACTGGAACGAAAAAGCGACCTGATCCGCAATTTCGGTATCAAATCAGAGCGCTTGCACACCGTGCACCAACTGCTCAAAGCGTACACGCTTTTTGAGAAAGACGTTGAATATGTGATCATTGACAACAAAATTAAAATTGTTGATGAGCAAACTGGCCGTATTATGGAAGGCCGGCGCTATTCCGACGGATTGCATCAGGCCATCGAAGCCAAGGAAAATGTCAAGGTGGAAGCTGCTACCCAAACCTATGCCACCATCACCTTGCAGAACTATTTTAGAATGTACCGCAAACTGGCCGGTATGACTGGTACGGCCGAAACGGAGGCAGGTGAGTTTTGGGACATCTACAAGCTTGACGTGGTAGTGATTCCAACCAACAAACCCATTGCGCGCGACGACCGGGAAGATTTGGTTTACAAAACCAAACGCGAAAAATTCAACGCGGTGATTGACGAGATCATTGCATTGGTCGAGGCCCGCAGACCTGTGCTTGTTGGGACCACCTCTGTTGAAACATCGGAACTGCTCAGCAGAATGCTGCAACGCAAAGGCATTGCACACAATGTGTTGAACGCCAAGCTGCACCAGCGCGAGGCTCAGATCGTTAAAGAGGCCGGACAGCCCGGAGTGGTGACCATTGCCACCAATATGGCCGGTCGTGGTACCGACATCAAGCTCGGGCCAGGCGTGAAAGAAGCCGGCGGTTTGGCCATCATTGGCACAGAGCGTCACGAGTCGCGGCGTGTCGACAGGCAGTTGCGCGGTAGGGCAGGCCGTCAGGGTGACCCAGGTAGCTCCCAGTTTTTTGTTTCGCTTGAAGACGACCTCATGCGCATGTTTGGCTCGGGCCGCATCGCAGGATTGATGGACCGCCTCGGCCTGAAAGAAGGCGAGGTGATACAACATTCGATGATCACGAAGTCCATCGAACGCGCCCAGAAGAAAGTGGAAGAAAACAACTTCGGCACCCGTAAACGGTTGCTGGAATACGACGACGTGATGAACGCACAACGCGAGGTGATTTACAAAAAAAGGCACCATGCTTTGTTTGGCGAACGCTTATCAGTTGACATCTCGAATATGTTGTTCGACCTGGGCGAAAACCTCATCAGCGAAAACCAGCAGCAGCGCGACTTTCCGGCTGCGCGCATGGCAGTCCTCAAAGCCATGGGCATCGAACCTCCCTTTGGCGAAGATGAGTTTTTCCAATCCAAAGCCGAAAACCTCAACGAACAGCTCTTTGCAAAAGCCAGCAACCAATACAAGGAAAAAACCAGGCGCATCGGCGAGAAAACCATGCCTGTGATCAGGGATGTGTTTGAGCGTCAGAAGCAATACGAAAATATCGCCATCCCCATCACCGATGGCAACAAGGGCATGCAGGTGATCGTCAACCTGAAAAAGGCCGTTGAGAACGGCCCCCGCGAAGTGACTTTGTCCATCGAAAAAAGCATTTCGCTTGCCCTGATCGACGAAAGCTGGAAAGAACACCTGCGCGAGCTCGACGACCTCAAACAATCGGTGCAAAATGCTACCTACGAGCAGAAAGATCCGCTGCTCATCTACAAGTTTGAGTCGTTCGAACTTTTTAAGAGCATGATCAACCGCATCAACAAAGAGGTGATCTCGTTCCTGATGCGGGCCGATATTCCCATTCAGGATGGCGACAATGTGCGCGAAGCCCAGCGCAGCAAAGGCATCGACCGCAGCAAAATGAAGGAAGAGCGCAACGATTTGTTGTCGCAGGCACACAGCAACACCCAGCAAAAAGAGGTAACACAACCTGTTGTGGCTGAGAAAAAAGTAGGACGCAACGAGCCTTGTCCGTGCGGAAGCGGAAAGAAATACAAAAATTGTCACGGAAAGGCATTGGGAGACACCTGATTTGTTGTATTTTAGCAGAAAGATTCAACCTGCTTCAACGCTTACAAACATGAAAAAAATCTTCTTAATCCTTTCCCTAGGTCTCGGAATGCTGATGATGGCATCACTCCCGTCATGCAAACCCGACCCTGTGGAAGGCGAAGAGCGGCTCACCTATGTTTATACCCAGCAAATCAGCGACCCACCCGACGATTTCATGATCTTGTTCAACACGCTGTCAGTCGGCCAGAAAGTGGCAAAAATGACCACCGGCGACAGTGCTGTTTGGCTCATTGAGCGCATCAGCGACGGGCGACAAACTGTATCCATAAAAAATGATACAGGATTCTACAACCTCAACTTTCAGGACACTGTTGGTTTATTTGGGAACACTTACTATGAAATCGTGGTGACGACCTTTCCATACGGAGAATCGAAAGATGTGTATGTAGGTTTCAGGAAGCTGCCATTGGATTTTTCTGCTTTCAATCCCAAGTTTTAACACATTTCTATGAAAAAACAACTGTTTGTTCCAGCAATCCTCATACTGAGTATGATGCTTGCCACTGCCGCCTATGGTCAAACAGCCCGAAGAGCCTCCGACCCACGGCTTGGTTTGGTGTTGAGCGGTGGTGGTGCCAAGGGTTTTGCGCATATTGGTGCCATCAGGGTGTTTGAAGAAGCGGGCCTGCAATTCGACTTCATCAGCGGCACCAGCATGGGCAGCATTTTTGGAAGTTTGTATGCACTTGGCTATCACCCCGATACCATGGAAAAAATTGTGAGGTCGCAGATATGGGATAACCTCATGAATGACAAAATCGACCGTAAATTCATTCCCATTGAGGAGAAGTACAACACCGACCGCTTTCTCATGACTTTTCCCATTGTGGAGAAGAAAGTCAGGGTGCGCACCGGTCTGCACACTGGGCAAATGGTTGACCTCTTGCTGGCAAAATACCTCAGCCCTGCCTTTCACACCTGGGATTTTGACGAATTTCCTGTTCCATTTTTATGCATTGGCACCGACCTTGCTGATGGGTCAAACGTGGTTCTGAACAAAGGTGTTTTGCACAAAGCAGTGAAGGCCAGCATGTCGATCCCAAGTTATTTCACTCCCACGGTGATCGATGGAAGGACTTTGGTGGATGGAGGTGTGATCAATAACTTTCCTGTGGAAGAGATCAAAAAAAAGGGGGCCGATATCATCATAGGCGTGGACGTTCAATCGGGTCTTGCCAGAATTGAGGACGTCAATTCAGCCATCAAGGTGATGGATCAGGTAACGTCTTTTTATCGCACAGATGCCAACAACAAAGCAATGCAGCTGACTGATTATTATATCAAACCCAACCTCGACGGGTATGATATGATGAGCTTCAACGACTACGACACCATCATCCACAGAGGTGAACTTGCAGCCAGGGCCATGCTTCCACGCCTTAAAAAACTTGCCGATTCAGTAAACGCCATCCGGCCTTTTCAAAAAAGGCAGCTGGACGCCAAGCCGCTCGATTCCATTTTTGTGACGCAGTTCAGATACGAAGGACTCAAAATGGTTTCACGTGAATACCTTGATGGAGCATTGGGCATCAAGCCGATGACCTGGATTAAAATCAACGATGTGATTGAGGCTGTGAGCCGCGCCTACGGAAGTGGATTTTTCGAGCTGATCAACTTCTATTTCACTCCAAATGAATTGGGAGCGGGTTTGGTGTTTGAAGTCACTGAGGCAAGCTCCGGGCTTTTTGGTGTTGGACTGCATTATGATTCTGACTATAAGGTAGGTTTGCTGCTCAACGCCACTTTTAAAAATGTTGGCATCAAAGGCTCTAAAATCTATGCCGATCTCAACCTTGGCGAAAACCCCAGTCTCAAAGGTCTATATCTGGTGGATCGCGGATCAAAAATAGGTTTCGGCGTGCATGCTTCAGCTTTTGTGCTCAGGTTCAATGTGTACGAAAAAGAAGCCGTCCAAGATGAGTTCACCTTCAATCAATATACCCTGGGTGCATTTGCACAATGGACCTTTAAAAACACCATGCGCTTCAGGCTGGGAACACGTTATGAAACCAACAGGCAAAAAAGTGGCTTTGGAAATCCACTTCTGGCGGGCGATTTTGACGGAAGCCTCGTTACCTACGCCAACTGGGGCATAGATAGTTACGAACGCAACCACTTTTCAACCAGGGGACATAAACTCAATTTACTCATCAAGCATGTGCTGCCAGTTTCACACGAACTAAATAATGTGTTCGACTCGCAAGCCTTGATCTTTAGCCTGATGTACAGTAAGAATTTTTCTGTTGGCACCAAAAACACCCTGAAAACAATGTTTACAGCCGGCATCACTTTGAGAGATGACATACCTACCTTGTCGCACTGGTTTTATATGGGTGGCCAATCCTACTTTACCTACCTCGATGGCTTCATTCCGTTTACAGGATTGAAATTTATCGAACAGGCCGGCCTTTACGAAAGCTCCCTTCAGGTGGCCTGGCAATATCAAATCATGCCGAAGTTTTACCTCACTCCCAAAATCGATCTTGGAGTGATTACCGCCGATTGGGAAACTATGACATCAAATCCGGAACTGCTTGTTGGATATGGCCTTACACTTGGATATGACAGCTTTGTCGGCCCTGTTGAACTCACCCTGATGGGCAGCAACCGAACCAAAGGGGTTGGGAATTTTATCAATATCGGTTATTGGTTTTAATAAATAGTTGGATGAAATACAAAAGGGTATTATTGAAATTGAGCGGCGAAGCGCTCGAAGGCAGCCAAAGCTACGGCATCGACCCTGTGAGGCTGAAAGAATATGCTGAAGAAATAAAAGCTGCAGCAGCGGCAGGCGCTCAGATTGCCATCGTGATTGGTGGTGGAAATATTTTTCGCGGACTTCAGGGAGCAAGCCAGGGCATGGACCGTGTTCAGGGCGACTACATGGGCATGATGGCAACCGTGATTAACAGCATGGCCATTCAGGCAGCATTGCAGTCAATTGGAATGAAGACCGCCCTGCTCTCCGGCGTTTACATTGATCGGGTGGCCGAATCCATGAGCGGCCCCAAAGCCATTTCGCTGCTCGAAAGTGGTCATATTGTGGTGATTGCAGGTGGTACTGGCAATCCATTCTTTACAACCGACACAGCTGCCGCACTCCGTGCCATCGAAATCAAAGCCGATGTCATTCTCAAGGGAACACGGGTGGATGGCATTTACACCGCTGATCCTGAGAAAGACGCTTCCGCAGTGAAATATCAGTCGCTCACTTACAGCGAAGCCTACGAAAAACAGCTGAAGGTGATGGACCTCACGGCTTTCACCCTGTGCATGGAAAACAACATGCCCATTCTGGTTTTCGACATGAATAAAAAAGGCAATCTGCAGGCCGTATTGAAAGACCCGTCCATCGGAACCATCGTTTCACTTTGATGCTTCCCGTTTCATTGCAGCGCTTTATCAAACTGCATCTGCATGCACTGACAGCATGTCTTTTTTTCGTACTTGCTCTGGCTGTGAGACTCTACGGCCTGAATGCCATCCCCTTTCAGCACGATGAATTTAGCGCGCTTTTCCGAACTGGCTACAACAGCCTCTCTGAGCTGATCACCCTTGGAGTGATGCCCGACGCCCACCCCGCCGGCACACAACTGTTGCTCCATTGGCTCACTGCTTTGTTTGGATGGGATTCCTTTTGGCTAAAACTGCCCTTTGCCTTGATGGGAGCATGCTCTGTTTCGCTGATATTCCTGATTACCAGACGCATTTCGCACACCACAGCTGCCGTGTATGCAGCTTCGCTGGCCACCACCATGCAATTTTTCGTGTTTTACAGCCAAATAGCACGCCCCTATAGTTCGGGTTTGTTCTTTGTTTTGATGGCCACCTACGCAGCCATTGTTTCAGCTGAAGAAAACAAACCTCGGCCTCTGTGGGCAATGCCGTTGCTGATCATTTCCCTTGTTCTGTCGGCAATGATGCACTATTTTGCTACCATGATGGCCGGATTTATTTTTATTGCATACGCCCTGATGAAAGGATGGCGTGGCAGAAAAGAAACCTTGCTCGTGGGCTTAGTTTCGCTGCTGCTGTATGCTCCCAACCTGCCCATCACCATCAAACAACTTACTGCAGGAGGCATAGGCGATTGGCTGGCTAAACCTACCCCCTCGTTTATACCCGATTTTTTTTCCTATGCATTCCATTTCTCCTGGGTATTTGCCCTTGCTGCAGCAGCAATTTTGATTGTATCATTCGACCGTGGCTTCATTGCTCGACGCTGGCATGCAAGCTGGCCCCTGTTTTTTATATGCTGGTTTGCACTCACCCTGCTCATTGCACTGGCCTACTCTTATCTGCGAACGCCTGTGATACAGTTCAGCACCTTGTATTTTAGCTTTCCCTTCTTGCTGATGGGTCTGGCAGCCTTAACCCGACCCCTGGAGCTAAAATTTAATGTATTGATAGCAAGCATGTTGCTTGGAACAGGCTTGATAACACTGCTCCACAACAGGCAACACTACCATATGATGACAAAGCAGGGCTATGAGCAAATTGCCATCAACTTTGCCGCCTGCAGCGAACAATTTGGCAAAGACATAACCCTGGTATCTGTGGGAGGGTCGGAACGGATGCACCGCTTCTACCTGGATCAAAAAGGATTAAACAAGACATATTTTTTCAACAAGGATGCTGTTTCGCCAGATTATCAGGAAATGATTGACAGCTGCCGGACGAAGTACCTGGCCATTGGATGGACAGATTATGCCTCCTTTGCGTGGATAGAAAAAGCAAGGTCGCATTTTCGCGAAGTAGTGGATGAGCAAAGGTGGTTCAATTCAGGCTATTACTTATTGCATCGCAATGATATTGACGGCAGCAATCCCCCATCGGAGCGGCTGGTTTTTAGCGAATATCAGCCCACCGGAATAGCGCACTTCACCGGTTCGGACGCCTACGGACTTTTATGGGAAGCTTCGGCCGACTCGCTCTTGACATCATCCGACGGCATCCTGGTGGCGCGCATTGACATATTGGCTGAAAATGAGCTCGATGGCGTAACACTTGTGATGGAACTGAAAAACAGCAGTAGCAAACAGCTGGCATTGTGGCGTGGCGGAACCACTGACGGAAGACGTATCGCTGCCGGGCAAAAAACGTCCATTTCGGTTGTGCATCATCTCGATGCAGGTCCACCCATTCAACCTGAGGACCAACTCCGTGTGTATGTCTGGAACAAAAAACAGGAACATTTCCGGGTCACCGGACGAAGCCTTTACATTGTAAAACACGACCCGATACTCTTTGGATTCTTTGCGCCATTGTGACGTTTTGTGGCTTGACCCGCTGAAAATTTTGAGTATATTTGTCATCAAAAATTCAGAGTCATGACAGAAGAATCGCAGTTTGTGCTTGATGCCACAAAGGAAAGCATGGATCATGCCATCGAACATTTTGAAAGGGAATTGCAAAAAATCAGGGCAGGCAAGTCAAGTCCGGCCATGCTCAATGGTGTGATGGTGGAGTATTACGGCACATCAATGCCCATCGAACGCGTTGCCAACATCAACACGCCCGACCCCAGACAAATCATCGTTCAGCCTTTCGATAAAAGTTCTATTTATGCGGTGGAAAAGGCCATCATGGCCGCCAATCTTGGGTTCAATCCTACCAATGAAGGCGAACTGCTGCGCATCAATGTGCCGCCTTTGACTGAGGAACGCCGCCGCGACCTTGTGAAACGCGCCAAAAACGAAGCCGAAGATGCCAAGGTGAGCATCCGCAATGCACGCCGCCATGCCAACGACGAGGCAAAGCACCTGGAAAAAGATGGTATTCCGGAAGACGAGGTGAAAAAACTCACCGAGAAAATACAGGAAATGACCAACAACTACATTGCGAAAGTGGATAAAGTGCTGGAGCTGAAAGAAAAAGACATCTTAACTGTCTGATTGATCTTCAGATTTCTTTTGCTTGTTTTTGCGCAGCAATTTGATGGCGATATCAAGCGCGGTGGTGATGAGCGCCGGACTTGTCAACAGGTTGCCAACGGCATTTTTGATCAGATTGGCAGGTTGCAGCTCAGTGGTGAGCGCTTCATAGTCTTGCTGCATTTCTGTTTCGCTCCTTTCTACTTCGCGGGTTAAAAATGCAATGTGGTCGTCAAGGGTTAGAAACTTGCCCTGATGGGTTTGTCCAAGTCCGGTAAAGTCGCCCGAAGCCATTTTTTCATTGATTTTGTTGATCATGGGTTCGACAAAGAATTTTTTGCGTCCCAAAAAGATGAGCAAGCCAAGAAAAAGATAGAAGCCGGCCAAAATCAGAAAACCTTCATAATGGTTGCCAACTTTTTCGCCATACCAAAAAACAAAGGCAAACGAAAGCATCAGAATGACCATGGAAACCAGTCCGAGGATCAGCAGTGTGGTGACGAGCATGGACGTGAGGGCTGCAATACGCTTGCTAAGCAAAAGTCCAACCAGGTTGATCCTGAGGTTTAAATAAACTTTAAAGTCGGCCGTCAGCGCGCTGATCTGGTCGCTAATATTTTTCACCATAATGCATTAGTATTTAGGATTGTTGATCCTCTTCGATTTTGTTTTTGATTTCTTCCAGTCTATCGGCGAGGTTATCAGCTGCCTTCGTTCCAAAGTCGAGCGCCTTTTTCTTGAAGTTTTGACGCCGTTCTTCATTCAGAAAATAAACAGCAGCCGCACCCAGGATCGCACCAAGAAGCAATCCGTTTCCAAAATTGAACATTTTCTTTCCCATAACAATCTGATACGTTTAAAGATTAAGGAAGGTTTCTATGACTGTATCTTTTTTCGGGCAAGTGGTTTCTCCATCGTTTGGGTATATTGGTTGAAGATAACCTTTATAACCGTATAAACTGGCACTGCAGCCACCATACCCATGATGCCACCGATGTTTCCGGCCATGATGATCACAAGAAAAATTTCAAGCGGATGGGCTTTCACACTTTTGGAATAAATCACCGGCTGCAATACGAAATTGTCAATCATGTTGGCAAAAAGGAACGATCCAATGATAACTACGGATGTGTAAACCAACTGGTCGAACATGCCAAGGGCCAGGATATAAATCACTCCCAACAGGGTTCCGATCACAATGCCGATAAGCGGGCCGATATAGGGAATGATGTTCATCAATCCACCTATGAAACCAATCAGGATGGCGTTGTGAACGCCAAACAGGGCCAGTGCCGTCGAAATGAGAATCATCATACTGAACAGCTCGATGAGCAGTCCTATGAAATAGCGGCTTAGCAAAATCCTGGAATCGAGCAAAATGGCCCTGGCTTGCTCCTGATGTGAAGCTGGGGTAATCCATAAAATGAAATCCCTCACCAAATCAGGCTCTTTCATGAAGAAGAAAGTGAGAAACAGCACAATTGAAAATGCCATAAACAGTGAGCCTGTGGCGCTGATGACCGAACCAAATGCAAGTGAAACATAAGAAAAGCTCACAAAATCCTTCAATTTTTCCTGTATCACCACAAGAATGCGCTGGTCTGAACGCAAAAATCCAAACTTCTCGAGATAAATGTGCAACTCTTGCAGGAAATCCTTGTAATAAAGTGCCACCATATTCGAGTCTATTGCTGATATCATACTTGCCTGGTCTGCAATCAGTGGTCCAAGAATCAGCACAAAAAACGAGAGCAGCGCCAGCATAAGCGCCATCGTGATCAAAGCTCCACCAGTTGAACCAATAATAAACTTACCTATCCTTCTTTTGCTCAACAGGTTGACAAGCGGCCTGCCCATAATCGAAATGATCACTGCCACGCAAATGTAAATGAAGAGGTCGGTAAAAAACCATGCAAACAGTCCCAGAAGAATAAGGCCTGTGATTGACCGGATGTTTTTTATAAAGTTATCCATGGTTGAAAATTTGTGACCAAATTAAAACCTTTTTGCTCACCTACGAATGTTGAGCCGTTTGAAGATGAAAATTCGGGGTTACATAAAGTAAAATCAAAAAGCTGAGGGATTATCATGTTGGTTTCCAATTGATATGATGAGTTTAAAACCAAAATTTTCGGCCTTGCGGTCAGCGCGAAGATAGCTCAGCCGGTGATAGAAACCAATGCCCAGACCGGATTCGCCTGCCTGCAGCAGTTCTGGCAACCCGATTCCGGCCTCAACATAGCCTTGGGAGGGCGCTTTCACATCCATGTTTTGAGGGGAAGCTGCATCCTGAAGCTGCCCCCAAACGGCCTGCAACATCAGGCTCAACCTGGGCTTGAACAGGCCAAAAGCAATCAGGGGATGCCTTGTCTGATGCTGCAAATGCAGGCTGAGGTAGCGGTTGGCAGCAAATTCACCCGGCTTCATCGTGACAAACGAACCAGGTGCAAAAATCCCAAATCTGCTCCAGCTGCCCTGCATGATGAAGAGTTTTGAATAGGGTAAGCCGCCATTAATCCACCCCATCCTGACCTCTGATTCGAAAATGTGATTGAATCCGGCATGCCAAAATCGCTTCCCTCGCAACTCGATGCCTGTGTACGATTTTTTAATGTCGGGTATGTGGCCCGTCGTGACCAACAGTTCGAGCTCATCGCGCTGATTGGATGTGCGTTGGGCCTGGTCCACTCCACTTTCCTGCAAAGCAAAGCGATACATGCCAGCCAGTCTCAGTTCGTTGTAGTGCAGACTCGTAAACTCCTTTCCACTTCCTTGATCCAAAAACGCATCACCGTAGGCAGGCGTGTTTTGCTGCCTTTCGTAAGCAGCCCTTAACCGCCAGACTTCATCTGGCTGCCATTCAATACTGCTTTCGAATGCGCGAACAAAGTCCATCTGTCTGGTATAGAAATATTTATACGTCTCATTGTTGAAGATGGCATTTCCGGTAGCACCAAAACTCTTGAGGCCGGCAGCCTGATAGCGTGCTCCGTAGCGCATGTTCCAAATCAGGCTGTGGTTGCTCAGTACCGACCAGGCAACACCAAGGCCATAATACAGTTTACGTGTCCAAAGTCCAATACCGGCATCTGCAGCAAGGCCAAAACGAGGGCTCAATCTGTGGTTTGTTTGCATGCCAAAACCAAATTTGAATCCCTCAAAGTCGTTGTATCCCACCAGCTTTTTCAGGTCAACATCCAATAATCCTATGGGCAGCAAACCGGAAGCCAGCAACTGATTCCATTTCTGATGGCGCCTTTTTTCAAGACTGAAATTGCTTTCAGGCAGGGATTGATATGTGTATGCAGGCGTATATTGGGCATTCTGGTCAATAACGTTGATGGGTGGCATCACATCCAATGTTACTGATTGTGAACGTGTCATGAGCCATTCATTTTTTTGTTGCGGTTTCAGCACTGCCAATGACTTTTGCCAGAGCTTGCCCTTCCGTTGATGCATGCGCACTGTATGCAAGGAGCGGATGGCGTGCCCGGAGGGTTCCGACCAGGTGCAAAGCGTGACGGTAGAATCGCTGTGATTCAACATCATGAAACCTGCAGGAATTGTCGCTCCATGCTGAAGCAGCACGCTGGTGATTGCACGATTGGAAACAATGGCCCTGCCAATAAGATGATCGTGCGAGGCGTGACTGCACCAGTTTTTCCAAGCCGACAGCGATTCTAAACCTTCATGACGTGCAGCATCGGATGTTTCATCCAGAAAACCAATCAAAGGATCGGGCTGGCCTTGTTGCCATTGTTCTACAGTCTGACAGGCCTGGCCCTGATTATGATAAACCAGGCTAACCTGCTTGTAAACAGGCACAATGCTCTGCAAATGCTGTGCCTGCTGCAATGTTGGCGCTACCAGCCTGAAAGCTTCCAGCGTATCTGAAGTTGCAAAACCTGACTGATTTTGCTGCCAAAAAATGGCATTTGCTGTCAGACCACAAAAAAATTGCCTGTCCTGATGGTCAAGTTGAGGCAGCTCATGAAAAGCATGTATGTCAGCACGGCAGGTATTCCCGTATGTGTTCCTGCGCGAAAACAAGGCCCAGCCCTCCGTGGGTACAACAACGAAAAATTGGGTGTCGTTGGCCATAGGGGGAACAAAGGTGCCATTGGGCAAAGTGAAAGCAATGCTGCCTGAACTGGCACCAATCACGAGGGCTAGTGCGATGGGCCGCTCATCTGTTTTGTGGATGAGACAGATGGTGTCGTTGGCTAACACCGCTGTGCCGGTTAGAAACATTAAGCACCCCAGATACAAGCTCTTCAGCATAAATTTCGATTGACTCGAAGGTCATGTACAGGATTATTCACTCAGGCCGGTAGCTTCGATGGCAACTTCGCTTTCAGTTTTTTGAGCCGCCACTCCAAAGTAGCTTTCGAGCGATGACAATGTGTCCACATCTCTGTGTAAATCCTTGACTACCTTGCCGTTTTCTAAGATCACAACACGGTCGCAAATCTCTGAAATGTGGTTCAAATCGTGACTCGAAATGAGAAAGGTGGTTTTTCCCTCTGCTTTCTTTTGCCGAATCATTTGCTTCAGGCGGATTTGCGTGCTGGGATCGAGGCTGTTGAATGGCTCATCAAGAATCACCAGCTCAGGATGTCCCATAAAAGCTGCCGCAATGCCTATCTTTTGCTGGTTGCCCATCGACAGGTTGCGTATGAGTTTCTTCTTTCCTAAAATCTCACCATTGAAGAAATCTTCCATCTGTTTCAAAAACAGTTGGATATCGTCGTGCGACATGCCTTTGACCTTGCCCGTGAAGTTGAAAAACTCTTCCGGACTTAAAAAATCAATCAGGAAGCCCTGATCGAGGTATGATCCTGTAATACGTTTCCAGGCTTCATCAGTTGCCACATTCATCTGGTTGATGTTCACCTGACCACTGTCGGCCCTGAGCAAGTCGAGCACCAGTCTGAAAAGCGTGGTTTTTCCTGCACCATTGTTACCAACCAAACCAAAGCTTTCGTTTGCAGGTACATTCAGTTTTTCAATATCCAGTACGGTGTTTCCAGAGTAGATTTTCTTTAAGCCATTAATTTGTATCATAATGCGTATTTTTTATACGATTTCACTAAAATTTTTGCCTGAAGCCTTCGAGCATCAAATACTTTTTTTCTTCCAGGTTTTCGAGGATTAATTTGATGGCGATGGGACGCAGCAAAAGACCCAAAAAACCAGCTGAAGCCAGTGCGATCATGCCTGTGTGCGGATAGCCAAGCCATTTAAAGGGCAGGTAAATCATCACCGGCAAAACAAAGACCGGAATCATCGCGAAAAAATGTGCAGCTCCCACCCCCTGGTAATTAAATGCCGATCCTCGCGAGAGCACCATGGTCTTTTTGTTGTAGGTGGCAAAAAACAGCAGGGCCGGAACAATAAAGCCCATCGAAAACAAAGTGCAGGCGGCATGAATAAACAGCACATCATAACCAAAAAATACGTAAGGTGTTGTCAGGATGAAAGATATTCCGATGGATAGGGTGGCAAGGTTCATTTTAGCTTTCACCATATTAGCCATATTCACGCCAGACGACCGAATAAAATCAAAAAAAGCACCCTCGTATGCAAAGGCGTATTGCAGGTAGTTGATGGCAATGACTGAGGTGGTAAACATACCTATGAAAACCACAAAACCTCCATCCGTGCCATACTGCCCCGAAGGATAAAATAACAAGCCATAAGCCAAAAATACAGGAGCAAGCATCAGCATGGAGCGGGTTCGCTTGTTGCGTAGTTGAAGTTTGATATCAACCGCCATCAACTGCCCCACAATACCTTTGTTGTCGAGGTAACGAATATTTCCTGCAGCATAGGTGCGGTCAGTGGCTGTCTGATATGCTTCAAGGTATAAGCCTTGACGCAGAAAACCGAAATTCAGGCGGTAAACCGCTGCAGCCAGAACAATAAAGAGCAGTATCGTTGCGGGTTTCAGAAGCAAATAATCGAAAACTTTTGCCAATAACAGGCTGTAGCTGAACCATCCAAAGTAATCTGCCAAACCCAGCAAGACCAGCACAATCAGAAAAGCAGCCACCAGTTTGAAACGCACGCTCATTTGCTTTTTAAAATAGAAAACGGTGTAATTTACCGTGAGATCCATCACGATCATGGAACCAAGCCAAAGCCAGGCCATGCCGGTTCCATAAAACGGCCCGATTTGAAAGATGGAAAACGGAATGATGAGGATATAGGTGAGGAGGTTAAACCAGCCGAAACTGCCGCGCAGAAGGATGTAATGTATGAGGGTACTTTTTGAAAGGGGCAGATGCTGATAGGGCCTCGCTTCCATGGCAGGTAATTTTTGCATGAAAAAGCGTGTGACAAGCATGCCCGAAAAATACCATGCCATCACCTGATGAAAAGTGGTGATTGGTTCGCCGGTGGTGATGATCTCGCGCCATTTGTCGGCTACATAGATGGAAAGCACCACAAATTCAAGCAGCACAATCGTAAAGAAAAAGCCCATGATGATGTTCACAGCGATATTTTTCTGCCAGACAGGCGATCGTCTGGCTTGCTTCCACTGGTGTTTTATCAAATGCAAGAGTATCATAAACAACGTTTTAAAAATTTCTTTTCCCCGGAACGACGCACTCAGGATTGCAGCTTGGGGTTGTTTTTATGCCTTTCGGCATCGCGTGTGTATTTTTTTTGCAGGTTTTTTGCAAATGCTTCTGTCAGGTCCACCCCAGTTTGGTTGGCCAGGCAAATGAGCACAAAAAGCACATCGGCCATTTCATCAGCCATGTCTTGCTGAAGATCGCCTGGTTTCGCGGATTGGTCGCCAAATTTCCGTGCCATGATCCTTGCAAGCTCACCCACTTCCTCCATCAGCAAGGCGGTGTTTGTTAGTTCGCTGAAATAGCGCACCCCAACCGAACGAATCCATTCGTCCACTTCCTTTTGAGCATCAGAGATTTTCATGTTATGAATTTATTAGGGCAAAGTTAGTTTTTTCAGGTTAAGCGTTGAAATTTGTTTTGGGGAAGGGCATTGTCTGATAATCTTTG
>CAZBMR010000031.1:26575-37182 GCA_964492695.1 uncultured Lentimicrobiaceae bacterium
GACCTCTGACTTTCAGACCTTCAGACTTTCAGACCTTCAGACTTTCAGACCCAAAACAACACAAGCTTTTTTTTTCTACTTTTGCAGGCTTAAACCCAAAAAGCCCATTTTTTATAACCCTATGGAACTCAACAGCAAATACAATCCGGCCGATCTGGAACAAAAGTGGTACGACCACTGGATGGACAAAGGTTATTTTTATTCAACACCCGACGAGCGCGAACCATACACCATCGTCATCCCTCCTCCAAACGTTACCGGTGTGCTCCACATGGGCCATATGCTCAACAATACCATACAGGATGTGCTGATTCGCCGTGCCCGAATGCAGGGTAAAAACGCTTGCTGGGTTCCGGGAACCGACCACGCCTCCATTGCAACAGAGAACAAAGTGGTGCAAAAGCTCAAAAGCGAAGGCATCGAAAAAACTTCCATCGACCGCGAAACTTTTCTGAAACACGCATGGGAATGGCGCGAAAAACATGGCAACATCATCCTCGAGCAACTGAAAAAGCTGGGCGCATCGTGCGACTGGAAGCGTACAGCATTTACCATGGACGAAAAGCTGTATGAATCGGTCATCGATGTATTTATCGACCTTTATCACAAAGGACTCATTTACAGGGGCATTCGTATGGTAAACTGGGATCCTCAGGCCCTCACCGCCCTTTCGGACGAAGAAGTGGTTTACAAGGAAGTACAATCAAAGCTATACTACCTTCGCTATCAGGTGGAAGGCGAAGATAATTATCTGACCATCGCCACCACACGTCCGGAAACCATCCTCGGCGACACCGCCATTTGTGTGCATCCTGAAGATGAACGCTACATGGCATTCCATGGAAAAAAAGTGCTGGTTCCCCTGCTTCAGCGTCCAATTCCGGTGATCGTTGACAGCTATGTTGACCGCGAGTTTGGAACAGGCGCCCTCAAGATCACCCCGGCACACGACATCAACGATTATACCCTGGGCATCAAGCACAAACTACCTTCCATTGATATTTTCAACGACAACGGAACCCTCAGCGAGGCAGCCCAGCTTTTTGTGGGATTAGACCGCTTTGAGGTGAGAAAACTCATCGTACCGGAGTTGGAAGCCGCCGGAAACCTCGTAAAGGTTGAGGAATACACCAACAAGGTCGGTTTTTCTGAACGAACAGATGCCGTGATCGAGCCAAAAATTTCACTTCAATGGTTCCTCAAAATGGAAGCATTTGCCGCACAGGCACTCGAGGTAGTCGAAAATGGCAGCATTCAGTTTCATCCGGCCAAATTTAAAAACACCTACAAGCACTGGATGGAAAACGTGAAGGATTGGTGCATTTCGCGCCAACTCTGGTGGGGGCAACAGATTCCGGTGTATTACCTGCCCAATCAGGAAATGGTGGTGGCAAAAAACAAGGAACAGGCCCTTGTGCTGGCCAATGAACAATTCCCCGGAAACAATTTCACCCTGGCCGACCTGAAACAAGACGAAGATGTGGTGGACACCTGGTTCTCTTCGTGGCTATGGCCGATATCCGTTTTTGACGGTATCCGTAACCCTGAAAATGAAGATTTTAAGTATTATTACCCCACCAACGACCTGGTCACGGCACCCGACATCATTTTCTTCTGGGTGGCACGAATGATCATGGCGGGCAATGAATATGCCGGAAAAATCCCCTTCAGCAACGTCTATTTCACTGGCATTGTCCGTGATAAAATAGGCAGAAAGATGTCGAAAACCCTGGGCAATTCGCCCGATCCGCTCGACCTGATTGCCAAATATGGTGCCGATGGAGTTCGCCTCGGTATGCTGCTCACCGCCCCAGCAGGGAACGACCTGCCTTTTGACGAATCGGTTTGCGAACAGGGACGCAATTTCAGCAACAAGATATGGAATGCGCTCAGGCTTGTAAAAGGTTTTAAGGTGGCCGAAGAGCTTGCTCAACCCGAAACAGCACGGCTGGCAACGGCCTGGTTCGAAGCACGCTTCAACGAGGTGCATACAGCCACCGAAGAACACTTCGAAAAATTCAGGCTCTCGGATGCGCTCATGGGCACCTATAAATTAATCTGGGACGACTTTTGCTCCTCCTACCTCGAAATGATCAAACCTGAGTTTGGCAAACCCATCGATGCCATTACACTCCACCAAACCATCGTTTTCTTTGAAGAGCTCATGCAGTTGCTGCACCCATTCATGCCCTACATCACCGAGGAAGTGTGGCACCACCTGAACAACAGCAATGCCGCAGGCGATATCATCGTTTCGCTGAAGCCAACTGTTAAAGCATACGATGTCAATATTTTAAGTCAGTTCGAGTCAGCCAGCGAGGTCATCAACAGCCTGCGCAAACTGCGGGCAGAGAAAAACATCCCTTTCCGCGACAGCCTCGAGCTGAAAGTGAAAGTGCATGGCGAAGGCAATCACCGCGCTTTCGATCCCATCATCGCCAAACTGTGCAACATCAGCAGCATCGATTATGTGAACGAACCCATCGAAGGCGCTTTTGGATTTGTGGTACGCTCAACCGAATTTTTTGTGCCGCTGGGAAGCCATGTGGATGTTGAAGAAGAACTGAAAAAATTGCAGGATGAATTGGTTTATACACAAGGATTTCTCGCATCCGTGATGAAGAAACTTTCAAATGAACGATTTGTGTCAGGTGCTCCGGAAAAAGTGATCGCCCTCGAGCGCAAAAAGCAATCTGATGCTGAAGCCCGCATCGCTGTGCTGGAACAACAAATCAGTTCGCTGAAGAAATAATTTAAAACAAGCCATATGATTGTCGTAACAGGTGCAGCCGGTTTTATCGGCAGCGTGGTGGCCGGAAAGCTAGGCAAAACCATCAGCGAACCGCTGGTGCTTGTGGATGACTTTTCGCGTAAAGACAAAAAAGAAAACTATGCCCACAAAAACTTCAGCCTGCTGGTTGACAGGATGGAATTCCCTGCCTGGCTGCATGAGCATGCTGCACAGGTGAGCTGGGTGATTCATCTGGGTGCACGCACCGACACCACCGAGTTTGATGTCAACATCTTCAACTTATTGAATCTGCACTACAGCCAAAAGGTGTGGGAAATATGTGCAACCAACCAAATTCCCCTCATATACGCCTCTTCAGCTGCAACATATGGAAACGGAGAACTGGGCTATGATGATAACCACGATGTGGTGGAGGATTTGAAACCCCTCAATCCATATGGCGAATCGAAGAATGATTTTGACAAATGGGCACTTCGGCAAACTGCCGCACCACCAGTTTGGTTTGGCCTGAAGTTTTTCAACGTGTATGGGCCCAACGAATACCACAAAGGCCGCATGGCTTCGGTGATTTTTCATGCCTTTCGCCAGATTGGTGAACACGGCAGCATGAAACTGTTTCGCTCTCACCGGCCTGAATACACCGATGGCGGTCAGCTGAGGGATTTCGTCTATGTGAAAGATGTGGCAGCAGTGATCGCCTTTTTGATGGAGAAAAAACCTCAATCGGGGCTTTATAATCTGGGGTCGGGACATGCGCGCACCTTCCTCGATCTGGCCCATGCCACCTTTAATGCAATGCAACGCCCGGCCAACATACAATTCATTGACACGCCCGCCGACATACGGGACAAATACCAGTACTTCACAGAAGCCAATATGCAAAAACTCAAACAGGCTGGCTATACAGCTCCATTTTCGACATTGGAGGAAGGCGTTGAAGATTACGTGGTTAACTATTTGGCAAAAGGGATTTTCTTCTGAACCTGCTGCTTTTCTTCGAGCAGCATATCAAGCCCTTTCAGAAAATCAAGTGACTTTTGTAAGGTTTCCTTGAGCATTACCTGTTGTTCAACAGCATCAAAATCTGCCTTCAGGGCATCCTTTGCACCTTGCAGCGTATAGCCTTTCACCTTTACCAATTGGTAGATCATATGTAAATACCGCATGTCGCGCTGGGTAAACATACGGTTGCCCTTCTTGTTTTTATGGGGTTTAAGCACATCAAACTCTTTCTCCCAAAACCTGATCAGCGAAGTATTCACGTCGAACATGGCTGCAACTTCACCAATATGATAATAAACTTTTTCTGCTTTCGCCATTGATAAGAGGGGGGTTAGTCCATTGTAACCGTTTGAGCCGAACTCAATTCAAGAATCAGATCGTAATCTTCCGGCGTTAGGTCGTTAAAGAAAAAGTGGATGGGATTCACTGGCACATTGTTTTTTCTAACCTCGTAATGCAGGTGCGGGCTGGTGCTTTTTCCTGAGTTACCAGTTTTGGCAATCAGCTGACCGCGCTTCACTCTTTCGCCCTGTTTCACTTTGAAGGCACTTAGGTGGCTGTAAACAGTGCGATAACCAAAGCCATGATTGATAATCACCGTGTTGCCATAGCCATAATAACTTTTTTCAACCGTTTCGACCACGCCATCACCCGTAGCAAAAACGTCAGTACCAGTTGGTGTCGAAAAATCAACACCCTCATGTAACTTCTTAACTTTGTAAAAAGGATCAGTGCGATAGCCAAAGTAAGATGAAATCCTCCTGAAATCGCGGTCTTTCACCGGTCGGATAGCCGGAATGGACGACAACATTTCGTTTTTTCGTTTGGCCAGATCGAATACCTCGTCAAACGATTTCGACTGCACATAGAGTTGACTGGCAATGCGATCGAGTTTTTTTGCCGACTCAGTAACAAGGTCTGAATTATCGTAACCTTTCAGGTTTTCATACCGGTCGGCCCCACCATAACCAGCTTTTCTCACGGTTGAGGGAATCGGCTCAGCTTCAAAAATCACACGGTAAATATTGTCGTCACGCTCCTGAAGATCGGCCATCACCTTTTCCATGTCTTTCAACCGGTCTGTCAGAATCTCGTACTGCAGCTTCATATAGTCAAGTTCACGCTTTTGAATGCGCTCCTTGGGCGAACCAAAAAAACGATAGGCAACCACCATCATGGCCACTGCCAGCGCACCGGTTGTCAGCAGGTAGTAAACAACGCCAAGTAACCGTTGCTTCCAATTCACAAAATACCTTTCGTAGGTTAAGGTCTTTTGATTGAAAACATATTTCTGTTTGGGCATGCGCGAAACTTCAGTCTAACAAGCATTTTGATCCACAAAAATAATATTTTAACGTAAATTTGCAAGCCTTTAGCCGCTGTTAAAAATATAAAAAATAAAATAAAGCACTTAAAATGAAATCGTTAGAGATCCGAAACACCTTCCTTGAGTTTTTTAAAAGCAAGCAACACCTCATCGTACCTTCAGCCCCCATCGTGGTGAAGGACGATCCCACCCTGATGTTTACCAATGCTGGCATGAACCAGTTTAAAGAGACTTTTTTGGGCAATGCACCTGCCAAATCGAAACGCATTGCCGACACGCAAAAGTGTTTGCGGGTTTCGGGAAAACACAATGATTTAGAGGAAGTTGGCTACGATACATATCACCATACGATGTTCGAAATGCTGGGCAACTGGTCCTTTGGCGACTACTTCAAAAAGGAGGCCATTGCCTGGGCCTGGGAGCTGCTCACCGAAGTGTATAAGCTCGACAAAGACCGCTTATACGTCACCGTTTTTGGCGGCGATGCCGGAGATGGTCTCGACAAGGACCATGAAGCGCGTGACCTTTGGAAAGCGCTCATTGACGAAGACCGCATTCTGTTTGGCAATAAAAAGGATAACTTTTGGGAAATGGGCGACACAGGCCCCTGCGGCCCCTGCTCCGAAATCCATGTAGATATCAGAGACAACGCCGAACGCGCACTTGTCGACGGAAAAACGCTCGTTAACAACGATCACCCCGAAGTGATTGAAATCTGGAACCTCGTTTTTATTGAGTTTAACCGGCTTGCAAGCGGACAACTTGTAAAACTTCCTGCCAGCCATGTGGACACAGGCATGGGATTCGAACGACTTACCATGGCGCTGCAAGGCAAAAAATCGAACTACGACACGGACATCTTTCAACCGCTTATCCAGGAGATTGCCCGTCTGGCAAATTGCCAATACGGCGACAATAAGCAGCAAGATATTGCCATGCGCGTGATCGCCGACCACCTGCGGGCAGTGGCGTTCACAATTGCCGACGGACAGATTCCCTCCAATACTGGTGCAGGATATGTCATCCGACGCATCCTGCGCAGGGCTGTCAGGTATGGATACACCTTCCTGGGATTTGAAGAACCCTTCGTTTACAAGCTTATACCGGTACTCGCTGATCAGATGTCGGCAAACTTCCCCGAAATCGCCACACAACAGCAACTCGTTACAAAGGTGATTCAGGAAGAGGAAGCCTCCTTCTTACGCACATTGGCGCATGGCATCCGCCGCTTCGAGCAATTTGTTTCTCAAAAGACGGACAAACTCCCCATCGAAGGAAGTTTTGCTTTCGAATTGTTTGATACATACGGCTTCCCTGTTGACTTAACCAACTTGCTCGCCCGCGAAAAAAACCTGGAAGTGGACATGGAAGGTTTTAATATTCGCCTGCAGGAGCAAAAAGACCGGTCACGCAAAGCAGCTGAAGTTGCGGCTGGGGACTGGGTAGAAATCACAGCACTTGATGGCACAACCAAATTCATTGGATATGATCATCTATCGGCTGAAGTTCAGATTGTTAAATACCGCGAAGTCATCAGCAAAAAGAAGAAACACTACGAAATCGTGCTCAACCAATCGCCCTTTTATGCAGAATCGGGCGGTCAGGTGGGCGACAGCGGATGGTTGAAAAACCTGGATGAGCAAATTGCCATTTTCAACACCGTTAAGGAAAACAACCTGATTGTTCACCTCTCCGAAACCCTGCCACAAAAACCAGAGCAAACTTTTGTTGCACAAGTGGACGCCTCTAAACGGCAAGCCACAGCCAACAATCACTCTGCCACCCATTTGCTTCATGCTGCACTACGACAGGTGCTTGGCACACATGTGGAGCAAAAAGGATCGTTGGTTGACCACGAACGCCTTCGTTTCGACTTCAGCCATTTTGGAAAAGTATCGGCTGACGAAATCAGAAATATTGAGTCCATTGTCAATGCCAAAATAAGGGAAAATGTACAGCGTCAAGTGATGACCGAAGTGCCCGTAGATGAAGCAAAGGCAATGGGTGCCATGGCCTTGTTTGGTGAAAAATATGGCGATACGGTGCGCGTCGTTACTTTCGATCCGGCTTACTCGATCGAGCTTTGTGGCGGCACCCACACCGAAGCAACCGGCAACATCGGCACATTCCGGATTGTAAGTGAGGGTGCCATAGCCGCAGGCGTCAGACGCATCGAAGCTGTGACAGGTCATGCAGCCGACCTGTTCATGAACAAATTCATGGACGAACACCACAAAATAAGAGAACTGGTCAAGTCAACAGGTGATCTTGTTAAAGGTGTTCAAACAATATTGGAGAATCAGGCTGAGCTCCTCAAACAAAATGAATTGTTGTTGCAGGAAAAAGCGATGAATATTGCCCGCCAGCTTGCTGAGAAAATGGTTCATCATCAAGATATTCACCTGATAGAAGCATCAGTGAATGAAAACATGGATATGCTCAAAACCATTGCCGGATTGTTGCGTCAAATTGTTCACGAAAATGGAGCATTCATCCTGAGTGGTATCAACGAGGGCAAAGTAGCCATTTGTATGGCTTTCACCGATGATGTTGTTGCCGCAAAAAAGGCCGATGCATCAGCGCTTTTAAAGAAAATTGCCCCTTTGATTCAGGGTGGCGGAGGCGGTCAAAAGCATTTGGCAACTGCAGGAGGAAAAAATGCGAACGGATTAACCACCGCAGTGACTCAATTGAAAAATGAAATTACAATGTTGTAAATCAGTGTTTTAGATTCATTTTCTCGAACATATTAAAGGCTGTTAAAAAAAGTGTTAATAAAAAAAACCAACTTTTTATCTACAAGCTAAAAACGCATGCTGCAATTATTGCTACATTTACATCAAATTGTGCATTAAATTTGCAAAAACTGCACCAATATGCAGACGATGAAAAAAACAATATACCTGTTCATTTTACTTATTTCTGTGGCTCATGCCCGTGCACAAGAGCAACCCACCGCCGACCTTGAGAATTTCTCGGTGATGAGTCCTGTTCAGTCAGGAATATACGAAGCCAAAGGTTGGTCGATGCAGGACAATGGCACCTGGGCCTGGTCGCAGAATAAAATTCCGTTCACTGACAGTCGCTCCAACAACGAACGCCCGGGCGGACTGAATGAGCTTGGGCAGGATAATTTTATTTCGTTTGAGCTTAGAAAAATTATGATCGATAATGATCAATACAACGTACTGATAAAGAAATATCAGGATGGCGAATTTGAATTTGGGTACTTACAGCGCAATTGGCACTTTTTCAACTCACTCGAATTTTGGGTCTTCAAAGGAGAGAAACTCAAGGAGTTGATGCCGGAAGAAACAAGGTTTAACACACCTTATCTGGTAAACCTTGAATGCTATCTAACCGGAAAAATCAGAAATTACGAAAAAACTGTTTTCACCGAAAAAGGATTGAACCTGGCGAACTACAAAACAGGCGTCATCAATAACTTTCAAACCGCAAACACTTCCTATGACGAGCTCATCATACGATTGGTGCAGGATAAAAAATTGGGCAAAATTATCAGCGACGGAAATTTGTTTTTTGCCATCTATCCCATCAAATCAAATGATAAAGAGGTGACGCGTTTTAAACTCATTAAAAACTACAAACACGAAAACCTGAATAAAATGCAGTTGTCTCCAGATAACTGGAAAAATATCTTCGCCGAGAAATTTTATGAAGTTGATTTCAATATCTTCAACAATTTCATTCAGCAATCGCTTGCCTACTATGTCGATATGGAGAAGACCCTCACAGCATACGACTCACACTATCAATGGGGGGTTTTACGCTATCAAATGGGCGATTACATTGGCGCATTGGAAGCCTTTAACAAAGCTTTCGCCGAAGATCCCAAGACAGATGACTTCATGATTTACAGCTACCGTGGAAATGTTCGCAGCAAAATGGGGCTGCACACTGATGCCATAGCTGATTTTGATAAAGCATTGGCGCTCAGACCGAAAAGAGTGGTTGATTATCCAAACTGGATCAGAAATTACTTCAACCGTGGCGTGGCCAAGTATTACCTCAACAATGGAACAGGCGCCTGTGAAGATTGGAAAAAAGCCTACGACCTTGGATATGGAAGTGCAAGTGAATACCTGATCGATTTTTGCGGTCAAAAAAATCCCTAAAGCATGATGCCAATGAAGAAGCTGATGGTTTATATGCTGTTGTCATTCGTTGTTGCTGCAACAAACCAAAAGGCGACTGCTCAGGAGTTTGTATCTCCTAAATGGCAAATAGGTTTGTTTGGTGGCATTGATCAATACCATGGCGATATCAGCCTTAAGGCCTGGCACAAGAAATTCAATGGTGAAACGAAGTTCACTTTCGGTGCTTTTGCCAGGCACCACTTTAACGGTAAACATGGCATCGGTCTTCAGTTTCAGCACGGATCGCTCTTTAGTGCAAAACCACTTAAGTCGGATGGAACAACCGCCTTCGACAGACAACTTAGCGCAACGTGGAACCAAATCAGCCTTCACTCCTACCTTAACTTTTTAAATTTCTTTTTTGGAGAATCAGACCGCATGGTTGACATCTATGGCACGCTGGGCCTTGGCTATCTTTTTTGGGATGCCTCACTTTCCAATATCAGCAATGGCAACGTGTTGGTAAACAACAGCAACGCAGCGTCCTCCGGATTCAAAACCAATGGGTTTTCGTTTCCCGCAGGCTTAGGTCTCAGTTTCAAACTCAGCCCTCAAATCAGGTTACATGTTGAAGGCACCATGCTCACTGCACTTACTGACGAAATAGATTTTTACAGAGACGGCTATCAATATGACATGATCACCTCAGCACAAGTGGGCATCAGCTACTTTTTTGGTGGGGCTCAGAAAAAAGCTGCAAAAAAACTCCCTGCTGCTGCAGGCAGGTGGGAACCAGAGGTGCCAGTTAGTGTGATTGAATACGAAATTTACAAAGATCCTCCCATCAAGAAACTTGTTCAGGAGCGCGTACCTGAACTGCAAATTCCACAGCAGATGGTGGCTGAGACCAAATCAGCGATGGCATTTGAATTCAGGGTTCAAATCTACGCAAAGACCAGCCCCACACAAATCGGCACCAAGGTTTACAAAAATGTGCAGTTTGATTACCCGATCAGGGAAAATACCTTCAATGGCTTGTACAGGTATTCAACGGGTAGTTTCAGAACATACGCCGAAGCAGAAAGCTATGCCCGTACGCTTCAAGGAAGAGGCATCCACGATGCCTTTGTAGTTGCTTACAATGGCGATCAGCGCATCAGCATCACACCTGAGATGAAAAACAGGAAATAAGTCTGATCCGTCAATTTTCATTTTCCCGAATCACTTTTCATCATTAAGGTCAGGTTGAGTCGGACTCTTTGTTTTGATTTATTATTGAATCAAGGTGTAGATAAGATACACCACACCGGCCGCTAAAGAAAGCAGGCCGATATACCATTCTACTTTTCGTTTAAGAAGTCCCGCTATTGAAGAGAAAAGTAGTCCTAACTGCATGAAAAGGAGTACAATACCAAGTGGAATATATTTA
>CAZBMR010000032.1:0-1316 GCA_964492695.1 uncultured Lentimicrobiaceae bacterium
CGTAAGCCCTTTGCGCTCTCTGCGCCTTCTTGGCGGCCTCTGCGGTTAAACTTTTTTGGCCCGGTTTGACGTGAATTCAAATACTTCTCACCTTTAGACGGCTAAATGAAAAGTTTGCAACATTTGGTTCGGAGAGTTTTTCAGCAGCCCCTAATTATCTTACATTCTTACTTTTATTTGAAACCTGCTTCATCATACTTCATACCAGTCGGGTTTGCCTGTCAGAAAACCGGATGCCAGCAGGTAGAACTGCTCGGCTGCTTCGGCGTGCACCCAGTGTGAGGCGTTTTCGATGGTGATGATTTCGGCATTTGGAAAACTGCCCCTGATGATGGGATAATCTTCGGGCAGGATGTAATCTGATTGTCCACCCCTGACAAAAAGTGTTGGTTTATAGAATGTTGTATCTGTTTCGATGGCATCAAACATCTGATGCAGGTTGCGCTGAATGCCGTCGAGATTTAGACGCCATTCTAGCGTTTCGCGGTCGCGCCAGTGGAGGTTTTTCATGAGGAACTGCCGGATGCGCAGCTCTTTCACTTTTTCGGCCAGTTTGGCTTCGATATCGGCTCGTGAGGTGTACATTTTCAGATCGACGGAGCGCATGGCTTCGATGATGAGCCGGTGATGCGGACGATCGCCGTAACCTTTGAGGGCGATGTCAACCACCAGCAAGCGGTTCACCAGCTGCGGAAACTCGAGCGTAAAGCGCATGGCCACCTTGCCTCCCATGCTGTGGCCGAGCAGGATGGGATTGATCAAGCGCTCATCTTCAATCAGTTCCATGAGGTCGTCGGTGAGTGCCAGGTAGTTGAACACATCGCTGTGGGGCGATAGCCCGTGGTTGCGCTGGTCGGGAATGATCACATCAAAACCTTCGTCAGCTATGCGACGCCCAAAAGTGACCCAATTGTCCGAGATGCCAAACAGTCCATGCAGGATGATCAGGGGTTGATCACCGATGCGACCAAAACGTCTGAAAAAGAGTTTCATGGTTTGTGATTTATAAATGCCCGGTTTGAAACATTTGTTAAGCGGAAAATGAAAACGAATTATTTCTTCTTTTCGAGTTCGCGCAAGTGGTCCATCTTCTTCATTTCCAGGAAGCTGGCAATGCCACCCAGGTGTTCTTTCACTTGTTTGTTTCCAAACTCATAAACCTTGTCAACAAGACCATCCAGAAAATCGCGGTCGTGCGACACCAGAATCAGTGTGCCGTCGTAGTCCATGAGGGCGCTTTTGAGGATGTCTTTGGTGCGCATGTCGAGGTGGTTGGTGGGCTCATCGAGGATGAGCAGGTTCACCGGCTCGAGCAA
>CAZBMR010000032.1:1416-8105 GCA_964492695.1 uncultured Lentimicrobiaceae bacterium
GGCGTTTCGCCCATCAGGCATTTCACGAAGGTTGATTTGCCTTCGCCATTTTTGCCCACCAGTGCAATGCGTTTGCCGCGCTCCACCACAAACGAAACATCGCTAAAAACGAGGTGTTCGTCGTATCGTTTTTCAAGGTTTTCCACAATCACGGGGTAGTTGCCCGAGCGTGGCGAAGGTGGAAAACGCAGTTTCAGGGCCGAAGTGTCTTCCTCATCAACTTCGAGCAGCACGAGCTTTTCGAGCATGCGCACGCGCGACTGCACCTGATTGGTTTTGGAATAGGTGCCTTTGAAACGCTCGATAAACTCGGTGTTGTCGGCAATGAATTTCTGTTGTTCGTCAAACTGTTTTTGCTGCTGTTCACGGCGCTCGTGGCGCAGCTGCAGGTAGCTTGAGTAGTTCACGCGGTAGTCGTAGATGCGGCCCATCGTCACCTCGATGGTGCGGGTGGTGATGTTGTCGACAAAGGCGCGGTCGTGCGAGATGACGATGACGGCTTTGGCGCTGTTGATCAGAAAATCTTCGAACCACTGCACCGATTCGATGTCGAGGTGGTTGGTAGGCTCGTCGAGCAGGATGAGGTCGGGTTTTTGCAGCAGGATTTTGGCCAGCTCGATGCGCATACGCCAGCCCCCGCTAAACTCGCTGGTGAGGCGCTGAAAATCATCGCGTTCGAAACCAAGACCCAACAATATCTTTTCCACCTCGGCATCGATATTTACCTCTTCGAGCGAATAAAATTTCTCGCTGAGGGTGCTCACCCTCTCGATGAGGCTGTAGTATTCTTCCGATTCATAGTCGGTTCGGCTGCTCAATTGCTCGTTGATGGCATGGATCTCGGTTTCCATGGCAAGCACATGGGCAAAGGCCTGGGCAGCTTCGTCGAACACGGTGCGACTGTCGGTGGTGAGCAGGTGCTGGGGAAGATAGGCAATCACAGCGTCGTTGGGAGCGGTCACGCGCCCACGTGTGGCAGTTTTGACACCGGCAATGATTTTGAGCAGGGTTGATTTGCCCGCACCGTTTTTGCCCATCAGGGCAATGCGGTCTTTGTCATTGATAGCGAATGAGATGTCCTTGAAAAGGGTGGTGTTTCCAAATTCTACGGTCAGGCCGTCAACAGAAATCATACAGTGTGTTTAGTGCTGCAAAAGTACCGAAAAAAGCTTCATGGATGCCATGAAAAAGCCGAATTGTCCCAGAAGATCAATTCGGCTTTATGGGTTAAAAAAGTATCTGAACTATTTGATTTCCTGTTCAATCCATTTGCTTCGGTCAGGTGGAGAAGGAACGTTTACTTTCTTCACCGGATTTTCGTCGAGGGCTTTCAGGAGCACCTCAACGGCTTTTTCGATGCCCGGATCTTGTCCTTTGGCCAGAGCTTCGGGCCGGTCAACGACTTCGATGTCGGGATACACACCGATGCCTTCGATGATCCATTGGCTGTTTTCGTCGTAGATGCCAAAGCGGGGCACCGAAATGTAGCCGCCATCCACGAGTCTTGCATTGCCTGAGATGCCCACAAGGCCTCCCCAGGTGCGCGTGCCGATGAGTTTTCCGAGCCCCAGTTTTTTAAAGAAATAAGGGAAGGCATCGCCGCCCGATGAAGAATAGCCGTTGATAAGCATCACCTTTGGTCCGTCGTGCGCCACGCCCGGCGCTTTGGCCGGAAGGCTCATGCCGTTGCGGTGCCAGTAGGTGAGCGTGCGGCGGTCGAGCAGGTCGGCCATGTTTTCGGGAATGAATCCGCCACCGTTGTAGCGATCGTCGATGATGAGGGCTTCTTTATCATGGTATGAATACATTCCCCTGAACAACTCACGGTTTCCTTCCACAGCGGTGTTGGGCACATGGATGTAGCCAATGCGGCCGCCCGAAAGTTTTTCAACCATGGCACGACGCTCAATCACCCAGTTGAAGTATTTGAGCTCCAGCTCGCTATCAATGGTGGTGATGAAACTGCTCTGGGCATCGCTGCCATCGGCCTTGCTGCTTACGGTGATTTCGATTTCCTTGTTGGCGAGGTTTTCCAGAAAACTATACGGATTGTCTTTTGTGGTCACTTCGCGGCCGTTGATCTGGATCAGGTAGTCGCCTTCCTTCACTTTCACACCGGCTTCGGTGAGCGGCGAGCGGCGTTCGGGGTTCCAGTTTTCGCCCTGATAGATTTTCATGATGCGGTAGCGACCTGCTTTGGCATCGCTTTCGAGCTCAGCCCCCAGCAGTCCGCCACTGATGCGTTTCACGCGGTGAATGTCGCCCCAGTCAACATAAGAGTGGCCTGTATTGCTTTCCGAAACCATTTCGTTGAGGATATAATCGAGGTCGAATCGGCTTCCAACCGAGGGCAGCAAGGCGCTGTAGCTTTTTCTAACCGCTTCCCAGTCAACGCCATGCAGGTTGCTCACGTAGAAGTAGTCGCGGAAGATGCGCCAGCCGTCGTTGTAGATCTGATTCCATTCGGCACGGGGATCAATTTTCATTTCCAGGCCATCAAGGTTGAGTTTGCCGCTTCCGGGTTTTTGGCCGGGGTTGATTTTGGCAATGCCATAGTCGCCACCTGAGCGGTAGAGCATTGTTTTTCCATCAGCTGCCGGCAGGGCCATCATGGCTTTGTCCATGATTTCCTCGGTTTTTTCCTCGCTTTGATTGTAACGAATGATTTTTCCATCAGCAGCATACAGGATGCCACCATCCACGGCACCAAGGATGCGGTAGTTGCCCGACGACACCGGCAATGCTTCGATGCGCCCGTTGATGCCTTCGAAGTCGATGCTCACCTTTGCCTTAGCGGCAGGCTTGGGATCTTCGGATTTTTTGTCTTTTGGTTCGTCCTTTTTGGGTGCTTCGGCCTTTTCTTCCTTCACGGTTTCCACATCGTTTTTCCGGCTTTTGAGTTTGGTGCCATCATTGCGCAAAGCCACTGCATACAGCCGCGAAGCTTCGTTGTAGAGGTAGTCAAACTCAAAGCTGCTGAAGTCGAGGTTGAAATCGCGGTTTGAGACAAAGAAGATAAACTTGCCATCTTTGCTGAAAACAGGATTATAGTCATCAAACTGGTCATCAGTGAGTTGGGTGGCTTTGGCCGATGGGATGTGATACACCCATACGGCTGACTGGCCGTTGGCAGATTCTTTGGTATAGGTGATCCATTCGCTGTCGGGCGCATAGGCATAGGCCCGGATTTCGTTCATGGTGGCCTGATCTACAGCCGTTTGCTTGCCGGAAGCAATGTCAACGAGCCACAGATTCATGGTGCGGTCGCTGTAAACCAGGGTTTTTGAATCGGGAGCCCATTCGGCTTCATACTTCCAGGCTTTGGAGTTGAAGGTGAGCTGACGAGGTGTTGCGCCTTTTTTATTTTCGAGCAGATAGAGTTCATATTCACCGGTTTGGTCGGAATAATAAGCAATGTATTTGCCATCGGGCGACCAAACGGGATAGATCTCCCTGACGCCTTGTGTGTTGGTAAGGTTTTCGGTGGTGCCGTTTTCGGCAGGCACCGAAAAAATGTCGCCACGTGCATCAAAAATGGCCCTTTTTCCGGATGGGGAGATGCTGAAACTGTGAATGTCGTCCTTCACCTGTGCGAAGTATGGTTTGAGGTTTGGATTGTCGAAGCGCAGGTCCACTTTCAGTTTGTTTGACTGCCCTGATTTGAGGTCAAGCACATAGAGAAAGCCGCCATTTTCGTACACGATTTGACCGTTCTCGCCCGAGGGCCACATCACGTCGAAGTCTTTGTGAAAGGTAAGCTGCGTGGTTTGCCCGTTGGCCGGATTGATGCGGTAGATGTTCAGACGCAGGTCGCGGTCGCTGGCAAAATAGATGTCGTTGCCAAACCACACAGGCCATTGGTCGCTGCCGGCAAAATGGGTGAGTTGTTGGGAACTGCTGTTTTTCAAATCGTAGATCCAGAGCTCGGTGGCCCGGCCGCCTTTGTAGCGCTTCCAGGTGCGGAATTCGCGATCGACGGGTGTAAACGCAATTTTTGTGGCATCGGGCGAGAGGCAGGCGAAGCCGCCATTTACGATTTCGAGTTCTTCTTCAAAACCGCCCTCGAGGCTCACGAGGTAGTAGTTTCCGTTTCGGTCGCCAAAGGCGGTGCGGTTGGCCCTGATGAGGATCTTTTTGCTGTCGGGTGTCCAGTCGAGCACCACATGGTCGAAGCCACCTCTGGGAGGCATCACACCCACGGAGTTATAGAAGGTAAGTTGTTTGGCTTCGCCGCCACTTGCAGGCATCACCCACACCTGCCGGCTGCCGGAAAACTCGGCCGAAAAGGCAATCCACTGCCCGTCGGGCGAGATTTTTGGAAAGAGTTCCGTGCCTTCGTGCGAGGTAATGCGTTTGGCTTCGCCCCCAGAAGCCGACACCGTCCAGATGTCGCCTGCATACACAAAGGCCACGAGATTTCCATTGATGTCGGGATACCGCAGCAAGCGGGCATCGTCCATGGCTTTTGTTTGGAGGTTGCCGAAAATACCAGCCAGCATCAAAGCCATACCAAGTAATTGTTTTCTCATTGAAATTGTTGTTGATGAATGATAAATAAGTTTTGATAAAAGTAGGCACAAAGCAGCCTGCTTTGTTAACCGTTCAGAATAAGGTTGTTACTGACAAGTTAACCAGCTTTTAAGCCCAGGGCTGGGTTGGTGAATGCTGGTGAGTCATTTGTTTTTTTGGTGAATGGCTGCGCCAATACCGATGCCAGACGACATGCCTGCGCCAATGCCCACCGAGAGCCAAACGGCCAAATCGCCCGAAAGCATGCCTGCAATCACGCCGGCAAGAGCCCCGATAGCCATGCCGAACACCATGCCCCTGAGCATGGGTTTAGGAAATTCGTTTGAAGGATTGTTCTTTGTCATCTGATTCATTTTTAATTTGTTAAACAGAAAAACCCGCAGCCGGCTTTTGGAAAACCGGCCACGGATATTCAAACCAACACACAAAAGAGCTACTTGGCAGCAGCTTTTATCTTTTCATCGGCCGTGAGGCCTTCCAAAATTTCAATCACCAAACCATCCGATAAGCCGGTTTTTACGATGCGTTTTTCAAATGTTTGCGGACTTGTTTCCACTTCCACATAGGCCGTATCTCCATCGAATTTAAGCAGGCTCTCGTTGATGGCAAGCACCTGGTCCTTGCGTTCGAGCACAATGTCGGCATTGGCGCTGTAGCCGGCGCGAATAAACTGATCTTCTTTCAGTTGCACGTCGGCCCTGATTTCGAACTGGATGGCGCCATTTTCCTCTACCCCTTTGGGCGAGATGCGCTCGAGCCGGGCCGAGAATTTTTCCTGATCAATGGCTCCAATCGAAAGGATGAGGTCCATTCCCTCCCTGATTTTGCCCACTTCCGACTCATCCACCTTGCCCTCGAAAATCATTTCGCCCATATCGGCAATGGTGGCGATGGTGGTGCCATCGTTAAAGGTGTTGCTCTCGATCACCGACTTGCCTTCTTCAACGGGCACATCGAGCACCATTCCTTCGATGGTTGAACGGATGAGCGTGTTCGTGGCCTGTCCTGCTTTTTTGGTGGCACCTTCGCGGATGAGTTGGAGGTTGTCTTCAGCAGCATTCAGCTCTTCGGAGGCGGTTTTCCAGGCTATTTCATAAGTCAGGTATTCCGATTCGGGAATCACCTGCTGGGTGTATAACTCCTTGTAGCGCAGGTAGTTCTTTTTGGCCTCCTCGAGCTGAATTTCGGCCCTTTTCACGCGCGACTCGGCATTGTTGAGGTTGATCATATCGGGAATAATTTTGACACGCGCAATGAGCTGGTCTTTTTTCACGTGGTCGCCCGGTTCGATAAAAATTTCTTCCACGATGCCCGACACTTTTGGTTTGATCTCGATTTCCCTGCGCGGAATCACCGAGCCTGTGGCCACTGTTTTGCGGATGATGTCGGTTTTAAAGGCTGTTGCTGTTTCGAAAACCACGGGCTTTGCCTGTGATTTTTTGTACAAATAGAAGATGGTTCCTACAAACACGCCAACCACTACAAGGGCTGCAACAATTTTCAAAGCTGTTTTCATTTCTTAAATAGTATTTATTTCAACAATTCACTTTCTTAATTACAATCATGCCTTTGGTTTAGAGGTTGATGTGTTGATTCGTTGATTTGTTGCTGACGCATCAACAAAGAACAAATCACCAAATCAACTTTTCTGAGACCCATACTTTCATTAACCACTAATCATTATTCATTATTCATTATTCATACCTTAAAGCGTCTATCGGTTTCATAGCCACTGCTTTGCGTGCAGGAATCAATCCTGCAACGATGCCCGAGACCACCAGGATACCCAATGCGGTGATGGCCACCTGAAAATCGATGGTCGGATTCAGAAACATGGTGTCGCGGCCTGTTGGAGGCGGCAGGTTGCGGTCGATCAGCTCAATGAGGATGACGCCAAACACCATGCCGCCATATCCTGCAATGGTGGTTAGAAACACCGATTCGCTGATGATCTGCGTGATGATTTTGGCCGGCGAAGCACCAATGGCACGCATGATGCCAATTTCTTTGGTGCGTTCTTTTACAATCACCAGCATGATGTTGCTGATGCCGATCACGCCGGCAAGCAGCGTGCCGATGCCAACAATCCAGATCAATCCGTTGATGCCCATAAAAAGCCCGGTCATTTGCTTGAATTCTTTATGCAGATTGAAATGCCC
>CAZBMR010000032.1:8205-27371 GCA_964492695.1 uncultured Lentimicrobiaceae bacterium
TGCCCATAAAAAGCCCGGTCATTTGCTTGAATTCTTTATGCAGATTGAAATGCCCAACCGCACGGTCATCATCAGGGGCCACCTTGTGGCGTTCCCTGAGGATTTTCATGGCTTTTTCTTCCACCACACTCACTTCTACGCCCGGCTTCGAGGTCATGGCAAACCAACCCACACTACGTCCATAATTGAAGGTTTGCTGCATGGTCGAAAACGGCATGTGGATGCTTTGTTCCTTATCGCCGCCAAAATTCATATTGGCGTTTTTCGGCGTGAACACGCCAACCACCTGAAAATAGACGCCATTGATGCGGATGTATTCGCCCACAGGGTTTTCGTCATCCTCGAAAAGAATTTCACGCACCCTTTTGCCAATCACCACCACCTTTCGTTTCAGATCAATATCTGTTTTGTTGATAAAGCGTCCGACGATGATATTGGCCGGATCAATGAGGTTCCATTCCGGATAATCGCCAAAGATGCTGAAGGCACCTGCTTTATCGTTTCGCACCACATTGTTGCCGCTGTTTCGCCTGCCACCGCCTTCGAGGCGCGGGGCAAGGATGGCAAGTTCCTCGATACCGCTTTTCAGTGCCGGGATGTCGTCGTTGTCGTAGGAATACCAGCGATTTCGGGGCAAACCTTTGTAGGGAATGGTGGTGGGGCGCGTCCACATAAACACGCTGTTGGTGGCAAAATCGCCCATGCCGTGCATCACACCATTTTTCAGGCCGCTGCCCGAACCGAGCATCACCATGAGCATGAAGATGCCCCAAAACACACCAAAGGCGGTGAGGGTGGTGCGCAGCTTGTTTTTGGAGAGGCTGCTCCATATTTCGTGCCATCTGTCGCGGTCAAACATCACAATGGGGTTTTTATCTTTTTATATCTCACTATCGCACAATATCTTATTCGTCTCTGAGGGCATCAATAGGCTTGATGGATGCCGCCCTGCGCGCAGGGATAAATCCGGCCAAAGCTCCGGCAACTACCAACAAAACTGTGGCTCCGATGGCGATTTGGATGTTCACCTCGGGCTGTCGGAAAAACGGGGTGTTGATTTGCTTGGAAATGAGCTCGAGCAGCCCCACGCCCAGCACCAGGCCAATATAGCCGGCAAATCCGGTGATGAGGATGGCTTCCTGCATGATGAGGCTGATGATGCTTCCGGGTGTGGCACCCAGAGCCTTACGAATACCGATTTCCTTGGTGCGGTCTTTCACCACAATCATCATGATGTTGCTCACACCCACCACGCCGGCGATGATGGTTCCGATGCCAATCACCCAGATGAACATGCTGATGGAGGCAAAGAGTTTTTGAAACTTCTGAAACTCTTCCACGCTGTTCCAAAAAAACATGGCCCTGTCGTCGGTGATGTCGAAACGGTGTCTTGCGGCCAGTTTGCGTTTGATATCGTCTTCAATCAGGGCTGCTTCTTCGGCAGTGGCATCGCCCACTGTCACCACAATGCCCTGCACATCACGGCCTGCTCCAAACACACGCTGGGCGGCACTCAGGGGCAGGTAAACCAACTGCATGTTGTCATCGCGGCCATCATCGTCGGTAAAAACGCCAACAACTTTAAATGGAATGCCATTCACCTGAATGTATTTGTCGAGGGCTTGTTCTCCGTTTTTGAACAGCGCTTCTTTCACGCGGGTGCTGATGATGACCACTTTACGCGTTTCATCGATATCGGTTTTGTTGATAAACCTGCCTTCCACGATGCTCAGCTGCTCCACTTTTGCATAATCTGCATGCACGCCCCTGATGCTGAACGAACCAAACTCCCTTTTGTAGGAAACCGTGCTTCCCGACCAAATCTGGTAGCGCGACGAAATGTATTCCAGGCCTTTGACGGTGGCTGCCAGGTATTCATAGTCTTCGTTGGTCATCTGAATTTCGCGTCCGGGTTTCATGCCGGCATAGGCCTTGCTGGTGGTTCCGTTCCACATCCAGATGGCATTGGTGGCTGAAGAACGAAACTCGTTCGAAACGCCGTTTTGCAAGCCGATGCCCGAACCTTGCAGGATGATGAGCATAAAAATGCCCCATGCAACGGAAAAACCGGTGAGGAACGTACGGAGCTTGTTTTTCTCGATCGTACTGAAGATTTCCTGCCATTTATCCAGATCAAACATGGTTCGGGTTTTTTATAGGTTTTGAATCATTTATGCTACCACAGCAGTTGGAGCTGAATGAAAACCGTTTCTGATGTCGGTTCCAATCAGCCCGTCGTGCAGCCTGATGATACGCTGTGTTTGATGGGCAATGTCGTTTTCGTGGGTCACGATGATGATGGTGATGCCTGATTGGTTGATTTCCTTAAAAAGGGCCATCACTTCGTTGCTTGTCACACTGTCGAGTGCGCCGGTTGGCTCGTCGGCCAAAATCACCTTGGGTTGCGAAATGAGTGCCCTTGCAATGGCCAAGCGTTGCTTCTGACCGCCCGACAATTCGTTGGGCAGGTGCGATGCCCAATCAGATAATCCCACCCGCTCAAGGTATTCCATGGCTGTTTTGTTGCGTTTGCGACGTGGCACCCCCTGATAATAGAGCGGCAATGCCACATTCTCCATGGCATTTTTGAAGCTGATGAGGTTGAACGACTGAAAAACAAAGCCCAGAAACTTGTTGCGCAGCATGGCCGCTTTGGTTTCGTTCATCTCGCGGATGAGGTTGCCGTCAAGGCGGTATTCGCCCGTGTCGTGCCGGTCTAAAAGACCAATGATGTTCAGCAGGGTTGATTTTCCCGAACCTGAAGAACCCATGATGGAAACCATCTCCCCTTTTTCAACCTGCAGATTGATGCCCTTGAGCACATGCAGGCTGTTGTGTCCCATCTGATAGCTTTTGTGAACGTCAGTAAGTGTTATCATTCTTTCTTTGTGCATTGGATTGCAGTGTAAGGCAAAGCACACACTGTGCCGAAAATCATATCAGATTGTTTTTAAACACTTTATGATAAATTAGCTTGCAACATCTTGTCCATTGCGTCCAGTGGCTGGTGTGCGGCATCGGGCAGGCATGATTCAAAACCGAACACTTTAATGGGTTTGACTGCACACAACATTTCAATGCCTGCCTTCAAACCGCAAGCTACAACTGACAACATGAAAAAAGGCGCACGAAACAAGTTTCATGCACCTTTTTTAATCGAGCGGATTGTGAGTTCCTTTTCGCGAAGCCTCAGGAGCAGCCTCCCTGTGTTTTCACAACTTGTGTGGCAGCGGGTCCTGCAGCCGGAGCTTTTGATTTGTTGGTTTTGAAAAAGTGTTCGTAGTTGAAGGCAGCTTTCTCAGCTTTCCGGTAAGCAAACTGCGGATCAAGACCTTTTGTCAGGTAGCCTGCTGTGAACCGGATATCGTTGGCAGCAGCACGCACATTCTTAAAGCCTTGTGCACTCAACAGTTGCAAGGCCATCATGGCCTGTGTTTCAGTTTCTCCAAAAATAATCACTGGCTTGTCGGCGGGTATGGTTTTGAGTGCTTCCTTCGACAATAATTGACTGAAGGGGAGGTTGATTTTTTGGCTCAATGGCAGCGAAGCTCCATTGCTTCCGATCAGGAGGGCGGTGTAGCTGTCGGCCGACAAACTTGCCAGCTCATCAGGCAGAACCAGCGTTTGGGGATTACTCACCTTGTCGAGCACTTTTTCAGCTGGCAGGGCATACGATGGTGCCATCCACCACTGCCCGATGATGACCAGCACAATGGTGAGGATGAACAGCATGGCTGCATTGTTGAGCGTTTTATCGTTGATATTTTTTTCCATGACGAATAATTTTTAATGGTTTAACAACCGCCTTTTCCGGGTTTTGGAGGCATGATATCTACTATCGTGGTGACAGGATTTCCCTTACTGACGATTTTTTCGGCAGCCTCGCCGGTTTTAAATGCCTTCATGGCACGTTCTCTGAAACGGGCATCAAACTGTTCCATTTCGTTTCGGCTGAGCGTTTCGTGCTTTCCTTCGAAAAACGCACTGAAAAAGCCATTCAAACCACCATCCAAAACCTTGATGTTTTCATGGCCTGTCCGGCGTAGCGTCATCCATGCCTGATCGGCATCTGTTGACGAATAGCTGTATAACACGATCTGTTTTTGGGTGCCACCAAGCATGCGTTCGGCCGATTGCGACAGCACATCCTTCAGGGGCAGGTTCACGGCACCCGGCAGGCTAAAACGGGCAAAGTCAGCTGCGCTGCGCACATCCACGAGGAGCAGGTTGTTTTCGCGTTCGTGCAGGAGCTTGTAGGCCACCTCGTCAACCGACATGTATTGCTTGCCGGCAGCAGCTTCGCTGAGCAGGGTGTTGGCATCGGTTTCATACCAGTTCGCTTTGGGTTGCTCGGGCAGATAGAGGTTGAGTGCAGCCAAAAACAGCATCATGAAAAATGGCAGACGGTATGATGGATGGAAAAGGCCTTTGGGCAGCGGCTCAAATCCATTCACCTTGTCTTCGATTTTACGGGTGATGATGAAAGCCGCGAGAGCAATCAAACCAAAGAAAAAGACAAACAAATCGCGGTCCATACCGAGCGATTGGTACACCAAAATACCACCCAGATTGTCGGCTTCGTAAAGGGGCTTAAACGTTTCGTAGAACGAGCCAAAGAAAAAGACGCCTCCCAAAATACCCAGCACAAAAAACATGGCGTCAATTTTACCAATCACAGCGCCCACCATACTTGTGCCAGGACAATAGCCACCCAAAATGAAACCGAAGCCCATGATGACACCACCTACGATGGCCGACTTCAAAAAGGTGGGGTTGACGTATAACATATCATACTCCACCCAGCCCATATAGCTGAATAAAAGCAGGCCGATGGCAGCGGTGAGTGCGGCTGTAAAAAACACCCGAAGTACCACAAAATCATAGCCATAGAAAACACCGGCCAGCTTTCGTGAGTTGGAAAAACCGCCCTGCTCGAGCACATATCCAAATCCCAGACCGATCACAAATGCAAAGAAGAGGTTCAGGTCGGGGTTAACAAATCCTTGAGGAATTAATGGTCCCATGTTCGTGCAGTGTTAATTGATCCAAAGTTTTCTGAAAAAATAGGCAATCACATAGCCTGTTCCGAAGATGGCAATGGTGGTGATAAAGCCAGCCGACGACAGCACAGCCATCCCGCTCAGCGCAGCACCACTTGTGCAACCGCGGCCAAACTGTGAGCCAACACCAAACAGGAATCCACCGGCTACGGCAAAAATCAGACGGGTAGCGTTGCTTATCCGTTCACCTTTGTCAATCTTGAAGCCGGCGCGGCCCGACATGAAGCCCGAGAAGAAAGCACCTCCCAGCACGCCCATCGTTAAATAAACCAGCCAGTTGCGCATGGGCCTTCCATCGCCGGTGGCAAAGAAGGAGGCATAAAAATCGTTTCCTTTGGCATATTCGGGCGCCACACTGCCAATGGTTTCAATCACCACACTTTTGGCGGCACCACTTGCCCCAAGGCCTCGCCCGGTGATGAAAAAAGAGGCGAGCAAAACCAAACCCAGCAAAAAACCAGCCAGGTATGGGTTCATATACGGTTTAGGTTTCTGTTCCATATTTCTGATATTTTTTAGCAGCCGCCTTTCGCAGCCTTGATTTCATTTTTAGCACTACCGGCAGTGGATGCAGCAGCACCCTTCGTCAGCGGAAAATCATTTTTACTTTCTTCGCTCCAATAGTGCGAAGGTTCAAAACGGGGTGCTTTCATGCTTGCATGCATAAAGCTGTTGGCCCCATAATAAACCGAATAGGCATCATAGCCCAGCATCCTGAGGTAGGCCGCCACATTTGCCGATTGATGGCCGGTGTTGCAATATACCAGCACAGGTTTATCAGTTGGCAGTGTGTGTAATTCATTCTCGGGCAATAAAGAAGTTTTGGGAGTGTATTGAATGGCTCCGGGCAAGTGACCAGGCTCGGCATACAGCTGCTCCGGCCAGTAGCTGATGAGGTAGTATTTGTCAGGGTGGGAGATAGCCTCTTTGTAATCGACCAAAAATGCAGGGGTCTCTTTCGAAAGTAATTGTGCAGCGCGTTTGCGGGCAATGTCACGGCCACTTTGCCCCCCTGTCGTCAACTGCGGCCATGCATTGCCGTTTGCTTTTTTGGGCGTGGCCATCGTTTCGAGCTTTCCCGAAAGTTCGTCGCCAACCGCCTTGTCCCAACCATTGGCAGCTATTTCCTTGCTCCACGAGCTCATGCCAAATTTGAGGGAATACACGTTGTGGTAGCCCATCAGCTGAAAAATACCGGCCAGATAGGCTGCGTTTTGTCCACGTGCATCAACCAGCACAATGCGATCAAACGAGGGTGGATCGATGCTGTTTTCGAAGAAACCGATCAGCTGATCCTGAGGCATGTTCACCGAGCCGGGAATATTGCCTGCAGCCCAGGTTTCGGCATCGCGCACATCTATCACCAGCACATTTTGATCCTGAATGCTGTAAAGCGCTGCAGCGGTAATCAGTGCCGGCATCTTGTCAGAGGCAATGTAATTGCCATTCGACGTAAAAAATGCGGCCAGTTCTTTCGATTCGTTCTCAATTCCTGCTGCCTGAGCAACCGGTTTTTGACTGTTGCTGCACGAAACGGCAAAAAGCATGCCCACTGCAAGCAGCAAGGCCATTGCAAGGCCATTGAAACGGTATTTCACTGCAAAACTATTCCTTTTCATCGTTGCTTTCATTTGAAGGTTTTTCAGCGGCTTCGTTTTCAACATGTTGTTCTTCTTCCAGGTCTTCCCACCCGGTAATCATCGCCTTGAGGTTGGAGGTGATGGTGTGGCCTGTGGTGATGAGGTAGAGGTGCACCAGCACAAAAGCCATCACCGAAAAGGCGCCAGCGGTGTGGATCAGCGCAATGATTTCGAGGTTGTCGATATTGATGACATCTATCTGGCTTCCATGTGGATAACGATAAAACATGAATAGCAATCCAGAGATAACCATCACTGGAATCACCAACACCTTCAGGCCCAGGTAAACCAGTCGCTGCAAGGGATTGAGCTTGCTGATGAGGGTTTTTTGGGTGGGGTGCGGGGCATTTTTAAAGATACCGAACAGGTAGAACTGAGCTTGTGCCATCAGGTTTTTCGTGGTAGGGATGTATTGTTTCCATTCACCCGTGGTGAAGTGCCAAAAAATGGCGAAAATGATGAGGATGATAAAAGCCCAGGCAGCTTTGTTGTGGATATCAACGGCTGTTTCGAAGCCCAGCAGATTGTAGGAGCTGTGGATTTCGAAGCCGGTGATGGCCAGGATGAAAATCAGCAAGGATTGGTTCCAGTGCCAAAAGCGCTCAAAGCCTTTGTAAACATATACTTTTTTATGATTTTTCATGGTATTCGGAAATTAATGTTGTGTAGCCATTTTACGGCGGCGTGAGGCAACAATGCGAATGGCAGCATGCACCGCAATGCCCATAAAAGATGCAATGAGCAGAAAGCTTCCACCCATATCGAGCCACTCACTGCGGTCGCGGCCCGGCATATAAAAATCGGTGAGTGAAGCCAGCCTGCCTTCTTCGCGTGTGTGACATTCCTTGCAGCTAAGGGCTTCTGACGATACCGAAACCATGTGGTTGAGCGGCATATACATCTCTGTCGAAATAAAATCATGCTTGCCGCTGTAGGGCATATCCACATAGGCCATGCCTTCTTTGATGGCACGCTCCCATTCCAGATCGAGCCATAAAGCACCTTTACCTTTTTCCTTGTCCCAGAGTTTGGCCTGTATAATGGTCAGGTTTTCAGTGTCGTAGGGCTGTTTGCCACGGTGCACTTTCATAGGAACGATTTTGCTGTTGCGGTCGCGGTATTCGCCAAACAGTGTGTTGATTTTCAAAAAGGCTTGCGTGGTGTCAATCTTGTCGGTGAGCAGGTGATGGTCGGCAGTGCCATTGAACCAGGTGTATTCGGGTTCAACATTTTTTTGCCAAACGAAATCGCCCTTGATGGAAGCATAAATTTGATTGCCTTCGGCATCCTTGATTTCGAAACCCTTACCGTCTTTTTTACGGGTGGCCGTGCTCCAGTCCCAATACATCTTGGTGGGGTTCACCTTGGCATAAACGGGGATATGACAGGTTTGGCATGCCACTTTGATGGAGTGTTCGTTGAGGATGGATTGCTGATGTGGAAATTCGGTGTGGCATTCTTCGCAGCTCATGCGCTGGTCGTTGGTGGAGGAAACGCCATAATAGCGGCCCTTCATTTTGTGGTTTTCGGCCGAATGGCAATCCACGCAATTCATATGCGCGCCATCCACACCCATATGCACATCCACGTTGCGCCCGGCGGTGAGCAGGGCCATCTCCAGGTCGCCGTGCTTCACATTGTTGCCACCACCACCGAGGAAGTGGCAATTGCCGCAGTTTTCGCTTTTTGGCAATCCCATGCTTCCAAGAATGGCCTTGAAATCGGGGCCACCCTCACCCATCACGGGATAGCCGCCGCCACCGGTGGCCTTTGCATAAGTGCCTGTATTATCATGACATACAATGCAATCAATGTTCAACTGATTGGTAAAATCAAAGTTTTTATCGTTCCAGCCATAGCCGGCATGGCACTTCATACAACTGCCCTCGTTGCTTTGAACGCCTGTGCAATAGTTGTTCAGCAGGTTCTTCTTGCCGAGGTAAGTGACACCCCTGCCCGGAATAAAAGCTTCGCGCTCCCAGGTGAAATGCGCGCTGTGCAACAGCTCCATACCACGTTCGGTGTGGCAGCTCAGGCAAGCTTCGGTGATTTGATGCGGGGTTTTAAAATCCTGTTGCAGGATTTCCATTTTGCTGTGGTCAACACCGGATTGGTGCTTAACCGGGTAGTTGACGCGCAATTCTTCCAGCTTGCTGTGGTCGGGGCGGGGCTGCCTCAATGCCACTGTCACAATCAACAGGGGCGCCACAATGGCCAGAAAGAAAATGATCGCTGAGGTGAATTTTTTCATACTAATACACTTTTTATCTTTTCCGTGTGGATGACATTGTGCTTAAACGCTATCAATCAATAAGTTAATAAATTGTTAAAAGCAGATATATAACAATGCAAATGTATCAATGTTTTTTATTTCACAATAGGGATTTGAAATTTAGGCCGCGTCTAAATTACTAATGTATATTCTTGTTATTGAGCATTTTAGCTTGTTTTCCTAAGTTTATTCAACAATAAGGTCATCCGCACACCTTATGCACGCATCATATTGATTACGATGTGGTATGGCATGTCGGTGCATAAAAAAACCCGCCGTGATGACGGGTTTGAAGACCATTGTAAGAACGTATGAATTGTTAGGAACAGCCTCCCTTCACAGCTTTTTTCTTGCCGATGACCTTGGGTTTTGGCATGGCATTCGCTTGATTCTCAGCTGCTGGTGCCGTAGTCACCAACGCACCCCCCCCGAGTGCCTGGCTGGCAGCCCTGCGAAAATCGTAGCGGGCAATTTCATCGTCGGCAATGGTGCTGGCAGGCGCCTGCGGATTCATGATGGTTTCGAACCAGTAGTTGAGGCCACCGGTGAGCACATAGTTGTTTTCGTAACCCAGCTGTCGCACAAGCATCCATGCCTCGTTGGCTTTGGTACTGCTGTTGGCATACAACACATTGGTGAACTGATCCTGGTGCAACACATCCGTAAACTCAGGCGACAAGATGTTGTCGATGGGAATGTTGATGGCACCCGGAAGGTGGTATTTTTCATATTCACTTTGCGGCCTGACATCGATCAGGCGGAGTGCCGGATCTTTGGCAATGATCATTTTGGCCACCATATCCGCTTCGAGGTATTGTGTGCCGCTCTTGAGTTCGTCCAGAATCTGAGCGGCCGTTAGCTTGAATGGGGTTGTTGTATTTTTTGGCACGGCAGCAATGATCAAACCGAGCGAAAGCATCACCACCGAAATGAGTACCCTAGGGCTTAGGTTGAGATTTTTCATATGTATTTGCTTTTATATCAATATGATGTGATTCAATACTCGTCGCGTGGGAAGAGCTTCTCGGCCCACTCGGCACCCCAAAACATGGCCAGGGCAGCCAAAATAACCAGCAAAACGGTAACGCCTTCGGAAATGCCAAAGTATTCGGAAATGCGCGGACTACCCCAGAACTCGGCCAAATAGAGCGGCTCGAGCAAACTGTATGCCTCACCAAAAATGAACACGCCAATAAACAGGCCAATAATAAAGATATAAGCATCTATCTTGCCAATGGCTGCGCCGCAAAAACTCGTTCCCGGACAATAACCGCCCATGATGAAGCCGGCACCCATAATGACGCCTCCAACCAGCGTTGACCACAGGTAGGTTTCGTTCACATACACGATGCTCAGGTCGATCCAGTCGAACAGACTGAAGAACAGCAAACCCAGCATGGCTGTGATGGCACCGGTGAAAAACACCTTGAGCACAACGGTGTCGTAGCCATAAAAAACACCTGCCAGCTTTCGGCTTGACGAAAATCCGCCTTGTTCCAGAACAAAGCCAAAGCCGATGCCGATGAAGAACGCCAGCAACAGATTGGTGTTTTCCGAAATGATTTCATTGATGACTAATGGTCCCATGATATGTTTTATTTAATATTATAAATCCTTTATATCCAAAGCTTTCTGAAAAAGTAAGCCAATCCGAAAGCCGTTCCGAAAATGGCCGCCATCGAAAGGAAGCCCCCCAGCGACAGCACCGCCATCCCGCTCAGGGCCGAGCCACTTGTGCAACCACGCCCAAGCTGCGATCCCAAACCGAAAAGGATGCCGCCGGCAAGCGCGAAAACGAGTCGTGTGCGCGACTGAATGTGCGGGTTGTGCTCCACTTTCCAGGTGAGGCGCCGCGAGATGACTCCCGAAAGGAACCCTCCCACAATAACACCCAGCATTTGATACACCAGCCAGTTGTTGAGCGGCTTACCATCGTGCGATTTGTTGTAGTTGTCATAAAAAGGCGATGCCGCTGCATGTTTGGGGGCCACGGTTTCAACACCAGCCACCACGGCACTTTTCACTGCGCCACTTGCCCCGAGGCCACGCCCCGAAACAAAGTTGGCCGCAATCACCACCAAACCCAGCAGCACACCTGCCAGATAGGGATTCATATACTTACGTGCTTTTTGTTGCGTTTCCATGTAATGAATTTATTTATGTTTCGATATGTCAATACTTTAAATTTAATATAACCACCTGCTTGCCTGGCCTGCATACGCCATGATGAAGCGGAACAGCAAACCGCCCACGAGTACCAAAATTGGGGCCAGCCAGTAAGGCATGCGATAGCCCTTCAGTTCGAGCAGCTCGAGCAAGGCAGGAATCACAAGGCCCAGGCTGAAAACAAACAGCCAGAAAACGGTGGTGTAAGGTCCGCCAAGAAAGAGCTGCGCCGCCTCGATGTGCACCTGGGTGCTGGCCAGAAAACCCATGAACATGTGGATGATCAGAAAAATCTCGATGCCGATGAGCATGAGGTCTATCCGGGCAAAATGGTGCCGCTCTTCGTGGCTGCGGCTCATCAGCACGATGGCTGCCGCCCCGGTTGAAAGACCTGAGGTGAGAAACAAAGGCCCAAGAATGGAAGTGTTCCACAAGGGGCGGGCATTAAAGGCCGAAAACAAAATGCCGGTGTACACCCCAAGGATGAGCGAAAAAACAAGCATGATCCAGGAAATGACCAACAGGTGTTTTCTGAAAAAGGCCTCCAGTTGATAAAGAATGTCATACTTCCAATCCCATTTGGGAAACACCTCTTTGATGTTGAGTGCCGACCAGATGATGGATAAAGGGGTGACAATCATTAATGTCCATGCACCCCACGACATGGGCGATTCGAGCCGGATGGTGGTGTAGAGCCGCCAGAAATAGAGTTTGTGGTTCAGGTCGAGCAGCAAGGCCAGTAAACCGATGCTGAGCAGCACCGGAGTGATGAGGGGTGCTATGCGTGCTGCCGCAGGATAACGGTCGGCTTTGCCCTGAATGGTGATCAGGGCGGCAAAAAACAAAATGCCGGCTGCCAAACCGCCCAAAAAAAGATACAGCGGAATGTGCCAGTGCCAGATGTGCAGGTTGGGATCAATCAAGCGGTTCATCCTGCCGCTAACAATCAGTTCTTCTCTCATAGATCGTGATTTTTTATATTATCTAACTCAGGATGAATTTGTTAAATCAAAAAATAGAGCTGGGGATCGGTTCCGGCTTCGGGAATCAGTGTTTTCCACTTGCGTTTTTTCAGCACAAGCGAAACAGGGCTGTTTGGATCGTCGAGATCGCCAAAATACATGCACTTGGTGGGGCACACACTCACGCAGGCCGGATCGAGGCCTTTCTTCACGCGGTTTTCCAGGCAAAATGTGCATTTGTCCACATAGCCATCCGGGTGCGGATAGCGGGCATCGTAGGGGCATGAAGCAATGCAGGCACCGCATCCGATGCACTCGTTGGGTGTAACGAGCACCACGCCACCCTCGGCATAGTGGCTTGCGCCGGTGGGGCAACAGCGCACACAGGGCGCGTTGTCGCAATGGTTGCAACGCTCGGATCGGATTTCGATTTCCAGTTGCGGATAGGTACCGTCAGTCACTTCAACAATCCAGTCACGACAATAACCTATTGGAACATGATTTTCTGTTTGGCAGGCTACCACACAGTCTGAACAGCCCACACATTTCTTGGTATCAACGGCCATGGCGTATCTCATGCTTCAACCTCCTTTCCGGCAGTTTCAAAATCAGTGACAAAAGTTACAAAGTTTCCACGCATGCCTGTGCCGCCCATCACCGGATCTACCTTTACACGGGTGATCAGTTCGGTATCGTTGATGCCACGTCCGTTGGCACGGGAAAGCTTTTTGTTGTTGTGGCCAAAGCCATGCACCATGTACACGCTGTCCCAGCGGATGCGTTCGGTGATGCGCACCCTGATGCTGAAGGTGCTGAGTATGCCATCCTGATTTTTGAGTTTCACGTATTGACCGTTTTTCAAGTCCCACAGCTTGGCCACCTTTGGGTTGACCCACAAGGTGTTTTCGTCCATCAGGTCTGTGAGATTTGGATTGTTGGCGGTTCGGCTGAAGGTGTGCATGGGAGCGCGACCATAGATCAGCCGGTAGAAGCCTTCTTCGGGCTCTTCGTGCGGGGTGTAAACGGGCATGGGATCAAAGCCTTCGGCCTCGAGATCGGTGGAGTAGAGCTCAATTTTTCCGGTGTTGGTGTTGAAGGCCACGTCTTCGCCCGGGGCAAAATACAAATCATCGTAGGAGCGCGGGAATTTTTTAACGCCAATGCGTTTCATTTCTTCGAGCGACGATCCCACGCTTTTCAACTGCCAGTCGAGGTATTCCTCCATGTCTTTCCACGGAAAATAGGCGCTCAGTCCCATTTTTTCAGCCAGTTTACGGGCAATCCAATCGGCAGGTTTCGAGTTGTATTTGGGTTCGGCTGCCGGCACACGGATGGCAATGTTGGGTTCTCGGTGGGGCGATTTGCGGAGCATATCATAGCGTTCGAGGTAGGTGCACTCGGGCAACACCACATCGGCATATCCCGTCAGTTCAACCGGCATGGTGTCGATCACCACAAGCAGTTCGAGTGCTTCGATGGCTGCAAGGGTTTGTTTTTGATCGGGCAGTGCAGCAAGCAGGTTTGTCCCATTCACAAACCACACCTTGAAACTGCAGTTTTTATCAGGTGTGGGGATGGTGGCATCGCAAATGCCGTTGCTGACCACTTCGTTGGCCAGGTTGTATTTGCCTTTGTAGGCCTCTGTGGGCTGATGTTTGGGCGTTGGGAAAGGCGGATGTGGAAAATCTGGCACTTTTGCCTTTTCGGGATTGTAGAATCCGCCCCGGCGCCCCCACGATCCAAGCAGGGCATTGAGGATGGCCACAGCGCGCAGGCGCTGGGTATCATCGCCATACCAGGTGACGTGCCTTCCGGGATGGATGATCACGGCAGGAGAGGCATTAAACATTTCTTTGGCAGTGGCTTTGATCACGGCAGGCTCGATGGTGGTGATGCCATAGGCCCATTCGGGTGTAAACGGTTTAACATGTTCTTTCAGCTGATCAAAGCCATGGGCATAGCGGGCAATATAATCCTTGTCATACCAGCCGTTTTCGATGAGCACATGCATCCATGCAAGCAGCAGGGCCATGTCGGTGGCTGGTTTGATGGGGAGCCAAAACTTTGATTTGGAGGCCGCGGTGCTAAAGCGCGGATCGACGGTGATGATGCTGGCCCCTTTATCGATGGCATCGCTCATTTCCTGTATTTGCCCGTTGTGCATGTTTTCGCCGATATGGCTGCCGATGAGCACGAGGCATTTGGTGTCGCGGATATCGGTGCGTTCGGGCGAATAGATGATATCGCCAAAGGTGGCCAGAAAACCCACCTCGCGCGGGCCGCGGCATTGTGCAAAAGAAGGGGCCGTAACTGCTTGCGAACCAAATGCTTTTAACAAATGTCCAAAGTGTGCACCGCCCGAACCGTGCGTAAAAAGGGCTGTACACTCGGGGCCATAACGCGATGAAACATCTTTCATTTTATCGGCAATATACTGCAGGGCCTCGTCCCAATCCACCTCGCGAAATGTTTGAATGCCATCGACGGTGGTGCGGATCATGGGTGTTTTCAGGCGGTCGGCATCGTGATACTGCCCCACGCCGCCGGTGCCACGCGGGCAAAAACGGCCGTTGCAATGAGGGTCGTCGTCGTTGCCAATGATTTTTTGAATTTCGCCCTTGCTGTCTTTGTAAACCCATCCTGCACATTGCCAGAAACACACTTCGCAATAGGTAGGGGTGCGCGAGAGGGGTTCGTTGGCCATGCCAAGCGTTGCAATGAGATCGGAGGCCTTGCTCAGGGGCGCAAAGGCCGCTCCCGCAGCCAGCCCACCTGCACCCAGCGAGCTGATTTTTATAAACTGTCGGCGCGTGGTCTTCATATCCACTTTGTTTTTTGAAATGACACATATACATTATTCAATGTATAATACCCACCAAAAATAAAAAAATAGCTTATCTATGAAATTGATATAGAACAGTTTACACTATTGTTATTTAGATTAAATATAAATTACAGCTTAATTGGTTGCTGATGACGATTTTATAATTTCAGGAATTATTTAATAAATAAAAAAGGGTGCATCCCTTTCGGTATGCACCCTTCAAAACAGCCTGAACATCTTTGATTTACACTGCTGTCTTTATTCTTTTTTCATGCTCATGTCGAAACCTCCCTGCTTAATGGTCAGGGTATTGTGGTGAAACAGGATGACAATGCCCGCCGGATCGAAACGGAATGTGTGATCATCGGTGGGTGTTAGCGGAAAAGCAGATTGATTGGTTGCTTGCGCAAACAATAAATTATCTTTGAATGTGATCGTCATTTTCAGTGGAAAGTCGGGCGTGCTATAGATACCAGCATAGCTTTTCAGCAGCGCCTCAGGCACCTGCACAGTGGCGAATGACGGAAAAGTATAGTCTCTGCCATAATACATGCTCAGCACACCAATCAGCAGCTCGTTCAGGCTGATTCCTGCCGCATTCACACAGATGGCAACGGCCAAACGCTCGGCCGGAAACCAGCTGAGCACCGATTGAAAGCCATCAATGCCACCAGTGTGCCCAAAGCCCTGATGTTCGAAGAAATTCATGGCAAAGATGCCATAACCAAAGTGGTTATGGAGTGTTGTCATTTTTTGCAGTGAGGCATCATTGATCAGTTTTCCACTAAAAAGCGCTGTTATAAACTGATTTAGTTCTGCGGGTGTTGACACGATGGCACCTGCTCCACCCGGGATAGACAAATGCGTTTCTGTTTCCGGAATCAGGCTTACTCCTTCGTATCTGTATGAATAGCAGCACATTGAATCATTAGCAATGGACGTGCCATATCGTGTTTGGGTCAGACCCAAAGGCTTTGCGATGCGTAACTGCAGGTTGGTAGCGTAGTCGCTTCCGGTAATCCGCTCGATGATGTATCCAAGCAAAACATAGTTGCTATTGCTGTATGCGGTGGTGCTATCGGGGCTGAACTCAGGTTTCGCACCGGCAATACGAGCCAGTAAATCTGCCTGTGTTTGCGGTTCTTCAAGATAGGACAGGTAAGCTGTGTCGTCGGTAAAGCTGTGGATGCCACTGCGGTGACCAAGCATTTGATCGATGGTGACTGAGGACGCATGGGGTATTTGCGGGAAAAATTCAGCGAGGGGTGTTTCTGGCTGCAGCTTGCTTTCTTCCATCAGCTGCAGGATCATCACGGCGGTGAACATCTTTGAAACCGAACCAACCCTGAAAACTGAATGTTCAACGACAGGCAGTTGATCAGTTGCATTACACATGCCTATTTGGTTTTGGTAGATTTCTTTCCCATCCTCGAAAAGGCTGATGCTGCCCATCAATTTTTGATGTGCATCCAACAAATGGAAAAGGCTGTCGGCACGTTGCCTGTCGAAGCTGTTTTGTGCCGGCACACTGAGTGCGGCACAAAACAGCAATCCGACTAAAAAAAACCGGATGGATTTCATTTTTGTTCCTTACGCTCTTTGGTTTCAATCAGGTAGTTGAGCACAAGGGCAGCGCCTCCAAAAAGGAAGGTCATAGAGAAAAATGCCACTTCTTCGTTGAGGGCGGTTGAAACAGCAAGGATATTTCCCACGAGGATGCCTGCCCCGACGCCAATGAAAAGCATGCCGTATTTGAGGCTGGTGTATCTGCCTGAGGGTTTCTCGGCATAAAACAAAGAAGGATCAAATCCCTTCTCCATCATTGTCAGGCGCTCGCGACGACGCACAAAGAGAAAAAACAATCCGTAGATGGTGCCAAAAACAATGGCTACAATTAATACTGGTGTGACTTCCATGATGCTAATGTTTAAAGGTTTTTTTCAGAGTTAACAGCCTTAAGACGCATACATTCCAAAAGGTTACAGACAGTAGCACAGCCAACTGCAGCCGGCCGAACACAATAAAGAAAGAGATTTATTGTTATTTTTGCCGCCCCTTTGGCTCAAAAGACATGCCTCAGGAGCGGACTTATTACAGCATTTTGGTTCATGATGAAAAAGATCCTTTTGGGATGGATGGTATTATTTCCAACATTTCTTTGGTCTCAAACCATTGAAATGAAGGCTGATACATCGTATTTCGATCTTTTCGGAGAGGTTTTCATCCTGGGCGACAGCCTCATGCTTGAGGCCCGGGCCGACAGCGGGTCGATTCTTTCGGACAGTCTGGCCTATATCCGCCAGTTTGAAACCGCGTTTTATTTCAGCGACAGCGTTTATTTGTATGCCAATGCCGACAGCAACAATGTTTTCAGCGAGCGCATGCTGCAGCAGCCCCGTTCGATTGTTGGTGTTGAGATAGAACGGCTTGTTGATTATTCGCTCACTTTTGTAGGATTGCCCTACCGTTTTGGCGGCACCACCGAAAATGGTTTCGACTGCAGCGGTTTCACAAGATACATCTACGGGAAGCATGGCCTGGATTTGCCACGAACAAGCCGCGAACAGGTGCTTGTAGGGCAGATGGTTCCGCTGGAAGCGGTTCAAAAAGGCGATCTGCTGTTTTTTAAAGGACGCAATGCCCGCAGTTCGAGCATCGGCCATGTGGCCATGGTAGTGGAAGTTGGCTCAAACCAGGATGTAAAGTTTATTCACAGCACGAGGCATGGCCTGCGCACAAGCTGGCTTTCGGAAGAACCTTATTACCGCAAGCGTTACGTCACCGCCCGGCGGCCAGATTTTAGCAGCGCTAAACCAAAATAGCATGGGCATCAGGGGCATTATTTTCGATTTCAACGGAACATTGGTTCAGGATACGCACCTGCACAATTTGGCCTGGCTGGAATTTTTCAGAAAACATGGTCTTCCGCTTATGCATGAAAACGACATGTTTCATTTGCATGGCAAAACCAACCGCGACATCCTGAATCTGGTGTTTGGCAGAGTGGTTTCAGATCAGGATGTTGAGCGGTTTAGCTTCGAAAAAGAGGAGCTTTACAGGGGGTTGTGCGCCCAAACCAAGCTGCAACTGATGGAAGGTGCTGAGGCCCTGTTCGCACTGCTGCTCGAAAAAAAAGTTCCATTCACCATTGCAACTGCTTCTGACAAGGCCAATGTGGATTTTTATTTCCGGTATTTTCCGCTTGCAACCTACTTCGACCAAAACAAAGTGGTTTTCAATGATGGACACATACCGGGCAAGCCCCATCCCATGTTGTTCGAGCTGGCCATGCAACAGCTTGGTTTGCAGCCACATGAAGTGCTCATTTTCGAAGACTCCTTCAATGGCATCAGGGCAGCCGAAAATGCCAATGCCGGAAGCATTGTGATTGTGGATTCGCATGGTGAGGATTATGCAGCATGGAACTATCCCGTCATCACCAATTTTAATAGCTGCGACGCTTCATGGCTTGAAAGCCTCGGCTAAACACATGGCAAACAAACCAGATGGTTTATTCCGGTTGTGCCGGTTTCTCCAGTTTCTTCCTTGCTTTTGAAAGTGCGCAATGAATATCCGGGCACGAATTCTCAGGTCCGACAAGGTTTAAAATGCCATCTTTCACCAATGCCTCAGACACCTTTTCGTTGGCTCCCGAGAGGATAATTTCGATGTTTTTCACCTGTGCGCGGCGAATAAAGTTGCGCAGGTTGTTGAGCCCGGTTGCATCAATAAACGGGACTTTCCGCAAGCGTATAATCCTGATTTTGGGTGTTTTAACCATGTTTCGTTCGGCTTCGTCAAACTTGCTGGCCACACCAAAAAAGAACGGTCCGCTGATTTCGAACACTTCCACATCTTTGGGCACCTGCAGTTGCTGCACCTCGTCAGAAAAATCAGACTGATCGTCGTCCACGGCCTGTTTGATCACATCCACCTGGGTGGTTTCGATGAGACGTTTCAGGAACAGCAGCACGGCAAGCAGCAGGCCAAACTGTATGGCCACCGTCAGGTCGATGATCACAGTGAGGAAAAAGGTGGTAAGCAGCACTGCCACATCTGAGCGGCTGTTTCTAAGCAAGGCTTTGAATGAGCGCCATTCGCTCATGTTGTAGGACACCACCACCAGGATGCCGGCAAGGGTGCTCATGGGGATGAGCTTTGCCCATTTTCCGAAAAAGAGCAGAATTAACAAAAGCACCACCGCATGGATGATGCCTGCCACAGGTGTTTTTCCGCCGTTGC
>CAZBMR010000032.1:27471-29839 GCA_964492695.1 uncultured Lentimicrobiaceae bacterium
GTTTTTCCGCCGTTGCGGATATTGGTCATGGTGCGGGCAATGGCACCTGTGGCCGGAATACCTCCGAAGAGCGGCGTGATGATGTTGGCAATGCCCTGACCGATGAGCTCGGTGTTCGAGCGATGCCGTCCGCCGGTTGCGCCATCGGCCACCATGGCCGAGAGCAACGATTCGATGGCCCCCAGCATAGCGATGGTAAATGCCGGAGCCAGCAGCAGGCGCAAAGTGTCGAACGACACCGATGGGATGACCGGTGCCGGGATGCTTGCCTTGATTTCGCCAAAGCGGCTGCCGATGGTTTCCACGGGAAGCTGAAACACTGAGGTGGCAATGGTGGTGAGGAGCAAAGCAATGAGTGTGCCCGGGATGCGCTTTTCAACTTTTGGCCAAAGGATGATTGTCAACACAGTAAACACACCCAGACCCAGGGCATACAAGTTCACGGCTTCAAAATGGTTGAGGTAGAAGCGCCATTTGGCAATGAAATCGGCCGGCGTGGCTTCTGCCACCTGCATACCCAGAAAATCTTTCACCTGGCTCGAAAAGATCACCACTGCGATGCCACTGGTGAAGCCCACCACGATGGGATGCGGCATGAACTTGATGATGCTGCCGAGCTGTAAAATGCCCATCACAACAAGCATGACACCGGCCATGATGGTGGCAACAATGAGCCCGGGCACACCAAACTGCTGCACAATGCCATACACAATCACGATGAACGCGCCGGTAGGTCCGCCAATCTGAACACGGCTGCCTCCAAGGGCTGAGATTAAAAAGCCGGCAATTACAGCCGTGATCAAACCCTGCTCGGGCGAAACGCCTGAGGCGATTCCAAAAGCAATGGCCAATGGCAGTGCCACCACGCCCACAATGATGCCGGCAATGAGGTCGGAGAAAAAAGTTTGCTTGTTGTAGTCTTTGAGGGTGGTCAACAGTTTCGGATGAAAGACCTTTTGGATGGTTTGAAAGATTTGTCCTGTCATTGCAGTTAGCCTTTTTAAAAAGAGGTGCAAAGGTAGTATAATTTCAGGCGAACAGCTCAATTGCACCCATGGCTGTTTCTGGAATTATGATGGTTTTAACCCAATCTTAAGCATAACTTACACACCTTGTTTGCTGAAATCTCATTAGATTCGCGGCAAAATCGGTATTCTAATGAGACATTTCATCATTTTTACGGCCATGCTGCTCAGCTTTTCAGGCCAAACCTATTCACAGGAAACGTTGACGGCAAAGGGCGTGGTTTATCACGACCTGAATGGCAACAACAAGAAAGACCGTGCTGAAAAAGGCATTGCCGGTGTGGCTGTTTCTGATGGGTATACTGTTGTATCTACAGATGAATCAGGGCATTATCAAATGAATATTGATGCCGCCGATGCCACCATTTTTGTGATTAAACCCTCTGCCTACCGCTATCCGGTGAATGCGTTGAACCTGCCCCAATTTTATTACATACACAAACCCGGAGGCTCTCCTGCCATGAAGTTCCCGGGAGTTGAACCAACAGGACCACTTCCCAAATCGGTTGATTTTGCCTTGCTCACCGGTGATGCTTCTGAACAGTTCAGCGTGGTGATCAGTTCCGACCCCCAGCCTTACAACGAAGAACAAGTGGCATTTTATGACAAAGACATTGTGGAAGAGCTGAGAAGCCTCCACACCCCCCTCATGGGCTTCACCCTGGGTGATATTGTGGGCGACAGGCCTGATCTTTTTGCGCCGATGAACCAGGCCACTGCCCGCATTGGACTACCCTGGTTTCATGTGTTGGGAAATCATGATATGAATTACGATGCCACGGTGGACAGGCATGCCGACGAATCGTTCGAAAGACATTACGGACCATCCGTATATTCCTTCAATCAGGGCAAAGTGCACTTTTTTGTGCTGAACGATGTGATCTATCCCAACACCTACAACAACAAACAATACATCGGCGGCTTTTCTGACCGTCAGTTTGTGTACATCGAGCAGATTCTAGAAACCATTCCAAAGGATTATTTGCTTGTTTTTATGATGCATATTCCTTTGTACAATGAAGCACAATTTGGCGAAACTTTTCTCAACGCCCACAGGGATCGGCTTTTTGAGCTGTTGAAGGACAGACCCTTCACTTTTTCGCTTTCGGGACATACCCACACACAAAGACATTATTTCTTTGATGAGCAAACCAATTGGTTGCAGGCACAACCCCATCATCACTATACGGTGGGCACCGCATCGGGCGACTGGTGGTCGGGTGCACCACAGGAAAATGGTGTTCCGGCAGCCACCATGCGCGATGGCACCCCCAATGGCTACAACCTGCTTCATTTTGACGGCAATCAATACCGTTATGAATACAAGGTTGCAGGCGAAAGTG
>CAZBMR010000032.1:29939-37097 GCA_964492695.1 uncultured Lentimicrobiaceae bacterium
TTCATTCTAAGGTAGTTGTTTCGGTAATTCACCCCTTATGGACATTGTCCAACAAGCTGGCTCCTGATCTTCACCGCTTAAAAAAATGGTGAGGTCGTTTCCTGAAGCCCATCCGGCCTGGCAACGATTTCCTGAATCACGGTTTTAAAATCAGGCGAGCGATAGGACTCCTGCATGGTCCGGGGTTCGGCAATTTTCCATGCAACAGAAGCGGTTGTCCAGCTGCGGCCGTTGATGAGCTCTGTTTCAACGAAGGCCGGTGAGTCGTCGGCAGCTTCACCAAAAATGGTCACTTTAGCCAAAACAGCAACATATCCTTGTTTTGCAGCAGATTATATTCATTGTCAACACTTTTTCAATCTTTAATTCGTTACATTGTGGAGGGTCATAAAAATGCGAAATCAACTTTGGGCGTTTCTATTTTTTTATCAGCGTTTGGCATTTTCTGCGTTGCTTTTTGCATCACTACTTTGTTTGATAAGCGGAAAGTTTTCATTTACTGCTATTGGCATTTTTTATTTCTTTATCGTGATCCTTTTTCAATATGTCATGTATGAACATATTAATAAGCAGGAATATATCTTTTATTATCATCTTGGATTGAGCCGAAAAAAGCTCTGGATTTTATCCGTGACTTTTAGTGCCGTCATAACGCTTATCTTCTTGATTGTATGAGTAAACTGCACGTTGACAGCGTTTTGAAACGTTATGGCGAAAAAGTCGTGCTCAGCGATATATTTCTTGAATGTTTGCCCGGCGAGGTAGTTGGGCTTCTGGGTCGTAATGGCTGCGGCAAATCAACGCTGTTGCAAATAATTTTTGGGTCTCTTGTTGCCGATCAAAGCTTTGTGAGGGCTGATGGGCATCAATTGCTCAACGTTTCTGATCGCATCCGCCATATCGCCTATTTGCCTCAGCATGGGCTGATTCCACCCTACATTCGGGTCAAAACTGCGATTGAATTACTTTGCCCCGAGCTAAAGAACGACCTGCCCGAACAGCATCCTTTTTTGAAAGTCATTATGAAGCAAAAGGTGTCGTCCATTTCTCATGGCGAAAAACGTTTGCTGGAATTGATACTGCTAATAAACTCCCGGGCAAGTTATATACTTTTAGATGAGCCATTTAATGGGGTTTCTCCCATTCAAAGGGAAATGGTTGCTGCGCTCATTCGTTCAAAAACGCATGAAAAAGGATTCATCATTACCGATCATGATTTCCACCATATCATGGAAGTGTCCACGCGGGTTCTCATCATGTTTGATGGTGGGCTGAAGCCCGTTTCCAATCAAACAGAACTTGAAATGTTTGGTTATCTTCCTCAAAACAAGTGCAAAGCTGAGTAACATTCTGATCATAAACGAGCCACCCATTGTTGCATTGCCGGGAGTCTTGGCTTTCTTGTTACCTTTGTACTGAAAACGGAAGCAGTAAGTATGTCATCTTCATTGTTGCAAACAATTCATTGTCCTGCTGATTTGAGATTGTTAAACCCTTCTCAGCTTTCGGAATTGGCAGCTGAGCTCCGGTCGTTTATCCTCGATGTGGTGTCGGCCAATCCAGGCCACCTTGGAGCATCTTTAGGCGTTGTTGAGCTCAGCATCGCATTGCACTATCTGTTTGATACTCCTGATGATGTGTTGGTGTGGGACGTGGGTCATCAGGCATATGGCCACAAAATTTTAACAGGACGACGCGAGCAGTTTGAGACGCTTCGAAAATGGCAGGGCATCAGTGGATTTCCCGTTATTACCGAAAGTCGTTACGATGCTTTTGGCACCGGTCATGCTTCCACAGGCCTTTCTGCCGCCTTGGGCATGGCCGTGGCATCGGCCCTGAAGGGAGAAACAAGCCGAAAACATGTGGTGGTGGTGGGCGATGGCGCCATGACCGGCGGCATGTTTTTCGAAGCTTTGAACCAGGCCGGCGATGCCAACGTAAATTTGCTTATAGTGCTCAACGACAATGGAATATCGATTGATAAAAGCGCCGGTGCGTTGAAAGACTACCTGGCACAGCAACGCAAAAAACCCAATGGAACAAACAACAGTCCGCTGTTCGACGCCTTTGGCATCACAACATATGGACCTGTTGACGGAAATGATCTTGAGCAATTGCTCTCTGCACTTGGCCGGCTGAAAGGCATGAACGGCGTTCATTTGCTGCATGTGGTCACCACCAAGGGCAAGGGCTTTGCACGTGCTGAAAAGGAGCAGGTGCTGTTTCATGCACCGGGCACCTTCGACCGGCTGACGGGCCACACTGCAAACGCAGCTACCGCGGGCGATCAGCCGCTGTATCAGCATGTTTTTGGCCAAACACTCACCGAGTTGGCAGTCCTGTTTCCAAACATCACCGGCATCACCCCGGCCATGCCCACCGGAAGCTCGCTGAACATTTTCATGGATGCCTTCCCCGACAGGGCTTTTGATGTGGACATTGCCGAGCAGCATGCACTCACTTTTGCCGCCGGACAAGCCATCAAGGGTTTGAAACCTTTTTGCGTGGTTTATTCCACCTTTCTGCAACGGGCTTACGATCAGCTCATTCACGACATTGCGCTGCAAAACCTTCCGGTGGTGTTGTGCGTCGACAGGGCCGGCCTGGTGGGGGAAGACGGGGCCACACATCAGGGAGCCTTCGATATGGCCTACCTGCGCTGCATTCCCAACCTCACCATTGCTGCACCGATGGATGCCACCGAAATGCGCAACCTGATGTTCAGTGCCGCTACGGCCGAAACACCTTTTGTGATCAGATACCCACGCGGCAAAACAGCCGCTCCCTGGCACAAAAAACCCTTTGAAGCGATTGAAACAGGCCGCGGGCGTAAGCTTCGGGCAGGACAAAAAGTGGCAGTGATCAGCATCGGGCATCCCGGAAATTTTGTGAGCGACGCCCTCGACAGCCTCGAAAATGAGGGGCTATTTGTTTCGCATTACGATCTGCGATTTTTAAAACCACTGGATAACCAACTATTACATGAAGCGTTCACAAATCACGCCCTCATTCTAACCGTGGAAGACGGTGTTGTGAACGGTGGAATGGGGTCGGCAATTTTGGAATGGGCAAATGATCATGGCTACAGGAAACCCATCACCAGGCTTGGGATTCCAGACCATTTCATTCCGCATGGCACACCTGCCCAACAGTATGCGCACTGTGGCTTTGATGCCAAAGGCATTCGCAACAGCATCCTCCATTTGCTCAAATCATAACCGTTAAAAGTGATGAAAAAGCAGTTTAAAGTGATCGCTTTTGATGCCGACGACACCCTGTGGGTAAACGAACCCTACTTCAGGGAATCGGAACAAGCTTTTTGCCGGTTGCTCAGTAGCTATATGCCTGAAGATGAAGCAAAAAAGGTGCTCTTTAAAACAGAAGTGAGAAACATGCCCCTCTACGGATATGGGGTAAAGGCCTTCGTGCTTTCGATGATGGAAACAGCCATTGAAATTGCGGGAAACAAATTAACAGCCGATGTGGTGGAGCACATCATTCAGCTTGGCAGGAATCAGCTGAACAAGGAGGTTGTGCTACTCGATGGTGTGGGCAAGGTGTTGCAGCAACTGCACGATGGAGGTCAAAAAATGGTGGTGGTCACCAAAGGCGACCTGCTCGATCAGGAACGCAAGCTGGCCAAATCAGGCCTCGATCATTTTTTTCACCATGTGGAAATCATGAGCGAAAAACACAGCTCTGACTACCTGAAATTGCTTGGCCACCTTGATATTCAGTCGAGCGATTTTTTGATGATCGGCAACTCCATGAAGTCGGACGTGCTTCCCGTGCTTGAAATTGGTGGCCACGCCATCCACATCCCGTTTCATGAAACCTGGGAATATGAACGTACTGATATTAAAATAGAACATCCTCATTTTCAGGAACTGGAACAACTTTCTGACCTGATCGAATGGTTGCAGCAATGAAAAAAATCGACCTCAATACCTGGAATCGCCGCGAGCATTATGCGTTTTTCAAAAGCTTTGATGAACCCTATTTCAGCTTTGTGGCTGACGTAGATGCCACACACATCTGGCAATTGTCGAAAGAAACAGGAAAATCGTTCTTTTCCCTTTATCTGTTTTGCTCGCTGGCTGCAGTAAATGCCACCGAAGCATTCCGGCTTCGCATCCATGATGGTGATGTGGTGGAATATCCGGTCATTCACGCTTCGTCAACCATTGGTCGTGCCGACGGCACTTTTGGTTTTTCTTTCATTCCATGGCACACCGATTACGTTTTGTTTGATGCAGCTTTGCAGGCCGAAATCGCAGCCGTGAAGCAAAGCACCGGTTTGCGCTTTAACGACGAAATGATGCGGCAGGATGTAATCCATTATTCGAGCATTCCGTGGCTGGCTTTCACTTCGCTCAGTCATCCACGAAAGTTCGACGGGAGCGACAGCGTGCCAAAGGTCACTTTCGGAAAACTGCATGCCGATGGCAGCAAGCAACTGCTTCCTGTGGGGGTGCATGCCCACCACGGTTTAATGGATGGCTATCATGTTGGTTTGTACTTCGAGGCCTTTCAACAACAGCTCAATGCGTTTGGCTGAGGATTTTTTACGCCACGAACTCCATTTTTCTCACCGTCACCTTTTCGAGGGCCTTCTGATTCACCTCCACGCCAATGCCATGGCCCTGAGGCACATTCATCGTTCCGTCGGAATTCACTTCAAAAGCCGGTTCAACAATGTCCTGCACATAATAGCGCTTGCTGGCCGAGATGTCGCCCGGCAGTGTGAAGTTTGGCAGCGAGGCAAGTGCCACGTTTCCAGCCCTGCCAATGCCCGACTCGAGCATGCCGCCATGCCACACCGGCACCTGATGTTGTGCACAATAATCGTGAATCTGTTTCGACTCGGTGAAGCCCCCCACCCTTCCGGGCTTGATGTTGATGATGCGGCAACTGCCCAACTCAATGGCAGCCATGGTATCATCCAGCGAATGAATGCTTTCGTCGAGGCAAACAGGGGTTTGAATCATGCGCTGCAATTTGGAGTGGGCATAAATGTCGTCGTAACCCAAGGGCTGCTCAATGAGCAAAAGGCCATATTGGTCCATTTCCCTGAACAAATCAGCATGTGACAGGGTGTAGGCCGAGTTGGCATCCACCTGCAGCATCACATCAGGATAGGCCTCTCGCAATGCACTGATAAACTGCAGGTCGTTTCCGGGGGCAATCTTGATTTTGATGCGCTGATAGCCCTCGGCAAGGTGTGATTCGACTGTCTGCATCAAAGCTGAAACACTTTCCTGAATGCCGATGCTCACGCCAACATCAATCTTAGTACGCACACCACCAAGCAATTGCGCCAGAGAAATTTTTTGCGATTTGGCAAAAAGATCCCACAGCGCAGCCTCGATGCCGGCCTTGGCCATGCGGTGCCCGCGCACCCTGGCCCAGGCATCCACGGCCTGCTGAACCCCGGAAAGATCTTTGCCTAAAATGTCGGGAATCAAAAAGTCGCGCATGATGTGCCAGGCCGTTTCCACAGTTTCATAGGAATAAAACGGTGTTCCTTCGGCCACCGACTCGCCCCAGCCGGTGAGGCCTTCGCCATCGATGCGCACCATGATGTGCTCTTCGTCATATTCTGTCCCCATCGAGGTGGTAAATGGATGCACCAGCTCCATGCGGGTGTGCCTGATTTCAATGCGTTCTATTTTCATGTTCAATTATGTGTTAATGCGGTTTACGAACAACCCTGAGCACGGGGTAAAATTTTCCGGGCACCAGCAGCTGCTTAAAAAGCGGATAGGTGATTAAGCCCAGCATTGATTTGGGTTCCAAAGCAATGGCCAGCATTCTGCCTTTCAGTTGGTTGGTTGGATAAAATTGATAATTGCCCAAATCGGGCTGCGATTTGAGCAGTTGCCGCTCAGCCATGGCGTCGGCCACCATATCGCCCTCAAAATCAATGCTGTCGATGGCGTGAATGAAGTACTGCTCAAATTGAACTGTCGCTGTATCGGTGAGTGCGCTGCTCAGCAAATCATGACGGTTTGCCCATGCTATCAGCTGAACATCCTCTTTGGGAATCAGATAGCCCACAGGCATATCCACGTCGGTGATGCTCCGCACAACAGGCCGGTAATCAGTCACTTCTACGATGGTATCTATCCCCGTATGGTATGAAAAAAGCGGCAACTGCAGTTTATCTCCGTTTGGCGTGTGCATGGCTTGCACACTCAACCTGTGGGGGTATTCCGGGTTGAATAGTTGCAGGCGCGATGCATGAACAAGCTCCCTTATTCCGGCAGCATGTGCATCTGTAAAGAGCAGGAGCGACAGCATGCCTTCCATCTGACCCCTGGCCCTGAAAGCCATGTTTTGAGAAAACATATCCGTGCCATTCATGCCCTCCTGAATGAACGAAAGCGTTTGCTGGATGCCAAACGATTGGCGGCCATCGTTGATATCGAAAGTGCTGTGACGGATGTATTCCACTTCGGGTGGCCCGCCGGGGCAATACACAAACGACTTGAAACCATTGGATTGCAGGCGGTTCATGATAAAAGGCAACACCTCTTCATCAGAGAAGGCGCGCAGACCGGAAGCCACATTGGGGTTGGTGCAACTGCCAAGAGCTACATCGGTGTTTTTGCGGTAGCCATACTGTTTCCAATCTTCTCCATAGGGAGAATATTCATGCACATCGAGTGTGACTTCGAAAAGGTATTTATCGAAGAAATGATGCAAAGCATTCGTTTCGGGTTCGGTGAGGATGAGGTGGTTTCTGTTGAGGTCGGCATTGTTTCCATTGCGTCTTTTGTTAACCACGGCACCGTCGGGATTTACCTGCGGTATAAGGGCAATATCGAGCTTGTCGAACAAGTTGTGATGGCTTGTGTCGGCCAGCCAATTGGCAAGCAGCAGCGCACCCTCCTTGCCGCTCTGTTCGTTACCATGTTGCTGTGCAAACAGCAGCACCTTGAGCTTGTGTGCATCAGCGCCAAACACCCCTGACGAAAATTTCAGGGCCACGATATTTCTCCCTTCAACAGAATGGCCAATCACCTCTGTATGAAGCTTTTCTGTCGCACTATCGAGCAAGGCAATCTGGTTATGCAGCGTTTCGTAATCCGTCACCTGATCAGGGATCGAAACCTGTGCACTCATTTTCTCACTGCACAGAAATAAGGCAGTTGCCAT
>CAZBMR010000033.1:0-8708 GCA_964492695.1 uncultured Lentimicrobiaceae bacterium
GCGGAGAAAGAGGGATTCGAACCCCCGGAGGCTTGCACCTCAACGGTTTTCAAGACCGCCGCAATCGACCACTCTGCCATTTCTCCGCTGCAAAAGTACAACTTTTTGGATTACCTCAAAATGCTTTTTCAAAATCTGTGACATTTCGTTGCGGAACGCTCAATTTGGGGGGTGGTGCAATGATCCTGCCTCGTTGTAAAATCACATGTTATCCTGTAGTTGAACACCTTACTACAGATTTGAGCTTCAGCATGGCGTATGGCCACATGCTCAGGAACCATAAGGCTTCAACGAATTCGCAATTAGATTGGTGGTAGCGTCATTGGTGGATAATTGCTGCCGAAAACTCAAACCAAGTGTTTCTTTGTCAGTACCTTAAATTGTGTCAGGGTTTTTCAAGCTGTCCGTCCCGGTATTTTGCAAATCGGCCGACGTTTTTTCCATGGACCTGATCAATACGTTGCCATGGCCAGCCACCAAATTGGGTTTGCTGAAAGTCGTAGAATGCCTGACGGAGCTCGGACTCTGTGTTCATCACAAATGGTCCGTAATGTGCCACAGGCTCGTTGATTGGAACGGCCTGCAGCAGCAAAAACAAAGCAGGTTCAGAGCCGGAGTTACTGAGGGACACTGCCTCGTCGGCTTTCAATGTAAAGCCTTGATCTTTAGTTATATTCCTTTCATCAACACGGATGTTGCTGCCTTGATAACAATAAAGATTTCTCACAACCCGGCCCGAAGCTGCTGGTAGCGCCCACCTTGCTCCGGCTTCCATTTTGATCAGCCAGATAGCAACCTCGTTTTTCGCGTCGGAAGCCCAGGAGTCTGGTGCTGGTTCGGGCGCTTTCACCTCATCGAGCCGGCCTGCAATGATTCGGATTTCCGTTGATTTTCCGTTTTCATCGGTTTTTGAAACAACTGGAATTTGTTCAGCCCACAACATTTTAAAGTAGGGTTCGGCATGTTTTTTGGCTTTTGGAAGGTTGAGCCAAACCTGAAATAATTCCAGCGTATTCTTACTTTCCTGGTTCAACAGCGGAAACATCTCGCAATGCTGCAAGCCTGTTCCGGCTGTCATCCATTGCACATCACCCATGCCATAACGACCTGCTTGTCCATGGGAGTCAGAATGATCCACAAAACCCTGTAAAACAATGGTCACCGTCTCGAATCCCCGATGTGGATGAGCCGGAAAACCAGGTACTTTTGTGCCATGATACATCCTCCACCCATCCTTTGATGTAAAATCCTGTCCGATGTTACGGCCCGTGAGCGGTGCATCCGGACCTAATTCGGCATTTCCTCCTGGATAGTCGTCCAGATGATGCACGCAGAACAGGAAAGGGTTACTCACTTCCCAGTTGAAGCCCAACGGAAATGATTTAATGACTGGTGATGTTTTCATATTAAATATTTCTAGGGTAAGGGTACAAAATCATGTTCGCCGGGAATAACCGGAAACAATTGTTGCTGCCATCTGGTTTTAGCATCTTCGATACGGGCTTTTTCTGAACTCACAAAATTCCACCAGATGTGACGCTCTTCAGGCAATGGCATACCTCCAAATAGAAAGACGACCGAATGCGGGGCGAGCCTGAGGTTACACATTTTTGATTCATTGGCAACCAAAATACGTCCTGACAGGTGTTCGTGATCTCCATCGAATACACTACCCTTGTGGATGTAAAGCGCACTTTCGCCGTAAATATCTGGCCCCGCATCCAGACCTGCTGATTCCAGGCTTTCAATTTCTATCAGGTAAAGGGGGCTATGTACCGGTACAGGTGATTTTTTGCCATATGCTTCTCCGGCAATCAGTTTAAACCGCATTTGATCACCTTCCCAAACTGGAAGTGCATCGGCGTCAATGTGCACAAAAGAAGGTGGTATTTCTTCCAAATCCTTTGGAAGCGCCACCCATATCTGCAATCCATGCAAGATATGGGCAACTTTCCGAAGCTCCTCCGGTGTGCGCTCAGAATGCACCACTCCACTTCCGGCTGTCATCCAGTTGACGGCTCCAGGTTTGATTTGCTGAACAGATCCCAGGCTGTCACGGTGCATGATCTCGCCTTCGAACAAATAGGTCAATGTGGCAAGACCGATATGCGGATGCGGCAATACGTCAAAATGGGTGTGTTCATCAAGTTGGGCCGGCCCCATATGGTCTATGAAGACGAATGGACCAACCGCTCTTTTCTGACGAAATGGGAGCAACCTGCCCACTGTGAATGCGCCAATGCTGGCAGCCCGTTCTTCTATCACAAGTCCTGTTTGCGACATGTTATCCGTGTAACAATTTCGAAAATAAAGATTGAAATGACTTCAAGATACCGGATGTTAAAGATAAACTTTCAATCACTTTTATAAATACTTCATCATCACCGAGATAAACACAATGACGATTCCAAGCAGAAACGAGATCGCAGCCAGTTTTTTCTGCCTGTTGCGCAATTGCGTGATTTCGGCAGATGGTCCAGTAGCTGCCATCCGACCAATCCTCGGTGCCAGATATTCGAAAGAATACAATGCAAGCAATGCCAGGAGGGCTACCAGCACATGTTTGACGAAACTGGCTGTTTCCCAGACGGTATCGAAATTGATGATGGCGACATAGTATTCACTTGCAATTTTCATGGGGATGCCTGTTACAAACAACACCAGCAATGAAACGTAAACAATGATGCGTACCCTTTTCATTAAAACCGCCATGAATTTGCCTGCCTGCGCCGGGTCGAGCACCTTGCCAACTGTTGGCATCACAGCGAGCAAATTAAAAACCATGCCACCGATCCATGCGATGGTTGCCATGGTGTGAATATAATCTAAAATGGTTAAAACGAAAGGATTTGATAACATACGTCTCTTAATTTAAATCTCAGCGAATATAGCATTTCCAGCCAATATCGACTGAGGATTTTTTTAAACCCGCAACAATACTGATCATCATTTAGTTGTTTTTTTTAAACAATTGACTATCAATTGACTGTTTGAAAAATCAAAACAGGCAATAATCTTTTGCCTGAACAAAACAGTGAATGAGCTGTCTTATGAATACTAAATTCTATCCATGCAGACGACAACCATTTCGTTTTTCAGATATTCGGGTTTTTCAAACCGTTTGTGGGGTATGCGGATGATGCGGGATGTGCGCAAACCTTTACGAAACCATTCAGGGGTTACTTTTTTTAAGCCACTTGGCACAGGCGGGGGTGCAGGCTACAGCCTGAAACCTGATTTTAGCGTTTATGGACTTCTGGTGGTGTGGGATTCGGAGGAGCTGGCAACTGAATTCTTAGAAAGTGCACTCTACCAATCATTTATCGCACACAGCACAGAACAATATACTTTGTTTCTTCAAGCAGTCCGGTCGAAAGGTTCGTGGTCGGGATTTCACAAGTGGCGATTCGCTGCTTCGGATGCGCCTTTGGAACCAGTTGCAGCACTGACAAGGGCGACCTTAAAGCCAGGTTTTCTGATTCCCTTTTGGAGAATGACGCCACGGGTGAGTCGTGAACATGAAAACTACAAAGGCCTGCTGTTCTCGAAAGGAGTGGGAGAAATTCCGTTTTTGGAGCAGGCAACTTTTACCGTTTGGGAAAGTGTTGCCGACATGGAATCCTTTGCTTTTCGAACATTTCATGGAGACGCTGTGCGCCTCACCCGCGAAAGAGATGGTTTTTCGGAGCAGATGTTTACACGCTTCAGGGTTTTGAAAACGTATGGCAAATGGAATGGAGTGAATCCTCTTCGGTGCATGATGCCTGAAAATCATAACATGCTTTGATATGCCGGCCTTTTAAGCTATTTCATAAGTCATTTGCAATCAAGTTTGTATTGGCCCGCTAAATCTGCTTCAACCACAGTTTAATGAATTGCCGCATTTGTTGCCATTGGCTGATTGGTTGCATACCGGGCTTCTTATGGGGGATTTCTCGTGCCGCAACACACCGAAGTTATGGTATGGAAGGTTTACGCAACACCCTTGCAGATTGATAAGAATTTTAGTGCTTTTTCGAAAGAAATTGCTTATTTTGCAGCCGAAAGCACCATGAAGCCCGCAAGTTATTGAAACATCAATCAAATAATCAACTTAAGTTTCTGCAATTAATTCATTAAAATAGATTGAATATGAAAAAGATACATGTTTTTTTGGGGATTGCGCTTGTTTTTCTGACAGCCTGCTCCAAGTTTAAGGACGAACCATACAACGAGCGTATCGAAGGCAGTTGGATCAACACTTTTATCGATGGTCAGTTTGTGCCGACAAACCAGGTGTTTACCATGCGCTTTACAAAAGAGGGTGCTCAATACTATTCGGCTGGTTATCAGCTTGATGGGAATAATCGTAAATGGCTCGATGGTACGTTGTTCTCCTATAAGGTGGTGAACAACGATCTTTTCATTGAAGGATCAAATGTGTATGGCGATTTTTACGAGATGGTATTCACGCTGGCTCATTCAAACGATGAAAAACTTGAATACACGGTGAGCAGCTTCAAGGTGAATGGTACTGAATATCCTGATAACAAAACCTATACCTGTAAAAAGATTTCCTCCGACCTGCATGATTCATTTGTTGGTACATGGTACGGAAGGTCAACCACTCCAGGCACTTTGGACACGGCCTATCATTACTGGGACTATTTTGCCGACGGTAGCTATGACTATTATTACCGCGACAGCCTTGGAAACTGGGTCAACAAGCCAGACAACGAAGGAAAGTATTACCTCTATGGCGATTTTTTGGCCACCAACTACACCAACGATCTGATTACGGGTGAAACAGGGCTGGCTTATGAATGCTGGAACATCGAAATAAACGGTAATACCATGAATTGGCGGGCAATCCGCGATAATTGGTTCGAACCAAGTTACAGCATGGTAAAGGTGTCTGGCCCTCCTACATCAATAAAAAACTAATCTATAACAAAAACACCCGGTTGATTTCTCTGCCGGGTGTTTTTGTTATCAGTGGATGATCTTCTTCTGACTCACTTTTCCATGCTCATCCTGATACCTTATCAGGTAAACACCTTTTGGCAAATCGCTGATATCCAGTGTGTATGTATTCAATTTCTCAATACTCACTGTTCTCATCAATGTTCCCATGGTGCTCAGCAGACTGAGTTTTCCGCTCACATGGGTGGTTTCATCACCAAAACGAATGTAGGCCTTGTCAACAACCGGATTTGGTACAATGTGCAGTTCGATGGGTCTGGCAGTGGTTTCAGGTACCGCTACCCAGAAGCTGTTTTTTTGACCGGGTGTGCCATGTTCAGGTGATGACATCCAACTTTCGGGTAAACTGTTGTCAAGTGAAGGATGAATGAGCTCGAGGGTTGGTCCATCACCATCGGGTTCGTTAGGCCAGGGATCATTGTCGTCGAAGAGCACCTGATCGATCAGCGTGCCGTCAGGGTTGTAGATCCGAATCAACTCACCGCTTCCTGACAAGCCAAAGCCTGTGTCACCAATATAATTGTCCACTTCGGGGAACAAGCTGTGGAAAGCTGCGCCATCGGCACAAATGACAAGATAGCCCAAAGCTGGAATGATTGTTCCGTTGGGGAAAACAAATTCGTGGGCATCATCTTCATCTTTAAAAACCCAACCGCTGGCATCGAGTGCGTAGGGATGCGGATTGTACACCTCAACCCAGTCGCCTGGATCGAAATTATCAGCAGGATTGTAGTTTATCTCGTTGATTACCAAACTGTCGGCATATGTTTTATAGCGGAAATGGGCAATGATATTGGCATCGGATACTGGCGCAAATTTCACGCTGTTGGCATTGATGGCTGGCAAGATGGTATGACCCGGAATCTCCCAATAGTCAAATTCGATGTTGCTGTTGGCAGGAATGGCAGTAAGCTGCACATCCACACCGCCAAAATATTTCCCGTTCCATGGAAAATCATTCAGGTTGAGAGAGTTGAGCAGAATAGAGCCTGCCTCCGGAGGATCAACGGAAACCTGATAATTGTATGGCCCGCTCAGGTTCATGCAGCTGCTCAAACCTTGCGGCAAATACTGATAGCGTGCGTTGATAAAGTTTCTGATCTTCTGAACATTGCTCTGCCAGCGGGCAACGGTTCCTCCCCAGCGCTGTACGTGTTTTTCCATTTCGGGTTCCATTTTGCCGGCCACTTCGTCCAGGTAAGGAATCATATTGTCAGGCTTGAAAACGGTATTGTACAGGTCGATGTATCTGGAGGTATAGTATGCCTGAAATTCAGCATTTTGCCTGAGGCGATTGAACATGTAAATGTGTTGCTCAGGGTCGGAAGTGAGGTTTTGCGGAAAGCAGGGGTTCACATTGGGTAGCGTGCCGGGCACACCGGTGTAGTTGATATAATGGTTAAAGGTAGCATCTTCGTCCCACAAGATGTAGCCCCATTTGAGGTGACCTCCTTCGGGATTGGTGCCCCGCCACCAGCCCACGTTCCAGTTGATCCAGTCGGAGCAAACGACAAAGGAATTGAGGATGATATAGTCAACGAGGCTGGTATAGTCGAGCCGGGTTTTCACATATTCAAAATTGTCCTGATTGGCCATGTCGTTGAACTTGATGAAGTCGTGCAGTTCGTTCCAGTCGTTCCATGCTGCCTGCCCGCCATATTCGGCCCAACTTCCGCCCCAAAGCATCAGGTAATAGAGGTGATATTTGTCCTGCCCATAATAATACTCGGTGTAATCATGGTCGCTCACTTTTTCACGAATGCCATAAACACCCCAAAACTGGCCATTCACATACATCACGCATTTTTCTCCGCGGCGGCCATCGAGGTGCATCCCGTTCATCAGAGCGGTGTTTTGCACGAAAAGGTCGCGCAACAAGGCACTGCTGTCGATTCCCGGGTAGTTGTCATCGCCTGCAGCCCGGAGGATAATGCGCTGAAATTCATCGCGATCAGTGATGGGAATGATGGTATCCCTTATCGCATAATTGTAACCGCATTCATCGCGTGTGATGTAGTCGATGCTGCGCTGGTCATGCACCCAGCTGTCCTGCCCGTGTTCGTTGAACTCGCCATAACCAATGGTGGTGCGCACACCATTTTTGTTGAAGTATTCAAATGTACCGAATGGCTGAAGCGACTGATTTCCGTTGAGGAGGTCGTCGAGGGTAGCGGCTGATACCGAAATGACCGGAGTTGTGTGCGTTACATTAATGAAATAGGTGTTGAAAGCAATCCAGCCGGGGTGAATGCCAGGCTCGCTGCTGAAGCATCGCGCATTGATGATGGTGGGTTGCGAAATGCTGATCGGTGTTGAATAAAGTGTCGAAGTTGAGGAGGGCTCACTTCCATTGGTGGTATATCGTATGTCGAAACCAGCCGGTGCAAACAGCTCAACTGTTTGCGAACCAAGGTAAAAACCAGCCGCAAGGCTTACTTCTGGCTGGGGTGCATAGGCGTTGTATGAGGTCCCTCCGTTGGTCATGCCTGGTGTAGGTGTTGTAAAAATCACCCATTGATCCGATCCAAATGGATTTCTGCCCCTTGAATGATTTTTCATCGTCTTTTCGAGCTGTACGGCTTCAATAATGGAACCGTTGCCCTGACTAAAAACGATGTACTCCGGATTGTCCTTGGTTTGCGACAGCTTGAAATTGGTGTGCAGGTTGCCCGCGCTGTATTCATCACGACCACTGGCCCACACCTTAAGATAACCACCAGCGGGAATACTTACACCTGATGGTATTTCAAACTTTTGCGGCTCGTCGGCGTCATCGCTTAAAAAATAGCCGGAAAGATCGATGGCAGTTGTGCCAGTGTTCTTGAGCTCGATCCAATCTTCATATTTTTGGTAGTTATCCTGAATGGTGCTCAGATTGCTTGCTGAATATTCATTGATTACCACCTGGGCCTTCAGCTTATAACTTCCTGCTGCGGTGAGCCACATTGCCAGTGCCGTAATACCGATCAGCTTCAGGTTAAAATGATTGCGTAAAAAGGATCTTTTCATAAATTTAAAACTATCTGCCAAAAGTCGTGTTTTTCTTCGATATGATCATTCGGACCATGCGTAAAAAGTTGAAAGCCTGAAAACAAAAAGGCTTCCACGTGAGGAAGCCTTTTTGTTTGGTCGGGCAGAAATTTAATTTCGAATGAGCTTTTGCCTGAAGGTGGTGCTTCCATCGGTGATCGTAACCATGTATGCACCCTTGTCGAACTGACTTACATTCAGTACGATAGAAGAATTCTTCTGCGCCTGATCGATCATTTGTTCGAAAACGAGTTTGCCCGAGAGGTCGCTCACCATGAGTTTTGCAGCTTGTTGCAGGCTGTGCGGCCAGCTGATGGTGCAGGTGTTGTTGGCAGGGTTTGGAACCAGATGCAACGACATCTGTTGATTTTCGTTGATGCCAATGGTGCTTTTCACTTCCACTGCCTTAACAACCGACCAATCTCCATTTCCACAGAAGTTGGCTGCCCGCACGGTGATTTCGGCCATGCCTCTGAAGTCGGTATTCCAGGTGGCTGTGGCTTCTGTGCCATTTGCAACCAGTGTTCCGGCATTTGCGGGATTCAGTGTCCATTCATACGTTTGCGCTTCGGCAACGGCTTCGATGCTGAAAGCTGTTTGTAAACCATCATTCAAATCCCATACCTCAGGTCCTGATGGTATTGCAGCTTGAGCAGGAATGTTTGCCACCACAATCAGACTATGCACATCGGGTGTAGCCTGGCAATAAGCATCAG
>CAZBMR010000033.1:8808-11685 GCA_964492695.1 uncultured Lentimicrobiaceae bacterium
GAGTGCTGAAGCATCTGCAAAGGTTCCGTCACCACTGCTGGTCCATGCGAGTGTTGCAAAGTTTGCTGCAGCAGCCGTTTCGGTTGAAATGGGTGAACCATCAGCGCAAACAGCAACATCAGTGCCTGCTTCTACAACAGGGGTGGGGTAGATGCTGAGTGTTTGTTGAGCTGACACAGCATCACAGCCACCAAGCGGAAGGGCAGTCAGCGTGAGTGTAACATTTCCGGCAAGGGCATCTTCGGCTCCGGGTGTGTAAACAGGGTTTAATGCGTTGGCATTGTCAAAAGTTCCGTCGCCGGCTGTAGTCCACAGCAGGCTGCTGAAATTCGTCGCAGTTGCATCAGCAATGGTGTAGCTCTCGCCGGGGCAGATGGTGTGATTTTCGCCGGCAAATGCTTCTGCAGCAGGATTAAAAGTGAGCACACATTCATCAACAATGGTGGTAGTGCCTGTGGCAGTAAGCGTCAGCGTTACGTTGCCAGCCAAATAATCTGCTTCACTGGGTGTATAAACCGGGTTAAGTAAAGCAGGATTGTTGAAGGTGCCGGTGCCGGAGCTGGTCCAGTTGAGGCTGTTGTAGTTGGAAGCAGTGGCATTGGGTTGGGCAGTGTGACCCTCGCAAACACCCATGTCGTTGCCGGCCCAGGCGGTGGTATTTATCGATGGAGGCAATATCACATCGTCAATCCACGCACAGTCCGAACCACCCACAACAGAGCCATCTTTTGAATACTCCCATTTAAAAGTCTTCAATCCGGCTGTAACAGGGTAGGAGGCTTTGGTCCATTCAACCGTGCCCGACCATTCGCCCATCACGGCGGTGCCAATGTAGAATTTGAGGAAGTCATAACCACTTTCGGAACTAACTTTGTAATAGAACGAAATGGAGTCGTTGGTTCCAACTTCGTATTGCAGCAAAAGTTGAGAGCTTTGGTTGTGGTTGATGGCACCCGATTTAGCCGCATAAGTGCCGGCATAAGCACCTGCATTGACAACCGACCAGGGTTGGTTTCCGCCATTGGTCCATCCAAACTGGCTGAAGTTGCCGGTTTCAAAATCCTCGATGATGAGGCCTATTTTTGCAGTGAAATTCTTTGAAGCAGTGTAGTTGCCTGCCTGAAGGTCGAAGGTGAAATCAGCTATGCTTCCCATGGGAGCACCACCGGCAACCTGAATGGTATAGACAGCCTGAACGCTCTCGTTGGCCGCTATTTGGGCGAAAGATGCTGTGGCTGATTCCACTGTGATGTAGGGACTTGCCGCGGTGATCAAGCCTGATGCATCAAGGGCGGCGCTGTGACCTGTGTTGGTAGCGCTGATGGTGAGGGTGGCTGTTTCGCCCGGATCAAGGCGGCCGTTGTTGTTGCCATTGGGATCGGCAATGGTCATGCTGCCGATGGTAAATGCAGGAGCATAGGCCTTCACCACAAACTGGCTGGCCCACTCATTCGAGCCACTCGAAATGGTGAGGGTGAATGAAATGCTGTGGTTGTCAGGAACATCATCGGAAACCGAAAACTGCAGGGCATCTTCAACGGTGACGGTAGCACCAGCTGCAACATCACCAACAGTGAAACTGCTCGTCGAAAGTGTGATGTACGGATCATCCGAAGTGGCAACCACCTGTACACCGGGTGCGAGTTCGCTTCCTACATTCTTCACTGCAATATCCAGCAAAATGCTCTCGTTGTAGTCAACCTGACCGTTGTTGTTGCCATTGGCGTCGTTCACGGTAAAGGCGTTGTAAATGATGTAAGGTCCCGAGGGCGGGATGCATTCAATCACTTGTTCATAGCGGTAATAGTTTTGCAGTGTCACCGTAACGCGCACATTGATACCGGGTTGCTGAACAGCAATCGGCACACTTGTTGGTCCTGCGCCTGCAATGGCCGAACCGATGATTTCGTCATTCACTGTGAGCGCAATCATGGCACCTTCGTTGGCGTTTACTTCAAAAAAGTCCATACCGCTCAACAGTACCGGCATGTGCGAAACGGTCAGTTCCTGTGGAATCTCGGAGTAAACCGTCATGAAAGCATCGCCGTGGTGGTGAAACAGATTATAGGTAATGTTTTTGTGCTCAGGGTTGTAGGGCCAGCTTGATTGTTGAAGGAAGTATTTTCCGGCAGCATTTGAGAATGCAGGAAGTATGCCTCTGGGAGCAGGATTTGCGTTGAATGCCGGCATAAACTGAGGCCACATGTTGTCATAAGCTCCCCACACATACACGTCGTTAACGAATGAGTAGGAGACCTCTGTTGCCGCAATAAGCCCCAGCGCACCGTAGTTGTGACGGTGAAACTTTTCGGCGAAACACTCGCTGGAATAGTTGAACTTTCCGGTAAGGCAGTTGATTGACATCACAAAGGTGAGGTCCTGATTGGTCAGGCCGGGTAGGTTGGTATTTCCGTAATCAGGTTCGCCCCAACCGGCTTCGTAACCATGGTCGCGGTGTTGCAACATAAAAGCACCGCTATTGATATCGGCATTCACCCGTGTGGCGTTTCCACCCCAGTCAGTGAGATGTGCCGTGTTGGCTGGAATATAGTTTAATCCATTGGGGCCAAAATAGTTGACCACGGTGGCTGTGTTGGCATTCGACGACCATGCGCCACCAGGTGTGCCTGAATAAATGGCATTTTCGCGCACCGGATTTTTGCCCAATCCATACTCCCAGAAGCCATTCACAGTTTCTGAGCAGATTTGGAACCAGCGCTCTGTTTGCCATCCCATGGCCGTTACAGGATGATCATAGAAGTTGGGATTTGTAGGAGGAGTACGCTCATAATCAAGGAATTTGTTGATCATGTGCTGCAGTTCGGCTGCATTGCGGGCAGTGATGCGTGCAAAAGAAATATCAGGAAGCAAATCGCC
>CAZBMR010000033.1:11785-26494 GCA_964492695.1 uncultured Lentimicrobiaceae bacterium
ATACCCTGATGCTGTCTGAACACGCGGATGGTGTCGGCCCATTGTGCAAATGCGGCACCAGTTGGAACAATGATCAGATAATCACAGCCAGGGTCTTTGCTTTGCTGGGTTTCAACAGCTCTTTTGGTATAATCAATCGCAGGAATGATATTGTTATTCAATATGTTATCATTGAGGATGTTGTCCCACCACGGGTTGCGCAAGCGTGCTGTACCCACATCGTTGCTGCCACCTTCAAATACAACCTCGGCTTCGATGTCGTAATAAACAACAAGCTCTTTGGTGACAGGATTGTATTGGAAAGGGGTGATGCTCAGCATGACAACCTCAACGCCACGAATGACGGTTTTTTCGGAAAGCTGAAAAGGATTGGCCGGATAAAAAGCATTTTTTGTGTAAATTTTCGGATCTTCTTCATATTTGGCAGGGCTGTCGTCGTTGCTGAGCGGAATGGCAGCGGCTGGCAAGATCGATACATTGCTGATGGTTTGCTTGCTGTAGCTCAGTACGTTGAGTCGTGCGCTTGCACCATTCGGCATGGCAACAAAGCGGCTGTTGGCAGGCAGGTTGGGTGCGCCAGCAGTGGCAGGCAAATAAATACCGTTGAGCTCAAGCACCTGTCCGTTGTAGCCATTGTCGCTAAAATCAACAACGCTCATTGTTGGCACAGAGTGTGTAAATTTTAAAACCGAGGCGTCCGACCGCAGGAGGTTGAAGCCCTCTGTGGCTGACCGCGTTTCAAACTGGTAAGTGGCCCGTTGGGCAAAAAGCTGACCGGTTGCCACTAACACAACGATCAGGACAGAAAAGAAAAAGCGGAGATCTTTTTTCATCATCAATAAAGTTTAGGTCAAAATTTGAAAAATAGCGTCCACAAATGTAATTATCCTGCCTGATTAATAAGGTTTGAAGCTTTTCGTTTTGAAAAAGTAACCTTATTTATTTTGATTCCAAATAGCAAATAATTGTATATCAATGATATATATAAATCTCATAATTTGAGTTTCCGGAGTTTTTCGCAAATTTGACAATTATTGATTGTGGGTAAGCCTTTCATTTTCAATCGTTGTTGTGAATAAAGATGTTCATAATTTGACCTGGTAAAGGCGATGGAAACATTCAAATAAGGTTCTAACTTTGCCACCTTATTAAAACAAGCACTTTTTCCATGAAGTTTTTCAAACACACCACTCATTTACTATTCGGCTTTGTCCTTCTGCTGATTGTGTTGGCCTCCTGCGAATCAAACACGACAAAAAACACTGATCAGGGAGCCACTCAGCCGCAGTTGGAGCCAACAGCATTTGTTGTTGAGAATACTGCCCAGCAAATCAAAGCAATTCTCGACTCGGGTCAGTTGCCCGATGGAAGTGGCAAGCTATACAACCCAACAATTCTGCGGCAGTTTTATAGCAACCGCGGTTATGAGCCAGCCTGGACAAGTTTTAAAAACATCGACGATGCCCTGGCCTCGATCGGGAGCGTTTACGACGATGGCCTCGATCCACAGGATTATCGCCTGCATGACCTCAGCACCACCTTCGAAACACTGAAATCTTCTTCAACCATCGATGCTGAAGTGTTTGCGCTTTTCGATATCCAAATGTCAGAATCCCTCCTCACGGCTGCAGCCCACCTTTTGAGTGGAAAGGTGAATCCTGCCAACCTGATGAACAACTGGAACATCGAGGTTTCAAACTACAAGGATGTTTTTCCGAATGCCGCTGGAACGTTCGAGAAAGCACTGAATACAAGCACCATTCGCGAAGAATTTGACAAGATCAGGCCATCCCACTACATGTACACCGGTTTGAAAAGCAAACTGGCCGAATATAGGCAATATCAGGCTGAGGGTGGATGGGACAGCATTCCGTCAGGTCCAACCATCAAGCCTGGCATGCGGGATGTTCGCATTGCCATGCTCAGAAAAAGACTGCTTGCCACGCACGAAATGGAACCATATCAGGTTGCCGATTCCCTGGTGTATGATGCCCGGCTGGTTGAAATCATGAAACGGGTGCAGAAAAAATATGGCATCGAGGCAGATGGAAATATTGGCAAGGGAACCACACAGGCCTTGAGCATTCCGGTTGAATACCGCATTCAGCAGATCAAAGCCAATATGGAGCGGGGAAGGTGGATATTGCATCAACTCGAAGACCGCTTCATAGCCGTGAACATCGCCGGGTTCGAACTTTACCTGATTGATGATGGCCTCGAAGTGCTCACTTCACCCGTGATGGTTGGAAAATACCAGACACAAACCCCTGTTTTTAAAAGTCACATGAGTTACATTGTTCTGAATCCGACCTGGACCGTGCCGCGCAGTTTAAATGCCGAATACATCGCCAAACAGAAAAAAGATGCTGGATACCTTCAAAAGGAAAATATGGAAGTAGTTACGTATAGCGGTAAAGTGCTGGATCATAAAACATTAAACTGGAATAAATATACCGAAGCCAATTTTCCGTATATGTTCAGGCAAAAACCAGGACCGAAAAATGCCCTGGGAGAAATGAAATTTATGTTTCCGAACGACCACAGCATCTATTTGCATGATACACCATCGCGGGGGCTTTTCACACGCGACTTGAGGGCTTTCAGCCATGGCTGCATCCGGACCAAGGAAATTTATGCCCTGGCTGAAGAACTGCTGCGAGGCAATGATGAAGGATGGACCATCGAAAAGCTGAAAAAGGAAATTGCAACCGGCAAAACCATCACCATCAACCTGAAAGAACGAATTCCGGTTTTACTGCTGTACTGGACCGCTGGTATTGGTTTCAATCAGAATTTCTATTTCAAAAGTGATATTTACGAACGTGATGATGCATTGATTGAGGCACTTAATCAACCGTTTGCATTTCATTAAACTTCAGTTTAAGGATTTTTAAGGTCTTGGCCCGGAAAGCTTCCGTACTTTTGGGCCATGCTTTGGTTTATTCTTTCCTTGTTTTGGGCCCAGCTTTTGCCCAAAAGTAACTACGATGTTGCCTCCCTGAGCCAGACTGCTTTTGTCAATGGCATACCCATCAGTTTTTCAATCCTTTCGGTAAGTGCAATGCCTGGCGATACCATTCGCTTTCAGTCACATGAAGAAGGAAAAACGCTATTATTACTTACAGCGGACAGTCTTAAACACAACGATCGTAATGGTGGCGTTAACTGGGTTGCTCCCAGCAGGCACGGCATCTACGAGCACATTGTGAAAACTGCTGCTGGCACGCATCTTGTTAAGGTGTTTGTTATGAGATCATTAGACGAAATCAGAGTCACTTCTCCCCATTTTGCCATCGGTAATTATCCCGCGAAGCCCTATAACAACCTTGAGGCTTACCTCAATCCTCGGGGGATGATCGAAGTGACGGAAGAAAACCAGGAAACCTGGGTGAGTGAGCATTTTCAACTCCGCGATTTTTTAACCAATCAACAGGCGAGCTTTCCCAAATATGTCATCATTTCACCAAAGCTTATCTACAAGTTGGAACTCATTTTCCAGAAATTGAACGAGAAAAAGATCCCCACACAAAAGTTAAACATCCTCAGTGGATACCGAACTCCTTATTATAATGGCAAAATTGGAAATGGGCGAAACAGCCGGCATGTGTATGGAGACGCGGCGGATATTTTTGTGGACAACGACGCCGATCAGCGCATGGATGATATCAACCAGGATGGTAAGATCAATCTGGAAGACGCCAAATTACTGGCTTCGGTAATCGACGAAATAGACCGTGACGCCGCTTATCAATGGCTTACGGGAGGCATGGGCGTTTATCAAAAGACCAGCTCACATAGCGAATTTGTGCATACTGATGCACGTGGCACCTTGATTCGCTGGTGAATTATCTTTATTCAAGCGCTCTTTTCTGTCGTTGCGCCCGTTCGAATGGCTTTGTTGGATCAAACAGCAACCGGTAGGTGACATGCGTTTTAAAAATTGTACCTCCAATATCTTCAACCACCCGAATCATGGGTGCATTGAAGTCGCCTATCCAATTCATTTGCAAGTCTTTATAAGGAAAGTTCTTTTGGAGTGCATACTTTCTGAAATGCAATACAATGGCGCCATCCACTCCTTTGCCCTGATGCTCGGGAACGATGCCAAAGATACGGCCGATAATCCTGTCGCACTGTTTGCTCACCTTGAGCCGCCACATTAATTTAAGTTTGTTAATGGCATTGAGTTTTCCATCAAAGTCCTTGATGAGCTGATTCAAATCCTGCATCATGATGAAAAAGGCAATGGGTTCGCCTTTGTAATATCCAAAATGCGCCAGCCGCTTGTCGAGGATCTGCTCGAGTTGTTTGAGCAGGGCCATGGCATGGGCTTCGGTAATGAGTTTCACGCCCGGAATGACACCCCATGCCTTGTTGTAGATGGTCATGAAATCGTAAGCATATTTCGTTTTTTGCTTCCAGTTGATGATTTCAAACGAATAGTCGGGGTTGGCAGCAATGCGCTGTGCTTTCTCAAAAACCTTTTCTGACAATCCCTCGGAATTGATGTCGCGGCGAAAGGTGTACTGATTGAAGTAGTTACGAAAACCGTAGGTCTCGAACAATTGCTGATAATAAGGATAGTTATATGGCATGTTAAAAACAGGCTCCGTAAATCCATCGACAAGCACACCCCAGAAGTTATCCCTGTCGCCAAAATTAATGGAACCATCCATGGCCTCCATGCCGCGCTGCTGCAGCCATTGTTTTGCAGCATCGAAAAGCATATTGGCCGCCTGCTGATCGTTGATGCAGTCGAAAAAGCCACAGCCACCGGTGGGCTGCTCGTTGTTTTTGGCGGTTTTTGGATCAATAAAAGCAGCGAGCCTGCCCACCGTTTCCCCATTCTGATCGTTTAACAACCACCTGATGGCATCGCCTCCCCTGCGCAACAATTTGTTTTGATCCTTGTCGAAAAGTTTTGAAACATCCTGGTCGAATGGCCGGATGTAGTTTGGGTCGTTTGCATACAATTTTGAAGGAAAGGCGAGCCAGGCTTTCTCCAGGGTCTTCGTGCCGACTTCGATGAGGTGATAGGTTGACATGCGTGAAACTTTTTCGGCAAAAAAACAAAAAAAGCAGGGATTAGAAACCTTCGATGGCTTTTTTATAGGTTTCTATGGCACGCTGGCGGGCAAATGCATGATCAACAATGGGACGCGGATAGCTGAAACTATCGAGCTCGGGTATCCATTTCCGAATGTAAAGGCCTTGGGGGTCAAACTTCTTCTGCTGCTCTGTCGGATTGAAAACCCTGAAATAGGGCGCAGCATCGCAGCCTGTGCCAGCGGCCCATTGCCAGTTGCCTACATTGGAAGATTGCTCATAATCAAGCAATTTTGCTGCAAACCAGGCTTCGCCCCAGCGCCAGTCGATCAGGAGGTGCTTGGTTAGAAAGCTTGCCACCACCATGCGTACCCTGTTGTGCATCAATCCTGTAGCAATGAGTTCGCGCATGCCGGCATCCACCATCGGATAACCTGTTTTGCCTTCTGTCCAGGCTTTAAAACCGGCTTCGTCGTGCCGCCATGGAACACGGTCGTATTTTGCATAAAAACTGTGGTCGGTGGTGTGCGGGTGATGAAACAGCACCTGCATGAAAAACTCACGCCAAATCAGCTCGTTGAGGTATGTTTGGCCAGTGGCCTGTGCCATGGCCACCAGTGCACGTATGCTCACTGTTCCAAATCGCAGGTGTGTGCCAGCCATGCTTGTAGCCTCCCTCGCCGGAAAATCACGGTGCGCTTCATAGGTGCTGATGCGCTCACTTTCGAGCCGGATGTCAGGAACCGAAATTTTACTCTTTTGAAAACCTATCTCCCCGATCGAAGGAAAGTGATTTGCGCCTTTGTGAAAACGATGCAACAGCGCTTCTGAAGGAAAAGATGAAAGCGGATTCAAAAGCAGTTGCTCGTTCCAGCGCTTGCTGTATGGTGTGAAAACGGCATATGGATTTCCGTCGGGTTTGAGGACTTCGTGTGGTTCAAAAATTACGTGGTCCTTAAAGGTCTCAAAAGCAATGTTGTGTTGTCTGAGCAATTGTTCAACGGCCTGGTCCCGTTCGCGGGCATAGGGCTCATAGTCGCGGTTGGTGAACACAGCCGCTGGCTTGTAGGTCTCGACAAGTTGCCTGAAGACTTCTGTGGGTTTTCCATGTTGGATCAGCACGCTGCTGCCATGCGCCAAAAGCTGTTCGTTGAGCTTTTGGAGTTGCTGATGAATGAATTGCACCCTGGCGTCGGCATTCTCTGTTAACTTGTCGAGGATGTTGGTGTCGAAAATGAACAGGGGCAAAACCGGCATTCCTTTGCTCAATGCTGCCCACAGACCGTGGTTGTCGTGCAGGCGCAGGTCGCGCCGAAACCAAAAGATGATCATACAGTTTATTTTTAACAACAAGCGTTGCAGCAAAAAGTTGGAAGATGAATTTTCTTTGCAGCTAATTAAGAACTATTCTAAATTATAAGCTTTTTTCACATTTCATATAATCGGTATTTAAATACCTTTATTTTTGTATGCGAAAATAAGCACGTAATTACTTAAATAGAAAATTACCATGTCAGGAAGCTTTATAAAACTACTCACACCACCTCCCCAATGGAGGCTGGTGGTGTTGCTGCTCACCGGCATACTAACGGGATTAGGCCTTTATGCTTTTTATGCGGGCAAAGCATGGTCTTATTTGTCTGATTCGCCCGAAACCTGCGTCAATTGTCACATCATGGCACCGGAGTATGCCACCTGGCAACACAGCTCGCACCATCGGGTGGCTACCTGCAACGATTGTCATGTGCCGCATGACAATGTTTTTCGGACCTATTTGTTTAAGGCCAAAGACGGAATGCGTCATGCAAGCATGTTTACGCTTCGGCTCGAGCCTCAAAATATTTTTATCAAGGAAGCTGGCATCGGGGTGGTACAGGAAAATTGCCTGCGGTGTCACAGCACACTGGTGACCGACAGCCGTTTGCTGACCCAAACAACAGCTTTTCATGACAAGTTTGAGGACAGGCTATGCTGGGATTGTCACCGCGAAGTGCCTCACGGACGCGTTAAAAGCCTTTCGAGCACACCCTATGCACGTGTGCCCATGCTCACTTCGCCCGTTCCGGACTGGATCAAATCAATGAGTAAATAATTGAACCAAAAATAAATACCATGAATACCAATTCTTCAAAAAGATCACCATGGGTGAATGTAACCCTCTTTACGATCACAGTAGTTGCAGTTTTTATTTTAGGCTGGTTTGTTTCGACCATCAGCGAACGCAGGGCTGAAGCCTTGTTTGCCTATAAACCAAAGGTACAACTTGCCCAATTTGAACCCCGGAACGAGGTGTGGGGTAAAAATTATCCCTGGCAATATGAATCTTACCGTAAGACACAGGAAACCGATTTCCGCACGCCCCATGGTGGAAACGCCATGAAAGACGTGCTGGAGGAGAACCCCGAGCTGGTGGTGATGTGGGCCGGATATGGGTTCTCAAAAGATTATAATCAGGGCAGGGGACACAGCTATGCCATCACTGATATTCGCAACACACTCCGAACCGGCGGTCCGACGGCGCCCGACAACGGCCCCATGCCAAGCACCTGTTGGGCTTGCAAAAGTCCGGATGTGCCGCGCATGATGAACAAGCTGGGTAGTCCGGCTGCTTTTTATGCAGGTAAATGGGCCAAACATGGCGAAGAAATTGTGAATCCCATTGGATGTGCAGATTGCCACAATCCTGAAACCATGGATCTGGCCATCTCGCGTCCGGCGTTGGTGGAAGCCTTCACTGCGATGGGCAAAGACATCAGCAAGGCCACGCATCAGGAAATGCGGTCGCTCGTGTGCGCACAGTGCCATGTTGAATATTATTTCAACAACCAAAACAAGGAAGAGCGTCCAAACTATCTGACTTTTCCCTGGGTGAACGGTTACGAACCCGAGGCTATGCTGAAATATTACGACAGCATTGGTTTCAGCGACTGGACACATGCTGTGAGCAAAGCACCCATGCTCAAGGCACAGCATCCCGATTATGAGGTATATACAACTGGAATTCATGCCGAAAGGGGTGTTTCCTGTGCCGATTGCCACATGCCCTATGTGAGCGAAGGCGGACTGAAATATTCCAACCACCATGTGACTTCTCCTTTGAAATATGTTTCGCAGGCATGCCAAACCTGCCACCGTGAAAGCGAAGCCACACTGCTGAAGAATGTGTACGACCGGCAGAACAAAGTGGCTGAGTTGCGCAACAAGGCTGAAGAGCTGCTCACACGATCGCATGTGGAGGCAAAGATGGCCTGGGACCTGGGAGCCACAGAAGCAGAAATGAAGTCGCTGCTCTATGAAATCCGCGCAGGACAATGGTTTTGGGATTATGCTGCCGCTTCACACGGAGGATCGTTTCACTCGCCTGTTGAAAGTGCCCGTGTATTTGGCAAGGCCATTGACCACGCTCAAAATGCAAGAATTCAGCTGGCCCGCCTGCTGGCAACCAAGGGTAATATGAATGAGATTGCCTGGCCGGATATCAGCACTAAAGCAAAGGCTCAGGCCTACATTGGCTTGTCGATGGAAAAGCTTCAGCAGGAAAAAGCCATATTCCTGGAGCAGGTAGTTCCTGTTTGGAAGCAGAAAGCAGCCGAACGTGAGGCAGGATATAAAATCTCGATGAATGAATAAATGACAGAATAGGTCGTGCAATAAACCCTTTCGTCTGACGGCGGAAGGGTTTTTTAATATCCGGCCGCCTGACCACTGTTGCCAGGTCCTGAAATTCCATCATAGACGCCTGATTGCAAGTCGCGAAGGATGGCTTTCACATGACCTTGCATGGCATTGTCATACCTGATGCGATGCCCGAGTTTCATCAGCTCGCGTGTGGTTTCATAATTGAAACCAGCCTGAAGCACTAGCCAACCCGGATCGTTATCGTCTCCATTCGCAGGCAATGAAGCTGATTCATGCAAAAATGATATGTTGAGAGCAGCTTCGGGGAGACGCTGTTCAAAGTCGATTAAATTGATGAGCATCTGCACCAAACCCTGCACCTGCAGATCGCCATCGGGTAGCCCCATGCTGAGCCATGGACGACCGTCTTTGGTAACGAAGGTCGGGAGCATGTTCACAACAGGCCGGTCGCCTCCGATGAGGGTGTTGGGTTTGGCAGGCAACAATGAGCAGGAAGCTGCCCTGTTTTGTAGAACAAATCCAAGACCGGCGGGTACAACACCCGATCCCCAATTGCCATACAGACCTTGAACCAGTGTAACCATTTGACCATTTTTGTCGGCAACAGAAATAAAAACCAATGCCTCTTCGTGAATCCATTCAACTGTTTTAGAGCCGCTTGCTTTATCGGCGGATAATTTCAGAGCAGGGAGCTCAGCGGCCTCCTTGCTAAGTACAAAATCGGGTAGGTCACCACTTTCTGCGGCCACAACGAGCCAATTGTCCCTGTGTTGCCAGACTTGCTTTTTTGCTTCGGTAAACCAATGGAGGTGTTCTTTTTTAAGAAACCCATTGCTTTTTAAGTCTTTGTATTCCAGCATGTTCAACATGTCAACCACCATAAAACCCAGGGAGTTGTATGGCATTTGCCACACTTCATAGCCGTGGTAGCTTGTGCCGATGGGTCTTGTCCAGTGACTGTGTTTCCTCATAAAATCCGATGAATCAACAGGGTTGCCAAGCGATTGCAATCCGCTGATGATCTGCGTGGCCATACTGCCCTGATAAAAACTTTGGAAACCGGCTTCGCTCAATTGACGATAGGTTTGCGCGAGTTGTTCGTTTTTAAAGATGTCACCATTCGATGGTGCATTACCCAAAGGAAGGAAGGTTTCTTTGAAGCCCGGGATCATTTTTCTGTCAGCAAGACCCTCGAGCCATTCGGCAGCTGTTTTTTCGTCCACAGGAAACCCTTCGGCGGCATAGGATATTGCAGGAGCAAGGATTTCTTCGGGCGACAGTTTTCCAAACTTTGCGTGCATTTCGAACCAGGCATCGGCACAACCCGGCATGCTGATGCTCAGCGGACCTGTTTCGGGAATCTGTCTGATTTTTTGTTTACGAAAAAAATCCATTGACAGCTTTTGAGGGATGCGTCCACTGCCATTTAAAGCAAGAAGCCGCTGCGAACGGTTGTCCCATATCAGTGCCATCAGATCGCCGCCAAGCCCTGCGGTGGAGGGTTGAACCACGCCAAGCACAGCATTGGCAGCAATGGCTGCATCAACGGCATTACCGCCAAGTTTCAGAATGTCGAGTGCAGCCTGTGTGGCAAGTGGATGGCTGGTGACAGCCATTCCGCGATTGGCTCTCACGCTGGAGGGGTTGATCGGCTTGCGGTCGTTGTGCAATACCTGCGCCTGCGTCCAGCTTGTTGAACTGAGTAGTAAGAGTAAGATGTAGCAAAGTTGTCGTTTCACGATTTGAGATTTAGTTCGTCGAGGGATTTGACTATCAGTTGAATGGCAGCTGTTGTTTCCTCATCACTGATGATGAGGGGAGGGGCAATGCGAAAGGCTTTCTCATGGAAAAGAAACTGGTCAACAACAAGCCTGTTTTTTTTAAACAGCTTCATGAGGACGCCTATGTCAGCGCGTTCAGAAATCTCAACACCCAACATCAGGCCCACGCGCCGGATTTCTTTCACCACAGGATGTTTGGTGAGCGCTTTCTCAAAAGCCTTGCCTTGCCGCTCAGCGTTTTCGCACAGATGGTTCTTCAATATCAGACGCAGCGATGCCAGTGCGGCTGCAGCCGAAACAGGGTGCCCGCCAAAAGTGGTGATGTGACCCAGTTCGGGGTGGTGGGTCAGTTGCAACATCAGCTGTTTTGACGCAACAAAAGCGCCGATGGGCATGCCTCCGCCCATTCCCTTGGCAAGGCAAAGGATATCCGGCACAACATGAAAATGCTCAAAAGCAAAGAGTTTACCTGTGCGTCCAAAACCCATTTGAATTTCATCGAAAATGAGCAATGTACCTGTCTCATCACAACGCTGCCTCAGGGCTTGCAGATAACCCTTATTTGGAAGTATGATGCCAGCTTCGGCCTGAACCGGCTCAACTACCACTGCTGCGGTGTGTTTGCTAATCTGATCCAGTTGATCAAAGCAATTGAAATCGAGCATACGTGTGGCCGGCACAAGAGGTCTGAAAGCATTTTTCATGCTTTCGTGACCAAGCAGGCTTAGTGCTCCGGCTGTTCCACCGTGATAGGCGTTTCTGAAATGTACCACTTCGGGCCTGTTGGTAGCCCGTTTTGCGAGTTTCAGCGCACCTTCGATGGCCTCGCTGCCACTGTTTACAAAATATACTGCATCGAGGGAAGCTGGCAAATGTTCAGCCATCAGGCCAGCAAGCTGCACTTGTGGAGCGTGCACAAATTTGCCGTAAACCATCACATGCATATAGGCTTTGAGCTGTTGCTCAATGGCTTGCACTACATCGGGATGGAGGTGGCCCACATTGCTCACCGAAACGCCCGAAACCAAATCCAGGTGTCGGTTTCCGTCCTCATCAAAAAGCCAGATGCCTTTTGACCCTACGATTTCAATCGGGTCGTCCACCACCGAGGGAAGTCCCATATGCAGCTGAAACAATTGCCTGTTGGTTAGCATGCGTAAAAATTTGCGCAAAATTACCACAAAGGTTCAAGCCTGCGTTTTACCACCTTGATTTATTTCAACACGAAATGAGCATATGCATGCCTTTTGGCAATCTGTTCAAAAGTGTAACTTTGCATCAAAAAGTTGGATATGACTTCTCTTGCAGGCAAGGTTGTGATCATCACTGGGGCGTCTTCTGGCATTGGCAGGGCTACAGCCATTGAAGCTGCACGTCGCGGGGCGCTGCTTTCATTGGGTGCGCGCAATGCCGAAAAGCTCAAAGAGGTGGCTTCTGAATGTGCGCAGTACAACCCATATGTATTGACAACCATCGCCGATGTTTCGGTGGAAGCAGATTGTAAGAGTCTTATTGATAGTACAATAGCCCAATTTGGTCGCATTGATGTGCTGATCAACAATGCTGGAATTTCGATGCGTGCCTTGTTTTTGGAAACCGATCTGAACGTGATCCGTAAGCTCATGGATACCAATTTTTGGGGAACGGTGTATTGCACCAAATACGCCTTGCCACATCTGCTTCAGTCGAAGGGTAGTTTGGTAGGTGTTTCATCCATAGCAGGTTACAAGGGACTGCCCGGCCGCAGCGGTTATTCGGCATCTAAATTTGCCATACAAGGATTTCTGGAAGTGCTTCGCATCGAACACCTGCCTGACCAATTGCATGTTCTGATTGCTTGTCCGGGTTTCACAACTTCAAACATCCGCAATGTTGCCCTCAATGCGGTGGGTCGTGAACAGGGAGAATCGCCCCGCGACGAACAAAAAATGATGAGCAGTGAGGCTGTTGCAAAGCATTTGCTCAAAGCCATCGAACGAAGAAAACGCATACTGACACTCACCAGTGAAGGCAAGCTGACAGTTTTGCTAAACAAAATCTTTCCAGCCTGGCTCGACCGTATCGTTTTTAATCAGATGGCAAAAGAACCAGACTCACCTGTTCACAAGAAATAGCAGGAAGCTGTCAGCTCGTCTGGCTCATACGGTCTAATCCTTCAATCTTTTCACCATCAGTGCTTAATTTCGGATGCCGAACGGTAGCAGTCTCTTCAGAAAATCGTCCTTTTCGAGCGGTTTTGGTAGCACATCATTGAATCCAAGACTTTCAAAATCATTCAATTCCTGGTCTTTTCCATAAGCTGTCACAGCAACAATTTTCACTTCCTTGTTAAAAGCACGAATCAATTGAGTGGCTGCAATGCCATCCATCACGGGCATTTTGATATCCATGATAACGAGGTCGATCTCGGGATTGGCCTTGCACAACTCCACTGCTTCGCGACCGTTCTCAGCAAGATGCAGTCTTTTGCAATGTTTGCGGATGAGAAGTTCGAAAAAGATGCGGTTGCTGCTGTCGTCTTCAGCGATTAGAACAACAGGGTCTTTGGATTTTTCATTTACCGGACTGGGTTCATTTTGTTTCACACTGGCTTTGCTCCCGTTGTAAGGAATTGCAAATGAGATGGTTGTGCCTAATCCTTTTTCGCTTTTCAAATAAATATCTCCGCCCAGAAGCTTCACAATTCCTTTGCAAATGGATAAACCCAGCCCGCTGCCTTCGTGTCCGCGTGTGGTGGAGGGGTCTTCCTGCATAAACACTTCAAAAACACGCTCCTGCGACTCAGTTGCAATCCCCAGTCCCTCATCCTTAATAGAAAATTGGAGTTTGTCATCGGTGTAATCAAAGTCAACCACCACCACACCTTTTCGTGAGAATTTGAGTGCGTTATCAATCAAATGGCGCAACACTTTTGAAAGCAGTTCTTCATCATTCTCGATCAGAAGTGATTGGTTTTCAGAGGGACATTGTATAACGATTTCGATGTCCTTTGACGTGCAAACAGTCGCAAACTCATCTTTCAAGGCAAATAGAAGACGGCCCACATCAAACTGTTTGGGATGAATTTCCATGAGGTTGGAAACGAGCAGCGAGATATCCATGTAGTCTGTCACAGTGTTGATGAGTCTCTGACTTGAAGCCCTAAGCAGGTTTGAAAACTCATCTTTTTCTTCCTGAGACAGGTCTGAATCGGTAAGCAAAGCACTAAATCCCAGGATGCCGTTGAGCGGTGTGCGAATTTCATGCGAAACATTCTGAATGAATGAGGTTTTGAGTTTATCAGAAGCTTCAGCTTTGTCTCTTGCCAAAGTGAGTGCATCGTTGGCTTGAATCAATTCGATGGTGCGTTCCTGCACGCGCTGTTCGAGTATCTGATTTTGTCCCAGCAATTGTTGCTGAAGGTAGTTGGTATACAGAAGGTTGCGAATTCTGAGTCCAACCTCAACCAGGTCGAATGGTTTGGTGATGAAGTCGCTGGCACCTCCCGACAAGGCCCGCTGTTTGGCATCGGAGGTGGCATCGGCAGTTAGCACCAGTATGGGAAGAAATGTTCCTTCGGGAATGAGTGGCTTAAGCATATCCATCACCTCGAAGCCTGAGAAGTAGGGCATCATGAGGTCGAGCAGGATGATATCAGGCTCAAAAGTTGCAAAGAGTTGCAACACCTCCCTCGGGTCGGTGGTAGAACGGATGTTCTCGTAGCCCTGATATTGCAGAAATCCCTCCAGAACAGCCACATTGGCAGGTTGATCATCAACGATCAGTATGTTTGCGTTTAATAAATCTTCATCAATCATGGAAGTATGTTTTTAAAGTTTTTCTTATCAATAACTTATATATTAATGAGTTGTGCTGTCATCAGATAGCAAAAACTGGTTTATGGTCATCAGAAACTGATCCACATTGAAGGGTTTGGTGAGATAGCTTTTGGCACCCAGTTTTAACAGCTTGACCAGTTGATGAGGCATGGCATCGGCACTTACAATGATGACCGGAATGTGGCGTGTGAGGGGTTCTTCGAGCAACAGCTTGAGTACTTCACTGCCGTGGGTATCAGGCAGGTTCAGGTCGAGCAAGATCAGGTCGGGCTTCACTTCGGCAGCTTTTCTCACAGCATTCAAACCCATCATTTCGGGTATGAGTTTGATGTTTGCCTGGCGTTCGAGCAGAATTTGTTCAACAAGTTCAATGTTTGAGGCGTTGTCTTCTACATAGAGGATGGTTCCGCTCTTTTTCAATGTAA
>CAZBMR010000033.1:26594-32991 GCA_964492695.1 uncultured Lentimicrobiaceae bacterium
CCTCCCATGGCTTCGATGAGTTTTTTAACCACGGCGAGACCCAAACCTGTTCCTTCGGTTTGGGTAGTTTCGGCACCGATGCGTTCAAAAGGTGTAAAAATTTTGGTCAGATTCTCCTCGCTGATGCCAAATCCTGTATCGATTACGGAAATTTTCACCCTTTTCTCATGGGTAGGGCCTTCGCTGAAGAAGCTGATTTCAATATGTATCTCTCCGTTAGGCCTGTTATATTTGACGGCATTGCTCAACAAATTGATCATCACCTGCTTGATGCGCTGACGGTCGGCCTTCACGAAATAATTCCTGGTCGTGTTTTTCGGAAGATTCAACTGAATTTTGTTTGCTGAAGCAATGGGAAGTAGGATGTCGGCAACTTCGGTGATCAGGCCTGAAATTTCGACTGGTTCGAGTGAAATGGACAGCCGGCCCGATTCGATGCGCGAAATGTCGAGCACCTCGTTAATCAACCCCAGGAGGTGTTTGCCGCTTTTGATGATGTGTGCAACACCTGTACTTTGTTTTTCAGAGAGATTGCCCATTTCGAGCAACTGCGCAAAGCCCAGAATGGAATTCATGGGGGTGCGGAGCTCGTGACTCATACGCGAGAGAAACTCACTCTTTGCCATATTGGCCCTCACGGCCTCTTCGCGCGCCTTCAGGAGCGCTTCCTCAGCTTTTTTACGCTCGGTGATGTCAATGAGTACAGCAAGCATGCATCTTTCCTGTCCGATGTAAATGCTGTCGCAGGATGCAAGGCCAATCATGGTGCTGCCGTCTCTGGCCCTGAGGCGCATTTCGAGCTTTCGCACCGCCACACCTGCTTCCAGGCTTTCGATGATGTTTTCGCGCGTGTGCTGGTCAACGAAAATTTCCATCTCTCTGCCGGTTTTGCCAAGCAACTCTTCGCGGCTGTATCCCAAAAACTCGACAAATGCATTGTTGATGTCGATATAGTGACCGTCATAAAAGCCGGAAATAGCCATGGCAGCTGCATTCGACTGAAAAGCCGTACTGAATTTTTGTTCAGACAGTTTTACCTGCGAAATGTCTTTGCTCACACCGAAAATGGCTTCCTTACCATTCCAGAAACCACGTCTGATGTGGGTTTCCACCGGAATGAGCATGTTGTCTTTGGAAAATAGTGGCACGGTACAGATGATTTCCTCATCCAGCAGCATCTTTTTAAAGGTATCCAGAGCCTCATCCCGACGGTCGGGTGGTTGAATCATCAGAAAACTTTGACCTTGCAATTCGGCACGCTCATAACCCAATCTGGCATTGACTGTGGTGTTTACATCGACGATCATACCCTGTTCATCAAGCACAAAAAGGAAGTCGTTGATGGTGTTGAAAAAGGTGATGTAGTTCTGCCGCGTTTGCTCCAGCAGCTGTTCGGTTTTCAAATCGTTGATGAGGCTGGCGATCATACTGCTCCAAATTTTCAGGATATTCACCTCTTCATTGGAGAATCGTTTTTTTTGCTTTACGTTGTCAATGCCGACAAAGCCAATAAGTTCATCATCAGTAAGCAATGGTATTAAAACGAACGACTGAATTTGTTGCAATTTGAAAATCGTTTTTTCATCCACCCAGGTCTCGGGAAGTTCATCAACAACGCAAGAAAATGGAACTTTTTTGTTGACAATGACATCCATAAGGTTTTTTAAAGCATGGTACGGAACCTGAACGATGTCTTTCAGTTTCGGTTCTGTACCAGTGCTCACCCATTCATAGGTGCAGGTCATTGTTTTTTGGAGGCCATCGTTTTCGATGATATAGGCGCGGTCTGCCGTCAGAAACTGACCGATGCGCTCAAGAGCCATGTTGAGTGCATTGCTAATTTCTGAAGCCGGAATTCCGGTAAGCTGTGTGCTGAGCTGGAGCAGTTCCTGCTCAAATTCCTCAGTCTTTTTTCTGCGTGTGATATCGCGGGCGGCGGCATAAATGGTATTGCCCAGGGGAACGCTGTGCCACTCAATGTGGTGATAGCTGCCATCTTTTGCCCGATAGCGGTTCACAAATTCCAATATGGGATTTTGCTCGCTCAGTTTGCTCATCGTGTCGAGCGTTGCCTGCACATCATCAGGGTGCACAAATTCGAGAAAATAGCGCGTTTCAAGTTCTTGCTGCTCATAGCCCAACAGGTTGCTCCAGGCAGTATTGACTTTTAAAAAGCGGCCATTTGTGTCTGCAATGCACAACAAGTCCAATGCAACACTGAAAAAGTTTTCGAGCTCTGCCGACTTCAATTGCAGTGCAGCCTCGATGGCTTTGCGCTCCTCTATTTCCCTGACTAAACTCACATTGGTTTCGGCAAGTTGGGCAGTGCGTTCAGCCACTTTACGTTCAAGGCTGGCATTTAGTTCAAGAATCTGCCGCTCATTGCTTTTACGTTCACTGATATCCTGTTTGATGGCCAGGTAGTTTGCCACTTTACCTGTTTCGTCATGGATGGGTGTGATGCTGATGAATTCCCAGTAGAGCGTACCATCTTTCCGCTTGTTGATCCATTCTGTTTGCCATGGCTTTCCGGCGGTGATGGTATCCCACAGTTCCCTGTAAACTTCTTTGGGTGTGATTCCTGATTTGAGTACACTTGTATTCAGACCAATGGCTTCTTGCGCAGTGTAGCCGGTTGTGGCGTAGAATGAAGGGTTGACATATTCAATGTTAGCCTGTAAATCAGTTACCACCACAGCCACCGGACTCTGTTCAATGGCCAGATTCAGTTTTCTGATTTCGGCCTCACTGTTTTTTCGGGCTGTGATATCACGAATAAAACGGAGAACAACATTGTGGCTCATTTTCACCACCCTGCATTCATAGAAATAGTGGATGCCGCCCACAAATGAAGGATATTCGTATGTTACAATGTCTTCGTTTTGAAGGCATTCTGCAATTTTTTCAAGGTGCAGACGTGCGATTTCCGGTTCAAAATAGTCAGCAACATTTTTACCAACAATGTCTTCCATGCTTCGGTTGCCACTTACCGCCCGCGACTTGAAATATTCGAGGTATTTTCCGGAGGCGTCATTTGTAAAGATGATATCCGGCATGGCCTCCATGATGGCATTCAAACGCATGTTCTGCTGCCGGATTTGTTCTTCTTTTTCTTTTTTCTCGGTTATGTCGATGCTTACTCCCCTGACCATTACCAGTTCGTTTCCGTCGAAGTAGGGGAGGATATTGGTTTGAATCCACTTCATGTTTTCGTTGGGAAGCAACAATCTGAAATACATGGTTCCCATCTGTTTATTTTCGCGGATTTCGGCCAGCAAGTCCTCAAACAGGTGCCGGTCGTCGGGATGCACCTTTTTTCGAATTTCTTCCAAACCCAAAGGTGGGAGTTCGGGATTGTGCTCAACAAGTTTGTAATAGTTGAGCGACCAGCTTGCCTGACCTGTTTTAAGATTAAGCTCCCAACTTCCCATACGCGCAATTTCCTGCGCATGATTGAGGTTTTCTTCACTTTGGCGCAACGAAATTTCAGCTGCTTTGAGCTCGGTGATGTCGATGGCCGAAGCAGCCATAAACTGTATATTTCCATGTTGATCAGGTATGGCTGTTCCATTCATCAGCGATGGAAAAGCCGTGCCATCTTTGCGTGTGCGCCATACTTCCTCAGCCGTAAAGCCCCCTTCGGAAAGCAGTTTTTGAATGGTATAACCCACTTTTTCCATCTGCTTCCCTGAGTGCAGCATCGAGAGGTGCTTTCCTGCCAATTCATCCACTGTGTAGCCATGCATGCCAGCAAAAGCCTCGTTGCAATAAAGCAAAACTCCATCGGGCGTGGCGATGGCATTGCCTACATTGGATTTGTCCGACACCATCCTGAATTTGCGCATTTCTTCCTCAGCCATCCTGCGCTCTGTGATGTCGTTGTCAGCACCACGATATCCCGTCAACCTGCCTTTCATATCATACACCGGTGTGCCGTTGGTGTTCATCAGCCGGGTTTGACCGTTTTTGTGCACCACATGGTTCTCAAAATCTTTAAGTTCTTCCTCACTTTCAAGCAAGGCGGTTGCAGCCTGTTTGAAAGCCTCTCGCCCTTCTTCAGGATGCAGGTCATAGAAATGGAACTTACCGATCAATTCTTCAGGCTGATAGCCCCAGACCGTTGCACTCACTGGGTTAACGAATGTGTATAAGCCCTGCATATCCACTTCCCAGATTACTGTTTGACTGAGTTCAGCAATCTGGCTGAAGCGCCTCTCGCTATCAAGCAAAGCCTCCTGCACTTTGATGCGTTCAGTAATGTCCTCCTTGATGGCAATGAAATGGGTGGTTTCACCCTTGCTGTTGGTGATGGGAGCAATGGTGGAAGATTCCCAGTAGAGTTCCCCATTTTTGCGTTTGTTGTGGAATATGCCTTTCCATTCGCGGCCGCTGGTTATTTTTCCCCACAGGTTTTTGTATTCAAATTCGCTCGTCTCACCAGATTTGAGCACACGCGGATTTTTACCGATCAGCTCGCCAACGGTGTAGCCTGTGCTTTTGCAGGCGGCCGGGTTGGCATATTCAATTTCACCGGTCAGGTTGGTGATGACTACGCTGACGGGGCTTTGCTCAACGGCTCTTGAAAGCTTGCGCACCTGTTCCTCGGCTGATCGCTGTTCGGTTAGGTCGATCCAGCTTGTAAAGATTGCCTCTTCACCCTCGTATTCCGAAACAACAAGGTTCATATACACATAAAATTCGGTCCCGTCAAAACCTGTGTGGACCCATTCAAATGCGCTGTTTCCTGCATCAAAAGCATGTTGAATCAGCTCATTGGCGTAATCATGCGATTTTTTTCCATTGGGTTGAAATTCAGGTGAAATTTCATCCGGTGTTTTGCCGATAATCTGGTCACGGCTGCCCTTCATCATGTTTTCGGCAGCCTTATTACATTCGATAAAGCGACCGTCCTTAATGATCAGGAAGCCGGCAGGAGAATCGTAAAAGAGCGTCTTGTATTTGATCTCGTTTTTTCTTACTTTCTCTTCCGCAATTTTGGAGGCGGTGATGTCGCTCGAGTAAATCAGTGCTGCATATGGTGTGCCCATTTCATTTCTCACAGGCTGGATGCTGGTTCTGAACCACATGGGAATGCCATTGATATCGGCCATCATTTCCTTCACCCGGCCTTGACGGGACCAGATCACTTCGCGGACATCGGACAAGATTGATTCAACCTGATTGGGTGGAAAAATTTCCCTGACATTGATGCCGGTCATCTCTTCAGGGCTCTTTCCATAAGGGGAGCTTGCTACTTCGTTTAAAAACAGGTAGTTGCCTTCTTCGTCGAGCATGGTGATGGCGGCATCTGAGCTTTGAATGAGGCTGCGGTATTTTTCCTCGCTTTCCTTTCTGGCTATATCAGCCAGCATTTGCTCCGTGACGTCAACGTTGCTTCCCCTGATGCCCAGGTATTGCTGTTGCGCATCAAACACCGGCTGACAAACATGATAAATATATTTCGTTTCACCTTTTCTGTTGGTGATGCGGAAATAATGCTGCCCTGCAACCTGCTTTGAGGAGACTTCCCTGTGGTGCAATTGATAACCTGTCAAATCTTCCGGGTGAATCAAGCGCTCAAGTGCCGGACCCGACATCAGTTCCTCCACACTGTAACCTGTAATCTTTTCAGCAGAGGGAGAATGATATACTGCTTTGCCATCCGCACCTTGCCAGAATTCCCAATGGAAGGTGTTGTTGGCAATGATGCGAAGTTTTTGCTCAGACTCCATAATGCGTTGCGCAGTTCTTTTTTGTTCGTCAATGTCCTGAACAGCGCCAAATAAGCGGACCGGACGTCCTTCTTTCATTTCGGCCTGTCCAAGCACCCTGGCCCAGAATGTTGTGCCATTGCTTCGCGTGAGCATGATTTCGGTGTCGAAAGGAGCTCCTGTCGTCAGGCTGTTTTGAATAAGCCTTGACATTCTTTCGCGGTTTTCGCCCATGGCAACAAGCTGAAGTCCTTCTGCAATGTTGGTTTCGTAATCGTCTGGCATTCCCAGCAATTCACGCATTACCTCACTGAAAACAAGCCGGTCTGTCTCCACTTCGTAATCAAACGAACCAATCCTTGCCAACCGGCTCGATTGGGAAAGTTGCTCATGTGCCAGTTTCAAAGCAAGCTCAGCCTTTTTTCTGTCGGTGATATTGCTGACCAAGGCAATCACCCTGTTGCCGGCCAATAGGCTGTAGCGTGACTCAAAATCGAGTAATTGGTTGTTAACGGGAAGCGCGTAGCTGACCGGTGAGGTCTCAAGCCCATGTATGATATTCCAGACCTGATCCTGAAACTGCCGGGCCAATTCGGGAGGCAGAACTTCATCAAGCTTTTTTCCAATAAAAAACTCGGGTGGAACATACAAATCTTCTGTCTTTTGAGAATGAAACGATTCGATGA
>CAZBMR010000033.1:33091-35122 GCA_964492695.1 uncultured Lentimicrobiaceae bacterium
CCTCGATGATGGGGGTTGTGGACGAACGAACCCATTTAACTTCGCCAGATTTTGTGATGTATCTGTATTCGAGAAAATGATAGTTTAAATTTCCAAGATTCCCCAAAGCTGTTGCAACCCTCTGCTTGTCATCAGGATACATGAATTCGAAGAAGCTACGACCGGTTAGCTCTTCTGGCTGATAGCCTAAAATCCTGGCAATGGCTGGGCTCACATATTGGATGGTTCCATCCAACCCGATTTCATAAATCACATCATTGATGGATTCAACCATTCTTTTATAAAGTGCTTCTGTGGAGGCCAGTTTTTTCTCGGTTTCAACACGTTGCGTAACGTCCCTTGTGATGAAAATTAACTGATAGATTTCTCCGGCTTCATTGCGCAACACATTGCCGTTCACTTCGATAAAGAATTGATCTCCATTTGCTTTAATGCCGGTGTATATTTCTGCTGTACCAGATTCGCCTTCAAACATTTTTCCAATGGACTCAAATGCCTTCTCACGGTCTTCAGGCGAGATAAATTCGGCAATGTTGTGTCCTTCGAACGCGAAACCAGCAGGGTAGCCAAATATCTCGGTGGCTTTGGGAGAGGAATATACCACCTGACCATTCAGATCGGTGATGGTGATCACGTCGGGTGAAGCATTAACGATAGATTTAAATAATTGATCACGCTGTTTGAGGGCAGCCTCAGCATACTTTTTATCTGTGATGTCGGTGATTGTGCCTGTGATCCCTTTGTAAACGTTGTTTAAGATCGTTGGATTGACCGAAAACTGTACCCATTGCACGACCCGTTCCTTGTTCAATAGCCGGAATTCGCGGTTGAGGTGATTTCCTTTTCTTGCTTCATCCAGCATATCCTTCACGAGGGGCAAATCTTCAGGAAACACGTGTGGGGCAAATGATAGACCCGTTAATTCGGCAGGGGTAAAGCCTGAAATTTTGAACACAGCCGGGCTGATGTAGCTGATAAGGCCATTTTCATCCACTTCAACAACAATTTCCTCAATTGTTTCGATAAGCTGTTTGTATTTTGCTTCGCTTATCTGGCGTTTTTGCCGGTTTGTTTTACCCTCAATCAGCCGTCCGATTTTTTGTGCAACTGACTCAACCAATGTGTATTCTTCCGGAAGAAAAACATCCGTTTTGTCATTGGCAACAGGATGGTTGCAAACGATTGTCAAGTTTCCAACAGGCACTTTGTTGGCAAAAATGTCCACTTGTATCTGCTGTCCGCTTTTCGTTTCACCCGGGGCTGAGGAAAATGTAATGCCATTCGCATGGATGATTGCTGTGGTTTCAGCTGGGTAAAGCCAGGCTTCCGGCATTTTTTTAACAACATCCTCCAATATGGATTCCAGGGGTGTATCATCCGTTTCGTTGAAAAGCCGCGTAAGTGTGTGCAACAATTTCAGCTCCTTATTGCGCTCCCTTAGTTCAAACTCAAGCCTTGCAATCCGTTCAGCTTGTTGTGTCAATGTTTCGCTCATTGCTTCGTGGGGCTGCGATGCATTTTGGGCATCTGATGAATGGCTTTCAGTTTTCAGTTTTCTACTGCTCATGACTGTTTTTGTCTGGTTGATGCGGCCATCAATATTGTACCTGACAAATATAAACTATCAACAGCTTAAATCCAAGTAATTGTCCCGGTATTTTTTGAATTCTAAGCAGTTACGCAGGTAGATGTAGATATTTATACTTATTTCCCAACTGCAAAGCACCGCAACTTCTTTCGAAGTAGGACACCGTGAAAGCAGGAAAGCCAACACCCAACGGCAATACAGGAATTCGAACCAAAATGAAAATGCTACATAATGAAAGGTTGCTGAGATGAAATCTCACATCATTTTTAAGATTCTAGGCTTGATCGCCTAAAATACTTCAATACAAAGCATCCGGAAATAAGATCAGACCTCCACAAGGTCATCTTCGAGTCGTAGGTTTCCAATGATAAACTGTTGGCGTTCGGGTGTGTTTTTTCCCATGTAGTATTCCAGCAGTTCGTGGATCGACATATCGCGCCTGA
>CAZBMR010000034.1:0-34557 GCA_964492695.1 uncultured Lentimicrobiaceae bacterium
TAATTAACCAATCATCGACTTGACAATGGCTGCTATGGTCTGATTGTCAGCACGACCGGATACTTTTGCTGAAACGGCAGCCATCACTTTTCCCATATCCCTCATGCCTGAGGCTCCTGTGCTTGCAATGGCTTCACCCACAATCAGTTTCAACTCTTCGTCCGACATCTGACCTGGTAAATAGGCCTCAATAATGGATGCCTGATATTCCTCTTCCTCAGCTAGGTCGGCTCGGTGCTGCGCATGATAAATGCCTGCAGACTCCTTGCGTTGCTTTACCAGCTTCTGTAAAAGTTTGATTTCGACCGATTCGGGTATAATGCCACTGCTGACATCTTTCCCTGTTTTTTCAAGTAAGAGTGCTGCCTTGATAGCACGCAAAGCGTTTAGTTTGCGCGTGTCTTTGGCGAGCATCGCCTGCTTGATGTCGTTGTTGATCGTAATTTCCAGTTCCATAAACGGAGGTTTAGTCAACGTTGTCGTGCAGAAAAGGATTATCGAGTCTGAGGCCCGGTCTTCCCGGAGTGGCATCAATGCTGTAGCGGGAAACTTCGTTTTGCGACATATCTTGCTTCACATCAGCACCTTTGCGCATGTATGCAGGGACGCGCTCAAGCTCTTCAATACCCTGGTCTGTCTTTATTTTCATGCTCATGGCTTTCAGGCGGTTTTGCCTTTCGAGGCTGCGACGCTCCATTTCCATGCGTTCGTTTTCTTCTTCCCTGGCACTAAAGCTGGAAACAGTTTGCTTGAAGATCTCTGTTTTGGCCTCTATCACTGGTTCAACAACTTCAAACAAAATTTCGTCGGCTTCTTTAAACTTCATGGTCATGGGAACCACTTCTTCTTTTTCCTCAACCTCTTCCAGCTGTGCTGCCGATGAAATTTCTTCGGTTGAGGGTACTTGTGCTGGCTTCTCTTCCTCAGTTTCAAAAGGATCGAAGAGTTGGTGAATGGTGGCTCCGGTGGTTGCCTGAGCATGGGCGGGTGTGCCGAAATCGATGCTTGTTTGTTCTTTTTTGGTTTCGGTTTCCTCTTCGCTAATCAGCGTATGGACCTTTGCCGGTGCAACAGGCCTCATAGATTGAAAACCATTGTTCTCGGGCTTGTCACCATACAGTTGATTCACCCTCACGTTACCTGTGGCCGGGTGGGGCATCAACAGCTCATCATTTTCAAATCCGGTGGCGATCACAGTGATGGCGATGCTGTTTTCGAGGCTGTTGTCAACGCCATTGCCCCAGATAACCTCGGCACTGTTTCCGCAAATGTGCTGAATGTAGTCGGTGATTTCGTGCACCTCGTCGAGCGAAATCTCATCTTCACCAGAGGTAATGTAGAGCAGGATGTTTTTGGCACCTGAGATATTGCTGTCGTTGAGCAAGGGGGAGCGCATGGCTTCTTCGATGGCTTTGATGGCCCTATTTTCGCCCGACGCGATGGCCGAACCCATGATGGCTTTGCCTGAATTTTTCATCACCGTTTTCACGTCTTCAAAGTCAACGTTGATGTAACCTGTCACGGTGATGATCTCAGCAATGCCTTTCGATGCGGTTGTCAGCACATCATCGGCCTTTTTGAAGGCTTCGGTAAGGCGCATATTGCCATATTCTTCCCGGAGCTTGTCGTTGCTGATAATAAGCAGTGTATCAACGTGTTTACGCAGCTCGTCGATGCCCTCAATGGCTTGTTGCCTGCGTTTTTTTCCTTCAAAACTGAATGGGAGCGTAACAATGCCCACGGTCAGTATGTCGAGGTCGCGTGCAATTTTAGCAACTACAGGAGCAGCCCCGGTTCCGGTGCCGCCACCCATACCGGCTGTTATAAAGAGCATTTTGGTATGAGGCTCGAGCAGCTCCCTGATTTCGTCGCCTGTTTCAAGCGCTGCTTCGCGGCCCACAGCCGGAATGTTGCCTGCGCCGAGCTGGCGTTTGCCCAGGTGTATCTTGTTTGGAACAGGGCTTGTGTCAAGGGCTTGAGAATCGGTATTACACAATACAAAATCAACACCTTTGATGCCCTGGTGGTACATATGGGTTACAGCATTGCTGCCGCCACCGCCAACACCGATTACTTTAATGATATTTGATTGATCTTTAGGATGTTCGAATTTTAGCATTTCGGTCATGATTCAGCGAATTAAAATTAGTTTCTTGTTTAAAACTGGTGAATTATTTGTTATTTTTTTGTCAACATTTTATGGTTGATAACATTTCGTTATTCTATCAAATCCCGGTCGAACAACCGGATGATTTTATCGAGGTAGCTTTGTCGTTTCTTTTCCTTGATTTCTTCCTGGATAAGATTTTCCATCACCGGTTTCTTTTCGGTGTTGTGTTCCAGCTCATCTTTCATGCGGTCCATTTCCAGTTCAAAATCGTATCTTTTAATGCCTTCGATCACAAGCCCGATGCCGGTTGCATACATCGGACTGGCCAGTTCCTCAGGTGTTCCTTTGGCAAGGTGTTCGTTGGGGTAGCCAATTCGCACTTCCATGCCTGTCAGGAATGACGAAAGTTGATCGATGTGTTTCATCAAAGCGCCACCACCGGTTAAAACAATTCCTGCAATGAGCTTACGTTCGAGGCCCGAGTTCTTGATTTCGTAGTACACATGTTCGATAATTTCTTCCATGCGTGCCTGAATGATGGAGGCGAGGTTGCGGAAAGAAATTTCTTTTGGAGGTCTGCCCCTGATGCCCGGAATCGAAACCACTTCGTCGTCCCTGTTTTCGGATGCGAGTGCCGAACCAAACTTCACTTTTACTTCTTCGGCATGCTTTTTAATAATGGTGCAACCCTCGCGAATATCTTCGGTGATGATGTCGCCACCAAATGGAATCACTGCAGTGTGGCGGATGATTTTGTCATAAAAAATGGCAATATCTGTGGTGCCTCCACCGATATCTACCAAAACAACCCCTGCCTCTTTTTCTTCTTCGCTCAGCACCGATTCGGCCGATGCAATGGGTTCGAGTATGAGGTCAACCATTTCCAGGCCAGCGCGTTTCACACATTTGAGGATATTTTTTGCTGCTGCCGTTTGGCCAATGATTACATGAAAGTTGGCTTCGATTTTGCTGCCCAGCATTCCCACGGGTTGTTTGATGCCTTGTTCTCCGTCAATGATGTAATCCTGTGGAATCACATCAATGATTTCTTCTCCGGCAGCCATGCTTAGTTTGTACATGTCATTGTTAAGCTTGTCAATCTCAAGGCGGTTGATTTCCTGTTCGTGGTTTTCCCTGATCAGGCTGCCGCGATGTTGAAGACTCTTAATATGCTGACCGGCAATACCAACATTCACATATTTGATGTTGACGCCTGATTTGAGTGAGGCTTCGTCCACTGCTTTTTGAATGGAATTCACCGTGTCCTCGATGTTTGATACCATGCCACGTTTCACGCCCACCGACTCTGACCGGCCATAGCCCAGAATGTCGATTTTTCCGTTCTCGTTGCGACGACCTACGATACAGGCAATTTTCGTAGTTCCGATGTCTAATCCGACAATGATTTCAGATGTTTTCATAACGAATCTCTTTTGGTACAAACAATTTGATTTCTAAAACTTGCATTGATGGTTTGATAGGTATGTAGTGCGGGATTGTTCGATTGGGTTTTATAAAAGGCTGATATGTTGCTTATTTTCAGGCGTATCGCTGTTGTGTCTCCCAGCAGAATGGGGGCATCTCCAATTTTTGGGGTTAGCTCGATTGTGCTGTCTTCGGCAATATAGATCTGATCAATCAGCACTTGCATCAATTCATCCCGGTTGATGGCGTCGGCAGTGGCCTGAATGGCAAATGCTGCATGTGTTTTGTTGATGAGGCTGCTGAGTGGCATCGCTTTGTTTTGTGGAATAGCCAAAGGACCGATCTGCCCGTTTGCAATGATAACCCGGGCAATGAAATCGGGGTGGGTTGGAAATATTACTTTTTGATCGTCGATGTAAAACGATTGGTCACTTGTTGTATAAAATCTTACAACGGGTTTGCGCTCAATGAGTTTTACCCTGAAGCCCCGCTCAATGGTGGTTGACGCCTCGGCCGAAGCCACATATGGATTGAGGTTGAGTTGTGCCACCAGGCTGCGAACATTGGTCCAGCCGAGGGCCTTGGTTCTGTTGGCACCCACTATTTCACTTATTTCGGCAAAGGTTTGGTTGTAAGGCAGAAATCCGCCACCGGGCTGATGGGTTATTTCCAGTTGAAGGCTGGTCACAGGTGCACTGTAATGCGTCATGCGGGCAAAACCAAGCAAAAACACCAGTCCGAGAGCGGTGAGTATCCAGGTTGTGATGGTGAGGATGCGCTTTACCATGTCTTTATCAATTTGGTGAGTGGTTCAACCAATTGATCGATATCGCCTGCCCCCAGTGTGAGTAAAACTTCAGGCCGGGTATCCAATACATAGCCAGCTACCTCTGTTTTGGATAGTAGGTGTTTGTTGCTCAGTGTGCAGGCATCCAGCAATGTTTTTGAAGTGATGCCCGGAATGGGTTCTTCGCGTGCAGGATAGATATCAAGCAACATCAGCACATCCAGTTTGCTGAGGCTTTGTGCAAAGCCATCAAGGAAGTCGCGTGTTCGTGTGAAGAGGTGGGGCTGAAAAATACCGGTGATTTTTTTATCAGGAAATAGTTCGCGTGCAGCCCCGATAGCGGCATCCAGTTCGGCCGGGTGGTGGGCATAATCATCAATGTATTGATGGCGGGGGCCTTGCACCTTGCGGTCGAAACGGCGTGCCACACCTGCATAACTGCCTAAAGCTGCCACAATTGTGTCGGGTCTGATGCCTGCCTGAAGCGCCACCGTTGAAGCGGCCAGTGCATTCTCAATGTTGTGCCTTCCTGGCACCTGAAGTTTGACAGTGAGCGCTTGTTCATCTCCAAAATGCCAGTCATACACAAACTGTCCTGCTTCGATGCGAATGCGATCTGCAAAGAAATCGTCTCCGGGACTAAAGCCGTAGGTGAGCGCACTGTTTGTTGCTTGCAGTGGCAAGCCGCTGCGATGAATCAAGCTGCCCCGGGCTTTGGTTTGTGAGGCAAACTGTTGGAAATGGGCTATTAACTGGTTGTGGCTGTGATAGATGTCGAGGTGGTCGGCATCCATTGATGAAACGACGGCCATACTGGGGTGTAACCTCAAAAAGCTTTTGTCATACTCATCAGCCTCAACCACCACATATTTGCTGTGGTGCGACAGAACCAGGTTACTGCCAAAATTGTTGGCAATGCCACCAATAAATGCCGTAATGGGAACACCTGCCTCAACCAGGATGTGGCTGATCATTGAGGTGATGGTCGTTTTTCCGTGGGTGCCTGCAACAGCGATGGTTTGGTGGTTTTCGGTGATGGATTCCAGCACTTCGGCTCTTTTTTTGAGCGGAATGTTTCTTTCCCTGATGGCTTTCATTTCGTTCAATCCGGCTGGAACAGCAGGTGTGTACACAGCCAGGTCGAGCTGTTGGGGAATGAGGCTGGGTTCGTCGTCGTAATGCACCGGAATGCCTTCGTTGATAAGTGCTTCTGTAAGGGGAGTGGCCGTGCGGTCATAACCCGATACATGTGCTCCGGCATGCTTGAAAAAGCGTGCCAGCGCACTCATGCCGATGCCGCCAATTCCGACAAAATAGATATGTTTGATGCTGTCTGCTCTCATTGTTTTGCCAATTGAATTATTTCATCTGCAATGTGGTCAGCAGCATCTTTTTGTGCAAATGCAGCGATATTTTTCGACATCTCAGTCAATTTTTCCGCCTGCTCCATCAATTCAAAAGCTGTGGGAATGAGTTTTACGCTTGCCTCGTTATTGTGAATCAGCACGGCAGCCCCTGCATCCGATAATCTTCTGGCATTGCTGGTTTGATGGTCTTCGGCAGCCGAGGGCAATGGAACCAGAACTGCCGGCTTTGCAACGAGGCTGATTTCTGAAATGGCCATCGCGCCTGCGCGCGAAATGATGAGGTCTGCTGCTGCATAGGCCATGTCCATGCGTTCGATAAATGCTGTAACTTTGATTTTGTGCGACAGTTGAAGTGATGAAACGGCGTCGGCAGCCAGTTGGAAATACTGTTTGCCGGTTTGCCAAATCAGCTGAACATCCCGCTGGGTAAATGCTGCAAGGTTTTCGTGGATGGCTTTGTTGATGGCAAGTGCACCCTGGCTGCCTCCGATAACAAGGATGGTCTGCATGTCATTCCTCAGTTCAAAAAATGTCATGGCCTGCGCATATTTTCCTGTTATAGCTACTGATGCTTCGCGCACGGGATTGCCGGTAAGCACTGTTTTTTCTGTTGGAAACCACCTGTCCATTTGTGGATAAGCAACACAGATTTTATGCACTTTTTTGCTTAACAACCTGTTTGTGACACCAGGATAGGAATTTTGTTCCTGAATGAGTGTGGGAATGCCCAACTGTGTTGCCACCCTGAGGGTTGGTCCGCTGGCATAACCCCCAACACCCACCACCACCTGTGGTTTGAAAGTTTTGATGATGGTGCGTGCTTTGGCAAGCGAGAGCACGAGTTTAAGGGGAAATAGCAGGTTTGCGAAGCTGAACTTTCTCTGGAAACCACTGATCCACAATCCTTTGATGGCATAGCCTGCTGCCGGAATGCGTTCCATTTCCATGCGGCCCTTGGCTCCAACAAACAGAATTTCTGCCTCGGGCATACGTTTCTTCAACGCATCGGCTATGGCCAGGGCAGGAAAAATGTGCCCTCCTGTGCCACCGCCACTAATCAACACTTTCAACAACTGCGGCTTCATCAGGAATGGGATTTGTAGTTTTTTTTGCAACTTCCTTGCTCACACTTAGTATGATGCCCAGCGAAAGGCTTGTAAACCAGATGGATGTGCCTCCCATGCTCACCAGCGGCAAAGGTTGCCCGGTCACTGGCAATAGCCCCACTGCCACGCCCATATTGATCATGGCCTGAAAAACAAGGCTGAATGTGACGCCAATGGTGAGGAAGGCCCCAAAGGTTTGGGGTATTTTGGTGACAATTACCACTGCCCGGAAAAGCAGAATCAGATAGAGCAGCACAACAAGCATGCCGCCCAACAGGCCATATTCTTCAACAATGATGGCAAAAATGAAATCGGAATAGGGGTGGGGCAAAAAATTTCGTTGGGTGCTGTTGCCGGGAGCTTTGCCAAAAAACCCTCCTCCGGCAATGGCAATCTGAGCTTGTTCGGTTTGAAAATTATCGCCTGTGCCGTTTACAAAATTTTCCACGCGGTTTTTCCAGGTCATCAACCGACCCTGATTTTCTTTGGGCAACTGCATCAGAATCAGCAGGAAAATCGTTAGCACCACTGCTCCTAAACCAATCAGCGCAAAGATGTATTTCATATTGATTCGTCCGATAAACAGGAGCACCAGACTGGTGGCAAACAACATGGCTGCGGTGGAGAAGTTGGCAGGAAGGATGAGAAACACGACCACAAGCACCGGAATCATCAGAGGCAGAAATGCCGATTTGAAATCTTTGATGTTTTCTTGTTTTTTTGTCAGCAAACGTGCCAGATACATGATCAGCGTAAGTTTGGCGAGGTCGCTTGTTTGGAAGGTGAGGTTAAAGGGCAAAGGAATCACCCGTTTTGCATCGTTGAGGTCGAGACCAAAAAGTAGTGTAAACAACAGCAATGGGACACTGATCCACAAGGCTACCTGAAAGAGTGGCGAAAAGTAAACATACTTAACTTTGTGTGCTAGATACATGAAAAACAATCCTATCACCAGAATGATAAAGTGTTTCATCATGTAATATTCGGTGTTGCCGGCCTTAAACTTATAGGCCAAGGTGCCGGTGGAGCTGTAAACAGCCAGCAACGAAACTACCGAAAGCAGCAAAACAACTGCCCAGATCACCTTGTCGCCCTTTATGTCTTTCAGCAATCCCATCTTGTTTATTTATAGGGCCTTAACAGCCATTTTAAACTGATTTCCGCGGTCTTCATAGTTTTCGAAAAGGTCGAAACTTGCACAGGCAGGCGACAGCAAAACCACATCGTTTTTTCCTGCGATGAGCGAAGCCACAGCCACGGCCTGTTCGGCTGCCTGCACTTCGACAATGGTTTCAATCACACCCTCAAATGCCGCGCGCAGCTTGGTGTTGTCCACACCCAAACAAATCAGTGCCTTCACTTTCTTGCGAACAAGTGGCATCAGCTCATTGTAATCATTTCCCTTGTCCAGTCCTCCGGCGATCCACACCACGGGCCGGTCGAAATACTCCAAAGCATACCAGGTGGCGTTCACATTGGTGGCTTTGGAGTCGTTGTAATATGAAACCCCATGCACATTGGCCACGTATTCGAGCCTGTGGGCCACATTTTGGTAATCGGAAAGGCTCTGACGAATGGTTTCGTTGCGTATTCCGATGATTTTTGCAGCCAGGCCTGCGGCCAGTGAATTGTAGGTGTTGTGACGTCCTTGTAATGCAAGTTCTTCCAGCGTCATGGTCAATGGATTTGTAGGTGTGTTAAAATGGAGTTTGTTGTCGGTAATACCCGCACCTGGCGAGGTGGGTGTGTGTTTCAGACTGATGGGCAATAGCCGCGCATGGATGGCTGCGCTTTTTATTTGCTGAGCCAGAACGGGGTCATCCTCGCAAAAGATGAGGGCATCTTCCGCATCCTGATTCATCGTAATGCGCATTTTGGCGCGTGTGTATTGTTCAAACGAACCGTGATAGCGGTCGAGATGGTCGGGCGTAATGTTGGTGATGATGGCTACATGTGGTTTGAAATGCTGAATGCCATCCAATTGAAAACTGCTCAGTTCGAGCACAAAACAGGCATGATCAGATTCGGCCAGGCTCATGGCAAAACTCCTGCCCACATTGCCTGCCACACACACATCCACGCCTGCCTTGCGGAGAATATGACCCGTAAGGTGTGTGGTGGTGGTTTTTCCGTTGCTTCCTGTGATGCCGATAATTTGCGCACTCGTAAACCAGCTGGCAAATTCGATTTCGGAAACAACGGGTGTTGAAGTGTAGCTTTGCAACACAAGGGCATCATCGGGTATGCCCGGACTTTTAACAATCAGGTCGGCCCAGCCTGAAACATCATGGTGGTGTCCCCTCTCTTCAAAATCAATGCCTGCATCGCGCAAGGTGGCCTTGTAGGTTTCCTTTATCGTTCCAGCATCCGAAACAAACACATCCAAACCTTTTTTGGCGGCCAAAATGGCTGCACCGGTGCCGCTTTCGCCTGCGCCGAGCACTAGAATGTGATTGTATTTGTTGCTGTTTGAATGCACTATCTATCTGAGCTTGAGGGTGATGATGGTTAAAATGGCCAGAAAAATGCCTACAATCTGAAACCTGAGTACAATTTTTGGTTCGGGATAGCCAAGCTTCTGAAAATGGTGGTGCAGGGGTGACATTTTAAAGATGCGCCGACCTGCTCCATATTTCTTCCTGGTGTATTTAAACCAGCTTACCTGCATGATGACAGAAAGACTCTCGGCCAGAAATATGCCACACAGGATGGGCATCAACAGTTCTTTTCGGATGAGGATGGCAAAAACTGCAATGATGCCGCCAATGGCCAGGCTGCCGGTGTCGCCCATAAACACCTGGGCCGGATATGAATTGTACCAAAGAAAGCCGACGGTTGCTCCAACAAAAGCACTGATGAATATTGTCAGCTCACCCGTATTGGGTAAGTACATGATATTCAAATAGTCAGCAAAAATAATGTTGCCTGAAACCCAGGCCAGAATGCCCAGTGTTGCGCCTATGATGGCCGATGTGCCAGTGGCCAGTCCGTCCATTCCGTCGGTCAGATTGGCCCCGTTGCTGATGGAGGTGATAATGAAAATGACGATGGGAATGAAAATAAGGAAGGCATATTTTTCATGGCCGGGCCCGACCCAGCTGATGAGGGAGGCGTAATCAAATTCGTTGTTTTTGATAAACGGAATGGTAGTTTTTGTTGTGCCTCGCTGTTCAATTGTAAAGCGGCTCAGTGGTGTTGTAAGGGTGTTCTTTTGCAGCTCTGAAGCGATATGTACATCTTCACGGTTTTTTTCGCGTGTTACAACGCTTTGGTCGAAATACATGGTCACACTCACAATCAATCCCAGTGTAACTTGTCCGAAAATCTTCAATTTTCCGGGTAAGCCTTTTTTATCCTTTCTGAATACCTTGATGTAGTCGTCGAGAAACCCGATGGCACCCAACCAAATGGTGGTGAAAAGCATCAACATAATATAGGTGTTGTCGAGCTTCGTAAACAAAAGGGTTGGTATCACAATGGCTGCAATGATGATCAGACCGCCCATGGTGGGTGTACCTTGCTTTTCGAGTTGGCCTTCAAGCCCAAGGTCGCGCACTGTTTCGCCCACCTGCTTCTTGTTCAGATAGGCTATCCAGCGTTTTCCAAAGAGCAGCGTAATGACGAGCGAGGTAAGCACGGCCGCCGATGCCCTGAAGGAGATGTATTGAAACACTTGTGCTCCCGGAAAATCGTAGGCTTTATGCAAAAAATTAAACAGATAGTAGAGCATGCTTCAGGGGTTTTGTGTGTTGGTTTGAAAAAGTTGCATCACCTCAGCCTTGTCATCGAAAGGATATTTGATGCCTTTGATTTCCTGGTACTTTTCGTGGCCTTTTCCTGCTATGAGGATAATATCGCCGGGTTTGGCCATGCTCACAGCTGTTTTAATGGCCTGACGGCGATCCGAAATCACAAGGTATTTTCTGAAATGCTCTCCCGGTATGCCTTTGCGCATATCTTCCAGTATGTCATCTGGTGCTTCATCACGTGGATTGTCCGAAGTGAGAATCAGTAGATTGCTCATGGCCGCTGCCACACGGGCCATTTCGGGGCGTTTGGTTTTATCCCTGTTTCCACCGGCACCGGCCACCGTGATCAGTTGTTCGTTGTGGGTGCGAATGGTATCGATGGTTTTCAATACATTGAGCAGTGCATCGGGTGTGTGGGCATAGTCCACAATGGCAGTGATGCCATCGGCCGATCGCATCCAGTCGAACCTCCCTTCGGCACTCCGCAACCTGCTTAATCCTTTCAACACCTCTTCCTCATTCATCCCCAAGAGGATGGCTGCCCCATAAATGGCAAGCAGGTTGGAGACGTTGAAGCGCCCGATGAGCTGGCTGAAAACTTCCTGACCGTTCATTCTGAGCAAAAGACCGTCGAAGCTGTTTTCGAGCACCACAGCCTTGAAATCGGCCATCGAAAGTTGGCTGTAAGTTTTAATGGTAGCACGGGTGTTTTGTGTCATGAACATCCCGTTTTTATCGTCGGCATTCACCAAAGCGAAAGCATCGGCCGGAAGCAGGTCGAAAAAGCGTTTTTTTGCATCGCGGTAGGCAGCAAAACTACCATGATAGTCCAGATGGTCGTGTGTCAGATTGGTGAAGATGCCGCCTGCAAACCGAAGACCAAAAGTGCGCATTTGCGACATGGCATGCGAGCTCACTTCCATGAAGGCGTATGCACATCCGGCCCCGACCATATCAGCCAGAAGTGCATTCAGCTGCACCGGGTCGGGCGTGGTGTGTGTGGCGGGCGAAACATTGTTCCCGATTTTATTGCAAATGGTCGAAAACAAGCCACTTGGATAACCAGCCTCGTTGAAAAGCTGATGAAGCAGCGTGGCGATGGTGGTTTTGCCATTTGTTCCGGTGACGCCCGTAAGTTTCAGCTTGCGCGAAGGGTGTCCGTAAAATGCCGATGCCGCCTGAGCCAGACAGTAGGCGGCATGCTCGGCCACCACCCATGTGGTTTGCTCGTGTACTGTTTCGGGCAGCGTTTCGCAAACAATGGCGGTTGCGCCGGCGGCAATGGCTTGATTGATATATTGATGACCATCGGTGCTTGTGCCTTTGATGGCGAAAAACACATCTCCTTTCGACACTTTGCGCGAATCGAAGGTCAGTCCGCTTACTTCGATATCCAAAGGGCCGATGGTTTGTATCAAAGGGCAATCGTGCAATATGGTCTGTAGCTTCGCTTTCATCACATCATCAGTGTTAGTTCGATGAATTGTCCTTCGGTAGCTGGTGTGCCTGCCGGCAGCGATTGTGTCATCACACGGCCCTTTCCCTTTACAAGGGTTTTCAATCCGAGGTTTTCGAGCATGAAAACGGCATCACGGGCATTCATGCCCGAAACATCTGGTATCAGACCCGGTCTCACATCGGTGGGCTTCAGCAACATAGAGTATTTCTGGGCTTCTGTTTCGATCCAGGTGTTGCCTTTCATATTTGGGTTGGTGCTCACGCGCAGATGACCATACAGGCTGTACACATCATCCGTAAAGCATTTGCCCTTCACTGCCGGAACACTCAGCGTATCGGGCATTTCTGCCATCGTTTCATCGTGTATGCCTGGCCGCGTCGCATAAATTTTGTCAGCGATGTCTTTAAATACGGGTGCTGCCACAGCACCACCATAAATTTTACCTGCCGATGGATTGCTTACCACCACGATGCAGCTGTATTTTGGATTTCCTGCAGGAAAATAGCCTGCGAAGGAGGCGTTGTAGTTCACCTTGTTGTATCCTTTGGCTCCTGCAGCAATTTGGGCAGTGCCTGTTTTACCCGCAATCTTGTAGGGGCTTTTGTTAAGGGCTTTTGCAGTGCCGTGTTCCACAACACCTTCGAGCAGTTTCTTTGCAGAGGCAATTGTTTGGGGCGATGCAACCGATGCTTTCAGCACCACAGGGTCGAACTTTTTAATGATGATGTTTCCTTGTCTGATTTCCTTCACAAACTGTGGTTTCACCATCGTACCGTTGTTGGCAACCGCATTGTACAGCGTAAGCATTTGAATGGGCGTCATGGTGAGTTCGTAGCCGATCGACATCCAGGGCAGGGACGTGCCGTACCAGTACTTTTTATCTGAGGGATGTTTGATATAGGGCTTGCGCTCTCCTGGGATTTCGAGGCCAAGGGCTTCGTTGATGCCAAGTGCATAGAGCCCTTCGATGTATTTCTCGGGCTGGTCCTTGTAGGCGTTCCAAACGAGTTTGGAGATGGCCACATTGGATGATTTTTCAAAGGCTTCGCTCACCGAAATGCGGCCGTTGCGAATGGGATACACATCCTTCATCGTGCGGTTGTAGTAGTTCATCTGCCCATTTCCAATGTTCATGCTGTCAGTGAGGCGTATTTTATTATCTTCGAGCAACACGAGCATCGAGGCCAATTTGAAAGTTGAGCCGGGTTCAACACTTTCGGCAATGGCATAATTATAGCGTTCGTGATAGGTTCCGGTTTCCTTGTCGAACGAGAGGTTAGCAATGGCAACAATTTGGCCGGTTGCCACTTCCATCAGGATGGCACAGCCTTGCTCGGCCTCGTTTTCGGTGAGATTTTTGCGCAATGCCTGCTCAGCCACATCCTGAATGTTGATGTCGATGGTGCTGATGATATCATGCCCATTGATGGGTTCAACGGCGTTTTCGTCGAACAAGGGTTTCCAGTCGCCATTATTGATGCGTCGCTTAAACTGCTGTCCATCCGTTCCTTTGAGAATTTCATGGTAGGCGCCTTCGATGCCTACAAAAATATTCTCGCGGTTGTTTTCGTAGCCAATGGTCCTGGTGGCCAGCTCTTTGAATGGTTTTTCGCGTTTGCTTCCTGGAATCAGGATCAAACCGCCTGCGTATTTTCCTTTGTTAAAAATCGGCAGTTTTTTCAATGCTTTGATTTCGGCATACGTGGCACGGTTTTTTATCAGCCAATAGCGATTTCCTTCGAGGCGTTCCTGCCGCAACTCGTTGAGGTATTCTCTTTTCGATTTGGTTGGGAAAATGCGTGCCAGACCCTCAGCCAGCGAATCAACTTTTGCATTGAACAGGACGTCGTCAATATGTTCGGAGGCCACATCCATCCGCACTTCAAACACAGGTACGGTGGTGGCAAGCAGCGAGCCGTCGGATGAGAGAATGTTGCCGCGCATGGCTTCGATTTCAAATACCTTGATTTCCTGCTTTTCAGCTTTGGACAGCAGCTCGTCTTTCAGGCTTGTTTGAATGTAAACGATTCGGGCAATGATGGCTATTCCCCAAATGAGAACACCTGCATACACCAGGTAAACGCGCCAAAGCACATCGGTTTTTGGATTGATCATTGCACAGCAGTTTGAGGTTTGACAATCTTCACTACCGGATCAACCGATTCTTTTAATCCCCGCTTTTCAAGCTTGCGGGCCAGTTCGCTTTGTTTGCTTTCGAACATGACGGCTGATTTGCCGTAGATATATTCGTACTGAAGCTCTTTGATTTCGCGGTTTACACGGTCTATTGTGCGGCTTGTGGCCTCGGTGTAGTAGGTGTTGGCAATATAAACCAGTGCCAATGTGGCTAAAAACAATATAAAACGCACCTGGCGCGTTGCCCATTCATGGGCCAGAAACTCGCCTCCCAGCACGTCGTAAAAAGCTTGCGAAAACAGCCTTCTGCCTTTGGCTGTCTTGCGCTGCCTGGGTTGAGCGTCCTGTTCAGGTGTTTGTGTTGCTGCTGTGGTTTTCATGCTTGCTTCCTTTCTGCAATGCGAAGTCTGGCACTGCGCGAGCGGTTGTTGAGGCTGATTTCGGCTTCGTCGGCCACAATGGCTTTGCGGCTGATCAACATGAAGGGGGATAGGTTGTTGCCAAAAAAGTCTTTTTTCTCCTCGCCTGAAATGTTGCCTGTTTTCATGAAATTCTTCACCATGCGGTCTTCGAGCGAATGGTAGGAGATGACCACCAGCCGACCACCCGGCTTGAGCACTTGTACACTTTGCTGCAACAATGCTTCCAAGGCCTGTATCTCCTGATTCACCTCGATACGGAGGGCCTGAAAAACCTGGGCGAGAATTTTATGCTCTTTTCCGAATGGCAAAAAACGGGCTATTGCCGCTTTGAGCTGCATGGTTGTTTCAAGTGGTGCTGAAAGTCTGGCCTCGGCAATGGCCTGTGCCATGCGAAAAGCCTGCTGCACCTCGCCGTATTCTGTCAGCAGTTTCGCAAGTGCTTCGGTGCTGAATGTTTGTATGATGTCGGCTGCCGTCACCGGGTTGTTTTGATTCATGCGCATGTCGAGCCGGGCATCAAAACGTGTTGAGAAGCCACGGCTGGCTTCGTCAAACTGAAATGACGAAACCCCCAAATCGGCCAAAATACCGTCAACCTGCTGTATGTTGTTCAACAACAGGAAGTTTCGCATATACATAAAATTTTCGGGAATGAAAGTGATGCGGGGATCGTCCAAAAGGTTTGCCCTGGCATCCCGGTCCTGGTCAAATGCAATGAGCCGAAGCTTGGGCTGTTGGGCCAGTATTTCCTTCGAATGTCCGCCACCACCATAGGTCACGTCCACATACGTCCCGTTGGGACGCAGGTTCAACCCCTCAACACTTTTGTGCAAAAGAACCGGATTGTGGTACATGTAGCCGATGCATTTACAGATTCATTCCACCTAACTTCTCTTCAAGCAATTTTTCAAGCTCATCCTGACCCAACTGGCCCAGCTGTGTGCGGTAGGCTTCCTTGTCCCAGATCTCCATATATCCTGGTAAGGAATTGATTACCACATCCTTGGTAAGGCCGATCTCGTCAATCAGTGCCTTTGGAATCTGAAGGCGCTTGCTGCCATCCAGTTTCACCATCCGTGCACCGGCGTTGTATTTACGCATCAGGTCCACATTGGCTTTCACAAACTGGCTCAGGCTTTTCAGTTTCCGTTGTGTCTCCATCCAGTCGTTCATCGTGTAGAGCTCGATGCACTTGCTAAACAAGCCAGGCCTGATCACAAAGCCTTGATCCAGCAAATCACCAAGTTGTTCCTGGAAATCGGCTGAAATCATCAATCGGCCTTTGGCGTCGAGCTTACACTGATATTCTCCAATCGGATAGTTCAAAAAATTGCCTTTTTAAGTCGTAAAATTACTGCATTTTTTCCCACAAATCTCCACTTTTTACCACCTTTTTATCAACTTGGTTACACTTTGGAGTCTGTTTATTTTAAAAATTTGTGTAATAGCTTTAAAATCAATGAAATAAAACCCACAAAAAGTTATCAACAACTTATGAGGGTGTGCAGAGGTGTGGTTAGGTGTACTGTAAGGTAAGGATTCAGATGTTGATGTTTTGCTGCCTGAAATGGTGCATGGATGCGGATTTTCGCTACATATTGAGGAAATTGGTTATATTTGTAAACTATTTACCAGGGAACGTTTCAGAATGTCCAGCGCCGAGAAAAAAAATCAGGATCGCACCATCGATGTGGAAAAGATTATTGCCGGAAAAAATCCGGCCCTGCTCAAGGTAATGCCCGGTTTTTTGCTGTCTTATCTCAAGCGCATCATCCATCAGGACGAAGTGAATGCCTTTATGTTGCGTGCCGGCCAACTGCACGGGCTTGATTTTGTGGATGCTGTGGTGGAGGAATTCAATCCAACGATCCATATCAGGGGGCTTGAAAACCTGCAAAAGAGTCGCCGGATGGTGGTGGCCAGCAACCATCCGCTCGGGGGCCTGGATGGCATCGTGTTGATGCAGGCCATCGGCAGGGTGCGAAAAGATATTCAGTTTCCGGTGAACGATATTTTGTTGTATCTGACCAATTTACAGCCCCTTTTTGTGCCCATCAACAAGCATGGAAGCAATGCTGACAACATCCGCATCCTGGATGACACTTTTCGTGGTGATGCCGTGATCAGTTATTTCCCGTTTGGCCTGGTTTCGCGAAAACGGAAAGGGATTATCCGCGACCTCGACTGGAAGAAAACCTTCCTTTCTAAAGCCAGGAAATTTGAGAGGGACATTGTTCCAACCCATATCAATGGGCAAAACTCTGCCTTTTTTTACAATCTGTCCAATCTGCGCAAAGCTGCCGGCATCAAGGCCAATATCGAGATGTTGTATCTGGCTGATGAGTTTTTTAAACAAAAAGGCAAAGACATCACCATTACCTTTGGAAAACCGATTCCACATCGGTTCTTCGACAAACGGTTTTCGGATGTGATTTGGGCAGAAAAGCTCAGGGGATTTGTGTACTATCTTGCGCAACATCCTGATGCTGAATTTAATCCTGACATTGACTATCTGAACCTTATTAAGTAACAAGACGACATACAAAGCTATGGAAACAGTGAAAGATGCCGTTGACCGCGCATTGCTGAAGAGCGAACTCACCAGGGAACGTTTTTTGCGCAACACCATGAACGGTAACAACGAGATTTATGTGTTCAAGGGGGACGAAGCGCCACATTTGATGAATGAGGTAGGCAGGCTCAGGGAGATTTCCTTCCGCGAGGCTGGTGGTGGCACCGGCCTGGCCATTGATGTGGATGATTATGATTTTGGAGAAGGCGGATTTCATCAGCTCATCGTCTGGAATCCCGAAGCGGAAGACATCGTGGGTGGTTACCGTTATGTTGATTGCTCCATCCTGCGAATCGATGCCGATGGACAGGTGCACACACCAACCGCCAAACTTTTTCACTATAGCGAAAAGTTTGTCAGGGAGTACCTACCCTACACCATTGAGCTGGGCCGTTCGTTTGTTCAGCCTGCCTATCAGCCCACAAAAAACCTGCGCAAAGGCATGTATTCGCTTGATAACCTGTGGGATGGTCTTGGAGGTCTCGTAACAGAGTATCCTGCAGCCCGCTATTTCTTTGGTAAGGTTACAATGTATGGTCATTTCGAGGCCCATGCCCGCGATTTGATTTTGTATTTTTTCAACCTCTACTTTCCCGACCGCGAAGCCCTCGTTACACCCCACATCCCGCTTGTGTTTAAAACACCGGCGGATCAATTGTCGGCTTTTTTTGAAGGGAACAACTATGAGGCTGATTACAAGAAGCTTGTGCAATTGGTGAAAACCTACAATGAGGCCATTCCACCCCTGTTTAACGCTTACATGAACCTCTCTTCTACCATGCGCACGTTTGGCACTGCGCTCAATGCCAGCTTTGGCGAAGTAGAAGAAACGGGTATCATGATCACCATCAACGATATATTCAATGCCAAACGCGATCGTTACATCAATACCTATGTAAAGGGAGAAACTCCCCGTCATTTGTCATGATTATCAATGAGGTAGAGTTTGTTGCCAGCAATGGCCGCATCGATAAGCTGCCCGAAGCCAAACTTCCGGAGTATGCCTTTATTGGCCGCTCAAATGTTGGTAAATCATCATTGATCAACATGTTAACCGCTAAAAAAGGCCTGGCCCGAACCTCGTCCAAACCTGGCAAAACCATCACCATGAACCATTATATCATCAATAATGAATGGTATTTGGTCGACTTGCCCGGCTATGGTTATGCCAAACGATCGCGCAGCGCGCGGGAGCAGTGGAGGGTGCTCATGGAAAAGTACCTTCAGCAACGGCGTAACCTGGTCAACACCTTTATTCTTGTTGATGCACGCATCGAACCTCAGGCTTCCGACCTTGAGATGATGGAGTGGATGGGGAGCATGCAGCTGCCGTTTGTTGTTGTTTTCACCAAAACCGATAAATTAGGCAGTGTCAACCTCCAAAAAGCATTGTCTGCCTACAAAAAGAAGCTCCTCCTGCAATGGGAAGAGCTTCCTCTGATGATGGTCACTTCGTCCGAAACCGCAAAGGGCAAGGACGAATTGCTGCAGTTTATTTCGGCAAATAATGCCTTGTTTCAATCTACGCTAGTTCAATAATCAACTGGTTTTTCGTTACCCTTTCGCCTTGCTGTGCCCATACCTGTTTCACGGTGGCATCAAAAGGCGCGTTGATTTCGTTGAGCATTTTCATGGCTTCAAGCACCGCAAGTGTTTGGCCTGCTTTTACTTCGGCCCCTTCGGTTACAAAAACATCGGTGATGGTGCCAGGTATAAAAGCAGTGAGCAGTCTTGGATTCACCGGTTCATAGGTTTTACGTGTGGCGTATTTTTTGGTAAGAAGTGTCTGGTATTCAAAGTTGTCAATAATCAGTTCGGTGTAGCCGGTTTCTGCGTTTTCTGGGAAATCTTTTTTCATGGTTCTTTTTTTCATCTTTCATGGATTGAATGAATGAACAGAAGCTGAGTGCAATCAGCCTTTTCCATTTAAATCAGAAGGGCGGTACGCCATGCTTTTTCATTGGTACTTCCACGATTTTATCTTTCGATATTTCGAGGCTATGCATGAGCATGCGGCGTGTTTCGGATGGCTCAATCACTGCATCCACATAGCCGTATGCTGCTGCTACATAGGGATTTGCAAACTTTGTTTTGTATTCTTCAACTTTTTGTTTGCGCATTTCATCGGGGTTTTCGGCTGTCATAATCTCCTTGCGGAAAATGATGTTTGCTGCACCCTCTGGTCCCATCACGGCGATTTCGGCCGTGGGCCAGGCAAACACAAAGTCGGCACGCAGGTGGTTGGAGCACATGGCAATGTAACCGCCGCCATAGGCTTTGCGCATGATTACAGTGATTTTTGGAACGGTAGCCTCTGAATAGGCATACAGCACTTTGGCGCCATGGCGAATCACTCCGGCATGTTCCTGATCAATGCCCGGCAGATAGCCCGGCAGGTCAACCAGGGTTACCAATGGAATGTTGAATGCATCGCAATAACGGATAAACCGGGCTGCTTTGTCGGAGGAATCCACATCAAGCACACCGGCCAGCACCATCGGCTGGTTGGCAACAAAACCCACGGTGTCGCCATTGATACGGCCAAAACCTATCACGATGTTGGTGGCAAAAAGCTCCTGCACTTCCAGAAAATCGGAATTGTCAGAAAGGGCTTTGATCACATGTCGCACATCGTAGGGTTTGCGTGCATCCGTAGGCAGTATGGTATCAATTTTATAATCTCTGGTTTTGGGCGCTTTTTTGGGGAAACGCTCTGCTTTTTTCATGTTGTTCCATGGAATATAGCTCACGAGTTCCTTGATCTGGTCGAAGCACTCCTCCTCGCTTTTAGCGAAGAAGTGCGCATTGCCGGTGATTTCTGAATGCACCCTTGCACCACCCAGTTCCTCCATGGAGATTTCTTCACCCAACACGGTCTTGATCACTTCCGGTCCGGTGATGAACATTTTTGAGATGTTTTCCACCACAAAAACGAAGTCGGTGAGTGCCGGAGAATATACAGCGCCACCTGCACAAGGACCAAGAATCACAGAAATTTGGGGAATAACGCCTGAGGCTTGTGTGTTGCGATAGAAAATTTCGCCGTAACCTGCCAGAGAGTTGACACCTTCCTGAATGCGGGCACCCCCTGAGTCGTTGATGCCAATGATCGGCACCTTCAGTTTCATGGCGTGATCCATGATTTTGGTGATTTTTTTGGCGTGCATCCATCCAAGCGAGCCACCTGCAACCGTGAAATCCTGTGCATAAATACACACCGGATGTCCGCTCAGTGTTCCGGTGCCTGTGATAACCCCATCGCCGGGAAGATACTTTTTGTCCATGTCGAAGTCCTTGGCGGCATGCTCCACAAAAAGATCGTACTCATGAAACGATTTGGGGTCGAGCAGGGCGATGATGCGCTCCCTGGCTGTGAGTTTTCCGATGGATTTCTGCTTCTCAATGGCTTGTTCGCCACCTCCCATCAGGGCCTCACGCATGCGACGCTGCAAGTCGCTGGTTTTCTGTTTAATACCCATAAAATGGTCTTTTAGTTTCTGTGTTGTGCAATAAAGAAAAAATGTATAATTCTTAACTATTTGATAATCATATATTTAATTTCAATATGAAAAGAAAAACACACATTGTCTCATCACAAAAGTAAAGCATTTTAATCAACCCGCAAAAAATTCTGCTTTCAAATGCAAGCCATAAAACATAGGCTTGTGAGCTACAAATACTTAAAAAAAAACATCCGCTGCCATGGCGGATGTTTTGTGTATGATCTGATGATCAAGGATTGAGTCAGCCAGCCAAAAGCCGGTTTGTGCTATCTTTTGATCACAAGTTTCTTTGTCATAATGCTTTTGTCGTTCACAAAGAGCGTATAGAAATAAATACCTTCTTTGAGTTCTGCAACCGGAATGCTCACATGGTTGCTGCCGGTGTTCACTTCTTTTTCGAGCAGTGGTTGTCCGAGCAGGTTGTGAATTCTGATGCTCGCTTTTTTGCTTTCGGCTGGTATATCGAGGTCGAAATACACCATTGATGAGGCTGGATTGGGATAGGCATTTCCAAACCGAACCTTGTCTTTCCAGTCGTTGATGCCAGCCGGTGTGATTTTGAATTTTGCAACGAACGACACACTGTCGGTGGGCTCGGTTTCAATATAGAAAACATACTCCAAAACAGTGGTTCCCAGTTTGTTTTGGGGCAGGTAGTGGCCCGAGAAGGTTTCTTCGGGGGTGGTATCGTTGGCCGGAATGATAAAGGCCGTGGGTGAAACATCCACCCATGGTGCGAAGCATTGCACCCAGCAAAACTGATTGAGGCTGCCCGTCACAGTGTCGTGGGTGATGCGGTGCACCAGCACGGAAACATCACGGTCGGTGTTGTTCTTGATGCGGGCGTGGGCAACCACTTCGTAAAACATATCTTCGTTGAGTTCGCCTAGAATTTCAACTTCCTGACCGTTGGTCAGGAGCTGTCCGTCGTATATAACTGAAAGTGACTGCGCATGTGTGAATGCGAAGCTCAACAGCGCAAAGAGGCTAAAAAGTAATTTTCGTTTCATATCATCTTTTTTAAATTCAATACAAGAATCGTGCTAAAAATAAAGTATATTTTGAAAGACAAAAGTAACACGTAAAAGGTTGCATGGGGTGTGCATTAGAATAAATCTTCGATGAGCCTGGTTTCAACAAGGTTTGGAAGCGTCACTTTCAGTTTAGGTTCGGAAGCCATGGCCCTTTTGATGGCAAAGATGGCCTCGGGGTTGCGTGCCCAGCTGCGGCGCGCAATGCCGTTGTTGACGTCCCAGTGAAGCATGCGCTTTAGCCTGACTGCGGCGGCCTCCGATCCATCGAGCACCATTCCAAATCCGCCATTGATCACTTCGCCCCAGCCAACACCACCTCCATTGTGAATCGAAACCCAGGTGGCACCCCTGAACGCATCGCCGATGACATTGTGAATGGCCATGTCAGCCGTGAATGCAGAACCATCATAGATGTTCGATGTTTCGCGGAAAGGGCTGTCGGTGCCGCTCACATCGTGGTGGTCGCGTCCTAAAACAACCGGTGCGCTGATGCTGCCTTCGCCGATGGCTTTGTTGAAAGCTTCAGCGATGCGGATTCTTCCCTCGGCATCGGCATAGAGGATGCGTGCCTGCGAACCCACGACCAGTTTGTTTTTTCCGGCTTCGTGAATCCAGTGGATGTTGTCGGACATTTGTTGCCTGATTTCTTGCGGAGCTTCAGTCATAAGACTGCTAAGCACCTCAGCTGCAATGCGGTCGGTTGTTTCAAGGTCTTTGGGGTCGGAAGAGGTGCAAACCCACCGAAAGGGTCCGAAACCATAATCAAAGCACAACGGCCCCATGATGTCCTGTACATAGGAAGGATACCTGAACCGGCCATCAGGCAACAGGATGTCAGCGCCGGCGCGGCTGCTTTCGAGCAGGAATGCGTTTCCGTAGTCGAAGAAGTAGGTTCCCTGCAGGCTCAGCTTGTTGATGGCCTCAACCTGGCGGCGCAGCGAGCTTTGAACTTTTTCTTTGAACTGAGCGGGATTCCCGGCCATGAGACTGAGCGACTCCTCGTAGCTCAGACCAGCCGGATAGTAGCCTCCAGCCCAGGGGTTGTGCAACGAAGTCTGATCAGAACCCAGATCGACCACCACATTGCGTTCTGCCAAACGTTCCCACAGATCAACCACGTTGCCCAAATAGGCAATAGAATGCGGGCTGTTATTTTTTTGCCATTCGAGGGCGGTGTCGATGGCTGTATCCAGATCGCTGATCACCTCATCAACCCAACCTTGTGCATGCCTTTTCCAGGCAGCTTTTGGATTGATTTCGGCTGTGATGCTCACCACGCCGGCAATGTTGCCAGCTTTGGGTTGAGCTCCGCTCATGCCTCCCAATCCGCTGGTAACAAACAGTTTGAGCCCTTCTGTTCGTAAAGGGTGATGTTTCATGCGCGCGGCATTCAGTACGGTGATTGTTGTTCCGTGAACGATGCCCTGTGGGCCGATGTACATAAACGAACCTGCGGTCATTTGTCCATATTGCGACACACCCAGTGCGTTCATGCGCTCCCAGTCGTCGGGTTTGGAATAATTGGGTATCACCATGCCGTTGGTTACTACCACACGCGGTGCATCGGCTGACGATGGAAACAGTCCGAGCGGGTGGCCTGAGTAAAGCACAAGTGTTTGGTCGTCGGTCATGCGGGCCAGGTATTGCATGGTGAGCAGGTATTGTGCCCAGTTTTGAAAAACGGCTCCATTGCCGCCATAGGTGATGAGTTCGTGCGGGTGTTGTGCCACAGCCTCATCAAGGTTGTTGCTGAGCATCAGCATGATGGCAGCAGCTTGCTGGCTTTGATGTGGAAAATCGCTGATCTTGCGGGCATAAAGCCTGTAGTCGGGCCGGAAACGGTACATATAAATGCGGCCAAACTGCTTGAGTTCTTCAGCAAATTCTTTTGCCAGCACCGGATGAAACGATGCCGGAAAATAACGCAATGCATTGGCAATAGCCAGTTTCTTTTCCGAAACGGTGAGGATGTCTTTGCGTTTGGGGGCATGGTTGATGGCGGCATCATAGGTTTTAGGCTCGGGAAGCTCGGCAGGAATGCCTTGCAGAATGGCTTGTTTAAAAGAGAGGAGGTCGCTCATTAATGACTATTTTAAGGTGCAAAAATACACATTTCGCCCAAAATCCTGAATCCGTCTTTTGTCGTTGTTATGCCATCCGTTGGAAAGGGTGGTGCAAATTAGCCTCTGAAATTCAGGATGAAATAGCTGCAGGGAGGCTGAAAATGCCAAACAAGACGGCACTAAAACTTGTCCTGGGAGCGCTTCAGCAAGTGGAATAAAAATTCCCTTGCCCTGAAGAGTTGTGCCTTTACAGTTCCAAGTGGGAGGTGCATTTTGTCGGCAATTTCTTCGTAGCTCATCTCTTCATAGTAGCGCATTTCGATCAGGCTTCGGTAGTGCGGTTTGAGTTTTTCGACCACCTGTCGCACAAGGAGCAGTTTTTGGGCGTGGATGACCGAGGCTTCCGGGTTGTGGTTTTCATCGGTCAGCTGGGCCTCGCCGGGGCTTTTCTGATCTTTCTCGGAAAGGCTGATGGTTTGAATTCTGTTTTTCCGCTGAAAGTCGATGCAGTTGTTGGTGGCAATACGAAACAGCCAGGTGCTGAATCCGTATTCGGGTACATATTGATCGAGTTTTTTGAACGCCTTACCAAATGCTTCGATGGTGCAATCTTCGGCATCGTAGGGGTTGCCGGTCATTTTCAGCATGAGGTAATAAACCGGTTCGCGGTAGTGTTGCAACAACTGTGCATAAGCTCCCTGATCCTGCTGGTGAAGTGCCCGGAGTATCAGGTCGTAATCCCTTTGTCCTTTGTCAGTAAGATGTTGCTTTACATCCATTTAACAGGTTTTGAAAAGACATTGACCAGTAAAATCACGGGATTGAAGAACAAGAAAAACAATTCCACAAAGGGCAACACAACAACGGGAAATTTCTCATGTAATCTTCGGGCGCTTTTGCCAAACACCAGCATGAGCTGGGCATAGCGCAGCACGAACAGCGCCAGGGGAAAACCCCAGTGGATGGGTAAAAACAGCAGCCACACCAGAGCGCCCAAGAAAATAAACTGAGTAAGCGGGTAAAGCCCAAGGAGCATTTTAATTCCGAAACGGTAGTAGTTGCTGGTGGAGATGTGCCTTCTTTTTTGTCTGATCCACAAGCTCATGGTGGGTTTGGGATCGGAATAGGTGAAGGCTTCTTTTCGTAGCTCAACCCGGCTGTTGCGCCTGGTGGCTACCTGCTGAATAAACAAATCGTCATCACCGGAGGGCACCTTGTAGTGTGAAATGAAGCCTTTGTTGTTCATAAACAGGCTTTTGGTGTAGGAGAGGTTGCGTCCCACGGCCATATATGGCTTGCCAGCCAGGGCTTTCGACAGGTAAAACATGGCAATCAGGATGCTGTCGTAGCGTTGCAAAAGCCCCAGCAGTCCTTTGTTGTGGGTATAGGCACCATGGCCGATTACGACCTCCGTTTCGCCACCATAGTTGGATATCATGCTTTTGATCCACTGATTGGATGTAGGTTTGCAATCGGCATCGGTGAGCAGCAAAAGTTCGTATTTGGCTGATTTGATGCCCAGGCTGAGCGGAAATTTCTTTCCTTGAAAAAAGTTGAGGTTTTGCCTGATGTGCACCACATTCAGTTTGGGTTCGTAGCGTGCAAGTTCGGTGAGCAGTTCTTCGGTTCCATCGTCCGACGAATCGTTTACCACAACCACTTCAAAACGTGGATAATCCTGGTAAAGAATGTAGGGCAGGTTTTTCTCCAGTTCAACCACGGCATTGCGTGCTGCAATCACCACGGAGACAGGTGGCAGGTTGTCGCCGGCATCCGAAGCGCCCTTTGGTTTGTGAAATGCCAGGCGCGAAAACAACCCCCAGAAGTAGGTCATTTGAGTGAGTAAAGCAAATGTAGCTGTTCCTAAAGCTATGTAAGTGAGTAAGTTGAAGTTAAAATCTATCCACACATGCCGCATTTTTGAGATTGCAAAAATATCCAATCTTTGGGATTTGGTTATCTTTGTGCAAATTTTGATGGGATGGAGTTTCATATACAGGGGACTGACAAGGGGAGTTCGGCACGTGCAGGTTTGATACAAACAGACCATGGCGCCATTGAAACACCCATTTTTATGCCCGTTGGAACAGCGGGAACGGTGAAGGCAGTTCATCAGCGTGAGCTTAAGGACGATATTCAGGCGCAGATCATCCTGGGAAACACCTATCATCTGTATTTGCGACCGGGTTTGGATGTACTTCAGGAAGCCGGTGGCCTGCACCGGTTCAACAATTGGGAGCGCCCAATACTCACCGATAGTGGTGGTTATCAGGTGTATTCGCTTAGTGCGCGGCGAAAACTTAATGAAGAAGGGGTCACTTTTCAGTCGCACATCGATGGCAGCAGGCACAAATTCACGCCCGAGAATGTGATGGACATTCAGCGACGCATTGGTGCCGACATTATCATGGCTTTTGACGAATGCACGCCTTACCCTTGCGAATATGGCTATGCGGTGAAATCGACCGAGATCACCCATCACTGGCTCGACCGGTGCATTCAACGACTGAACGAAACGACTCCGCTGTACGGCTACAACCAGTCGCTTTTTCCCATTGTGCAGGGCAGCACCTACCGCGATTTGCGCAAGCAATCGGCCGAAGTCATCGCCTCGAAAGGAGCCGATGGCAATGCCATTGGAGGTCTTTCGGTGGGTGAACCTCACGAAATGATGTATGAAATGACCGCCCTGGTGTGCAGCATCCTGCCATCCGACAAACCCCGCTACCTGATGGGCGTGGGCACCCCTGCCAACATTCTCGAGAGCATCGCTTTGGGTGTGGATATGTTTGATTGCGTGATGCCCACCCGAAATGGCCGGAATGGCATGCTTTTTACCTCGGAAGGCATCATCAACATCAAGAATGAGAAGTGGAAGGCCGACTTTAGCGCGGTGGATGCCAATGGTTTGCAATTTGTTGACCAACAATACTCACGTGCCTACCTGCGGCACCTCTTTGCTGCCAAAGAAATGTTGGGCAGCATGATTGCCAGTGTGCACAACCTGGGTTTTTACCTTTGGCTGGTGAAAGAAGCCCGCAAGCACATCCTGGCCGGGGACTTTGCCTCCTGGAAAAACACAATGGTTCCCAAACTGATGCAAAGACTCTGACCGGATATGAAACTTATTGACTGGTACATCTTTAAAAAATTCATCGGGACATTTGTTTATGCCATCTCGCTGCTCATTATCATTGTGATCATTTTTGATATCAGCGAGAACATCGAGGATTTTTTAAAAAACAATGCCCCCGTCAAAGCCATCATCTTCGACTATTACCTGAATTTCATTCCCTATTTCATCAACCTGTTTGTATATCTGTTCACCTTTATTTCGGTCATTTTTTTCACTTCCAAGATGGCCGGAAACACCGAAATCATTGCTATCCTGAGCAGTGGGGTGAGCTTCAGACGTATGTTGCGACCCTATTTGCTGGCTTCGCTCTTGCTGGCTGTTTTTTCGGCCTACCTTGGTAACTTTCTCATACCCAAGACAAATGAATTGCGGCGGGCATTTAAGGATGCCTACATGGAAGAACTGACAAAAGACCGTAAGCGCAACATTCACTTGCAGATCGAACGGGGGGTGTTTGCCTATGTGGAAAGCTACAACAGCGAAAAACACACAGGTTATCGTTTTAGCCTTGAGAAATTTGAGAACGAAGCGCTGGTTTACAAACTCACCGCTGACCGCATTGAGCGCGACGCTGCCGACAGCCTCTGGAGCATGTTTACAGTGGTGGAACGATACATCGACAACAACCAGGAACGCATGGTGAAGACCGCCAGAAAAGATACCATCATCCCGCTGAAAACCACCGATTTGTATGAAATTAAGGAAGATTTTGAGGTGATGAATTTTTGGGAGCTGCGCCACCATATAGCCTCTGAAAAACTCAAGGGCAATGACAATGTGAAGCTTTATCAGGTGGAAATGAACAAACGGCTGGCCTCACCGGCTGCCATTCTCATCCTCACCTTTATTGGTGTGGCATTGTCAAGCCGAAAGGTGCGTGGTGGCATTGGTGTGCATCTGGGTGCCGGCATCGCCATCACTTTTTCTTATATTTTGTTCATGCAGGTGTCAACCGTGTTTGCCACCTATGGCGACCTCAGTCCATTTTTGGCTGCCTGGATTCCAAACTTCTTTTTTGCGCTGGTTGGCATCTATCTTGTGATGCAAGCCCCCAAGTAACTCATTTATCAAAACGCTAGGGTATTTAAACAATGGCAATTCTCAACGCAGTGATTTCGTGGCTGATGCGCAAACGCATCCACCAAATTGAACTCTTTATGAAATACCCGCACGAAGTGCAGGAGGAGTGGTTCAAACGGCTTATTCAGCAGGGTAGGTCAACCGAATGGGGAAGAATGTATGATTACAAATCCATCAGCACCTACCACGAGTTTGCGCAGCGTGTGCCGGTGAACGATTATGAAGGCCTCAAGCCCTTTATCGACCGGCTCAGAAAGGGTGAGCAAAACCTGCTCTGGCCCGAAGAAATCAAATGGTTTGCCAAATCGTCAGGAACCACCTCGAGCAAAAGCAAATACATACCCGTGAGCAATGCAGCCCTCGAAGAATGCCACTTCAAGGGAGGAAAAGACATGATTTCGCTCTACACCAATAATTATCCCGACACCGAAGCTTTCGACGGGCGTGGCTTGGTGATGGGTGGCAGTCACAGCATCAGCGAGGTGAGCAACACTTCTTATTACGACGGCGACCTCTCGGCCATTCTCATTCAAAATTTGCCTTTTTGGGTGCAGTTTATGAAAACCCCCAACATCAACATTGCGCTGATGGACGAATGGGAGTCGAAAATTGAGATGATGGCAAACGAAACCATGCAGCACGATGTGACGAGTATTGCCGGCGTGCCTTCGTGGACCATGGTGCTGTTGCGTAAAATCCTTGAAATTTCGGGCAAGAACAACATCAGTGAAGTGTGGCCACGCCTGGAGGTGTTTTTTCATGGAGGAGTAAGCCTTGATCCTTACCGCGAGCAATTTGCACAAATGATCCCATCCAACGCCATGCACTACATGGAAACCTACAACGCATCGGAGGGTTTTTTTGGCATTCAGGACCTTACCGACCGCAACGAATTGCTGTTGATGCTGGATTATGGCATTTTCTATGAATTTATCCCCGTTGAAAAACTGCAGGACGAACAGCCCGTGGCCCTGCAACTGGGTGAAGTGAAAACCGGAGTCAATTATGCCATGGTGATCACTACCAATGCCGGCCTGTGGCGCTATTTGATTGGCGACACCGTCACCTTTACATCCGTAAATCCGTACAGGCTGCGCATCACAGGACGCACCCGCAGCTATATCAACACCTTTGGCGAAGAGCTGATGGTTGACAATGCCGAGAAAGCCCTTGGTATTGCCTGTGCCAAATGCCAGGCCGTGATCAGCGACTACACCGCCGGCCCGCATTTTTCGCCCGATAAGAAAACTGCCGCACACGAATGGATCATCGAATTTGAAAAAAGCCCTGTCAACCTCGAGTTTTTCAACGAAACTTTTGACAATGCGCTCAAGTCACTCAACAGCGATTACGAAGCCAAAAGGTATCACAATATGATTCTGATGCCACCCATCATTCATGCAGCACCACAGGGAACATTTTATAAGTGGCTGAAGGCCAAAGGAAAACTGGGCGGTCAAAACAAGGTGCCGCGCCTTTCGAACAACCGCGATATTTTAACTGAAATTCTGCCCCTGCTCGGTTAAGCATTCACACATTCACTTACATTTGCATAAAACTTGAACCATGCACATTGCTATCTCCGGTAACATCGGCTCTGGAAAAACCACACTCACCAGACTGCTCTCCAAACACTTTGGATGGACGCCTCATTATGAAGATGTTGAAAACAATCCATACCTCCACAGTTTTTATGAAGACATGCAACGCTGGTCGTTCAACCTGCAGGTTTATTTCCTAAACAGCCGTTTCAGGCAGGTGATCGAGATACGAAACAGTGGCAAAACCGTGGTGCAGGACCGCACCATATATGAGGATGCCCACATTTTTGCGCCCAACCTGCACGCTATGAACCTGATGTCGTCGCGCGACTTTGAAAACTACAGCTCTTTGTTCGAGCTGATGAGCAAATTCATTCAGCCACCTGATCTGCTCATTTATTTGCGTGCCAGCGTTCCTACACTCGTGAATCAGATTCAAAAACGCGGACGTGATTACGAGGCCTCCATTCGTCTGGATTACCTGAAGCATCTCAACGAACGCTATGAAGCCTGGATTTCGAAGTACACCATCGGGAAGCTGCTCATTGTGGAGGTGGATGAAATCGACCTGGAAAAGCCGGCCGATCTTGGCTTCGTGATCGAAAAAGTGAACGCCAACCTCCACGGCTTGTTTTAATCCCTCATACTCAAATGACGATGCGAGTGTTGGGTGTGATTCCGGCGCGTTTTGCCTCTACCCGTTTTCCGGGCAAGCCGCTCATTGATTTGGGTGGCAAAACGATGATTCAACGCGTGTATGACCAATGCCTGAAGGCTACACAGCTGAGCAGGGTGGTGGTAGCCACCGATGATGAACGCATCCTGAGTGCAGTGCATGCCTTTGGCGGGAATGCCGTGATGACCGCCGAAACGCATCAAAGTGGCACCGACCGATGTATGGAAGCCCTGCAGCTTCAATCGGAAACATTCGATGCGGTGGTCAACATACAGGGTGATGAACCTTTTATACGTCCCGAGCAGATTGATCAGCTGGTTGGCCTGCTGCAACAGCACGATACCGGCATTGCCACCCTTGGGCACAGGATGACCGATGCTGAAGAGCTGCTGAATGCCAATGTGGTGAAGCTGGTGTGTGCATCCGACGGCAGGGCCCTTTATTTCAGCCGTCAGGCCATTCCTTATCAGCGCAGCGTGGTGGCCGAACAGTGGATAGAAAGTTACCCCTACCTCCGGCACATCGGCTTGTATGCCTACCGCGCCGAAGTGTTGAAGCAAATCTGTGCCCTTCCTGTTTCCTCACTCGAAAAAGCCGAGTCGCTGGAGCAGTTGCGCTGGCTCGAAAACGGTTTTCACATCGCAGTGGGCGTAACTCCTTTTCAGAATGTTGGCATCGATACACCCGACGATCTTGAAAAAATCCGCAACTTTTTCTGATTTTTAGCGTAGAATGACGTATCTTAGCAGGCTGATTGCTTTGCTGACAGGCCTAAACCACTGATGCTGAAACAAGATTCATGAAGATAGCCGGATACATAGCAGATTTGCTGTATGAATATGAGTGCGTGGTCATTCCCGGGTTGGGTGGATTCCTTACCCGCGACCATGCTGCATATATTCATCCCATGAAGCATTATTTCAAGCCTCCCCACCGCGAAGTGGTGTTCAACCCCATGCTGCGCACCAACGACGGCCTGCTGCTTAGCCACATTGCACGCTACGAACAGCTTTCGTATCAGGAAGCCAAATACAGGCTCGACCGTTTTGTGCTGAAATGCTTGTCGGTGATGGACGAAGGGAAAAAGATTCACTTCCGTCATATCGGCAGCATTGCTTACGACAAGGAGAAAAAGATCGTTTTTGAACCCGATGCAAGTCAAAACTACCTGGCCTCTTCATTCGGTTTGGCGGGTTTTGTGTCGCCTCCGGTGAAGCGCGAAGACTTTCAGCGCAGGGTGGAAAGGGTGTTCAGCAGTCCGCCACCACAGCCCGAAACCGAAACACCTGTCCCCGTTGCTGAACCCAAAAAGCCTGTTCGTCAGGAGCGTATGCTGGCATCGCGCCGGCCGAACCGCCTCAAAAAGCAACTGGTGATTGTGGGTGCTGCTGCCTCGCTGCTGTTGGCAGCATGGGGAACCATGAATTATCAGACCGTGCATCATTACTATGAGCAATACAAGGGGCAGGCCAGCATGTTGCCTGTTTTCTATGCAAGCCCCAACGAATACGTAATCAGTCATTTTGAGAAGTTTCCTGTTGAGTCGATGGTGCCTGATCAAAATCTGATTCAGCTGCCAAAGGGCATTTTTAAAGCCCGAGCAGGAATCAACGACCTTGTTCCGGCAAAACCCTATCAGGCCGAGGTGGATGATGAACCGGTGGTTGTGCCATCGGAAAACGCAGATGCCGACATGCTGCCCGCCGGGGAAACAAGCCAGCCCGGGACTTCCGACATGGACACCGTTCAAGGCATGTCGCTGTTTCCGGAGATGAACTTTGGCACAAACAGGGAGGTGGCACAGCCTGTGGAGGAAGTTGAAGCACAGCCAGCGAAAGTGGATTTGCCTGCAACCACCTTGCCCCAGCCTGTTGAGGCAGCCGCCGGAAGGTATCACATCATTGCCGGTGCTTTCAGAGAAAAGGCCAATGCCGAGAAGCTCATCGCAACCCTCAAATCGAAAAATTTTGAAGCAACCTATGCCGGCCAAACAAGCACAGGGCTTTGGAGGGTTTCGTATGGTGCCATCGTGAGCAAAGAACAGGCCCTTCAACAGCTGCAAACCATCAAACAAACCGAGAACCAGCATGCCTGGCTTTTCGAAATCTGATCATTAAAATTAGCACGCTTCATGGGATCAAAGAACAAACTGCAACGTTTTGCGGAAAACCTGACCTTTGACAACCTCTTTCAGTACAACTACGAACAACTGACGCAGCTTCCGTTTGAATACAAGGCAAACTGGGCTGCTTTTTTTGGCAACGACAATCCGATAGTCATTGAACTGGGTTGCGGAAAAGGAGAATACACGGTTGGTCTGGCCGAAAAGTACCCCGATAAGAATTTTATCGGATTCGACATCAAAGGTGCCAGGTTGTGGAAAGGCCTCACCACTGCCCGCGACAAAGGCCTGAATAACGTGGCTTTTGTGCGCACAAAGATTGATCAGATTACCCATTTTTTTGGCGAGGGCGAAGTGTCGGAAATCTGGATCACCTTTCCCGATCCGCAACCACGCAGCTCGCGCTCAAAAAAGCGGCTCACCTCATCCTTGTTCCTCAACCGCTACAGGGAAATCCTTCGGCCAACCGGCGTCATTCACCTGAAAACCGACAGCCGGTTGCTGTATGATTTTACCCTGGAAACCATCGCAGAGATGCGTTTGCGCCTGGAATACCATCACCCCGACTTGTATGCCACTGAGGATGAGCTCGAAGTGAAGCAGATTCGCACTTTCTATGAGCAAATCTGGTTGGCGCAGGGGCTCACCATCAAGTACATCCGCTTTGGCTTTCCGTATGAAACAGCATGAAGGATTTTTTGCGCAGGTGTATGAGGTAGTCAGGCTGATTCCGGCTGGCCGGGTGACTTCCTATGGTGCCATTGCTGCTTTTTTGGGTTCGAGGGGATCGGCCAGGATGGTGGGATGGGCCATGAATCAGTCTCATTTTTTACCCGAGGGTTTACCGGCACACAGGGTGGTCAACCGCAGCGGGCTGCTCACCGGAAAGGCGCACTTCAGCGGCCGCAATGTGATGCAGCAGCTGCTCGAATCGGAGGGGCTTGTGGTGGAGGACGACCAAATTGTAAATTTCCGTGAACGCTTTTGGGATCCTTCGGTGGAGTTGAATGTGGATTAGGTGGAGCTTCTGACGACGAGCTTGGTTTTGATAACCTTCTTCACCGCCTTAAAATCGGTGTTTTCCGAATCTTTCAATCTTTTAAGGAGCATCAGGCAGGCTTCGCGGCCGAGCTCAAATCCAAACTGATCAACAGTGGTGAGTTCTGGATCGCTGATGGCGGCCGATTTGCTGTTTTCGAAGCCAACCACCTTTATTTCTTCAGGCACTTTTTTGCCCAGCTCTTTGGCAGCTTTGATGATGGCGATGGCCGACATATCATTCACAGCAAAAAAGCCATCGGGGGCATCCTGTTTTCGCAGTATTTCATGCGCGGCCTTTTTGGCAGCCTCAAAGGTGTCGGCCAGAAAAACAAGGTCGTGACGGAATGGGATGTTGTGCTTGAGCAATGCATCGTGGTATCCGGAGAGGCGGCTTTTGCCGATTTGAAGGTTTTGCGGTGCAGCAAAATGTGCGATACGTTTGCAGCCCTTTTCGATAAGGTGATTTACGGCCATGAAAGCACCCTGATAATCATCGGCCACCACCTGATCGGCCGGCAGCTCTTCGGTGGTGCGGTCGAAAAACACCACAGGTATCTCGTTGTCAATGAGTTTCTGGAAATGCGAAAAGTCGTTGGTTTCCTTAGAAAACGACACCAGCACGCCGTCCACACGGTTGGTGAGCACCGCCTGCGTATTGATCACTTCGCGCTTATAGGATTCGTTGCTTTGAAAAACCATCACACTGTAGTCGTTCTTGTAGGCAATTTCTTCGATGCCATTAATAATGGCAGAGAAGAAATAGTGCTCGATTTCGGGAATGATCAGCCCGATGGTGCGGGTGGAATTGTTGCGCAGGTTGAGGGCGATGCGGTTGGGACGGTACCCCAGCAATCCGGCAAGCTCTTTAACGGCGGTACGCGTTTTGGGACTGATGTCGGGATGGTCTTTCAGTGCGCGCGAAACGGTAGATGTTGAAAGGCCCAGCTTGGAGGCAATGTCTTTGATCGTAATCTGTCGCTTCATCTTTGTCGGATTGCTTTGATTTTTAGGAAAGAGAAATAAGGCATAAAGATACTACAATTTAGCAGCTTTAAAATCCGGTTCAAAAGTATTTATTTTATTTCAATCGTTTGCAAGGCAAATAATGAAAATGTGAAGCTCTTAACAGTTCATTAGCAATTGTTTTTCTAATTTTGTATATCATTTTTTTTAGCGAATTGTTAAGCAACTAACAATTCGATTTAAACAAATTACTATCACTAATCAC
>CAZBMR010000035.1:0-16692 GCA_964492695.1 uncultured Lentimicrobiaceae bacterium
CCTGAATGATGACCCATCATAACCCAAAGGGGAGCCAGATATGGCTCCCCTTTTTGTTTTATGTGGGGCATTGTTGCTATTTTTGCAGCCTCTGATAAACGCAACTATGGTTTCGATTCAAAATTTGACAATGCACTTTACTGGAGAGGATTTGTTCTCTCAAATTAATTTCTTGATCAGAGAAAAGGATCGTATCGGGCTTGTTGGTAAAAATGGTGCCGGTAAAACAACCTTGTTGAAACTGATTGTCGGAACAGTCTCACCCCATAAAGGTGATATTGTCATTCCTGAGCATGTTTCTGTGGGTTATCTGCCGCAGGAGATGGACCTGTCCAGTGCTAAAACAGTTTTGGAGGAAGCTTTGACAGCTTTTGAAGAAGTTAAAAGGTTAGAGAATCAAATAGCAGAATTTGAGCATGAGCTTGCCGTGCGCACTGATTATGAATCCACTGCATACCATCAGTTGATCGAAAAGCTTACAGTAATGAATGAGCGCCTGCACCTTTTGGGGGGGCATTCGATGCAGGGTGATGCTGAGCAGGTGCTCATCGGACTTGGATTTACGCATGCCGATATGTTTCGGTTGATGACCGAATTTAGCAATGGCTGGCAAATGCGCGTGGAGCTGGCCAAACTACTGCTTAAAAAACCAACGCTTTTATTGCTTGACGAACCTACCAATCACCTGGATATTGAATCCATTCAGTGGTTGGAGCAGTTTCTGCAAAGCTATTTTGGAGCGGTAATGCTTGTGTCGCACGACAGGGCTTTTCTGGATAATGTTACAGAACGCACGATCGAAATCAGTCAGGGGAAAGTATACGATTACAGATGCTCCTATTCTGAGTATGTTGAGAAGCGATTACAACGCATCGAAACGATGAGTGCTGCGGCAGAAAATCAGCAAAGGGAGATCAAGGAAATAGAGCGGTTTATTGAGCGTTTTCGCTATAAGGCCACGAAGGCAAAGCAAGTTCAAAGCCGCATCAAGCTGCTTGAAAAAATGGATGAAATTGTGGTTGACGAGATGGACCAACGTTCCATTCATTTCCGGTTTCCTCCTGCTCCACATTCAGGTAAGATCACATTTGAATTGAAAAAGATTTCGAAATCTTATGGTGACCTTCATGTGCTTCGTGATATTGATTTGCTGGTTACACGTGGTGAAAAAATTGCTTTCGTCGGAAAAAATGGTGAGGGGAAGTCAACACTGGCGAAAATCATTGCAGGTGTGCTGGAATACCAGGGCGATATCAAATGGGGACATCAGGTAAGTGTTGGATACTATGCGCAGAATCAGCAAGATATGCTCGATTTGGAAAAAACGGTTTTTCAAACGCTCGACGATGTGGCAGTGGGAGATATGCGAACGCGTGTGAAGGGAATTTTGGGCGCATTTCTTTTTAGTGGTGATGCCATCGACAAAAAGGTAAAGGTACTTTCAGGGGGTGAAAAAGCACGGCTGTCGCTCGCAAAAATGCTCCTGACGCCAACAAATCTGCTTGTTCTTGACGAGCCAACCAACCACCTCGACATGCAGTCGAAAGATATATTGAAAAATGCGCTTATTCGATTCGATGGAACATTGATCATTGTGAGCCACGACCGTGACTTCCTTGCTGGTTTGACGGACAAGGTGCTGGAGTTTAAAAAGCCTCAGATCACTGAGTTTTTGGGTGATATTTATGATTTTCTTCGTGACAGAGACCTTGTGGCACTTAAAGACCTTGAAAAAGGAGGGAAAACAGCTTCAGCTATATCCGTTGGTGTTGAGGATTCGCAAAGCAAGCTTAAATGGGAAAGAAAACGAATTCTGGAGCGGGAAAAACGTAAACTTGACAAGGAAAACGAGCGCCTTGAGGCCGAGATTCAAAAGCTGGAGACAGAAATTGGAGCATTGGATGCGGTGATGGCCGATCCAGTTGCATTTCAAAATGTTGCGTTAAACAAGAACTGGTTTGAACAGTATAACGAAATAAAGGCCATGCTCTCAAACGCCATGCATGAATGGGAATCTTGCCAGCTTCAGCTGGAAACAATGAACCAGGAAATCGGGATGTTGTTGAGCGAGGGTGTTTAGCGATTCCGCTCGTATAATTGTTGTGCAAACTGCCTCAGACCTTCCCGTTTTTGAGGATTTGCTGCGGTGTTCTCGAGATGCTCCAGGCTTTCGTTGAAAAAGTGCGTCATCATCCGGTGTGTTTCCTGACGAATCCCCAGCGTATCAAACAAAGCCACAACCTTTTTCACTTTTTCAGCAGCTTCCATGGTCGTATCCTGATAGAGTGCACGCAATTCATCCGCCTGCTCTGTGTTTGCCAGTTCGAGTGCCTTCAGATACAAATATGTTTTTTTATTCGCAATGATATCGCCACCTTGTTGCTTTCCAAACACTTTTTCCTCTCCATACACATCAAGCAAATCATCCTGAAGTTGAAATGCGATACCCAGTTTGATGCCTAAGGTGTATATCTCGTTCACGGCAATAGGGTTTGCATCGGCAACGAGCGCACCGATTTTCAAGCTGGCCCCCAGAAGCACAGCCGTTTTAAGGGTGATCATGTGCAAATAATCATCGATTGAAACATCGTTGCTGGTTTCAAAATCCATGTCCAGCTGCTGTCCTTCGCACACTTCGATGGCAGCCTGGCTGAATGTTTCAAGCACTCCCGGGATCAAATGAGGGCGGGTCTTTACAGCATATTGATAGGCCATTGCAAACATGGTATCTCCGGAAAGGATGGCAATGTCAGCATTCCATTTTTTATAAACAGTTTCCGATCCTCTCCGCAACGGGGCTTTGTCCATGATATCGTCGTGCACAAGCGTGAAATTGTGAAACACTTCAACAGCAAGTGCCGGATATTTTGCCTCCTCACAATTGCCATCGAACAAATCGCAAGCCAGCAAGGTGAGTAGTGGTCTTAGGCGTTTTCCGCCCTGTGACATCACATAAGCAATTGGCTCATAGAGCCTCTCTGGTGTTTTGTGAAAGTTTTGAGCAGCGATTAAATCGTTGATGATTGTCTGAAATTCAGAAATCTTTTGCATATGGTTTGTTTCTGTTTTGGGTGTCGCTTGCGTTCACTTTTAATCGGCTGCAAATGGGTGTGTTTGTGAATGCTCCTGATTTGTCAGGGAATCACGAATAGCAAACCTCATCTGGCCTATAAAATGATAGGTTTGTTCGCGGATTATTTTATCAAATTCATGAGATACTGGCCATAGCCGCTCTTCATGAGTGGTTGGGCCAATTGTTCGAGCTGGGCTTTGTCAATAAAACCTTTGTTATAGGCTACTTCCTCAATACAGCCTACTTTCAGGCCTTGCCGGTGCTCAATCACTTCAACAAACTGCGATGCCTGGAGTAGTGATTCAAAAGTGCCTGTATCGAGCCAGGCGGTGCCACGACCCAGAATGCCCACCTTGAGCAAGCCTTTTTCGAGGTAATATTTGTTTACATCCGTAATTTCATATTCCCCTCTTGCACTCGGTGCAATATTTTTGGCAACTTCAACAACTGTGTTGTCGTAGAAATAGAGTCCTGGAACAGCATAATTGGATTTCGGATTTTTGGGTTTTTCTTCGATGGAAACAGCTTTGCTGTTTTCGTCAAAAGTAACCACGCCATAGCGTTCAGGATCAGCCACATGATATGCAAAAACCACACCCCCTTCAGGGTCGTTATTTTGGACCAGCAATTGCTGGAGGCCACTTCCGTAGAAAATGTTATCTCCCAAAACAAGTGCCACCTTGTCGTTTCCAACAAAAGATGCGCCAATCACAAAAGCTTGCGCCAGCCCGTTTGGCACGGCTTGCTCGGCATATGAGAACGAACAACCCAGTGCATGCCCGTCGCCCAGAAGCTTTTTGAAATTTGGTAAATCCTGAGGTGTTGAGATGATGAGGATTTCATTGATTCCTGCCATCATCAGTATTGACAGCGGATAATAAATCATCGGTTTGTCATAAACCGGCATCAATTGCTTGCTAACGGCGAGCGTGAGCGGGTGAAGTCGGGTGCCGGAACCCCCGGCGAGGATAATGCCTTTCATTGTTTTAAGTTTTGAGTTTCTTGAGGTGTTCTTTTTTGTTCGGGTGATGGGGCTATTTCGAGCTCATCGAGGTTGATATCGTATTCTTCATCGAGAATTTCCAGAAGGGGTTCTTTGAATGATTTGGTGGTGCTCCAGCGATCCAACGTCAACAGCAGCGAAGGCAGCAGCAGCAGATTTGACAACATGGCAATCAGCAGGGTGAAAGAAATCAGATAACCCATTGCCTCTGTTCCCCCAAAGGAGGAGAGGATAAAGATTGCAAATCCAAAGAAAAGCACAACAGCTGAATAGATCATCGAAAAGCCCGTTTCGAGCAAGGCTGCAATCACAGATTCGTGAATTTTCCAATTGTTCAGCAATAATTGCTGGCGGTAGCGCGAAAGGAAGTGAATGGTATTGTCAACGCTGATGCCCAATGCAATGCTAAAAATGAGGATGGTCGAAGGCTTAATGGGAATTCCTGCATAGCCCATCATGGCAGCCGTGAGCAATTGTGGCAATAGATTGGGGATCATCGAAATCACGATCATTTTGAATGAGGAAAAAGTAAGGGCCATCAAAAGAGCAATGATGGCAAAAGCCAGCATAAGTGAAGATATCAAATTGTTAACCAGATAATTGGTTCCTTTTAAAAACACCAGGCTGGTTCCAGTTTTCGTTACAGTATATTCTTTTGGGTTGAAAATGGAATCAATTGTTGGTGACAATGTTCTTTCGATGCTGTCGATTTGCCGGGTGTTTACATTGGCAAGCTGCACACTGATGCGGGTTGTTTGAAGGGCAGTATCTACAAAAGAATTGAGAATTGTTTTTTTATCTCCTTTAAAATCAGGTATGTATGATAAAATGAAAGTTCTTTCCTGGTTGTTTGGAAGGTTGTAATAGGCAGGATCTCCATTGAAAAAAGCCTGCTTCGAAAATTTCACAAGTTCGACAATGGACAGGGGTTTGCTCATTTGTGGATAGGTGGCCAGACTGTCTTGCAGCTGTTCAATTTTTGCAATGGTTGAAGCCCGCATGATGCCTTTCTTTTTGTGGGTATCAATGCTGATTTCGAAAGGCATCACCCCGTTAAAATGGGATTCGAAAAACATCAGGTCTTTGTACATCTGATCCTTGTGCGAAATGTCATCCACCACATTGCCTGTTGTTTTGAGCAGGCTCATTCCAATAGCTCCGGAAATAATCAGAAAAGCAGTTGTGCCATAAATGACGGGCCGGTGATTGACAACGATATAACTGATCACCTGCAGGATTTTGTTGACATTGCCTTTTTCGAAATGCTGATAGTGTTTTGGCTTTGGTTCTGGTAAGTAGCTGAATATGATTGGAATAAGAAATAGGGTGAGTAAATAGGCTATAAAAATGGTAATAGAGGCAATGATGCCAAACTGTACGAGCATCTCGTTTCCTGTTACGATGAATGAAGCAAAACCGGCAGCCGTTGTTGCATTGGTCATAAAATTGGCTGCTCCGATCGATCGGATAACCCTCGAAAGTGCCTTCACTTTATTTCCGTGAATAAAGAATTCGCTGTAGTATTTGTTGAGTAGAAAAATGGAGTTCTCAACACCGATCACGATCATCAGTGGGGGCAAAATACCTGTCAGGATGGTAATTTTATAACCAAAAAGGCCCAGCAATCCAAACATGAATATGACGGAGATAATCACATTCAGGATGATGAAGCTTACGTTGCGGGCTGACCGGAAAAAGGCATACAGGATGCCAAATGCGATGAGTATTGAGAGGAATAAAAACAGTTCAAGCTCATGCTGCACCTTTTCTGAGGTGATGGTTCGAATGTATGGCAAACCGGAATATCGAAGCGGAACATTGTATTTTTCGGTGTAGCCATCCAACACTTCCTTCAGGGCGTAAACAACTCTTATCCGGCTTTTCGAATTCAACACGCTCTTATCCAGGGTGATCATCATCATGCTCACGTGTGACTCCTTGTTAAAGAGCAATCCTTCGTAAAACGGAAGGTTGTAAATTTTTTCCTTCAGGCTGTCGAGTTCTTCTTGTGTTCCCGGAAGGCGATCCATTAAAGGCTTGAAATCGAATTTCTTGCGTTCATCATTTCGTGCGAGTGTGTACAATCTGCTGATGGATACAACTTCATCCACTCCTTCCATGGTTCTCACTTTTTCGGTGAGTTCGTGCCAGCTCCTGAAGCGATCCAGTTCAAAAAGGCGCTCGTCCTGTATGCCGACGAACATCACACTGCCATCCTGCCCAAAAGTTTCTTTAAACTTTTCATACACCACATTCACGGTGTCGTTGGCTGGCAGCATCCGCGCAAAATCATACGACATCTTTACACCAGTGCCTTTCCAGGCCATAAAAACCGTGAGCAAACCGATGGCGATTAAAATTGCAAGTCGGTTTCGGAGTATTATTCTAACAAGTAAGTTCCACATTTTTATGTATTTACAAAAAATTTACTCCACAAATGATGAAGCATTTCCAATTTAATTTGATGAACCGAAATTAGAACAATAATTTTACATGCAAAAGTGTTTGCTTTACAAGGGGTAGTGAAGATTATTTAAACAGGCAGTAGGTGTAAACCATTAAAAATGTTCTAAAGTACCGAAGTATGAGAAAGGTTCTTTTTATCGATGATGCCCATCCGGTGTTGCAGGATGAGCTTGGCAAATTGGGTTTTGAATGTGCATTTCACAAAGGTTATGGTTATGCCGACTTTGCCTTGGTTATTCACCAATATGAGGGTGTGGTCATCCGAAGCAAAATTCCGCTCGATGCCCCGCTACTCGAAAAGGCCAGCTCGCTCAGGTTTATTGCAAGGGTGGGTGCTGGCATGGAAAACATTGATGTGGAAGCTGCCGAACGTCTCGGCATCACCTGTTTGAATGCTCCTGAAGGAAATCGAAATGCGGTGGCTGAGCATGCGCTTGGTATGCTTCTGGCGCTGATGAACCATCTGCCTCGTGTGGATGCTGAAGTGAGAAAAGGTATTTGGTTAAGGGCCGAAAACCGGGGGTTTGAAATCAGGGGGAAAACCATTGGAATCGTAGGTTATGGAAATACTGGCTCTGCCTTCGCCATCAAACTGGCTGGTTTTGAGGCCAAAGTGCTTGCTTACGACAAATACAAATCCGGCTTTTCCGATGGCATTGTGCAGGAATGCGAAATGGAACGCATTTACGCTGAGGCAGATATCCTGAGCCTGCATTTGCCACTTACAGGAGAAACACATGGCCTGGTGGATGACCGCTTTCTTAGCCGGTTTCAGAAACCCATCTGGTTCATCAATACAGCCCGCGGACAGATCGTAAATACAGCTGACTTAGTTCATCATCTGCAATCTGGACAGGTGAGAGGCGCCTGCCTTGATGTTCTTGAATATGAAAAGTTTTCGTTTGAGGCATTGCAAAAGGATGACTTGCCCGAAGCATTCAGGCAGTTGCTGGCATTGCCAAATGTGCTCCTCAGCCCACACATTGCCGGATGGACGCACGATTCTCATTTGCTGATGGCCAAGGTGTTGGCCGAAAAAATTGCGTCACTTTATGGTATAAAAAAAGGGGCTGAATAAGTCAACCCCCTTGAACTTTTATGCGATGATGGCCTCACCAGTTGAGAATCTTTTTAAAATCGTACTCTTCCGGATGGTCTAAATAGGCTCTTGCAGCCACGTAATCGTCCTCGGTGATAAACTGCATGCCGTTTTCAAAAACCAGCTTTGTTTTTTCGCCCTGCATATTGACCAGTCGTGGCTTCACCTTTCCGCGTTCGTCTTCCACATCTTTCAGATAAAGTGGTGCGGCATTTCCAGCCGGATCGGATGTTACCATGGCACCTGTAATGCCTCTGTCGTAGAGGGCTTTCACACCATAGCCAAGCAATCCGCAATACATGAGGTCGAATGCTGTGGGCATCACGCAACGCAATTCGTAACCGAGTTCAACCGGACGGCTCTTGATATCCAGCTTTAATTCTTTTAGCTTGTGCTGAAGCAACATATTGTAAATGTGTGCTTTGCTCACATTACCCAGCTCCGGATGACCGTGATCATCAAAAGTGAAGTTTACGCCGGAGCTCACAATTTCTTCATCAGTCATGAAATGGAACACCCCTTCGCTCACGATGGCAGCGCCATATTGGATACCCAACATTTTGCGCTTAACCATTGATGAAATAATCAGCCTGACAATTTTGTCGAAGGTGACGGTGGTGTTGTAAAACATTTCGGGGATGATGATCATGGGGTAGTGGCAAGCAGCTCCAATACCAAAAGCCAGGTGGCCGGCTTCGCGTCCCATGGCTGAAACTACAAACCAGTTGCCGCTCGTGCGGGCATCTTCATAAACAGTCTGGGCTATTCTAACGCCCTCATCCTTAGCTGAATAGTACCCAAAAGTAGGCGATCCCTCCGGTAGCGGAAGGTCGTTGTCGATGGTCTTGGGTACGTGGATGTTCTGGATTTTAAAATTGTTTTCTGCCAAAAACTTCGAGATGCGGTTGGCCGTGGAGGCTGTGTCGTCGCCACCGATGGTGACGAGCAGCTTCACATTGTTTTGGATGAAAAACCGCGTGTTGAATTCCGAGTCTTTGGGTTTGTGGCGGCTCATATGAATGGCCGATCCACCCTGCTTCTGAATGTCGTCTGCATAGGCAAAATCAAACTCAATCATTTCGGGATTGTCAGAAAAAAGTCCCTTGTAGCCGCCATGCAGGCCAATTACCCTGTAGCCGCTCTGTAGAAATACTTTGGCAACAGTGCTCACCACTGTATTGATTCCGGGGGCAGGTCCTCCGCCTGCCAGTATCACGATCGAAGATTTCATAGATTTATTCAAATGTTGGAGCAAAGATAAAGTATTCAGCGAAAAGCCTTTTACAGGCAATTTTCTGAATGAGAATTTTTAAAATCTTTCTATCAATGTGATTTTTTACATAATTGTAAATTATTGTAAATGAACTATATGTAATTTCCGGTCAATTTTGCTTCCTCAAACGTGTGCATTGATCGCGCGCAAGCTTTAAAAAAAAGCTACTTTTGTGAGGTTTAACTACAACACATTCAGATCATGAAATATTTTTCCTTCAGATTGGCCCTTGGGCTTATCCTGTTGACATTTGTGAGCGTTGGTTTTGCACAATCGGAAACCGATGTTGTTGCGCTCAAAAAAATCGCCAGGGAACAAGAAAAAGAGTGGAAGCTGAAACGTGAGCGCGTTGCAGCCTATGCTCAAGCAAACAATTTGGAAATCAGGCAAGAGTTTGCTGACGGTACCATCATCGAGCTCGTTGATGTAGTGGATGGACAGCCTGTTTATTACAAAACTGACAATGCAGGGGCAGCCATCACAACCCGCGCCAACCAGTTGTGGCAAGGTGGAAGCGTTGGAGTAGTCATTGAAGGTGAAGGCTACAGCAAAGTTGGTATTTGGGATGGCGGTTCTGTGAGAAGAACCCATCAGGAATTCAACAACACCGGAACACAACGCGTTACACAACCTGACAACGCCACATCACAATCAGCGCATGCAACACACGTGGCTGGAACAATTGTTGCCGGAGGAGTGAATGCCAATGCAAAAGGCATGGCACACAAAGCACAGCTGAAAGCTTACGACTGGAACAGTGTGGAATCTGAAATGTCAACAGCAGCAAGCAATGGCATGGAAATCAGCAACCATTCATGGGGGCAGATCCGCGGATGGAATCAAGATGAGACAACGGGTGCATGGACCTGGTATGGATCAACAAGTGTTTCACCTACTGAGGATTACCTTTTTGGATTTTATAATTCACAAGCCCGCACATGGGATCAGATTGCTTACAATGCACCTTTCTTCCTGATCACCAAATCGGCAGGAAACGACCGCGGTGATGGTCCGTCGAACGCTGGTCAGAATGGCGAGCCTGAAAAAGACGGCGGTCTCGATGGTTACGACTGCATCGGTGGCTCGGGCAACAGCAAAAATATTATGACTGTGGGTGCTGTGAACGAAGTGCTCAATTATACCGGCCCATCCAACGTGGTGATGAGCAGCTTTTCGGGTTGGGGGCCTACTGATGATGGTCGCATCAAACCTGATATCGTTGGAAAAGGCGTTAACGTATATTCGCTGAACTCCAGCAGCAATACATCCTACACCACCATGAGCGGAACCAGTATGTCATCGCCAAACGTGGTTGGCAGTATGACACTTCTGCAACAGCTTTATCAACAAACACATGGCGGTACGCCCATGCGCTCATCCACCTTGCGTGGCCTCGTTATTCACACAGCTGATGAGGCAGGCCCGAATCCCGGCCCGGATTATAAATTCGGTTGGGGACTCATGAACACCGCCCGTGCCGCTGAAATTATCATCGAAGATCAGGTGCAGACCGTTATCGACGAGGTGACCCTCACGAGCGCTCAAACCTACAGCCGCGAACTTGAGATTGATGGAACCGAACCTCTGCGTGTGACCATTTGCTGGACCGATAAACAAGGCACAGTGCAGGCATCGGCATTGAACAATAGAACTCCTTCCATCGTGCACGACCTCGACCTGCGAATTGTGGACGAAAGCCTTAATGTATATTATCCATACAAACTCGATCCGGATAATCCAACACTTGCAGCCACCACCAACAGTAAAAATGCTGTTGACAACGTGGAACAAGTTTATATTGCTGCCCCAGCCGCCGGAACCTACACCATCCTTGTGGACTATGCTGGAACCCTGACTGCCGATCAGGTTTTCTCGATCATCATTTCGGGTATTGACGAGTTTAACAGCCTGCCTGAGTGCTCTGCCGGATTGGTAAGTCCTGTTAATGGCGGCACCGGTGCATTCCTGAATCACAAAGTTACCTGGCAACCAGCGCTTTATGCAACTGAATACGACCTCTACTTTGGTACTGACGGTGGCGGCGTTACACCACCGTCCAACATTTTGAACGGCACAACGGTGGGTGAAAATTCATTCCGTCCGAACCTTGAGCCACTTACTACCTATTATTTAATGGTTCGTCCAAGAAATTCCTTTGGTGTTTCAGAATGTCAAACCATCTATAGTTTCACTACCATGGATGTGTTGAACCAATTCCCCTACGAAATGACGGTTGAAAACGTTGCAACACCTGCCTTGCCTGAATATTGGTCTTCGATCGACAACGGCTTGCTCAACTGGACAACTACCTCCTTGATTGGGTACAACAGCTCGAAAGCATTTGCATGCTATTCGCAAAATGCCCAGCCACAGGCCTTGGACAACTGGCTGATTGCACCTCCCTTCCAGGTGAGTGCTGCAAAAGAATATAAACTGTCTTATGCCTACCGCTGCTTCTTCCCAACCACACCTGAATCCATGAAAGTTGCCTGGGGATTTGCGGGCGATGCAGCCGGCATGTCCAATGTGCTGTTTGATAGCCAAACCATTGCCGACCAAAACTGGCTGGTGAACGACCATCTCATTATTCCCGGAGCTGACGACTTCATCTTCATTGGCTGGCACGCCTACACGCCAAGTGGCATGGGTCAGTTTATCGACGCAGTGAAGCTCGAAGACTGGGGTGCTGTGGGTGTTAGCGAAAGCCCCGAAAGGAAAGTGAACGTCAACTATCAAAACAAGGCCATCACTGTTGACCTGACCGAAGATCTGGGCAAACTCACCATCAGCCTCACCAATGCAGCCGGACAAACCCTCTTCACCGAATCCATGCTGCAGCAGAATCATTATTCCAAAGCGATGGATCTCAAGGCCGGAATGTATGTCATCACCGTGAAAGGTGCTGATTTTGAAAAGAATACTAAGATTTTGGTAAACTAATCCAGGATTGAGGTTAATAAGAAAAAGGAGGCGCATCGTTTACACGAGGCCTCCTTTTTTCTGTTAAGTAATGGCTGACATGGATAACTCCTTCACACAGACTGCCTGCAGCGGAAAATACCAGTTGGCAAGTGCCACGCTGAACACACAAAATGCGGGATGTTTTTCGTTTTATACGTCATATCAACGTTCAATACAATTCATAATATGAGATCCATCCGTTTTGTTTTTGCATTATTATTCATGATGCAGGGTAGTTTTTTATCCGTCTTAAGCGCACAGGAGGATGATTCTTTTAGGGTCATGACTTTTAACATTCGCCTTGATCATGCAGGAGATGGCGTGCACAATTGGCGTCACCGCAAGGAAGCAGCCGCAGGACTCCTCGAATCGGATTCGGTTGATATTGTTGGAACACAAGAGGTTCTCAAAAATCAGCTGGATGATTTGTTGGCAAAAGCACCTGCCTTTGCTGCTGTGGGTGTGGGAAGATTTGATGGTAAGGAGGCCGGCGAATACAGTGCTGTTTTATACCGCAAAACGCGCTTTGCGCTGGAGCGCTCCGGTAATTTTTGGTTGAGCGAAACACCCGACTTACCCGGCTCGAAAGGTTGGGACGCTGCTTGCGAGCGAATTGCCACCTGGGCGGTGTTTAGAGATTTGCAAACAAACAAACGCTTCTTAGCGGTTAACACCCATTTTGATCATGTGGGCAAACTGGCCCGAAAAAATAGTGCCTTGATGATTGTGGAAAAAGCCGCTGCCATTGCCGGCGATCAGCCGGTAATCATCACAGGCGACTTCAATGGAACCAAATCTGACGAGCCAGTCCAAATTATTATGCAAAGTGGTTGGCTAAGTGATGCGCAAGCCACTGCAGCGCATACTGAAGGGCCTGACTGGAGTTTTCATGATTTTGGACGAACACCACAGAACGAGCGACAACTCATTGACTTTATTTTTGTTAGCAAACATTTCATTGTCGGGGATCATCAAATCATTTTTAGGCAAATTGGTCAAACGTATCTTTCAGACCACAACCCGGTGCTTGCCAAAATCAAACTCAAACCCTAAAAAAGTTGCCATATGAAACACTTTTTTACACAACTTCCAAAAATCGCGTTCGTGTTGCTTTGCTGTTCCTCAGCCGCTTTGTTTGCTTCCGCCGAAATGGAGGCTTCACTTAAATTTCGCGCCGACAAAACCTTTCGCATCGTTCAGTTTACCGATATACATTGGGACAACAATATTCCGGAATCATGCCGGCAGGTTGAAGATTTGATGCTGTCGGTACTTTCGCTTGAAAAGCCTGATCTGGTTGTATTTACGGGTGATATTGTAACTGTTTCACCTGCAAGGGAAGGGTGGTTGGCGCTTGCAGATGTGATGAGTAAGTCGGAGGTTAGCTGGACAGCTGTTTTGGGAAATCATGACGATGAAACGGATATGAGCCGAGATGCCATCTTTGATCTGCTGCTCACCTTGCCTGGTTTTATAGGTGAAAAAGGATCGGTTTCGGGTGTGGGCAACTTTGTAATATCGCTTCAGACAAACAGTGGTCATGAAAATGCTGCCACCCTTTACTTTCTCGATTCACATGCTTATACCAGCATGCGTGGTGCCGGATACTACGATTGGTTTAGGTTTGATCAGCTGCAGTGGTTCAGAAATCAGAGTGCAGCCATCAATGCAACACATGCTGATGTTAAATTACCTGCCCTGGCATTTTTTCACATCCCAACACCGGAGTGGAATGAAGCATGGGAGGGCAACAAGGCAGTGGCAGGGGTAAAAAATGAAGGTGTGTCGAGTGGTGTCATCAATGCAGCAATGATTGCAGCATTTCTGGAAATGGGCGATGTAATGGGGGCATTCGCTGGCCATGACCATGTGAACAATTACATCGGACAGTACCATGGATTGGCCCTGGCTTATGGACAAAAGACCGGTTTCAACTCATATGGCGACTTACCAAAGGGAGCTCGCGTGATCGAACTCACACAGGGTGAGCGTAGTTTTAAGACCTGGATACGTACCTCAGAAGGAGAGTCTTATCATTACCGTTATCCTGAGGGGGTTAGTTTTCGTGAGCAGGACCACCACTTTTTGCAGGCCACGCAACCTGAATCTGCACATCAAGGATTATGTTTCAGCTACTACGAAGGACCTTATGAAAACACCCGTGAAATGATGGCTTCAAAGGCTATCCGGTCTGGAATTACGGATTCAATTGCCTTCACCGAAGGCCATGCAATCGACTCTTTTGGGTATGTTTTTACAGGTTATATCCATATGCCTGAACGGGGTTTATATCGGCTTACACTCACATCCGATGATGGTTCTGTGCTTTGGCTGGGTGACGATGCAGCCATTTGGAACGATGGTCTGCATGGAGCCGATCCGAAAGACAAGGTCTTGGCTTTTGAAGCCGGATATCATGCCTTCAAACTGGCTTATTTCGAGCAAGCCGGCGATCAGACACTGAACCTGAGCATTCAACAACTTTCTTCGGGTAAAACACTGAGGTCTGAACAATTGTTTTTTTATGCACCGTCTCAGGATGGTTGCAGAAATCAATAGAAACAGATGTTCAATGTTTCCTAATAGGCACATATTCAATACCGTGAATGGTTACTTTTATGCAAAATTTACAATCCTTTTTCCTTGCTGCGATGCTGGCGCTTGGATTTTCAACTTCGGTTTTAGCTCAAGACTGGGCTGATCTTCACCGTTTTAAAGCCGAAAACAGCGGATTGGGTCTGCCCCGGCCCGGTGAACAGCGTGTTGTCTTCATGGGCAACTCCATCACCGAGGGATGGAGCGACCATATGCCTGAATTCTTTGAGGGGAAACCCTTTATTAACCGTGGCATCAGCGGGCAAACAACCCCCCAAATGCTACTGAGGTTCAGGCAGGATGTGATCGGGCTCAAACCTGCTGTAGTGGTCATCCTTGCCGGAACGAATGACATTGCCGGGAATACCGGTCCCGCAACATCCCTTGAAATTTTCGGAAACATATGCTCTATGGCCGAACTGGCAAAGATGCATGGCATCCAGGTGGTGCTTTCATCCATCCTTCCTACTTTTGACTATCCCTGGAAACCAGGCCTTGAGCCGGCACATAAAATCATCGAAATCAATCAAATGCTCAAAGAATATGCACTTCAAAACGGGCATATCTATCTCGACTACCACAGTGCGATGGCTGACGGTAGAAATGGACTGAAGGGCGAATTGACTTACGATGGCGTTCATCCAAACCGTACAGGATATTTGTTGATGGCTCAGCTGGCGTTGCCGGCCATTGGTAAGGCCTTGGGTGAATAATGAGCCAAAGGCTTCTTCCGACTGGCAAAAAGCCTGTTTTGCCAATATATTTATAAATCAATATATATCAGTAGGTTGAATGTTTATGGCTTGCATTTCATGCTTTCAGTGTTTTACGCAGCGTTTTGCAAACCGTTGAAATTATCTGTTTCAAACAATTCTCGTCTCGTTTTCTTAGCTGAACATACTCAGTGATTTATATTCAAAAACTTATTTAGATTGAATACAAATTGCTGCTAATCAGCATCTAAACTCAGGTACAAATCAGAATATCGCTACTTTAGTTCACTCAAACGAATTAAAGAAGCAAGCTATGCGCATCCACCGAACTGCCTCGGAAAACCAAAGTATGATACAAGAGCATGTTGACCTCAGTCTCATGCATCATGTGTTCGAGAAATACCGCAACAAGCATGGAAGTTTAATCCCACTGCTTCAATTTGCCCAGGAAAACTATGGCTATCTTCCCGCTGAGGTGTTTAGAATGATCTCTGACGAAACGGGTGTGCCTGTGGCTGATATTTATGGAGTGGCAACCTTTTATGCGCAATTTCGGCTAAAACCGGTGGGTAAAAACATCATCAAGGTATGTCACGGTACGGCCTGTCATGTGCAAAATGCCAACGCCATCAACGATGCTCTCCGCGATGAACTGCAGGTGAAAGATGGCGAAACCACGCCCGACGGGCTTTTCACACTCGAGTCGGTGGCTTGTTTGGGTTGTTGCTCCCTTGCTCCGGTGATGATGATTGGCGAAAACACACACGGCAAGCTCACTGGCAAAGCGGCTGTAAAAATCGTTAGGGAGATTAAAAATCTGGCTGTAGCAGGCAAGTAAAACACTGAAAACATGGAAACTGTCCTCAAAACAAAGGTCGTTGTCGGATTGGGTAGCTGCGGAATTGCGGCTGGTGCCAACAAAACCTACCAAAAACTGGAAATGCTTCAGCAACAGGGACTTCTTGATATCGAACTCACAAAAACCAGCTGCATCGGCATGTGCTATAAAGAACCCTTGGTTGAAGTGCATGATGCGCGTGGCTGGGTGATTTATGGCGATATGACCGAAGATAAAGTGGAGGCCGTGTTGCGGCAGCATATCAATAGCAAAACCGTAGTTGACGAACTCGCTGTCAGTTCGGAGTACACTGCCGGAACAGAGGATGCTTTTTTCGAAGGTCAGGTGCGTATTGCGTTGCGCAATTGCGGCCACATCAATCCCGAATCACTCGAAGAAGCCGAGGCACACGACGCCTATAAGGCCATCCGGGGGATACTGAATAACAACATCCCGTCGGCGCAAGTGATTCAGGATGTGCTCGATTCGGGCTTGCGTGGTCGTGGCGGCGGAGGTTTCCCCACAGGCTTGAAATGGCGTTTTGCAGCCCAAAGCGAAGGCGCTGAAAAATACATCATCTGCAATGCCGACGAGGGAGACCCGGGTGCTTTCATGGACCGTTCGCTGCTCGAAGGCGACCCGCATGCCGTGCTCGAGGGGATGATGATCGG
>CAZBMR010000035.1:16792-33408 GCA_964492695.1 uncultured Lentimicrobiaceae bacterium
GTGGAAACCTGGGCCAACATACCCTGGATCATCAACCACGGCCCGGCGGCCTATGCAGCCTATGGTACTGAAAAAAGCAAAGGCACCAAGGTGTTTGCGCTGACAGGCAAAATCAAGCATGGCGGACTGGTCGAGGTACCGATGGGCATTACCATCAATGATATCATTTTCAAGCTGGGCGGTGGAATTCAAAACGACAGGAAGTTTAAAGCCGTACAGCTCGGTGGTCCCTCGGGTGGTTGCATTCCTGCCGAACTGGGAAATACCATCGTTGATTATGATTCGGTGAACGCCACCGGTGCCATCATGGGATCGGGCGGCATGGTGGTGATGGACGAATCGACATGTATGATTGATCTGGCCAAGTTTTTCCTGCATTTCACACAAGACGAAAGTTGTGGCAAATGCACCTTCTGCCGCGTTGGTACAAAACGCATGCTCGAAATACTCGAACGCATCACCGAGGGCAAAGGAGAGCCCGAAGACCTGGAAAAGCTGGAATCGCTGGCCTATCAAATCAAGAACAATTCGTTGTGTGGGCTGGGTCAAACTGCTCCAAATCCGGTGCTCACCACGCTGAAATATTTCCGGCACGAATATGAAGCCCATATTTTTGATAAAAGATGCCCGGCAAAAGTGTGCAAGCCATTGCTGCATTACCACATTGATCAGGAGGCTTGCACGGGTTGCACAGTATGCGCCAAAAAATGTCCGGTAGATGCCATCAATGGCGACCGCAAACAACCACATATCATCAATCAGGAAATTTGCATACAGTGCGGCGAATGCTACAATGTGTGCAAGTTTGATGCGGTGATCGTTGAATAACAATTTTGAAAATTAGTTTATGAGTCAATATATCAATCTGAAGCTGAATGGAGAACAGGTCAAGGGATTGCCTGGAGAAACCATTTATGAATGTGCTACACGACACGGCATCGAGATTCCGACCTTGTGTCATGATCCACGCATCGAGCCTTATTCATCCTGCTATGTGTGTGTGGTGGAGGTGGCCGGCATGCGCGGACATCAGCCATCTTGTTCTACGATGATCACCGAGGGCATGGAAGTTCAAACCGAGACCGCTGCCGTAAAGGCTGCACGCAAAACCGCGCTCGATTTGCTTTTGAGCAACCACTATGCCGATTGCATGGGTCCTTGCAAGCAAACTTGCCCGGCCGGCGTGGACGTGCAAGGCTATATTTCGCTTATTGAAAAAGGTCGCTACAGCGATGCAGTGGCTCTCATCAAGGATACCAATCCGCTGCCTGCCATCTGTGGGCGTGTTTGCGTCCGTCCATGCGAAGCTGCCTGCCGCCGTGGCCTCATGGAAGAAGGTGCTGCTGTGGGCATCGACTACCTCAAACGTTTTGCTTCAGACTTCGATCTTGATTCGGTTAACAAATTTGTGCCATTGATCAAGCCTGAAACAGGAAAGAAAGTGGCAGTGATCGGCGCCGGCCCGGGAGGCTTGTCAACAGCCTGGTTTTTGCGTCTTGAAGGGCATCAGGTGGACATTTTTGAAGCTGCCCCAAATCCGGGCGGATGGCTGCGCTATGGCATCCCTGAATATCGCCTGCCCAATGATGTTCTTGATAAGGAAGTGAAGAACATCACCGATCTGGGTGTTAACATTCACTATCATAAAAAGTTAGGTGATAACCTGCGCTACAGCCATCTTCAGGAAAACTACGACGCCACCGTGCTGACCATTGGTTCTCAGAAAGGTACAGGTGTTGGTTGCCCGGGCGATGATGCTGAAAATGTGTTTTCGGGAATCGACTTTCTGAGAAATATGGAGGTGACAGGCCAACGCTACGACTTTTCAGGCAAGACTGTGGTGGTAGTAGGAGGTGGCAACACGGCCATGGACTGCTGTCGCACAGCACGGCGCTGCAAAGCCGACAAGGTGTATGTGGTGTATCGCCGAACGGAAAAAGAAATGCCTGCCAACCCAATTGAGATTCACGAGTCGAAATTGGAAGGTGTTGAATACCTGTTTCTTACAAATCCAACAGAAATCTTAAAGGACGAAGAAGGAAAACTGAAGGCAGTGCGCCTCATCCGCATGGAGCTGGGCGAACCCGATGCTTCAGGTCGGCGGAGGCCAGTGGCTGTGCCTGGCTCAGAGTTCGATTTGGCGGCTGATTATGTGCTTGCTGCCATCGGTCAGAAAACCGATGTTAACTTCATTGACGATATCAATGCCAGCAGCAGCAATGGCGCATTGAAACTCACCCGCTGGGGCGACATAGAAGCCGACAAAAAAACCTTGCAAACCGGCATCCCTTCGGTGTTTGCTGCAGGGGATGGTGTTACCGGTCCGGCCACCATCATCGAAGCCATTGCACAGGCAAAGATAGCAGCACGCTCCTGCCACCAATACCTCAGTGGCATGCCTGTAGAGGCGGCCCCGAAAGAGTTTCTGAGCAAAAAAGACAATTTCAAAAAGCAGGAACCAGTTGATTACAAAGATAAATACCCGCGCCAACTCCGGCAGGAGATGCCGGTGCTCGAGGCCGGCGAGCGCGGAAATTTCAAGGAAGTGGAGCTGGGCTATGCCAATGAGTTTGTTGCACAGATGGAGGCCAGCCGCTGCCTCGAATGCGGTTGCAATGCCATTTACACTTGCGATCTGAAAAAACACTCCACCACCTACGAGGCTGATCAGAAGGCTTTTGCAGGTGAATTTACAGAGCATAAAATTGATTTCAGGCACCCCTTTATCGAAATCGACAGCAATAAATGCATCCTTTGCAGCCGTTGCATCCGCATTTGCCGCGAAGTGGTGGGTGCAGGTGCGCTGGGGCTCGTCAACCGAGGCTTCAAAAGCTATGTGGCACCAGCGATGGAGCTGCCGCTGCAAGAAACAAGCTGCGAAAGTTGCGGGTTGTGCATTACCGCCTGTCCAACAGGCGCCATCAGCGAAAACTATGGCTTCAAACCTGGCCCGCTGCCGCTCGAAATCATCGATGCTGTTGATATGTTTGGTTCGGAAGGTTATGAAATCAATCTTCACCACTACCGCGGTCAGTTTTATGGTGCCTCTTCGCGCCTGGGCGAGATCAACAGAATGGATCTCATCAATCGCCGCCAACTGTTTGGATACAAGTTGTTTAACTCAAAAGACCGCATAAAAAAGCCATTATTGAAAAAGGATGGAGCTTTTGTGGAAATTACGTTTGAAGAAGCCTATGCGCTCATTTCGGAAAAAATAAGAAGCGTTGAGGCCGATCAAAACGCCTTCTTTGGTGGCGCTCGCCTCACCAACGAAGAGCTCTACATGATTCAAAAACTGGCAAGGGCCGGTGCCAAAACAAACAATGTCAGTAGTTTTCATTACCTTGGCAGGGGAGAGGGCTATTTCTTCAACTCGAATGAAAATGCATCCTACTGCGACCTGAGGGGAGCCAGTAAGATCTTTTTTGCCGGAAACGAGGTGCACCTCGATCATCCCATCATCAACCACATTGCGTTTAATACCAGGCACAAAGAAGAGGTGGAGATTGTGCTCATCACCACCAATCCACAAAGCAAATTCAGCAAAAAAGTGGATCGCGTGATTGCCATCGGGAATTATTTCTATTTTATAAAGGCTGTGAATCACTATCTGGTTGCCAATAAGATGCACAATGCCATGTTCATTGCCGATCGCACTGAAAATTGGGATAATTACAGCGCCGCACTGCTTGAATGTAGTTTTGCTGAGTTGCTCACGAAGGCCGGAACAGATGCTGAAACAGTGTCGGCCTTCGCCAATGAATTCAACGAAGAGATGAATGCCATCATGGTGTTTCAGGAAAAGGAACTCTCTGCCAATGCCAGCATGGCAATGCACAACCTGGCCATGATCACCGGCAAGCTGGGTAAAACAGCCAGCGGACTGATTGCCCTCAAGGAACGTAACAACAGCCATGGCATCATCGACATGGGTGTTTGTCAGGAAATTGGCGTGGGCGCTGAATCAATACTGGATGAAGACCTGCAGTACCGCATGCAATTTAAATGGAAGGTGGATGGATTGCCTGCTGGTGTAAACAGCATCGAACATCTGTTGTGGGAAGGAAAGCTAAGAAATGTCTTTGTTTTTGGCGAAGATCCAGTGGGTTGTGCTGTGGACAGGGAAGCCATGAAGCAGGTGATGCAACAGCTTGATTTTGTTATGGTTCAGGATCTTTACATGACTGAAACAACAGATTATGCCGATCTGGTGTTGCCCGCATCTTTTGCCTGGGAAATGGGAGGCAGTTTCACAAACTCCCAACGCCGCATCCAAACTGTGACACAACAGCTCAAAGGCCCGGCCACCCATCATGCATTCGATCAGCTTGTTGGAGTGCTTGCGCAATTACATGTCAATGGCATCACAAGTCCGGGACAGGCACTCGACGAAGCACTCAGCTTGCTTCCAAAGCGTGGCGAGTACAAAGATTTACATTTCACCTACAAGGAAGATGACAACAGCAAGCGGCTTTTCCGTCATGGCTGCGACATCCTCATGAAAAAAATCAACGATGAGTTCAACGAGAAGTTGAAATGGTAACCGCATGATGCTGTAAAAAAAGAAGCGCCTGTTTGACATGATGGGCGCTTTTTTGCTTTTTGCTGCCTTGCCAAAGCGCATATGTTGTAGTGCTTGCAGAATTATTTATTGGAATGAAATCCAAAAAGTATAAAAAATAGTAAAGTTATTGGAAAGTAATCCAATAAAATATTAGTTTTGTTGATGAAAATTAGCAATATGGGCCTCATCGAACGCAAAGAATATTTAAACCGGCTGATTAACCTACGCGAGAAGCAAGTAATCAAAATAGTTACCGGTATCCGGCGCTGTGGGAAATCCACGCTGTTTGAGATGTATCAGCATTATTTGCTCAAACAGGGGGTTGAAGCAGAGCAGCTAATTACGATTAATTTTGAAGATTTTGATTTTTTTGAACTGCGCAACCCGATGAACCTGCATGAATACCTGAGAAAAAGACTATCGGCAGATCGTTTTACGTATGTGTTTTTAGATGAGGTTCAGCATGTTCAGGATTTTCCTGATGTTGTAAACAGTTTATTTATCAAAAAGAATGTTGATATTTATCTCACCGGATCAAATGCCTATATGCTTTCGAGTGAAATAGCCACCTTAATCTCCGGACGGTATATCGAGATTGCCATGCTGCCGCTGTCATTCAGCGAATTTGTCAGTGGATCTGAGGGTAGTAGCGACCTGGGCGTGAAATATAGCGAATACCTTCAGCTTAGCTCCTTTCCATACGCCTTGGAGCTAAGGGGTCAGCAGGGTGTTTTGGCGGATTACCTGCGTGGATTATACAGCACGGTTGTGCTTAAAGATGTTGTTGCCCGAAACAAAATCAGCGATGTGATGATGCTTGAAAGCATTATCCGGTTTGTGTTTGACAACATTGGCAGTCTATTGTCAACAAAAAAAATAGCTGACACATTATCGTCGAACGGAAGGAAAACAGATGTAAAAACTGTTGAAAAATACCTTTCGGCCCTTCAGGCGAGCTATATTCTGTATCAGGCAAAAAGGTACCATGTCAAGGGAAAACAATACCTCAAAACTCTTGAAAAGTATTACGTTGTTGACCTTGGTTTGAGGAATTTATTGCTTGGTAAACGAGCTTTTAATGTGGGACACATACTCGAAAATGTGGTGTATCTCGAACTGATCCGCCGTGGATATAACGTATATGTTGGTAAAGTTGGTGATCTGGAGGTTGATTTTGTAGCGGAAAATGATCAGGGTTTAAGTTATTATCAAGTAGCTGCAACTGTAAGGGCAAACGAGACACTTACAAGAGAACTCGCACCTTTTAAACAAATAGATGACCACTATCCCAAAACTTTACTCACACTGGATGAAGATCCTGATGCAGATTACGACGGAATTAGAAGGATAAATGTGCTTAAATGGCTGATGGCGTGAGATTTTGTTTTTGTAGTTATTTAATAAAATCGCTTTTTGCTTCATGCTGTTTTGTTTGGACAAACAAACAAACTGGTATCGCTCAATTGTTTTTACGGGAATGTAATCCAAAAAGTATAAAAATGACACTATTTAGTGGAATACAATCCCAAAACTAACCAATCCAGTCTTTAACACTTTTGTAAATTTCACAGCCCATGGTTTGGCACACGCAAAAAATCTGTTAGGGCTATTTGTATTACCTTTGCCACAGAAACAGAGAAGCAATCGGTGAAAAAGATCAACCTTTATGTGCTTAAATCCTATCTCGGGCCTTTCATCCTGACTTTTTTTATTGCCTTGTTTATTTTGTTGATGCAGTTTTTGTGGAAATACATCGACGATCTGGTGGGTAAGGGTCTGGAAGCTAGCGTGGTAGGTCAGCTGCTGTTTTATGCCAGCGCCACCTTTGTGCCGCTTGCATTGCCATTGGCTATTTTGCTTTCGTCGTTGATGACCTTTGGCAACCTGGGCGAGCATTACGAGCTGGTGGCTCTGAAGGCATCCGGGATTTCAGTGTGGAAAGTGATGCGGCCATTGGTTTATCTGTCATTACTGATTAGTCTGTTGGCCTTTTTGTTTTCAAACAATGTGCTGCCGGTTGCCAACCTCAAGTTTCAGTCGCTGCTCTACGATGTGAGGCAACAAAAACTGGCATTCAACATTAAGCCGGGGGAATTTTACAACGGCATCGACAACTATATCATCCGGGTGGGCGAAAAAGGCAAAGATGGCAGCACCATTTATGATGTGAAAATATACGACCATACCGACAGGATGGGCAACATCAAGGTGACCACGGCCAAATCGGGCTACATGCAGCTGAGCCCCGATCAAAAGTTTGTCATTTTTACCCTTTATGATGGCTACAATTTCACCGATATCATCACCACTCGCAATTTCCGTGAAAACAGACCTTTCGATCGCAGCTATTTTAAAGAGCAACGGCTCAAATTCGACCTGAGCGCCTTCGACCTCACCCGTACGCAGGAAGACTTTTTCAAGAATCACTACACCATGCTCAACACCGAGCAGCTTACACGTTACATTGATTCGCTGAACCAAAAGTTTGACGTCAAGATGCAAAAGTTTACCGATGGTTTTTACTACCGCTATCAGCACCTGTCAACCATCGATACTGCTGCCAAAAATAAAACGCTAAAACGTAAAATCGAGAAGAGTCTTGTTGGTGAGCGGGAATCCGACAGTTTGCATCAGCAAAAACTGACCTGGCCCTTGCTTGCAAATTTTAGCGAAGGCGACCAGTTCAATATTCTTGAAACGGCTATTGGATCGGTTCGAAATAACAAGGACAATGTCAGTTTCAACAAGACAGAATTCGCTGCGCAGGCGGAAAACATTCGTAAACACGAAATTGTTTGGCACAAAAAATATACGCTTTCAATTGCGTGTCTCATTCTGTTTTTCATTGGAGCACCCATGGGGGCCATCATCCGCAAGGGAGGGCTTGGATTGCCGGTGGTGATTGCCGTATTCTTTTTTGTGATTTATCATATAGCCAGCATCACCGGCGAAAAATCAGCCAAAACAGGCGACATGAACGTGATGCTTGGGGTGTGGTTTTCATCCATGATGCTCTTTCCCATGGGTTTATTTCTGACTTTTAAGGCAGCCACTGATGCCCCCCTGCTCGATGCCGAAAGCTGGAAGAAGTTTTTTCGGCGGGTTATTCATCGAACTGAATCCTCAAAAACATCCGGTTGATGCGCGTTTTATTTTTGTGTAACAAATCGCCCTATCCGGCGCGCGAGGGTGGACCTATGGCCATGAACAGCCTCATTGAGGGTCTGATAAACGAAGGCCATCAGGTGAAGGTGTTGGCCGTGAATTCGAAAAAATACAATGTCAGCGAAAGTGACATCCCGCCAGAATACCGGCAACAAACAGGTATCGAACTGATTGATGTTGACCTTGATGTGAAGATCACCGATGCTTTCTTAAACCTGTTTTCAGCTAAGTCGTATCATGTGCAGCGTTTTATTTCTGAAGATTTCCGAAAGCGCCTGCATACCCTACTCCAGCGCCAGCAATTCGACGTGGTGCAGCTCGAAACGCTTTTCATGGTGCCTTATGTTGCGCTTATCCGGCAGCACAGCAAGGCCAGAATTGTGCTCAGGGCACACAATATTGAGCACCTCATCTGGAAACGGCTAAGCCTTCAAAGCCGGAATCCCTTGAAAAAAGCATATTTAAGCCATCTGACCCGTACCCTCAGGCGATATGAGCTTGATGCGCTGAATATGGTGGATGGCATTGCGGCTATCACACGTAAGGATGCAGCTTTTTTTCGGGGCCGCACTGCAACTCCTGTGATCGACATACCTTTTGGAATTCATGTGCAACCACTTGATGGTGAGCCTGAAACGCAGGAGAATGACCATGCTGTCCGGTTTTTTCACATTGGCGCAATGAACTGGATGCCCAATGTGGAGGGTATCCGCTGGTTTGTGCATGACGTTTGGCCCGACCTTCACCGTTTGCACCCGGAAGCAGTTTTAAATCTTGCCGGAAGGTATATGCCAGACTGGCTTAAAACCGGCTACAAAGCACAAATCGTGGTTTGGGGTGAGGTGGACAGTGCCGAAGCTTTTGTGAAACAGCACGATGTTGCCATCGTTCCCCTGTTGTCGGGAAGTGGCATCCGCATTAAAATTATCGAAGCAATGGCCGCAGGTAAGGCGGTGATCACCACCGAAACAGGTGCCGAAGGTATTCTTTATCAGCACGATAAGAATATACTGATAGCCAACAACAAGGCCGAGTTTATTTTTGCCATTTCACGTTGCATCAGCCAGCCTGGTTTTCATCAACGAATCGGTAAGCAGGCCCGAAAGCTCATCGAGGAGGTGCATGACAATGCCAAAATAGTGCATCGCCTGATCCTTTTCTACGAACAACTACAGAAACAGCATATTGTAAAATAGTGATTTATCCTATTGATAAACAGCTATATAATCGTAGGACAGCCTTATGGCAGTTTCAATACCTCACCTGATTTAATACACTTGAATCGCGTATTCCGGTTTCGTCGCTTCCCTTGCGCTCTATTTTGGAAACCTACGTTTTATCTGGATAAATAATGCAGTGATTTTAGAAAATCTTTTCATACTTTTGAGGTATGTTAAAGGATTCACGCGTTTCACAGGTCCGTCGGATTACCTACATAGGGATGGGGGTAAACCTTCTTCTTACGGCCGGAAAGCTAATGGCTGGCATTGTAGGAAAGAGTTCGGCCATGCTTGCAGATGGTGTTCACTCCTTGTCCGATATCATGACTGATATCGTTGTGATTGCATTTGTTGGCATTGCTTCCAAAGACAGCGATCGGGACCATCAGTATGGGCATGGTAAATACGAGACTTTTGCCACCATGATTATCAGCATTGTGTTGCTGCTGGTGGGTGCAGGTATTTTTTGGGAGGGCATCACTGCACTTTACCGCATGTTGATGGGTGAAGCGCTGCCCGAGCCGGGGATGATTGCGCTTTATGCGGCACTCATTTCGATCGTTTCGAAAGAAATACTCTACCAATACACTGTGATTGCCGCAAAGCGCACAGGCAGCGATGCACTCAGGGCGAATGCCTGGCACCACCGCTCCGATGCCTTTTCTTCGGTAGGTACCACACTGGGGATTGGCGGCGCCATTTTTTTAGGAGCGCAATGGCGCTTGCTCGACCCATTGGCCGGTATGATTGTGAGTGTGTTCATTATCAAAATGGCCATCGACCTTGGGATGCCCAGCATCAGGGAATTGCTCGAAGTGGCATTACCCGAAGAAAGTATCCGCGAAATAGAGCAGATCATTGGTAGTCAGAATGGTGTGCGGTATTTTCACCGGCTCAGAACGCGAAAAATTGGTTTTACCATTGCTATCGAAGTGCATGTTAAAGTGGACAAAGACCTTGACGTTGAAACTTCGCACCACATTGCCAGTGCTGTGGAGGATGCACTCAGGCAGCGCTTTGGCAAGCAAACACATGTGGGTATCCACATTGAACCATACTACCCTGCTGGCAGTTTGCATCATTGATTGCGTTGTCCATGGCGGAGGCGATGCTTTCCGTATCCTTTGTTTTGGGCCTCTGTGTTTTCGCGCAGCAATTCCTTGTAGAGTTGATTGAGTGCCTGCCTTTGGCTTGTGTTTGACAATGCTGCAATTTGTCGCAGGTGGTTGAAGGTCAACATTCGAATTTTGTGCTGCAATTGCGCTGCATTTTCCGATGCTTGTTTGAGCGCCAGGGTATCTGTTGCGCCCTCGGATAATTGACTGAAAATCTGTTGTTGTTCCGATGCCATTTGTTGGCGCAGCTTGCTGGCCTGCTCCTGATAAGCGCTCAAAAGGCTGTCGTAGGATTGCAATTGCAAAGCATCAAACCCCAGTCCGTTTCGGAAGTGTGCAAAGCCCCTGCCGCCGATGCTTTCTTGTGCGGCACACAGTTTCCAGTTGTTGCGGATGCCATAGCTCAGCAGCAGGGTGAGCGTGGTAAGAAAAAGAAACAGGCTGGCAAAGAATCCGTATTGATAGAATTTGAGTGTTTTCATGGAATTTATTCATTAAAAAATTCGATTGGAAATGCTTCGTCATTACTGATCAGCAAGGTGTAATCGGCAGCCAGTTCCTCATGGATCGACGGTGGGGTTTCGTGCAGCAAGGTATGGCTGATCAACAGACCTGCAACCACCGAGGCAGCAGCCAGTCCAATACCTTTGGCCAATAAAAACGCCTGTTGTGTGCTGTCGGTTTTTGCCAGCTGAATCATTTTCTCAGCATTCAATGGTTTATAGTTTGATCCTGTCGCTTGCCAGGCGTCCACATCAAGGAGGTATTGATCCAACACATGGCGGCAGTGGGCGCAACTTGCAAGGTGCTCGTCCGCAGCAATGTCTTTAAGTTGATCGTTGTTGGCTGCCAATAGCCGGTTGAGCAACAGGCTGGTTTGAGGACATGTGTTTGAGACTTTCATGATTCAGGATTTTTTTTGTTCATAATAGTGCAGTAGGATTTTTGTAAGGCTTTGCCTTGCCCTGAAGTTGAGCGACTCCACAGCCGGCACTGTTAGTCCAAGGATCTCTGCAATTTGTGGATTGCTCAGGCCTTCGCTTTTCGACAGCACAAATGCAGCTCGTTGATTATCTGGTAATTGTTTCAATGCCAATGCGATAGCATTATTATCATCCGCGCGGTCCAGTTGGGTGGCAGCATCATTTTGGCTGGGATGAAGGCACTTTGGTGCACTTTCGTTGGCGCGCATCCCCGAGAGGGAGAAAATTGCCCGCCGTTTTTTTTGTTTCAAATGGTTCAAAGCCTTGTTCATGCTCAATTTGTATATCCAGGTTGAAAGTGCTGATTCGCCCCGGAAAAGCTTGATTTGCTGCCAAATGGCAATAAAAACTTCCTGGCTCAGGTCGAGGGTGTCGTCGGCATCAGCGGTAATTTTATAGATCAGACGGTTGACCATGGGTTGAAACTGAATGACAAGTTCGGCAAAGGCCTTTTCATCACGGCTTTGCAGTGCTGCTATCATTTCCTTGTCGTTCATCATCTTTTGTTGTGAAGGCAAAAAGTGGCTGACAAAGTTAATCATCAGCCACTCATTAATGACTTTGGGCAGTTTATTGTGGTCGAACGTTTTGGGGATTGTTTTGGTTTGCACCCCGTCCCCTCATACCGCGGCCCTGGCCATTGCATGGACCTTGTCCGCGGCCCTCACCGTTTCTGCCTTTTTGTCCGCGACCATAGCCCTGCCGGTTAGGCTTGCGGTTTGCGGCATTGTCGCACACACCGTCGTTGTTGGCATCGGCAAATTGTTGCCGGCGACCTCTTCCCTGCCACTGTGCCTGATTGTCGCACACACCATCCTTGTTGGCGTCGACAAACTGCCTACGTACTTTGTCTGGTGCATTGGCTGGTTTATTGGATGTTGAAGCGTTTTGCGCCATCAGGCCACTACTTGCAAGTAGCATCCCCAGTAGGCCTGTCATGATGAATTGCGATGTTTTCATGATTTAAAATGTTTAAGTTATTTCATCAGACAATTTGGACATTTAATTCTTGCGGTCAGTTGTGTTTTTTTTTGGAAGTTGTGCTTCAGACCGAATGATGGTCAGGCATGGGATTTTTTTTATCTTTGGCCTTTCTTTAAAATAAATGAGGAACCGAATATCAAGTATTCAATAACTAATTTACTGATTATGAAACTTTTGGAAGGAAAGGTGGCCTTGATCACCGGAGGAGCACGGGGCATTGGCAAAGCATTGGCTTTGCGTTTTGCAGCAGAAGGAGCAACAATTGCTTTTTCTGATTTGAAGTATGACGAAAACATGGAAGCCACCGAAAAGGAGATACAGGCACTTGGTGTTTCGGCAAAAGGCTTTGCCTCGAATGCAGCCTCGCTTCAGGACAGCGAAAAATTGGCCGAGGATGTGATTGCTGCCTTTAGCCGGATTGACATACTGGTGAACAATGCCGGCATCACGCGCGACAACCTGCTGATGCGCATGACCGAACAAGACTGGGATCTGGTAATCAATGTCAACCTGAAATCTGCTTTCAACCTCACCAAAGCAGTGCAGCGCTTTATGATTAAACAGCGTAGTGGCTCCATTATAAACATGAGCTCGGTGGTAGGTGTTAATGGCAATGCAGGACAGTCGAACTATTCTGCCTCCAAGGCCGGAATGATCGGTTTTACGAAATCCATGGCACAGGAGCTGGGCAGCCGCAATGTACGCTGCAATGCGATTGCTCCGGGTTTCATCGAAACAGAGATGACCCACAAACTTCCCGAAGACGTCAGAACGCAGTGGATCAGCACCATACCATTGAAGCGCAGCGGCAAACCCGAGGATGTGGCCGATGTGGCAGTGTTTTTGGCAAGCGAACTGTCAGCCTATGTCACCGGTCAGGTGATCAGCGTCTGCGGTGGAATGAGTATGTAGTTTTGATGTGATGCCTGACGCGTTTCGGGCAAAATAACCCTCTTTGTGTGAGCATTATCACCGCACTCAACAGCTGGCTGATCATTCCGGTGCTTCTGGCCGGACTGTTCTATGCCTCAGTGTTGTATATCCGGCATCCGCGACTTCCGTTTTCAAACCCGCTTCGCTGGTTGCTTTTTGGGCTGCGGTTTTTTCTGGTGAGCCTGATCGCTTTTTTATTGTTGTCGCCGCACATCGTCATCAACAAAAAACACATCGAAAAACCTGTTGTGCTGATCGCACAGGACAACTCTGCATCAATCATCATGAACGATGACAGCAGCACACTCATGGTGGAAGGGAAGCCCCTTTCAACCTACATTGCAGAGCAGTTGCCCAGCGACTTTGATGTGCGCTTTTTAACCTTCGATGCCGAAGTTTATGAAAATCGCCAGGCCGATTTCACTGGTCAGCGCACTGATATTTCCCAATTGTTATCATTTATCGCAAATTCGTGGTACAACCGAAATGTTGGCGCTGTTGTGTTGCTCAGCGATGGCATTCACAACAGCGGCATCCAGCCGGAGCTCGCCACTGCTTCCTTCCCTTTTGCTGTCAATACACTCACACTGGGCGACACCAGTCAATATCCCGACTTGAGTATTGTCGATGTGAGATACAACCAATTGGTTTACAAAGAGTCGGATTTTACGGTTGAGGTTTCTCTGAAAAGTTTGCTGGCAGCTGCACAACAAACTGCTGTTGAGATTTGGTATGGCGATGAAAAATTGGCAGCAGCACCAATTGCAATTCAGGGCGACCGTTTCAGTGCATCACAACAATTGAAGATAACGCCACCTGCCAACGGCCGGCTACGGTTGACTGCCCGCGTTAAACCACTTGAAAATGAGCGCCTGACAACGAATAATGATCACGTTTTTTATGTGGATGTGGTCAATGAGAAACAACGCATCTTGCTCCTTGCTCCGGCGCCACATCCCGATTTGGGCGTTGTGCAATCAGTTTTGAAAGATTATTACGACATCGATCAGGTTTTCAAAATTGAATCGGTGGATGCAGAAAAGCAATACGAACTGATTGTTTTGCACAATTTGCCCGCAGGGGCCGGCGATTTGCCAAAACTCGAGCGTTTGCTCGACACTCAGAAGGACGCCGCCTTGTTTTTCATTACCGGATCAGAAACAGATCAGGCTGCATTCAATCAACTTCAGCAAGGAATCAGAATGGTTGGGGAGGGGCAGTTGCAGACTGTGTCGGCACTTCCTGCAGTGAACGGAGACTTTGGGCTTTTTACTTTTGAGACCGATTTGAAACAACGGCTTGAACAAATGCCGCCATTGCAGTTGCCCCTTGCCGAATGGCAGACTTCTGTTGGTTTTCAAAACCTGGCCACGCAAAAGATCAATGGAATAAGCACAGGCTTTCCGTTGATTGGATTTGTTCAAACGCCCACGCGCACCTATGGGTTTGTGACAGGGAATGGCTGGTGGCAGTGGCGATTGGCCGATTACCAGATGAATGGAAACCACCGCATGTTCAATCAACTGTTGTTGCAAACAGCACAATATCTGATGGTTAGAAAAGATCAGCGAAGGCTCAGAATCTATCACGACGCCATTGTGATGCTGCACGATGCTTTGCATTTCCGTGCCGAGTATTACAATCCCAGCATGGTGAAGGCAAACGATAAAACACTCAGTATGAAACTGAAGCAGCTTGAAACCGCTGCCGAATACGACTTTGTTTTTGTGCCCTCAGATGATGGTTATGTATTGAATGCAGGCAGATTGCCTGCCGGAAAGTATGTTTACCAGGCGCAGATTTCTGAGCCGGGCGGCGAACTAAAGGCGCAGGGCGAAGTGGTGATTGAGCGCTCAACCCTCGAGAGTATGTCGTTAAAGGCGGATCATGGCTTGCTCGCCCGACTGGCGACCGAAACCGGAGGAAAGAGCTATGGCCCCGGGCAGCTTCAACAAATGGTGGATGAATTACGCCAAAACCCAGCCATCACATCCATAGCGACCTACTCAAAAGTTTATGACCCACTCCCAGACCAGTGGTTTGTGATTGTGCTTTTGATGCTTTTGCTCTCAGCAGAATGGATTCTGCGCAAAGCAAACGGACAATACTAAAATGTGCAGGCCTTCACTTAAGAAGGTTCAGGACCGTCTTTTTAAAAAGAACCAGGAAAACAAGTTTAATAATTGTTTTTTCTAAAAAATGTGGGCAGCGTTTTTACCAGGACTTTGATATCTGTCCATGGACCGGCAAGCATGGCATACTGATTATCGAGCGCCATGCGTTCCTCTTCAGATTGGAAACGATTTTTTTTGATTTGCCACAATCCGGTAATTCCGGCTGGAGCCATAAAACGATAGGACATCTGATCGGTTGTCAACCGCTCAGCCTCGTACAATGGCAGAGGCCTGTTTCCGACGATGGACATATCGCCTTTCAGTACATTGAAAAATTGAGGCAGCTCATCCAGATTGGTTCGGCGAATGAACTTGCCGATACGGGTGACCCTCGGATCGTTTTCGGCTTTGAAAAAGGTGGGTTGCGCGGTTCGGCGACGCTTGAGTTCCAAATACCAGTTTTCACAGATAGTGGTGCCATCAATAAACAGCAACGGACTGCAATTGGTTCCCAGCTGCCGGCATTCCGGACAGGCCTCATCTTCTTTTTCCTCGTGGTTCTGGTGTTTCTTATTAATAAGGTAAAGGTTTAGGTCGGATATCTTTGATAATTCTTCTTCCGAACCCACCCTCATGGAGCGGAATTTATAAAACCGAAACATATCATATCCCGTTCCAACGCGAATTGATGCATAAAGCACCGGGCCTTTTGATTCAAGTTTGATGAGTATGGCAATGATGAGCATAAAGGGCGCAGAAATGATAAGCGCAATGGTCGAAAACAGGATGTCGAACAAGCGCTTGCCACGCCCGATGCGGAATGCCTGAAACGATTCTGCCTGACCTTGTTTAAAGCTCTTTTTCATAAGCCGGTGCTAAAAAAACATATGTTGTTAGAGCAAAAATAGTCAAATAGGTATAAAACCAACACATTGACAAATAAAATCGATGGAGATTGTGCCTGAATCTTCCGCTATTGCTGGAAGATTGAATGCCTTGATGATTTGGAGTGGCTTATACTATGTTTAAAGACGATCAGAACTGCATTTCGCGATCCGCAGTTGTGTTACTTTTGCAACACAAGCCAGGCTTGGAAAGCTGTTAATGATTGTTAAATAAAAACTCAAACTGGCTATTGCAGGTCAAAAATAATAGCGTAACTTGTGCCACTATTTTAGATTAGAACAGATCCATATACCATCTAAATTATTTGATATGAAAAAAGGATTTTTACTCGTTAGTATTCTATTAATATTCAGCACATTGCACTTCGCCAAGGCGGACGGCATTAACGAGAATTCCGCAGCTGCTTCTGATGATAAAATGTCATCTGAAGCACATTTTTTATCACTTCGGGCCAATCAAAAGACAGGAAAAGTGAACCTGGCTGATGTGATTCAGGCAAACGCAGAGGTTCAGGCCATGCTCTCGAGCCGCAATCCGGCCAGCCTGAACTGGACCTCACTTGGGCCAGACAATTATGGCGGCAAAACCAAAGGCATCATCTACGACAACAAAGACGCCAGCGGCATGACCAT
>CAZBMR010000036.1:0-6518 GCA_964492695.1 uncultured Lentimicrobiaceae bacterium
AGGCACCGGTCTGCAAAACCGTCTACAGCGGTTCGAATCCGCTCGAGACCTCAAAAAAAATCCTGATCAAATGATCAGGATTTTTTTTGAGCCTTCCACGGGACTCGAACCCGCGACCTGCTCATTACGAGTGAGCTGCTCTACCGACTGAGCTAAGAAGGCTTGAAGCCTGCAAAATTAGCCAATTTCAGCTTTGCTCGGCAGCTTCAATCTGTTTTTTTCAACCGGCAGCTTATCTTTGCCAACCGAAAACCTGTGTTATGACTGATAAAACACGCATTCTCTTTGTCTGTCTGGGCAATATTTGCCGCAGCCCATCGGCCGAAACCATTTTCAGAGATCTGGCACAAAAGCACCATCTCAGCGTGGAAGTTGACTCTGCCGGCACCTCAGCCTGGCACGAGGGTGAGCCTGCCGATCTGCGCATGCGGCATGCAGCCAGCAAAAGGGGCTACCAAATCAATGGTACTTCCCGACCATTCAAACACGAAGATTTCGACCGTTTCGATCTGATTGTGGCCATGGACGATCGCAACTTCCACGACCTGAGGCAACAAGCACGCACAATCGAAGAAGAAAAGAAAATTGTCAGAATGGCCGATTTTATGGTGAAACATACTTTCGACCACATTCCCGATCCATATTACGGAGGTGCTGATGGTTTCAATTTGGTGATTGATTTGCTCGAAGATGCCTCAGAAGGCTTGATCGAAAAACTACTTCACCCTGCCGGGATTTTGGGCAATAAAAGCTTTCCAACCTGATACAGAAGCCTGACTGACAGGGCTTTTACTCTGAAAAAAATGACAAACGGCAGCAGCTAGTCCGTCGGTGGCATCAAGGTATTCGGGCTGCGTTTCAAACTTCAGCAAAGTTTGCAGCATGGCTGCCACTTGTTCCTTTGAAGCACTTCCATTGCCTGTGACCGATTGCTTTATTTTCTTGGGTGAATATTCGAACATAGGCAGATCGCAATTAAGCGCCGCTGCAATGGCAACACCCTGTGCCCTTCCAAGCTTGAGCATCGATTGCACATTTTTTCCGAAAAAAGGCGCTTCAATGGCCAACTCATCAGGATGATATTCTTTGATCAGTTCGGTGGTGCGCTCAAAAATCTTGCGCAATTTCAGGGCTTGGTTGGTGTATTTGTGCAGCTTCAGCACACCCATCACCACCAGCTTCATCTGCTGACCTTGTTGAAGAATCACTCCATAACCCATGATGGTGGTGCCAGGGTCGATGCCTAAAATGATGCGCTCTGTCTTCAAAAAAATTCCGTTCTTAGCATGATGAAAGCAAAATTACGCAAAATAACCAACACCGGCCTGAGGATTGCCATCATGCTCCTTACCCTTGCGTTCGTTTACTTTCAGGTGCTGCAGCGACATGATTTGGTTGAGTGGCTGCGCCTGTGGCACGAAATCAAACTACAATCCTTAGTGAAACCCATATTGGCAATCATTATTTTTTTGTTGATAGCCAATGTTTTAACAGAAAGTCTGAAATGGAAATTCTTAATTTCCAAACTGGAAACTGTTCGTTTAAACATGGCCATCACCGCTGTTTTAAGTGGCATGGCCGTGAGTATGTTTCTGCCAAATAGGGTAGGGGATTACCTTGGTCGTGTGTTTGTGCTTCAGCGCGCCAGTCACGTTAAAGGCATTCTGGCAACTTTGGTCGGTAGTTTTGCGCAAATCATTGTTACCTTGTTGGCGGGCATGCTGGCGTTGTTGTATTTTGTACCTGCTGCATTTCCGGACTTTGGCAAAAACCTGTGGCTCGTGCTGGGCCTTTTGCTGGCCGTTATTGTGGGTGCTTTGGTGATGCTTGTGCTGTTTTTTCAAATCAGGTTGTTGCAGCTCATTTTATCAGCGCTTTTTTCCAAAAAACAACAGCAAATCATGGAATACGCCGGTGTGTTTTCGCTCTACTCCAATAATGATTTGATTATATTGCTCATTTTCAGTCTTTTAAGATATACAATATACACCATGCAGTTTTACCTGATGTTACTCCTTTTTGGTGTTGACATCAGTTTTGCGCATGCCATTGTTCTTATTTCTGTAACCTATTTATTGATGACACTCATACCTACCATCACGATCACCGAATTGGGCATCAGGGGTTCGGTGACGGTGGGTGTCTTTGGCCTGTTTTTTGAAACCCGCGGATATTGGAACGAAGAAATGTCGTTTGCTGTATTGGCAGCCAGTTCGGCCATTTGGTTGATCAACCTGGTGCTGCCGGCTGTGGTAGGTGGATTGCTGGCGTTCAGGCTGAAATTTTTTAGAAAAAACATCGACCATGTCTGACACGATTGTTTGGCTTTTGCGGCTGGTCGAATTGCAGGCGCTGTTCTATCTGATCCTCATCGGCACATACACTTATGGTTGGCGATCACTTTTAAGCCGACCGTCAAAACGAACTGCAAAACCGGAAAGTATCACGGTGATTGTTGCCATGCGCAACGAAGCTGCACATATCCCTTCGCTGGCCGATGCACTCCTCCATCAAGAATGGGTTGACAAATTCAAGTTGATCATTGTGGATGATCATTCAACAGATGCAGGCTGGGACCTCCTGATGCAGTTAAAAAAACAACATGGCGATATTATTATTCCATTGAAATCCAATGGTTTTGGAAAAAAAGCTGCCTTACATCAGGCCGTAGAGGCTGCCACATCCGACCTTATACTGGTGACCGATGCCGATTGTGTGCCCGCCAAAAATTGGATGCACAGCATGGTGACGGCTTTTGAAGACCCCGGCATACAGCTGGTTCTGGGACCGGTTCGGCTTGAGCATCAACACAAGCTGTTTGGCATGTTTCAGGCACTGGAATTCAACAGCTTGATGGGATCAACCGCCGGTTCGGCAGCCATTGGTGTTGCATCCATGTCGAATGGCGCAAACATGGCTTTCAGAAAACAAGCCTTTACAGATGTTTCCCTTAAGCGAAACGACGCGCATTTTGCATCGGGGGATGATATGTTTCTGTTGAGTGCCATTGTTCGGCAATTTGGGAGCAAAAGCGTTGCTTTTTGTGCTGAAAAGGAAGCTGTTGTGAGCACCGCCGCGGCTCAGTCATTCCGTAGTTTCATTTTGCAGCGTCTTCGCTGGGTTTCCAAAAGCAAAGGCTATCGTTCTCCTGCAGTGTTGATCCCTGCCTGGGTGGTGCTTTTGTTCAATATGAGCCTTGCAACGCTTTTGATATCATCCATGTTTTTCAGTTGGATGCTTCCGCTGGCTGTGCTTTTTTTAACGCTCAAAGCCTTGATTGACTATCCTTTGCTTCGATCTGTTTGCCGTTTTATGGATCAAAAAAACCTGATGTGGCTTTTTGTTCCGCTCACCATCCTTTATCCGTTTTATGTGGTTTTTACCGCGTTGGGCGGAATGCTTTTCAACGTGAGCTGGAAAGGCAGAAAAGTGAGGTAATTATCCTGAAACACAGGCAATCCATCCATCTGCAGCAAAGAAATCTCTACTTTTGTCAAAGAAATTTCAAAACTTCCTGATGGCAAATGCCTATGAGTGAGCAAATTATACAGATTGAATCCGTTAGTCCGCTGGATCTTTTTGGAGTGGGCGACAAATATCTGGATTATATCAAACAGCTTTTTCCAAAACTCAAAATCATCGCTCGGGGCAACCTGCTCAAAGTGATGGGTGAAAAAGAGCAGCTCGATGACTTTATGCATCGTTTTGAACTGCTGATGATCCACCTGGAGCGTTTTGGCACGATGAACGAAAAAGTGATTGAGCAGCTGCTGATGGGAGAGCGTGAGGAAAACGGCTTGAACACACTCAGTGATAAGGAAGTGCTTGTGCATGGCAGGGGAGGTCTGCAAATCAAGGCCATCACCGCCAATCAAAAGAAGATGGTATCTGGCATTGCCGATAACGATATGGTGTTTGCTGTTGGTCCGGCAGGTACCGGAAAAACCTATACAGCTGTAGCACTCGCAGTCAGAGCATTGAAAAACAAGGAGGTACGGCGCATCATCCTCACACGCCCAGCTGTTGAAGCCGGTGAAAATTTGGGTTTTCTTCCGGGCGATATGAAGGAAAAACTCGATCCGTATATGCAGCCCCTATACGACGCCCTGCGTGATATGCTGCCCGCCCAAAAACTATTGGGCTACCTGGAAGACCATACCATTGAAATTGCACCTTTGGCTTTTATGCGCGGCCGCACACTCGACCATGCCTTTGTCATCCTCGATGAAGCCCAAAATGCTACCCGAAGCCAGATGAAAATGTTTCTCACCCGCATGGGAAAATCCTCCAAGTTCATCATCACGGGCGATGTTACCCAAATCGACCTGCCACACCGTCAGCCTTCCGGTTTGATGCAGGCCATGGAGATTCTCGAAAATGTGAACGGAATTCAGTTTATCCTGCTCGACGATAAAGATGTGGTGCGTCACAAATTGGTCACACGCATCATCAAGGCATACGCCCGCATAGAACAGCCCATATTGCCGGCAAAATTTCATCATTCAACATCTTCAGAAACCACAAATGATTCCTATGAATAACAAGGCCCTTACCGAAACACACTTTCGTTTTCCACAGCAAACAGCCTTTTACAAAGGTAAGGTGCGTGATGTTTACACCATTGCCGATGAATACCTTGTGATGATCGCCAGCGATCGTATTTCTGCCTTTGATGTGGTTTTGCCCAAAGGAATACCTTATAAAGGTCAGGTGCTCAACCAAATTGCTTCCTATTTTTTGGATGCTACTGCTGATATCGTTCCCAACTGGAAACTTGCCAGCCCCGACCCGGTGGTGACCGTTGGCCGCAAATGCACCCCTTTTGCTGTGGAAATGGTCATCAGAGGATATCTCACCGGCAGCTCGTGGCGGACGTATAAAAAAGGTGAACGAAGCATCTGCGGTGTGCCTGTGCCCGACAATATGCGCGAACACCAAAGGTTCGAAAAACCCATCATCACACCTAGTACCAAAGCGGCGGAAGGACATGATGAAGACATCTCGCGTGACGAAATCATCCGCAAAGGCCTCATATCAGAAGCGGATTATGCTAAAATTGAGCAATATACCTATGCCTTGTTTCAAAGAGGCACCGAAATGGCTGCCAAACAAGGACTTATTCTCGTTGACACCAAATATGAATTTGGCAAATCAGGCGATGAAATCTACCTGATTGATGAAATCCATACACCCGACTCATCGCGCTATTTCATTGCCAACGAATATCAGAAACGTTTCGACAACAACGAACCTCAGAAACAACTCTCCAAGGAGTTTGTGAGGGAGTGGCTCATGCAAAACGGTTTTCAGGGTCAGCACGGACAGGAGGTCCCATTCATGAGCGATGAGTATGTGCACAGCGTTTCGGAAAGGTACATCGAGCTGTTTGAAAAAGTGACCGGAAAAACCTTCGAACGCATTGAGGGTGAGGCAGCCATCGCACGAATCGAAAAGAACGTGACCAATTTCCTCCGGTCTGAAGGCATTTTTTAATGCCTTAACCCAGCTTATTTCTCATAATCTGTTCGGCCGAACAGCTTGTTTTCTGGCATTTTTTGTTCAACAGCGTACATTTTTGTTCGTTTTGAACACATATTTTGTGTGGCATTTATTTGCCTTTAATGAAGTTTTTTTATTCTATTAAATTGTTTTACAATGTGTTACAAAGTTTGGCACGCTATTGGAACAATCAGAAGAAAAAATAAAGACCTAAAACATTAAAAAAAAATAAAGCCATGAAAACTTCAAAAACACTCTCCGCATTGTTCATCAGCTTACTGACAGTGAATACACTGTTTGCTGACAACGTCAAAATGACTGAAGAGGCCTACATTGACGATATTCCATTCAACACCGAAATGGTTTTTCATCAGCATCAGGCCAACGACACCAACGACATCTTTGTGCTTGAAGAAGAAGCCTACATTGATGACATTCCGTTCGATACCCACGCCATCGCTGCCCAACATTGTTGTGAAAAAGCCATGAGCCAAAACTTCGAAATGGAAGAAGAAGCCTACATCAACGACATACCCTTCGACACACGCAGTATTGCTCTCAAATCCCTGATTCAGGCCAATTTTCAGCGGGCCGCCAACAACCAGATGATGGTAAGTTCAAATCAGTAAAATTCCTTATCTACCTCATATATAGCGAAAAACCGACCCATTGGGGCCGGTTTTTCTTTTGTACAACTAATTCAAAATAATTATAGCCACCACAAACAGGGCTTTTGCAAAACTCTTTCTTCTTTTCAGGCAACTCAATACCCAAAAAAAGTGATTTGTCCGGAGTCATGCTCCCACAAAGCTTTTTATCTTTGAAACAAAAAATGTTTGTCAAACACCTCGAAGATTGTGCGCCTTTCTATGCCGGCGACAACACCTGGCTTCGCGAAATATTGCATCCTGACAAAGCTCCATTGAAAATAGGTTATAGCCTTGCACATGCGGTGGTTAAACCCGGCCTTACTTCATTCATGCACAGTTTGCGCACTTCAGAAGTATATTACATCCTTC
>CAZBMR010000036.1:6618-33254 GCA_964492695.1 uncultured Lentimicrobiaceae bacterium
GGCCTTACTTCATTCATGCACAGTTTGCGCACTTCAGAAGTATATTACATCCTTCAGGGTGAAGGAATTATGCACATTAATGGTGAGGATCAAGCTGTTGCATCAGGCGATACCATTTACATCCCACCCCATGCCAAACAATGCATTACCAATAAGGGGAATGAGGATCTGGTTTTTTTATGCATTGTTGATCCTGCATGGAGGCTGGAGGACGAAGAAATTCTGGAATAAGTAAGACGAAAGAAGCTATTTCATCTTGCTCTCTAAATCGAGCGCTTGCAGCAAAATGCTCAGTTCCTCTGCTTTTTGGGTGTTTGAGGCATTTTGGTAGGTTTCTATCAGGCCATTGATCATTCGGCGGATGATGCTGACATTGCTGCAGGGCGAATAAAACGCATCATTGGGCTCCAACTTCATTTGCTTCAGATAAAGGCTGATCTCATTCCGGGTGAATACCGCACCCTTGTTGAATGGATTCAGATAAAAGGCCACATGATCTTCGGGGCTAAAGTGCTCATGACCAACAAATTCCTGATCAACATATGCCAGCACAAAATGACGGGGAAGATCAACACCGTAAACAGGAATCTTTAAACTACGTGCTACCATCAAATACAACATGCCCAACGACAAGGGGTTTCCTTTGCGGCTTTCGAGCAATTGCTTCAGATAAAAGTTGTCGGGCGATTGGATGTTGGTGGTATTTGCTCCAAACTTGTTGATGTCGTAAATCACATGGTTGATCACCTTCACTTTTTCGAGCGGGGTGAGACGGGGATTGAGCTCCATCCATACTTCCTGAACGATGCTACCGATGATATTTGTAACCGACTGAACATCAAGATCCGGATATTGAAAACGCGTCATAATCAGGTATCCCCGAAGCAAGTCGTCATACCCAAATTTGGCCCAGTCGTGCAAATCGGTATAGAGTTGCTGCTGCTGCAGCTCATGAATAAGAAGAATAAGGCGTTGTTGCAAACCATCGTCAAAACTTGACTCCCAGGCAGCTTCGAGCAAGGGTATTGCCTCCGAACCATAAGCAAAAATTCTGTTACGCACCTGCTCATAAAGGTGTGTATCAGGTTCATCCATGAGGCTGATCAATGCTTTCAGTTCTTTTTCGTTTTCCATGGCTTTAAATCATCCATTCATTTTTCATCAAAAATCCTGCCTTTTTTTAACTTTTGGCAGTTTTGGAGATGACAATTGTGCTTATAAAAATAATACAAAATGAACACGATGGCGAATGAACGCTTTTAACTGCCATTTGTTCGGTTTAGCATGTATCTTTGTGGCATGAGTCGCTATTGCTATGATTATCCCCGCCCGGCAGTCACGACTGACTGCGTGGTTTTTGTGCGTGAAGTTTCGGCCATTCGTGTCTTACTGATCAAAAGAAAGCACCCTCCTTTTCAAAATTGCTGGGCTTTACCGGGTGGTTTCATTCAAATGGAGGAAGATTTGGCTGCCGCTGCTGCCCGTGAGCTCGAAGAGGAAACAGCTTTGAAAGCACATGATTTGGTGCAATTCAGAACCTACGGCCATCCCTTGCGCGATCCGCGACATCGAACCATTACCATCGTTTATACACTTGAATATCAATCGATACCATCAACCATGGCGGGTGACGATGCTGCCGAAACCGCCTGGTTTGAACTGGATCATTTGCCCGAAATGGCTTTTGATCATGCGCAGATATTGCATGATTTCACGCAAGCTCTACAATTTTCAAATCTTTAAACCGCAATTTTGATGTGTGGACGATTTCAACTATCTGTCAAGGGCAAGGAAATCAGCGAGCGATTCAATGTGGAGGTGCACGACGAGCTGCACCGGCCTGATCCAAAACTGCCCCTGAATTTCAAGGGGTTCAACTGTGCGCCTTTTCAATACCTACCCGTTATCACCAACGATGAGCCGCGAAAATTGGAATATTTCCGCTGGGGACTTCTTCCTCAATGGGCTAAAGATGAACGTATTGCAGCCAAAATGATCAATGCGCGTTCGGAAACAGTGATGGATAAGCCGGCTTTTAAAACAGCATTCGAACGCAAAAGATGCCTCATCCCAGCGAATGGTTTTTACGAATGGAACAAAAACAAAGTGAAGCAAGCTTATCGGTTCTACATGCGCGATGAAAGCCTTTTTGCTATGGCCGGATTGTGGGAACGCTGGAAAGGCTCTGATGGTGAATGGCTGTTTACGTTCTCCATCCTCACCACCCGGGCCAACGCCCTGCTGCAGGACATTCACGACCGGATGCCGGTTATTCTGTCAGCCGACGATGAAAATAAATGGCTGTATAACAATGATATAAATGTCGTTTCCGAACTACTTAAGCCCTTTCCTGCCCATAAAATGGAGCGTTACCCCATTTCGGCATTGGTAAATAGCGTGGCAAACGATTCGGAAAAAATCATCCAAAAACAGGAGTTGCCTCAAACACTTTTTTAAACAATTAGTCCTCCGATTTTGCCTGCTGCTCTTTCCACAGTTGTGAAAATGATTTTTTAGCCAGCTCCGGCATTTCACGGTGTGATCCCCACGACTTTGACACAAAATACTTCAAAACCATGTTTTTTGTGCCACCTTTGGTCATATCAAGATATTTGCGATTGAGCAACAGACGGGTAGATTGCTTGATCAGAAAATTGTCGGATGAGGCCGTTACGCCGGCTTCAACTGCTTCCTTACGATTGAGCAGCAGCATTTCGTGCAAAGGAATTTTAACAGGGCAAACCTCGGTACAGGCACCACAAATGCTGGATGCATCACTCAAATGATGGAATTCGCGAAAACCCTTGAGATGTGGTGTGATCACCGAACCGATTGGTCCACTGTAGGTGGTTTCGTAAGTATGGCCACCAATATTTTTATATACCGGGCACACATTCAGGCATGCTCCGCACCGGATACAACCCAGGGCAGCACGGTGTTTGGCTTTGGCCAATAAATCTGTTCGGCCGTTATCCAACAGAATGACAACCATTTGTGTTGGTCCTTTTCCTTCGCCAGCAGGTCCGGAAACAATCGAATTGTAAGCTGTCATCACCTGTCCTGTTCCGTGTGTGGCTAACAACGGCCAAAACAAATCCAGTTCGTCCACCGAAGGAAGTATTTTTTCGATTCCAGCCACCACGATGTGCAGCTTTGGAAAAGCCATCGAAAGAAGTGCGTTGCCCTCATTTTCAGTGAGTGCAATGCTGCCTGTATCAGCAATTAAAAAATTAGCTCCGGTAATACCAGCTCCGGCATTGCGGTATTCCTCACGGAGGTATTTCCGTGTAAATGCCGTTATTTCTTCGGGTGTGCTTCCATCAGGCATGCTGAACTTTTCGTTGTACAGGGCTGCAACATCCTCCTTGCTTTTGTGCATGGCCGGTGTGACAATGTGGTAGGGTTTTTCGCCTGCTTGCTGAACAATGAACTCTCCTAAATCTGTTTCAAGAACCTGTATTTTTTTCTTCTCCAGCGCATGATTCAGATTCAACTCCTCAGTTGTCATGCTCTTCGACTTGACAACCTTCTCAATACGTTCTTTTTGAAGCAGTTGAACAATTTCCTTCACTGCACTTTCGGCATCAACTGCCCAAATCACCTTGCCACCATTGCGCTGAAAATTGGCCTCGAATTCGATCAGGTATTTGTCAATTTGAGACAATGTTTTGTATTTCACATTGTAGGCTTTTTGCCGCAACATTTCGAGGTGTGTGAGCCTTGCTTTACCTTTTTCAACAGCCTGATCATACTGCCTGATGTTGTATTGCAGCACTTTTCGGTGCTGCAGATCAAAAGCAATCTTTTCGCTGGTGCGAAGAAAAACCTGTTTGCGGTCTGCCATGTTATTCAGATTTAAGAAGTTGTGACATCTTATCTATGCGCTGTTGATGTCTGCCACCATCGAAAGGTGTTTCCAAAAAAGCTTTTACCATTTCCCATGCAGTATCAAAAGCAATAAACCTTCCCGGTAAAGATAATACATTCGCATTGTTGTGCTGCCGCGTAAGAATGGTTTGATCCACATCCCAACACAAAGCGGCACGCACATGTGCGTACTTATTAGCTGTCATTTGTGCACCATTGCCACTCCCACACATGATCAATCCCATTTCGAAAATACCATCATTCACTGCCCTTGCCAGGGGATGAATGAAATCAGGATAATCAACACTTTCGTCCGAATGCGTACCAAAATCATACACCTGATATCCGCCTAATATGAGCTTTTCAATTAAAAATTCTTTTAATTCAAAGCCTCCATGGTCACTTGCAATTGGCACAACAAACCCTTTTTGCTCCATTGTTAATAATTTGAATGCAAAAATATCTATTTTTCAACCGCAACAATGGCTTCCTGCTTGTGAATGAGTAGTTTATTCATCACACAAGTTTCAATCAATGATTATTTAAAATATTGTAAATAAATAGGTTACATAGTTATCAACAAAGTGAGCGCTTTGTTGTTGAAAGAATGTTGATCATTTTTTACAAATCACCCATTTCAACTCTGAATCCCCCAAAGCATTAAAAATATTAACAACAAGGGCTGGTTTTTTACCTTTTATCAACCATTCAATCAACAAAGAAACCTGTCGCGTCAAGCACATTTTTTCAACAACTGATGAATTTCCTTCATTGAACAGTTTAAATGAATCGCTTATTTTTCATTACTTTAGTTTCGACACATTGTTTATTTTTTGTTGATAAATTCTGATAAATCAAAAATGCAAGTTTTCTTTCAAAAAGTTATTCAGCTATTAACAACCCTATATATTATTAATAAATTCTTTTTTTAAAAGATTAATATTGTAAACGCAGCTGGGCCGACAGTGGTTGACAGGAGGCGTTTTGTTGTACTTTTGTGAAGAATGAATTGCTGCTCAAACCATATAGTATGTTGTCTGTTAATATCTTAGATGAAATAGCACGTCTTCGTCGTGAAAAAAACGCAATCATATTGGCGCATTATTACCAGGTTGCTGAGATACAGGATTTGGCTGATTATGTAGGCGACAGTCTGGGGCTTGCGCAGCAGGCTGCCAAAACCGATGCCGACATGATTGTGTTTGCCGGTGTTCACTTCATGGCCGAAACTGCAAAAATTCTAAATCCCGACAAGCTTGTTGTGTTGCCTGATTTGGATGCAGGTTGTTCGCTGGCCGACAGTTGTCCTGCCGAACCATTCGAAAAATTTTTGAAGCGCTATCCCGATCACATGGTGATTTCCTATATCAACTGCACTGCCGAAGTGAAAACAATGTCTGATCTTATTTGCACATCGGGAAATGCTGTTCAGCTGGTGGAAGCACTTCCCAAAGATCAAAAAATTGTGTTTGCACCCGATCGGAATTTGGGAGATTTTATTAACAAAGTCACTGGTCGGAACATGGTGTTGTGGGATGGGGCTTGCGAGGTACACGACATTTTAAATGCCGAAGCCATCGTTCGAATGAAATCAGAAAACCCCGAAGCTGAGTTGATTGCACATCCTGAGTGTCAGGCAGCTGTGCTTGAACTGGCTGATTTTGTGGGATCAACCACTGCATTGCTAGCTTATACGGCCAAAAGCAAATCGAATAGCTTTATTGTGGCCACCGAGAGCGGAATCCTGCATCAAATGCAAAAAAACAATCCGGAAAAACACTTCATGATTGTACCTTCCGACGAAACCTGCAGTTGCAACGATTGTCCTTATATGAAACTCAATACCGTTGAAAAACTGTATCTTGCACTCAAAAATGGAAAGCCGTCCATCGAATTGCCTGCCGGGGTGATTGAAAAGGCACGCAAACCCATTGAAAAAATGCTTGAAATGTCTACCCAACTTGGTTTGATCAAATAACTTCTGTCATGAAAGTTACTTCGCTACACCTGATGCTGCTTTCGTTTTTGTTGTTTACGAGCGCTTGTGCTTCAAAAAAAACAGTTTTGTTTAACCAGGAAATAAGGCAAAATGTTGAATCATACAATATAGAAATGCTTGATATACAGTTTTATAATTCAAGTAAAATTGTTTTAGAGCGTGATTTGAGTTATGAAGAAACAAAGGTTGCATCGGGAAAAATCAGGTTTGAAAACGGACGATTTATCGAACGAATCATCATCAAAAAAAACACGCCTGGTGTATGCGAAAACTACGATGACAATGTGATAGATGTGGCATTTGAAGATGGTGAGAACAAGGCGCTGAAGTTTGTGCGCGACGGGAGCGACCGCTACCGCCTTTCGGCCATCGAATGGCAAAATAAATATGGCAAAATTGCATACGACACCACACATTATTTCATTGTGCCAGGAGGTGAAAAAGCCATGCTTAAAGTGAAACTGGAGGATATTTTCCAGATCGAAAAAAAGGAAAGGGTAGCTCCCGGGCGGCAAATTTCGCGTTAAATCAACTCAACAATGAAAACCCTTTCAGTAGTTGTTATTGTTTTATTTCAAACAATGTTGTTTGCACAAAATTCTGCAACCGACACAACAACAGCTGTTTATCGTTTTCAAAACGGAAATGTATCCAGCGAAGGCTTGCTCGTAAATGGCAAACCCGATGGCTATTGGAAAACTTACCATGAAAACGGCAGGCTTAAATCAGAAGGAAACAGAAAACATTTTCTACTCGACAGCACCTGGAAGTTTTATGATGAAACAGGTAATAAAACACTGGAAATCAATTACAAAGAGGGGAGAAAACAAGGACTCAGAACCACTTATCAAAAAGATGAGGTGGTGGTCGAAAACTTTGAACAGGACATCAAGCAAGGCTATACACTGTTTTATGACGGACGCATGAGGCTGGTGAAAAAGATCCCTTTTGAAAATGGCCTTGAAAACGGCCAGGCCTGGCAGTACGACAGCCTTGGAACCATCACAGAAATGGTTACCTACAAAAAAGGGTATATCACTGCGCGTGAACGCATTAACCGGCGCGATTCCGATGGAAAGCCCCACGGAATGTGGAAATGGTTTTATGACAATGGCAGCCTGAAATCGGAAGGGTCGTTTAAAAATGGTTTAAAAAATGGCATCTTTAAATATTTCGATCAGGCAGGAAACCTCACGGCAATTGAAAAGTATGTGGATGATATCAGACAGGACAGCGCCGAAGAAGTAGCCCGCCTTGAGCTGAAAAGAGACTATTATCCAAGTGGAAAGGTGAAGGTGGAAGCAACCTACAAAAAAGGTGTGCCTGAAGGCATCCGTCGTGAATTTGATGAAGACGGCAATGTGATTGAATCATTCACTTTTAGCAAAGGGGTGATGGTTGCAAAAGGCATCGTTAGCAACGAGGGTTTAAACGAAGGTAGCTGGAAAGAGCTCTATCCCAACGGTATGACAAAAAGCGAAGGCATCTACCACCATGGAAAGCGGCGTGGCGAATGGCTTTTTTATTATCCCGACGGAGCTTTGGAGCAAAAAGGTACTTACAACGAAAAAGGCTTGCCGAATGGAGAATGGACCTGGTTTTACAAGGGTGGAAACATCCACAGGCAAGAGCATTACCGCAATGGCGAACGCGATGGCAAAATGGTGGAATACAGCCCCGAAGGATTTATTCTGTCCGAAGGTGATTTTATCAGCAATAGGGAAGAAGGTTTTTGGGTGGTGCAAAACGGCTTTCAGCGCGAAGAAGGATCATTTTCGGAAGGAATGCTCACAGGCCTGTGGAAACATTTTGGACAAAACGAACAATTGCTCTTTGAGGGCAGCTTTATTGAGGACAATCCACATGGATTGCACACCTGGTATTATGACGATGGTACCAAAAAAGAGCAGGGCAAATACATCATGGGACGCAAAGACGGAATCTGGCAAAAATGGGCCGAAGATGGAAGCCTCATCATCATGGTTGAATACGAGAATGGCATTGAAAGTGCATATGATGGAGTGAAAATTGAGGAAGAGGACAAATTGAATCCGGAAGACTAATCCTGCTTTAAAACAGCATGTTTTTAAACAGAAACAAAGGTTTGTTCCTTAAAAATGTATCTTTGCGACGAAATGTTAACCATAATGATCTATGAAAAAAATTGCTTTTCTGAGCATTGCAGCTGCATTGATGATGGCTTGCAGTTCCAACCCAAAAACTGATTCATCCCAAACCCAAACAACCGAAGCTAAAGCCCCCGTTGAAGTGACCGTGGCTAATTTCGAAGAAAAGGCCCCAGGTCTTGTCAATCAGATGATTACTATCAAAGGCACGGCCGATCATATTTGTAAACACGACGGTAAAAAACTATTTCTCGTTGACACCATATCGGATGGCCGCATCAAAGTGGTCACCGGCGACGACATGGCCGCCTTCAACAGCGAACTCGAAGGCTATGATTTTGTGGTAACAGGCATTATCGAAGAAACAGTTGTTGACGAAGCCTATCTGCAGGAATGGGAAGAGGAAATCAAAGCCGGACTGGAGGAAAAGAAACACCTCGACGGAGGAAAAAACGAGCAGGCAAGTGCTGAGGCCGAACACCATGAAGAAGAATCGGCTTTCGAATCCATCAACAACTACCGAAAAATGATGGCAGAAAGAGGCGTAAACAAACTCTCCTTCTACAACATCAAAGCAGCTTCCTACGAAGTGATTAAAGAATAAACAGCAATGTTTCGATCGGAAAAACCAGACAGTTTTCGTCTGGTTTTTCCTTTTAAATAAACAACAACAAATTGATCGAATGAACTTTAAGTGGAGAAAATGGAACAGGGCTATCCATCGTGATCTGGGCTATATCTTTTTTGCAATGACGATTATTTATGCCTTATCAGGCATTGCGCTGAATCATCGCAACGACTGGAACCCCAACTATATCCTGATAGAAAAAACCATTACCGGCTCACCTTTCACACAAAAACCGGGCAAAGCCGAAGTGAAGGCACTATTGGAAAAATATGGTGTGGACGACGAATACAGAAAGCATTATTTCCCGTCCGACAGCAAGTTGAAAGTTTTTCTTCACGGAGGAATGGCTGTTTTGGATATGGAAACCGGCGAAGGATACATCGAAATCACCAAAAAACGCCCTGTGTTTCGTGAAGCCAACTACCTCCATTACAATCCGTCTGTTTATTGGACCTGGTTTTCAGACATCTTCAGCGGATCGCTTATATTATTGGCAATCAGTGGTATATTGATACCAAGGGGCAGCGATGGCATCACAGCACGTGGTGCATGGCTCACCCTTTTTGGCATCATCATCCCTCTGTCATTCATCTTTTATTACCTCTATTGATGATGACCGGACTTTGGATAGCCATCGCTTTTATTTTGTGGTACGGCCTTTCGCTTTACCTGTCGGAACATTTTGCATCCCGCTGGCCGGGAAGGCAGGGATTGTTTTTTATTTCTTTCATTTTTAGTCCACTTTTGGCTTTTTTGGTCGTATTTTTGACAGAGCGTACCAAGAAGCATGAAAAATGAAAACTTTTTTTGCACCAGCTGAAAGAGCAGAAGTAAGCAAGATTTTGTCCGACCTGGGTTTGTTTCAAAGCTTTGAGAATGTGAACGAACTCGTCAACGCCTTGCCTTATATTGCTGCCATTCTCAACAAAGAGCGGCAAATTATATACGGCAACAAAGCCTTGCTCGAGGCAATGGGATTTACCGATATCGAAGATATTGTCGGGTTGCGACCGGGCGAATTGCTAAATTGTGTCAACGCATCAAAAAACGAAGGCGGTTGCGGCACGTCGGAACATTGCCGGTATTGTGGTGCTGTGAATGCAATTTTGGATTGCATGCGTCACGATGTTAAAGTTTCGTCGGAATGCCGAATAACAGCACAAGTCGATGGAAAAGAGGTTTCCTACGATTTTTCGGTCACCGCATCACCTTTTGCCTATCAGGACGAGCGTTACGTGGTGCTTTCGTTTCACGACATCAGCGACGAAAAACGTCGTCGCGTGCTCGAGCGCATCTTTTTTCACGACATTATGAACACAGCTGCTGGCATCAGAGGATTTCTTGATTTTGTTTCCATGAGCAGCGATCCAACCGAAATCAGAGAGTTTGTAGAAATTGCAAATAAACTAAGCGAAAACCTCATTGACGAAATTGCGGCACAACGTCAGCTGTTGGCAGCTGAAAGAGGCGAACTGAAATTTGATCCTAAACCGTTGGAAATTAATGAGTTTTTAAATGGTGTGAAAAATAACCTTGAACATCATTTTGTGGGTAAAAACAAAATGATTCAGGTTAAAAAAGGAAACGCCACCACCATCGAAACTGACCCCGTGCTTCTTAAAAGGATCTTAATCAATTTGTTAAAAAACGCTTTGGAGGCCAGTCGCGACGGACAAACTGTGACAATGTCGTTCGAGCATCAGCCCGGAGATGATCACATCATTTTCAGTGTGCACAATCAAACTTTTATGCACCATAAAATTCAGATGCAGATTTTTCAACGGTCTTTTTCAACGAAAGACCAGTCGCGGGGTTTGGGAACCTACAGCATCAAACTGCTCACCGAACAATACCTGAAAGGTAAAGTTAGTTTTACTTCCGACCCGGATGCCGGAACAACTTTTGTAGTACAGTTGCCCATTAGTGTTCAGAAGGTGCCTCAATAAAGCTAAAAATTTCGGAATAGATTTTTTGAAAGGCTTCGTTGTTGAAACCCAGATGCTTTCCGTCTGAAATTGCCAACAATTTTTCCCTCACCTTGTTTTGTTTCAGAAGTGTGTGCAGCTGCGCGGCTTGCTCGAATGGAACAACCGAATCCTTTTGTCCGTGAATGCTGATTACAGCCGGGCTGTGGGGTGAAATGCGGTGTATGGGGGAGTATTGGGCCGAAATGGAATCCATTCGCAGCTTGTCACCTACCCACAAGGAGGCATAGTTTTGAGCTTCGCCCTGATTGGAAAAAAAGGTATCAATGCCTGCAATGTCGGTGATTCCGAACCAGTTGATGATGGCTTGAATGGTGATTCGATCACCTGAATAGTGCAAATGACTTTTTGGAATCGCATTCAGCAAACCTGTAATTAAGGCAAGATGTCCGCCAGCCGATTCGCCCGAAAGATAGATTTGCTGCGGATCGATGTTAAAATCGGCATGGTGTTCTGCAATCCAGCTGAGGGCCAGCATACAATCGTCAACAGCTTGTGGTGCAGTGTTTTCGCCGGTTCGATAATCCAGTAAAACAACATTAAACCCACGCTCCAAATATGGAATAATGAAGGGAATCACTCCCTCCTTTGAGCCTCCCATCCATCCGCCACCATGGATATAAATCAGGGTAGGATGCTCCTGTGTATCGGCTTTCCAGTAATGCGGCTCACCGATCCATTGTCCCTGACTGAAAATGTCCAACAATTGTTTTTTTTCCGGACCATAGGAAATATCCTTAGCAAAGGAGAAGTGGTGTGCCCAAAATTCGGCCCGATGCTGCGTCGGTTGTTGGCAGGCCACAAACAAGGGAAACAACAGGAGCAAAAGTTTTTTCATGAGAATGAGGTTAAAAAAAATGCCTTTTTCCAGTGAAGGAAAAAGGCAAATTTAGACGAATTTTTAAAATTTAATAGCCTAATATCCAGGCAAAAATGAGTGGCGCAACGATGGTGGCATCCGATTCAACAATGAATTTTGGGGTGTGAATATCGAGCTTGCCCCAGGTAATTTTCTCGTTTGGCACTGCTCCAGAATAGCTGCCATAGCTGGTGGTGGAATCGGAAATCTGGCAGAAATAAGACCAGAACGGAACATCGGTCCATTCCAAATCCTGATACATCATGGGCACCACACAAATGGGGAAATCACCGGCAATGCCACCGCCAATCTGGAAAAATCCAACACCTTTTCCGCTGCTGTTTTTTCTGTACCAGTCTGATAACCAAACCATATAGTCAATACCACTCTTCATGGTGGTGCTTTTCAGCTCGCCCTTGATGACATAGGAAGCAAAGATGTTGCCCATGGTGCTGTCTTCCCAGCCCGGTACAATGATGGGCAGGTTTTTTTCGGCTGCTGCCAGCATCCAGCTGTGTTTTGGATCTATTTCGTAGTATTGTTCCAATACACCCGAGCGGAGCATTTGATACATGTATTCATGTGGAAAATAGCGTTCACCTTTTTCATTTGCGTCTTTCCACAAAGTGAAAATGTGTTTTTGCAGTCGTCGAAATGCTTCTTCTTCAGGAATGCAGGTGTCAGTAACACGGTTGAAACCGTGTTCAAGCAGGTTCCATTCGTCCTGGGGGCTTAAATCGCGGTAGTGCGGAACGCGTTTATAGTGGCTATGGGCCACCAGGTTCATCAGGTCTTCCTCCAGATTAGCGCCTGTGCAGGATATGATCTGAACTTTGTCCTGACGAATCATATCAGCAAGCGAGATTCCCAACTCGGCAGTGCTCATCGCACCGGCCAGCGTAATCATCATTTTTCCGCCTTCGTTCAGGTGGGCTTCATAACCTCTGGCGGCATCCATCAGCGCTGCGGCATTAAAATGGCGGTAGTGATGGGCAATGAATTGCGAAACAGGTCCTTTGTTGTTCATGTCAATGTATTTTAGGGTGCAAAACTATGCTATTTCACGGTGCTATTTGGATGCATCGGCTGGATAAATGCCTTTTTCCTGTAAATAGACTATCAGCTGTTCGATGTTTTCAGTCAACTGTTCAGGTTTCAGGCTGAGGTCGGCATCCTGTGGGATGTCGTAGGTTTCGTCAACCCCAGGCAAAAACATCTGTTCACCGCTTTCGGCTTTTTCATACAGATCAGGTTTATTCTGACGGCACCAGGCCAAATCAGCGTCCATATAAACCAGATTAAACCGTTCATTTCCAATTATTTCTGATAATTGTTGCCGGATCTCCCGACGCGGAGAAATGAAAGAGCAAATGGTGATGATGCCTTGATCGTTCAGAATTTTACAAACTTCAGCCACACGCCTGAGCTGCTCGGCCCTGTCGGCAGGCGAAAAATCCAGTTCGCGGGCAAGTCCGGAGCGCACTGTGCTGCCGTCCATCAACACCACTGTAGCACCCTGATCGAATAGCCTCCTTTCGAGGTTGTAGGCCAGCATGTTTTTGCCGCTTCCGTGCAGTCCGGTGATCCAGATGGTGGCACCTTTTTGTTTGTAGCGCTGCACCAGCTCTTGCTGGGAAATCAGGCTTTTGCCACCGTCAATCATTCTTCGGGATTCGGGATCGCTGATTCTGGCGTGCAAATCACGCGCATTCAGCTTGTCGATGATCATCCCTGCTGCGCAGGTGTTGTGTGTGATGGGGTCGATCAGGATAAATGAACCGGTGCTGTGGTTTTGGTGGTAGGGATCAAAAAAAACTGGCTTGTTGGTGGTGATCACAACCCGACCTATTTCATTGAGTGCCAAAGCTTCTGTTTGGCTGTGTTCAAGCGTGTTAACATCCACGCGGTAGCGAATCATGTCGATGCGTGCGCGTGTGGTGTTGGTGGTGTGCTTGATGTAAAACTGGGCGTAAGGGTCCATTTTGTTTTCGTCCATCCAAACGAGCATCGCCTCAAACTGCCGTTCTTGCCTGGGTTGGCTGGCAGCATGCACCAGCATATCGCCACGTGAAATGTCGATTTCATCCGCAAGGGTGAGGGTGGCCGCCTGAGGCGGAAAAGCATAATCTGCCTCACCATCGGCTGTGATCACAGAGGTTACGATGCTGGTTTTGCGCGAAGGCAGCACCATCACTTCATCACCTTTTTTTACGATTCCGGATGCTATTTTTCCTGAGAAGCCTCTGAAATGCAAGCTTGGACGCAACACATACTGAACCGGAAAACGAAAATCGTTGAAATTTCTGTCGGAATTCACCTGTACTTCTTCGAGGTATTGCAGCAAATTTTTGCCATGATACCAGGGCATATGCTGTGAATTGTCCACTACATTGTCGCCGTTGAGCGCCGAAAGTGGTATAAAATAAATGTCGGGAATGCTGAGCGGGGTTACGAACTGCCTGTAGTCGTTGCAGATGTTTTCAAACACTTGCTGATCGAAATCCATCAGGTCCATTTTATTGACGGCCAGCACGATATGTTTGATTCCCAACAACGAAACCAGATAGGTATGCCGGCGTGTTTGGGTAATCACGCCTTTGCGTGCATCGATGAGGATGATGGCCAGATTGGCAGTGCTTGCCCCTGTCACCATGTTGCGGGTATATTGTTCGTGACCGGGCGTATCGGCAATGATGAACTTACGTTTGCTGGTGGAGAAGTAGCGGTATGCCACATCGATGGTGATACCTTGTTCACGTTCGGCTTTCAGTCCATCAAGCAGCAGGGCATAATCTATTTTTTCGCCGGCATGCCCAATGCGTTTGCTGTCGCGTTCGAGTGCCGAAAGTTGGTCTTCGTAAATCTTTTTGCTGTCGAAAAGCAAGCGTCCGATCAGGGTGGATTTTCCATCATCCACCGAGCCTGCTGTGAGCAGCCGCAGCAGGTCTTTTTTTTGATCCTGATCAAGAAAAGATTGTATATCAGTATGTTGGTTCATTCCTTTGATGTGTAATCTGTTCGCCTTGACAAAAGTTTAAAAATATCCTTCACGTTTTTTCTGTTCCATACTGCCGTCCTGATCAAAGTCAATCACACGGGTGGTGCGTTCGCTTTTGGTGACAGTCATCATTTCTTCAACAATTTTTTCAATTGTATCTGCTTCGGAGTCAATAGCCCCAGTGAGTGGATAGCAACCCAGGGTGCGGAATCTCACTTTTCGCATGCTGGCTTTGGCAGCCAATTCAGCAGGCATTCGTTCGTCGTCCACCATGATGAGGTTGCCGTCCATTTCGACGATGGGCCTTTCTTTGGCAAAATAGAGTGGCACGATGGGGATATTTTCGAGGCGGATGTATTGCCAAATGTCGAGTTCGGTCCAGTTGCTGAGTGGAAACACGCGGATTGATTCGCCTTTGTGCACCCGTGCATTGTAAATATCCCACAGTTCAGGACGTTGGTTTTTTGGATCCCATTGGTGAAACCTGTCGCGAAAACTGAAAATACGTTCTTTGGCGCGCGATTTTTCCTCGTCGCGCCTTGCCCCCCCAAAAGCAGCATCAAAACGGTGCTTGTCGAGCGCTTGCAGCAGGGCCTGTGTTTTCATCACGTCGGTGTGCACCTTGCTGCCATGCGTAAAAGGACCGATGCCCCCCTCGAAACCTTCGCGGTTGTATTCCACAATCAAATCCCATCCGTTTTCAGCGGCATAGTGGTCGCGAAACTCAACCATCTCCTTGAATTTCCACTTGCTGTCGATGTGCATCAGCGGAAAAGGCACTTTACCCGGATAAAAGGCTTTTTCGGCCAGACGCACCATCACCGACGAGTCTTTTCCAATGGAATAGAGCATGACAGGTTTTTCGAACGAGGCTGCCACTTCGCGGATGATGTGGATGGCTTCGGCTTCCAGTTCACGCAGGTTATTGATTGTTAATGTGTTCATTCAAAACTTTGTTTCAGCTTCTGCAAAAAGGAAAGGAGCTTGGGTTTTAAGTTTTATTTTACGAGAAATCAATTTGATGCTGGGTAAGCCACGAAAGATGGATTTTGCAGATCAACACTGTTGTATGACAATTCGGTGCACGGATCATCAAATTGAACCACTTTTCCGCCGGCAGCATTCACGATGGCATGACCGGCAGCAGTATCCCATTCTGAGGTAAGGCCAAAACGTGGGTAAACATCGGCATGACCTTCTGCTATCATACACATTTTCAATGAGCTGCCTCTCGAAACGATGCGAATGCTGTCGTGTTCGCGTTTGGTTTTGTTGATAAATTCGGTGGTTTCGGGATTGAGGTGCGACCTGCTGGCTACGATCGTGTAATCGTGGCTAATCCGTTCGAGCGGCAACTTTTGGCCTTGTCGCTTCAGATTTACCAGGCCGGGATTTCCCAAAACAATGCCTTTGGCGTGCTCCAGCTTCCAGGCACCCTGGTCGTCGCTGAAATAGAGCGTGTCGGTTACGGGAGCATAAATGACACCCGATACAGGTTTTTTATGTTCGATAAGGGCAATGTTCACACTGAATTCGCCATTGCGGTTGACAAATTCCTTGGTGCCATCAAGTGGATCAACCAGCCAAAAAGTTGACCAGTTTTCACGTATATGAAAGGAAACCGGACGACCTTCCTCACTGATAACCGGTATATCTGTCGATTGTAAAACTTTGGTTATGATTTCGTTAGCCTTCATATCAGCCTTTGTCAGGGGGCTGTTGTCGCTTTTCAGGTCAACGGTGAAGTCGGTGGCATACACCTCCATGATGGCATCGCCGGCATCGATGGCTGCTTTGATAATTTTTTCGAGCAGGGTGGGAGTAATCATTTGTTGTATCAGAATTTGGATGTTTGTTTACGTATATCGTGCACAATCTGCACAGAAGTGCGTGCGTCGTTCAGACCAAAGCCATTTCCGGCCAATATCTGTCTGTAGCTTTCGGTGTGCAGGTCGGTGAAACCATCGCTAAATTCGATTTCTTCATCATCGATGGTCAAAGTTCGGTATGTGCGTTTGTTGAGCTGCTTCACTTCGTTTGGCAGTGTTTCGGCATTGATGGATAAAAACCAGCTTACATCGGCCTTTTCGAGCAGCAATTCACCTGCAGCACGATCGGCTTGATATTGCGTGAGGATATTGCCTTGCACTGCGCCAAATATCCAGGTGAGCATGTCGAAAAAATGAATGCCAATGTTGGTGGCGATGCCGCCAGATTTTTCAACGTTGCCTTTCCAGGAGCGGAAATACCAATTGCCTCTTGATGTGATATATTCAAGATGAATGCGATAGCGTTTGTTGCTTGCTTCGGCCTCAATACGTTTTTTGAGGGTAACAATGGATGGGTGAAGCCTGAGTTGCAAAATGGTGTAGATGCGCTTTTCCGACTCAGCTTCAATGTCAGCCAATGCATCGAGGTTCCAGGGATTGAGCACCAGGGGTTTCTCACAAATGGCATGCGCTCCGTTGCGCAAAGCCATGCGGATGTGTGCATCGTGCAAATAGTTCGGAGAGCAGATGCTCACATAATCTACCTTGTTGTCTGCAGCCCGACGCAGCTTGTCGAGGTGCCGGTCGAAACGCTCGGGTTCGGTAAAAAAGTGGGCTTCCGGAAAAAAGCTGTCTATGATGCCAACACTGTCAAAAGGGTCGAGTGCGGCAACCATCAGATTGCCCGTTTCTTTGATGGCCTTCATGTGCCGTGGCGCGATGAAGCCAGCTGCTCCTATAAGTGCAAAATTTTGAGTTTGTTGCGTCATGATAATCAAACAGTGATTGATGAAACCTTGACCATTTGCCGTTCAAGCAAAAGCCGATCATTTGGCAAAGGTACGAAAAAGGCCTCTAATGCTGGTTAATTTAGCTTAAAGCTGTTGATTATCAGTCGTGAAGATCGTTCGAAAGACGATTAAGATAGGCCGAATAGTCTTTACGCAAGGGCACATAGTTGTCGTCGGTAAAAAGTGGCGAGGTGATAAGAAAATCGGCTGTTGACCGGTTGCTCGCCGTAGGGATGTTGTAAAGCACACTCATGCGCAGCAAAGCTTTCACATCCACATCGTGGGGCTGACTGGCCATGGGGTCCCAAAAAAAGATCATGAAGTCGATCTTGCCTTCTGCTATCAGTGCTCCCAGCTGTTGGTCACCACCCAGCGGACCAGACTTCAGGCAAACAACATCTTCCAACACCTCGCCCATCATGCGGCCTGTTGTGCCTGTGGCATAAAAGTGGTTCCCTGAAAGTTTTTCACGATTGTGCCTCACCCATTCCAGCAAGTCTTTTTTTCGGTTGTCGTGTGCAACAAGTGCAATTGATTTTTTCATTTTCGAGCGCATTGTGGCTGCAAAGATGCACATAATCGTGCGCATCATGGGTCTTTGTTACGTTTCAATTGATGGCTAAGTGTAAGCCCAAATATCTGGTCAATCTCATATTGTATTGATATAATGAATCTTATACAACATCAATTGGATTGATCCGGATCATGCTGAGACACACGCAACCATAAAACGACGCAATGGAGATTGCCTTGAAAGCACCAATCCGAAACCGAAGGACACTCGCCCAATTATTCAGGGTTCAGGGCCGCATTAGCTGACTGAGCTTTTGAACAGCCATATCCGAAAGTTTTTTGCTTCTCTTTGTGGCATTATCCAGCTGCACCACCACTGTTTCAGCCTCAGCAACGCACACGTTTTTTTGAAATACGCGTTGAAACAGCGTGATGGAACTATTGCCGATTTTTTTCACTATTGTTCCGGTTTCAACGGTTCCCGGCCAGTGAATTTCGCCGCGAAAATGGAGTGTTAGGGAGGCAATCACAAAACTGGCGTCATCCGAAAGCAATTCAACTTCAGGATTATATAAAATTTCAACCCGCCCTGTTTCCAAAAAAGTGGAAAAAACAGCATTGTTCACATGGCCTTGTCTGTCGGTATCCCGATATCTGAGTTTGTCGTACGATTGAACAGGAAAATCACTTAAAGTCAGTTCAGGCATGGGCTGATGCTAAAGTCTTTCATTCAGGATGATTTTTGCTGTGGCAGACTGATATTCGCCTGCCTGAATGCGATAAAGATACGTTCCTGAAGGGAAAGAAGATACAGAAATGCTCACTTTTCCTGAATTTTGATGTAAGGCATACGATTTCAACAATTTGCCCTGAATGTCGAACAGGAGCAATTCGCCTTCGGCAGAAGCTCCGGGCAATTGGTAGGGTATGTTGATATTGTCGGATGCCGGATTGGGCCAGGCAGGCATTTGTGCTTTATTGAATTCGTTTTGAGCAACATAATTTCCTGGCAAATTATAAACTGCCGTTTCGATGGTGGAAGGATAAACCGAATTGTTGTAACTGTAGGTTACAAGTTTCGTGCTACCATCGGCAAGGGTATGCACATACAAATACTGACAACCTGGAACGGTGAGCAAGGTCACGCCGTTTTCCTTGATCACTTTGGCAGTGAAGGTGTAGTATTGGCCTGTTTCGTTGTATGAATAATAAACATAAGCCAGGCAAAGGCTGTTGTCGGTGGTAAACAGGCCTTCAGACACATATTTGATGTCGTAGAGGTAGTTATTGGCAGGAATCTGTAGGTTCAGTGTTTTCCACAAGCTGTGGTTGGTGTTGTAGATGCGGCATTGGTTTGCACCCACATCCATGACGTAAAACTTATTGCCTGAAATGGCTAACTGAGTGTAAGTGCCTGAATGTGAATAAGTAGATTCCAGGGTAATTTGCGCTTCCAGTCCTTTGTAGGAAAGACTCAGCAGCAAAAACAAGCATACTGCTTTAAGTTGATGGTTCATCGTGCTGTGCATTTAAGAGCCGCAAAGGTAATGACTATGCTGCAGCGCCTAACTTATACTTTTCTAACATTGTCTTACAAGATTTTAAGATGCGCCATTTTTTTCTAAAAATTGAAATAAGTTTGTTTGTTGAAACAGCATTGGGATGAGAAATACAGATCAGTATCAAGACACCCGAACGCAGCCGCGATGGCCAACGGCTGATGTGGCCAAAGGCATTGCCGTGTTGTTGATGATTCAGGTGCATTTGACCGAATTGTTTGCCATACCATCTTGGTATGATGGTATTTACGGCAAAATCAGCCTGTTTTTGGGAGGTGCTCCCGCGGCCCCTGTTTTCATGTTTTTTATGGGTGTATATGCAAGCAAAACCTGCACGCACCAACACATGCTGAAAAGGGGATTGAAGTTGATCGGATGGGGTTTTCTGCTCAATGCAGGACTCAATGCACACCTGATCATCAAGCATTTGCAAGGACAAATAGGGGTGAACGTGTGGGAGTATCTTTTTGGGGTTGATATTTTTTTTCTTGCCGGCCTCAGCCTGTTGCTGATGGCTTTTTGGCGCGCGCTATTTCACCATCGCCTGTGGGCCTGGTTATTACTGTTGTTGCTGATTCCGGTAATTCAGGTGATTTTACCTTTCTATGAAGGTAAACACGAAACGCTGGACTATGTATTTGCATTTTTTCATAGCAACAAAGCCTGGTCTTACTTTCCACTGTTTCCCTGGGCCTTTTATCCTGTGGCGGGTTTCACAGCCAGGCTGTTGTGGGATACATATGCCAGCCGAATGACCGACAACCGCTATTATGTTGGCAGTTTTGCCTTGCTCACAGCGGCCCTGATCACTACGTTCGATGTTGGTTTTGAACAAACCGTGCAACTCAGCACCTATTACCACCACAACTGGCAGCTCATGATCTGGAATCTTGGGTTTGTTTTTTGGGAGATATTACTGCTGCAGTTGTTGGTCAATCAAAAAGCTGCAGGCAGCGTTCAAAGCTGGCTTGCCTGGAATGGTACGCATGTGACGCCAGTGTATGTGTTTCAGTGGCTGATGATTGGAAACCTGGCCACCTGGCTTTATAAGACACAGTTTCCGCTTCAGTGGTTAATGTGGTATATTGCAGTTGTCGCAATCAGCAATCTGTTGACAGTGTATTGGTTGCGATGGCGCAAATGGATTCACTAAGCCGGGCAGGCAGCTGCCGCCACACTGATGCGGATGTTTGGGACCTGCATGAGCACATTGGCGCAAGCTTCGATGGTGCTGCCTGTGGTAATCACATCATCCACCAGCAACACATGTTTGCCTGCAAGCTCATCGGGCTGGTTTAAAGCAAAGATGTCCTTCACATTTTTCCAGCGTGCTTCCCGCGATTTTTTGGTTTGTGTTTCGGTTGCAGTGGTTCTGATCAAATGTTGCGTGCTAACGATCGCTGGCAGGTGATTGAGCATGCCGCGCGCCAACACCTCACTTTGGTTGTATCCTCTGATGCGTATTTTTTTTGGATGAAGCGGAACCGGAACGATCAGGTCTATTGACTGAAATAAAGGTGATTGTTCAATTTCCTTTGCCATTTCTTTCCCAAGGAAAAGGCCGGCATCCTGATTGCCCTTGTATTTTAGCTCATGAATCAGGTGTTGAACACGGCCTTTTTTGGCAAAGAAAAAACATGCACTTGCTGCATGAAGGTGGGTTCTGCCCCAAAACATGCGCGCCACAGGATTGTCGCTCACCTTTTCGTATCCTGTGCGCGGCAACAAAAACTGACAACTCAGACAGATTGTTGATTCATCGCTTTGTAGCAATTCGCCACAAGCAGGACAAACTTCGGGATAGAGCAGCGAGATTAATGGTTCAAAAAAACCACCCATGGTTTTGTTTTTGGATGCTTAGGCAAAGATAATGGCTTTTAACAAGCAATAAAAAATGGCTGCCTGTTTTCAGGCAGCCATTATTATTTTTGAAATGGTTGAATGATTATGCAATTTCCTTGTCGAAAACAGAGAGGTTGTAGAGCACAATCTCTTTCGATTCTTTGGCCACGCCTTCTTTGTCAATATAAGGCCTCACGGCATCTTTGCCCACGATGGTCATTTTCACGCCTTTTTTCACGCTGCGTTGCACCAGCTCTGCCACCTTGCCCCATGCCACCACTCGGTGCCATTTGGTGACCCATTGCGTGTTTCCGTTTTCATCGGTGGTTTGCACATTGGTTGCAAAGGAGAACCGGGCAACCATTCGGTTTTCGTCGAAGGTTTTGATAATGGGTTCGTTGCCAGGTCTGCCAATGAGTTGGAGGGTTTGATCTGAATTTTTCATGATGTAGAAAGATTTAAGTAGTTAAAATAGTGTTTATTAGTAAAAAAGAAGCTTAAGAAATCAATGCTACCTCGAGGGCGAGGACTTCCACGGTCGTGTGTTTTGTGCCATCTTTGTCTTCCCAGTTGTTTGAAGTGAGCTTACCGCTGACGAGGATGTGTTTTCCTTTTTTGACTTCCTTTTCGATGGTTTCGGCCGTTTTTCCCCACGCGAGGATGCGGTGCCACTGCGTTTGTTCCACACGCTCACCTTTGTTGTTGGTGTAGAAGTCGTTGGTAGCGAGGGTGAAGCGCGCCATTTTGCGGTCGTTGAGGATGGTTTTTACTTCAGGATCTTTTCCTGCATGTCCGATCAGTTGTACGGAGTTTCGCATTGTTGTCATGTTTTCAAGTTTTAAGTTAGACAAATGAACGAATTGACGGAGCAAAATTACGGCGGGCTGCAACAGTAAGTCGTATGATTACCAGATAGATACGTAAACATGTGTTGTTAAACGGTTGATATCGGATAAACAACAGTATTACAATGAGTTAGAAATCGATAAGATATTACAATTTTATGGATGCCTTTGAGTGATATTGAGAAAAGAGATCTCTTTTTGGCATGGTATGCAGATTGTCAGTAAACAGGAGGATTCACATCATCTTCATCGAAATAGAGATTCACATTCATCACAGCGGGCAACACGCTCAGCTCGGTGAGCAATGGCGTACTTTTTTTCTCCTCTTTGAGCGAAACGTGGTAGAAAGCCTCGATCATTCCTTCCGACCGAACGTTTTTCAGGTTGACGAGCTTAATTTTTCTGCAATGCAACCGCATGATTTTCTCGATGATGAGGTCATTTTCATTGTTGCTGTCGTAAGTGATCTGCAGCATGAATTCGCGTTTGCGCGCAGCCCCAAAGTTCGAAAGGGTGAGCATGATAATGGCCAAACTAATCAGGATGGTTCCGCTGATGGCTACCGAATAAAGCCCTACGCCTGTGGCCATGCCGATGCTTAGAGAGAAAAAGATGAATACGATGTCCTGCACATCGCGCACAGCGGTTCGAAAACGAATGATAGACATGGCCCCCACCAAACCAAAGGCGCGTGCCAGGTTGTTGCCAATCACCAGAATAACCACCGATGTGATCATCGAAAGGATGACAAGCGAATTGACAAAGCTCACAGAATAGCTTGGACCTTTGTACACAAACCTGTAAACCAATGAAATAACCATACCACATAGAAACGAAACAATCAGATTGCCAATTACGGTGTAAATGGTTATTGGAAACAGGTCAATTTGCTGGAATTCTTCGAACATATGTTTCGTGTATTAAAAACTGTTTCTTCGGCTTCTGGCATATACCGAAGGAAGTTTTTTGGGTTTAATAAAGTTATGGGTATCAATACATATGACATATTTTGACGCCGACTGTCTCACTAAGCCCAAGGTGGCTGTGATTGGTTTCATCCAGGCAGGAAAGTGATCGTTGAATTTTACTTCGAGGATAAACTGTCCTTCCAGTGAATGCCGGATGTGTTCATTGCCAAACAGTTGACCAAGTTCTGGAAAAGCCACACTACGCAGGTTTTTATCAAAGGTTAAGCGAATGTTTTCGTCATGTACTCCCAGAAAAGCCTCTCGCTCGTAAATTACCAAAATCACCGGATGCAAGCGTGAATGATGGAAGTGATAGAAAAACCGTTTCAAGTCGTCGGCTGCATGGGGATATTTGATAATGTCGGGATGATAGTGTTCAAAACCAGTGCCATTGATCATTTCTTTGGCTGTTGAATAACCAGCAGGTGCCCTATTTTTCAGGATAGGATGCTCAAACTTACGCTTGATCTCAAAAAAAACATTGGCCGAGGCTTCATCTGATTGTCCATATGCCCGCAACCTGAATTTCTTTCGGTGCTTGATGCCCTCCACTTTTTCGAAATAGCAGGCATAATCGGCTGTATCGAAATAGATACTACGAACGGTATATTGGTGATTATCAACATTCTGACAATATTTATCGTGCTTTACGAACGGGCTAATCATCTGCCTGAGCATGTCCATTTTATGTTCAGGAACCACATATTTGTATTCGTATCGCAATGCCATAGCCTATTGCAAATAGAGCTTGATGGTTCGGCTGAAATATTCTCTCAGGCTGATGCGCTCGCCATAAAAACGGCATTCAGCGGTCAAACCATCTAGCTGCAGCTGACCAGGATTGTCAACTTGTGCTTTAATGAAAACAACCTGTTGATTACCAATGTTTTCTGCCTTTTTTCCAATATCATAAATGGTAGCGCTAAAGGCGCTGTCTGATCCCTGAATATAAAACTCAAACTGCGTATCGGCTTTCACATAAGGCAGGAAGTGAATTTTCACAGGGGCATACACCACATAATTGCTGGTATCTGAGATGGAAAGGTATTCACCGGTTTCGGTGAGTGCGGGGCTTAGTTCAAGCCGCCCGTCGAAAGGTGCAATCAGGATGTATGCCCTGGTGTTTTCGGCAATCAGCATCAGCTCTTTTTCAAGGCTCTTCATCTTTTCTTCGAGCAGCCTGGCCTCATCAGGCTTTACGCCCGAAAGCGCCGACTGATAATTGCTTTTCGCAATTTCATGTTGACTTTTTGCTGTTAGGTAGCGCGTTTGCTCCTCTTAGAAAGTCATGGCTCGAACAATGCTGTCACGATAAAGCTGCTCAATTCGGCCAAACTGTGTTTCGGCAAAGTTGAGTTGCTGTTGTGTAAGCACCACCTGTTCACTGAGTTGTTGAATCACCTCAGCCTTCTCCGCCGACACACTTGCCTGGAGTTCCCTCATGGCAATGGCAACGAGATGCTCTTTTTGCTGCAGCTGTTCTTCTGTACGAATGGAGCGTATTTGTCCGATGGTGTCGCCTTCACTGATCCAGCTTTGAGTTTGTTTCAAATTATTCAGCGAAAGGCTGGCAATATCGCCGCGCTCAAAGCGATAGCTCACCACCGACTCGGCCCTTCCCAAACGGTAGTTTCTGACTTCACCCACGTAGTTGCCATCGAAATCAGTCATCAAACGCCAGCGTTTTTCGGGGTGAACAAATCCTAACGATCTAAAGCTAAAAGGGATACGTATTGGAACAATGAATAAAAAAGCAAGCAGGCCTAACAATACCAGCAGGGGTATATAGCGTCGGAAAGGGTATCCCATCATTCGAATTTTCATGCAAGGAATCAGCCGGCAAATATAGCAGTGTCATTCAAACGATAAAAGTATAGTAAAATTTTTATGAAGCGGCCTTGAGTCTGTAAATGGTTTATTCACATCGGTGTTCGGTTAATTTGCATCTTTCGAAAGAGCTGGGATAAACAAACGCTTATTTTTGCCCGTTATTGATGTTTTATGAATCCTGCCGCTTTGCTTGAAGTTCGAAACCTGAACGTTGCCTTTCAGCATGAAGGCGAATGGACCTCAGCTGTTGAAGGACTGTCGTTTCGTCTTGAGGCAGGAACGGCGCTTGGAATTGTGGGCGAATCGGGTTCGGGAAAATCTGTCAGCTCCCTGGCCATCATGCAGTTGCTGAGCAAAAAAAATGCGCGCGTACAATCAGAGGGTATCTTTTTTGAGGGTGCTGGTATCTCAGAGCACGATGAAAAGCAGATGCGCATGCTGCGCGGAAGCCGCATGGCCATGATTTTTCAGGAACCGATGACCTCGCTCAATCCGGTGATGCGTTGCGGAAAACAAGTGATGGAAGCCATTCTGACACATCATCCCGAACAGAAAAAGACCGCCCGCGAGAAGGTGTTGAAACTGTTTGAAAAGGTATTGCTGCCTCGTCCTGAAGCCATCTTCGAGGCCTATCCGCACCAGCTGTCGGGCGGACAAAAACAAAGGGTGATGATTGCCATGGCCCTTGCCAACGAACCAAAACTGCTCATTGCCGATGAGCCCACCACAGCACTAGACGTGACGGTGCAAAAGGAAATCCTCCAATTGTTGAAGGCATTGCAGCGCGAAACGGCAATGGCAATGATCTTCATCAGCCACGACCTGGCAGTGGTGAGCGAAATTTGCGATGAGGTGCTCGTGATGCACAAAGGCCATGTGGTGGAGCAAGGTGCTGTGCAGAAAGTACTTCAATCACCGCAGCATCCTTACACACAGGGTTTGCTCGCTTGCCGTCCACCAACCGCTTTCAGGCTCCGACGACTGCCCGTGGTGAAAGAGTTTCTTGCCAACCAATGGCCCGGCGGGCTTGAGCAAATGCGCAACGAACTGGCCCAACCGGCCGAAGAGCGTCAACTGCGCCATCTTCAAATCTACAGTCAGGCGCCTTTGCTGCGGGTTGAAAACCTGAGTAAGAGATTTAAGTTACAATCGTCGTTGTTTCGGCCTGGCAAGGCATTCGTGCATGCGGTAAACGAGGTTTCTTTCGAAGTGTTTCAGGGCGAAACATTGGGTTTGGTGGGCGAATCGGGTTGTGGCAAGACAAGCCTTGGGCGCAGCATCCTCCGGCTGATTGAGCCTGAGGGTGGCAGCATTTTCTTCAAGGGTGTTGATATCACTGCCCTGAATTCAGGACAGCTCAGGGCGCAGCGGCAAAAAATGCAGATTGTATTTCAAGACCCATACGCCTCGCTCAACCCGCGCATTCCCATTGGAGAAGCCATTGCCGAACCCATGCAGGTGCATGGATTGTTTGGCAACCGCGCCGCGAGACGCACAAAGGTGATCGAACTGCTCGAAGAGGTGGGCCTGGAAGCTTCCCATTACAAACGTTATCCCCATGAGTTTTCGGGCGGGCAGCGGCAACGCATCTGCATTGCGCGGGCACTGGCCGTGAATCCTGAACTGGTAATCTGCGATGAGCCTGTTTCGGCACTCGATGTGTCGGTGCAGGCACAGGTGCTCAACCTGTTGAACCGGCTGAAGCAGGATTATGGATTCACCTATATCTTTATCTCGCACGATCTCAGCGTGGTACGCTATATGTCAGACCGTGTGCTGGTAATGAACAAAGGTAAAATGGAGGAAATTGCCGAGGCCGACGAGCTGTATCGGAATCC
>CAZBMR010000037.1:0-6068 GCA_964492695.1 uncultured Lentimicrobiaceae bacterium
ATGATGTTTTCGAGGCCGTTGTGGCCGGCGTCGCTGCCTTTGGTTTTCATGCGCAGGGTGGCAAGGGGCAGGGCCAGGTCGTCAACCACCACGAGCAGGTTTTCCTGCGGGATGTTTTCCTGCCGCAGCCAATACTGCACGGCCTTTCCGCTGAGGTTCATATAGGTGGTGGGTTTGATCACCACGAGGATGCGGCTTTTGTATTTGACCATGGCGGTTTGCGCCAGCCTGCCGGTTTCAAACTTTCCCGACAGATCGGCCACAAGCGCATCGCCCACCTGAAAACCAATGTTGTGGCGGGTGTTGGCATATTCAGCTCCGATGTTGCCCAAACAGGCGATGAGATATTTCATATTTTAAATAATCGCAAATCTAAGACGCTTTGGCATATAAAAAGAAAAAGGCATAAAAACGGTGTTTTATGCCTTTTAATATTGGATAATGATTATCCTATTCTTCTTCGGCAGCCAACACCACACCACGTGCAGTCATCACTTCCACGATCACGCTGTTGCTGTTGTCGAGGAATTTAATATTGGCATATTCCAGGTTTTTCACCTTGATGCTTTGACCAACATTCAGCTTGCTGATGCTGATTTCGATATACTCAGGCATGTCGGCGATGAGGCCTTTCACGTTGAGGCGGGTGAGCTTTTGTTTGAGTTTGCCACCACGGATCACACCTGGTGATGAGCCGGTGAGTTTGATGGGCAACGAAACCACCACAGGTTTTTCGTCTTTCACTTCATAAAAGTCGGCATGAACCACCTGATCTCCAACGGGATGATACTGAACATCCTTGAGCAAGGCCTTGTAAATCTTGCCGTTGATGTTGATTTCGATGACAAATGTTTCAGGGGTAAAGATCACAGCTTTGAAGGCGTCGAGGTCGGTTTGAAAATGGACCTGGTTTTCGCCTCCATACAACACGCAAGGCACTTTGCCTTCGTAGCGCAAGGCCTTTGCATCTCTTTTCCCTACGTTCTCTCTGAGAGAACCGCTCATAGATACTGTTTTCATGTGATTAAAAAATTAAATGATTTATTTTGAACTGGGTATTTGAAACAGCGAACTGATGGATTCGTAGTTTTCTACGCGCCGGATGACTTCGGCAAACAGATCGGCTGTGGACAAAACTTTCACTTTTTTGCATTCCTGTTTGAGCGGAATGGTGTCGGTTACAATGATTTCGGTAAAGGGCGAGTTGGCGAGCCTTTCGTATGCCTTGCCCGAAAACACGGGGTGGGTGCAAAAAGCGCGCACGCTGGCAGCACCGTTTTCCATGATGAGCTCGCCGGCTTTGGTGATGGAGCCTGCCGTGTCGATGATGTCGTCCATCAAAATCACATCGCGGCCTGTCACATCTCCGATGAGCGCCATATCTTCCACCACATTGGGTTTAGCCCGCTGTTTGTGGCAAATCACAAAGCCGGTGTTGAGCATTTTGGCATAGCTGGCTGCCCTGCGTGTGCCGCCTGTGTCGGGCGATGCCATCGTCAGGTTGGGCAGGTTGAGGCTTTGAATGTATGGTACAAAAATGTTGCTGGCATACAGATGGTCAACCGGCACATCGAAAAAGCCCTGAATCTGATCGGCATGCAAATCGATGGTGATGATGCGGGTGATGCCTGCCGTGATCAACAAATTGGCTACGAGTTTGGCTGCAATGGCCACGCGCGATTTGTCTTTACGGTCTTGCCGGGCAAAACCGAAATAGGGGATCACCGCGGTGATTTTGCGTGCCGAGGCCCTGCGTGCAGCATCGGCCATGAGCAAAATTTCGAACAGATTTTCAGTTGGGGCGAAGGTTGATTGCACAATAAACACATCGCGCCCGCGGATGTTTTCATCAAAAGAGGGCTGAAATTCGCCATCGGAAAAGGTGATGAATGAAGATTTTCCCAGCGGCACACCATAGCTTTTAGCTATTTGAAGCGCCAAATTTTCCGATGCCCTGCCCGAGAAAATACTTACAAGAGGTTCAGCCATAACAACTTGTGTTTTTGTGAAAACTGGCTGCAAAGGTAGGCATTTCTCCCATAGCCGCAAACAAAAATGAAAATAATGTAAACTCGCTTTCAATACATGGTGAACCGTTCTTGCAGCCGTAAGATGATTTGCCCAATGTTAGGGCTTCGGTTTTCCAATGATGATGGTCTATTTCATCAGGCTTTTCACGGCTGCCTCCAGCTGTTGATCGTGGCCTGTTGCCATCACACCGGGATCGTTGGCCACTTTGATATCGGGCTCAAATTGCGTGTTTTCGCAAAACTTGCCGTCCATCATACGCCATCCGCCCATGGGGATGCCAAACACAAGCGTGGGGTCGATCTGGCTTTCCCACCACACAAAGGTGCCTGTTCCGGGCACGGGCATGCCCACCGTTTGTCCGATGCCTTTGGAGCGGTAGGCCACCGGAAACAGGTGGGCATCGCTGTAGCAGCTCTCGCTGATGAGCACCACGGAGGGTTTCACCCATTTGTCAAGCGGTTCAGAGCCAATGTATTGTCCGTGAGGAACGATGTCAACATATTTCTTTCCGCTCAGAAAGTCCGACAGCTGTTCATGGATGTTTCCGCCACCATTAAAGCGTGTATCCACCACCAGGGCTTGTTTGTTGAAGTTGCGCCCGAGGGCTTCTTCCACCATCACACGCATGCTGCCGTCGTCCATGGAGCGCACATGCACATAGCCGATTTGACCACCGGAAAGCTGTTCGGCTTCGGCCCGACGGTTTTTCACCCAGCGTTTGTAGAGCAGCTCGTTGGTTTCGCCGGTGCTCACGGGCTTCAGGCTTTCTTCCCAGCGTTGGCCCGTATTGGGATCAAACATGGAGAGCAAACAGAGTTTTCCGGCCTTGCGGTTGAGCAGCGCATAAAAGTCGCGGTCAGTGGGAATGGCTTCGCCGTCCACCTTTTCGATGATGCAGCCTGCCTTAACGCGTGAACCGGCTTTGGAAAGTGGGCCTCCCTCGATCACTTCTGTCACCTTAAGTCCTTCACCCTGAAAGCTTTGATCGTAGATAACACCCAAATCTGCTGTCTGATCACCATGCGGTGTGCCGGCACGGTAGCCACAGCCTGTGTGCGAGGCATTGAGCTCGCCCAGCATCTCGCTCAGCATCTCAGCAAAGTCGTAGTTGTTGGTGATGGAAGGCAAAAAGCGCTGGTAGGCTTCACGGTAAAAATCCCAGTCAACGCCATGGAGGTCTTCTACGTAAAATTTCTCGCGCACCTGCCGCCAGGCATGTTCAAATATATAGCTGCGCTCGGCAGCGGGCTGCAACAGCATCTCACCACCAGTTTTCAAGCCTTCGGTTTTGCCGTCGTCCACACCAATTTTCATAGGCTTGCCGTCGGCCAGCACAAACAGAAATTTTCCGTCTTTGGACAACTCCAGGCCCAGTCTGTTAAGGCCCATTTTAGCCAGTATTTTTGTTTCTTTCGTGCGCAGATCGGTCACCCACAAATCGTTGCCTTTTTCAAAACGGGTAAAATAAAATAGCTTGTCACCTTCTTTTGATAAAATCCAATCATTGATTTGAGAGGTGTTTATCGTGAGCTTTGCTTTGCGTTCGCTGAGGCCTTCCAGCTCAATCACAACTTTCACTGAATCCGTTTTGGCATCTTTGTCCTTGTTTTTTTTGCTGTCTTTGTCTTTTTCTTCCAGCTCCTTTTTCTTTTTTTCAGCTTTTTCTTCCTGTTCTTTCAGCAAGGCAAATTCTTCTTTGCTCAGCTTGAACCGGTCGAAGGCTTCGCGGGTAAAAAACATCCCATACACATCGGCGGTGGCAATGTAACCGGCCTGTGCATGTGTGCCATTGCGGTTGTTGCCCCAGATCATCATTTTCCCGTCAGTCGACCATTTTGGAGCATAATCATCATATCCACTGAGGGTTAGGTTGATGATTTCGCCTTTTCCATCAGCCGAAACGAGGCCTGCCTCCGGACTAAAAATGCGGTCGGGGAAAGCAAAATTGACGAGAAACCACTTGCCATCGGGCGACCATTGAAAGTATTGATCCCCATCGGCATACGAGTAGTTTACATTGGCAGGGGTGATGATGCGGGTGGCTTTGGTGTCGAGGTTGATTACCTTGAGCACCACACGGTCTTCCAGATATGCCACTTCTTTGCCATCGGGACTGTATTCCGGCTGAAACTCTTCGGCACCGGTAGCGATCAAGGTTTCTGTTTTCAGGAGTGTAGAAGCATAAAAATAGGGCTCTTCTTCACGCACAATGCTACAGGTGTAAAGGTTCCAGCTGTTGTCAACCTCGGCGGCATACACCAGCGAGCGGCCATCGGGACTGAAGCTTACACTGCGCTCCTGCCAGGGCGTGTTGGTGATGCGCTTTGTGAAGCCACCATCCATGCTGCTTACAAAAATCTCGCCACGAAAAACATACACAAACTCTTTTCCGTTGGACGAAAGCCTGGCCTCAGTAAATCCTTCATTCACCGGAACTATTTTATTTTCAGACACTTCAGCACGACCTTTTAATACAATTTCCACTTTTTTGGGTGTTTGTCCGGCTTGCTGAACATAAATGCCCCCGTCATAGCCGAAGCAGAGTGTGTTGTCGGCCGAGCGGCTTAAAAAGCGCACGGGATGTTTTTCAAAGTGTGTGAGTTGTGTGGCCACACCAGGCTTGAGGATCGAACCTTGAAATATGTTGAATGAGCCGCTTTGCTCACTCAGAAAATAAAAGTCGGTGCCATTGGCGGCAAACACAGGGTTGCGGTCTTCGCCTTCGAAGGAACTGAGTTTGGTGTATTGCTGTGTGGCAGGTTTCACCATCCATATGTCGCGTGTGACGGAGGAGGTGTGGTGTTTGCGCCATTCGTTTTCATAGCCTTTCAAATCCTCGTAAAGGATGATGTCAGCCGCCGGATTGTAGCTGGCCTGCAGGGCTGTGTTGGGAAGCAACTGAACGACCTTTCCACCGGCTGTGGGCACGGCATACAGCTCGCCCATGCCACCCACGGGATATTGGGCATTGTCGGCAATATCTTGCCTGTTGGCAGGAAACAACACCAGCCGGTCATCAGGGCTGAAACTGCAGGGTACTTCGCGTGCAGAATTCCACGTGAGCCGGCGTGCTTCACCGCCTTCAGCAGGCATCACAAATACATCAAAATTTCCGTACCGATCCGAAGCAAAGGCGATTGTTTTTCCATCGTGACTCCACACAGGGGCATATTCGTAAGATGTGGCATTGGTGAGTGCTGTGGCTGCGCCGCCTGCCGACGAAACAGTCCAGATTTCGTCCTGATAACAAAAGGCAATGGTTTTTCCATCCGGGGAGATGGAAGGATAGCGCAACCAATGCGATTCGTCCTGGGCAGAGACCATAATTACTGACAACAAAAAAACAATGGAAAATAAGATGTTTCTCATGGGGAATGCGTTTAATGAGCTGATCAAATACGTTTACAACAAAACGGTTGTTTTGTATGACCTTGTAAAATTATTAATTTATTTTGCCTGAACACGACTTCAAAAAAAAATGTATCAATGCCGGCGGCATTTTGACGGCACTTTGGCTTATGAATCGTAGAAGAAGGCAATAAAAAAACCGGGACAAGCCCGGTTTTTTTAACTGATGGACATAACCGTCAGGATTTGAGTTCTTTAGCAGCTTCAATAAACTGTGGCAACACTTTCATCACATCGCCTACAATGCCATAATCGGCAGCTTCGAAGATGGGTGCTTCGGGGTCTTTGTTCACAGCTACGATCACTTTCGAGCCGCTCACTCCACCCAAATGCTGGATGGCACCCGAGATACCTAAGGCAAAGTAAAGGTTGGGGGCAATGATTTTACCCGTTTGTCCCACATGTTCGCCGTGAGGCCTCCAGCCTTCATCAGAAACCGGTCTCGAACAAGCTGTGCCTGCACCCAGCACATTGGCCAGCTCTTCAATACCACCCCAGTTTTCGGGTCCCTTCATGCCACGGCCTCCGGCCACCACAATCTCGGCTTCACTCAGCAGAATTTTACCGCTCACTTTTTGGGTTTGCTCCACCGTGAGGCCAAAATCGGCATCGCCAACACCGGCATCAAA
>CAZBMR010000037.1:6168-31427 GCA_964492695.1 uncultured Lentimicrobiaceae bacterium
GCCAGCACAATGATCTGGGCATTGCAGGATTTTGCTGCAACAGCAAGTGCTTTGGCAGTTGCCTGATTGTCCATGCTGCTGAAGCGTTCGTCGTCAACAGTCAACACCTTTGCGATGCCAACATTTCCAAGTTTTTGTATTTCGGCATCATCCACCTTGCCCAATGAAACGGCAACAGCTTCCATTCCGGCCTGCTTTGCAAGCGCAACACCGTAGGAGGCAACTTCGAAGCCTGCTTTTTTAAATTTTCCGTCGGTATGATCGACATAGATGAGTACTGACATGATATTCGATTTTTTATTTTTCTAACTAGTTTAATTAAAGAGCTTTGGCTTCGTTGCGGAGTGCGTAAATGAGCTCTTTGGCCTGATCTTCGGCAAACTTTTTGCAGGCTGCCTTGGGTGCGGGCAAATCGAACGAAGCGAAGCTGACCCGGGTTTCGGTGTCAACGGGATTAACCACTTCAAGCGGTTTGGTGCGTGCCATCATGATGCCACGCATGGCCGGAATTCTGGGTTCCTTGGCAATGCCCTTCTGCACGATGGCCATCACTGGGAAAGATACCCCAACGGTTTGGCTGCCTCCTTCTATCTCACGGGTGATTTTTGCAGTCTGTCCTTCGATCTGAATGCCACTTACAGCCGAAACTGATTGTATGCCAAGAAGTTCGGCCAACATGCCGCCTACTGCTGCACCGTTGTAATCAGATGCTTCAACACCGGCAAAAATGAGGTCGAAACCTGTGGCAACCTGGGCTAGCTGGTTGGCTACATAATAGGCGTCTTTTGCCTCGGCATCCACACGGATGGCTTTGTCAGCCCCAATGGCCAGTGCCTTGCGCAGGGTGGCTTCGGTGTCTTGTTTTCCAACATTGGCAACAGTCACAGATTCAACCGTACTTCCGGCTGCTTCCTTGAGCTCCATGGCACGCGTTAGGGCCAGTTCATCCCAGGGGTTGATGATCCACTGAACACCGCTGGCATCGAATGCTGTTTTGTCTGCATTAAACTTGATCTTTGTGGTTGTATCGGGCACATTCCCGATGAGGACAAGTATTTTCATGGGTTTAAATATTTGGTATCTATTTGATCCTGATCCTGATAAAAGATCAGAACTGGGTTTAAAAAGCAATTGTATTATTTGAGCACATCACGTGAGATGATGATTTTTTGCACCTCGCTGGTTCCCTCATAAATTTGTGTGAGCTTGGCTTCGCGCATCAGGCGTTCTACATGGTATTCCTTCACATAGCCATAGCCGCCGTGAATTTGAACGGCTTCTGTGGTCACTTCCATGGCAATGTCGGCTGCGTATTGTTTGGCCATGGCACTGGCAATGCCATAGGGCTTGCCCTGGTCTTTCAGCCAGGCTGCCTTCAGGCAAAGGTTGCGGGCGTTTTCCACCTTCACGGCCATATCGGCCAGTTTGAAAGCGATGGCCTGATGGTTGGCAATCACCGTGCCAAAAGCTTTGCGTTCTTTGGCATAGGCTGTGGCCCTTTCGAGCGCCCCTGATGCCAGACCGAGGGCTTGTGAGGCGATGCCGATGCGGCCGCCTTCGAGCACCTTCATGGCAAAGGTGAATCCAAATCCCTCTTCGCCAATGCGGTTTTCCTTTGGCACTTTCACATCGTTAAACATCACCGAGTGGGTGTCGCTGCTGCGCATGCCCATCTTGTCTTCGTGTGGCCCAATGGTGATTCCCGGGCTGTTTCTGTCAACGATCAGGGCGGTGATGCCCTTGTGTTTCTTCGATGGATCGGTTTGTGCGATGAGGATATAGGTCGAAGCACTGTTGCCATTGGTGATCCAGTTTTTGGTGCCGTTCACCAGGTAGTAGTCTCCTTTGTCTTCTGCGGTTGTCCGCTGGCTGGTGGCATCGGAGCCGGCTTCAGGTTCTGAGAGCAGGAATGCACCAATTTTTTCGCCCCTTGCCAGTGGCCGGAGGTATTTTTCTTTTTGATCGTGTGTGCCGTATTTGTTCAAACCATAGCAGACAAGCGAATTGTTTACTGACATGATGACACTCACCGAGGCATCCACCTTGCTCAACTCTTCCATGGCAAGCACATAGGAAACGGTGTCGAGGCCCCCGCCGTCGTAGGCAGGGTCAACCATCATACCCATGAAGCCCAATTCGGCCAATGCCTTCACATGATGTGCCGGAAAGGTGGCAGAGGCATCGCGCTCAATCACATCTTTGATGAGCTCCCTTTGCGCATAGTCACGCGCTGCCTGTTGGATCATCAGCTGTTCTTCCGTGAATTCAAAATTCATAAAATCAACACTTTAACTAAAATTTCTATTTTTATTTTCCGTAACAAATTTACGTCTTTCACCATTATCATGGTTTGTTAAATTGGCTGAAAAGCTGATTTTTAGCCAGATCAAATTCCGCTAAAAGCCTGACGAAGATTTCCTGCACGGTTTCTTCCTTTTGGATGAGGGCCGATGCCTGCCCAATTTCCAGTTCGCCCCCCTCAAGATCACCTTCCATCATGCCTTTTTTAGCCCGGCCTTTGCCCAGCAATGCGCGGAGTGTTTCGGCATCTGCGCCTTCCGACTCTGCTTCCCTGATCTGTTCGGCAAAGGTGTTAATTAGGAGCCTGACTGGGGTTATCTTTTTGAGCATCAGGCTTGTATCTCCTTCGCGTGCTTCCATCACCTTTTGCTTGAAGGCCTGATGGGCCGACGATTCGCTACTAACAGCAAACAGCGAGCCGATCTGAACCCCCTCTGCTCCAAGAGCCATTGCTGCCAGCATTTGACTGCCAGAGGCAATGCCGCCTGCTGCAATCAATGGAAGATCAGTGGCTTGCCTGATGAGTGGCAGAAGCACAAGGGTGGTGGTTTCTTCCACACCGTTGTGACCGCCAGCCTCAAAGCCTTCGGCCACAATGGCATCAACACCTGCTTCAGCGGCTTTACGGGCAAATTTGGTATTGGCAATCACATGTGCCACTTTGATGCCATGCGCCTTGAGCATAGAGGTGTATTTGGACGGGCTTCCGGCCGAGGTGAAAACGATTGGCACCTTTTCAGCAATGATGATGCGCATCACTTCATCCGTTTGTGGATAGAGCAAAGGCACATTCACACCAAATGGCATGTTGGTGGCTGATTTGCAGCGCTGAATGTGTGTTTGCAGCAGCTCGGGATGCATCGATCCTGCGCCAATCAAACCCAATCCACCCGCATTGCTCACGGCTGCAGCCAGTTTCCAGCCACTGCACCAGATCATCCCGCCCTGAATGATGGGATAGCGGATGTTAAAAAGTGTGGTGATGCGGCTTGTCATATACCTCCCATATGACAGGTAAAATATATAAGTATTTGAAGCACTGTCTGTTGTATAATTAAGAAATCCAACACAATCAATTTCACTTACCAGCAATTATTCATCCTTAAATTCCGGATTTGGTTGAGGCGTTTGGAGATGACCTTCGGCATCGGTGTAGCCGTAGATGCGGTCGAACAGCACGCGGTATTTGTTTTTCACCACATTACGCCTCAGCTTGAGGGTGGGCGAGAGTTCTCCGGTTTCGGGTGTCCATTCGGTGCAGGTAAGTTCAAAATGCTTGATCTGTTCGTGTGGATTCAGCTTTTGGTTGATCCGATTCACTTCTTCCTTATAGCGTTCGATCACTTTGGGATGTTTGATCAGCTCTTTGGTGTCGCGGTATTTCACCTGATGCAGAAAAGCCCATCCGTTAAGGAAATGGAAACTCGGACAAATTATGGCTGCTGTAAACTTCTCATTTGCTCCCACCACCATGATTTGTTCGATGAACTGAGATTCCTTGAAGATGTTTTCAATCACCTGGGGGGCAACATATTTACCGGTTGAAAGTTTGAAGATCTCTTTTTTTCTGTCGGTGATTTTCAATATGTTGCGGTCCTGCAATTCGCCAATATCACCGGTGTGAAACCAACCATCGCTGTCAATGACTTCGGCAGTTTTTTCGGGGTCTTTGTAATAGCCCATCATGAGGCTGGGGCCTTTCATGAGGATTTCGCCGTCCTCGGCTATTTTGGCCTGCACATTGTTAAGCAGCGGTCCTACCGTTCCAAAGCGCATATCAGGCCATTTGGAGTGGTTCACGGCAATCACGGGAGAGGTCTCGGTGAGGCCATAGCCTTCCTGAATGGGAATGCCGGCACACACAAAAACGCGCGCCAGACGCGGTTGCAAGGCTGCCCCGCCCGACACAACCACTTTCACGTTTCCGCCCAAGGCCACGCGCCATTTGCTGTAGATGAGCTTGTCGGCTATCTTGCGTTTGAACTCATACACAGGCCCATTGGCTCCATTGAGCTCATATTTCAGGCCCAAGTCCACCGCCCAGAAAAACAAAGCACGCTTGATGCCTGTGAGCTCCTTGCCTTTGAGCAGCAGTTTGTCAAACAGTTTTTCAATCACACGTGGCACCGATGCAAAGCCATCGGGGCTCACTTCGCGCAGGTTGTCGCCAATGGTTTCGGTGCTTTCGGCATAATAAACCGAAACACCTTGATATTGAAGCAGGTAGTTTACCATGCGCTCAAACACATGACACAGGGGCAGAAAACTCAAAAAGCGGCCCGTGTGGTCAACGGGCAACAGGTGTGTGCTGGCCTTGACGTTTGACATGAAGTTTTCATGGCTGAGCATCACGCCCTTGGAACGACCGGTGGTGCCTGAGGTGTAGATGATCGATACCAGATCGGTGGGAAGAATCGAATCGGCTATGGCTTTTAGTTGTTCGGGTTGGGGATTGGCCTTGCCCAGTTCCAGAATTTCTTTCCAGCATGGTAAACCCGGAACGTCATCAATCACGAATACCTTCTCGATGTTGGGGGTTTGTTGGGTAAGCGGCAGGATTTTTTCGTAAAAGGCCTTTGACGAAACAATCACAAAACGTGCATCGCTGTGCGACAGAATGTGGAGGTATTCCTCATCGCTGTTGTTGGGATACACCGGCACATGCACTGCACCCACCTGACTCATGCCCATGTCCATCATATTCCACTCTGGACGGTTGTTGCTGATAGTGAATATTTTATCTCCTTTTTGTATGCCCATTGACATCAAACCATAGCTGAAATGATCCACAGTTTCGCGATAGGCGGCGGTGGAGAATTTCTCCCATTGTCCGTTTCGCTTCACAGCCAATGCATCATCTTTGGAAAAGTTGGCCAGCATCTTGCCAACGATGTCGAAGGTTCTTAAAATTTCCATAGCAGCTTTTTTTAGGTTTATGATTTTTGTTTAAAAGTCCAGGTGATGTGGAATCGGGCTACGGTTTCCCCTGCCTGATTTTTTCCTTCGGAAATCGATACAAATGTTTGGGCTTCATCAGTTTGCACCACTTGTTGTATGCAATCTTGCAATGCAAGGCGGTCGTCGCAGCGAAATGTGATGCGGCTTTTGGCTTTTTTGAGGTATTCAGCCTGCATGCCAAGCACCAGCATCGATACCTTATTGCCAGCCTGCTGCACTGCCTCAAGTGCCAGCAGCCCCGACGAAAGCTCGGCAGCCATGCTCAACGGCGCAAAATAGACCGATCGAAAGGGATTTTTGGTGATGTATCGAAATGGCACCGAAACGGATGCCCCCCTGGCATCGTAGCGGTCAACCCTTAATCCGGCAACAAATGCAAGCGGCAACTGCGACAACATGTACAGACGCATACGCCAACGACTCAGTACCAGCCGCGCAAAAGGTGTATGCAACATATCGTTTTCGGGTGTCATTATTCCAACAAGTCTGTGTAAGTTATTTCAAGTCTATTTGTCTGATTCAAAACCTGTTCAAACACTGTAAAATCTTTTCTTTCATCAGCCTGTGTAAAAATATAACAAAAACTTCATATGTCAAAATGCATATTTATTTTCTGTCACAGGCCGAAACAGGAGCAGTGGGCCGGCATTGAAAGCTGCACACCGGCTCATGCCGGTGTGCAAGCATTCAAGCATCCTTGCTTAACTAAAAAATGTACTTTCCGGTTTCGATCGTTTTGTCGGCCAGCCTGCGGCGTGCTGCCACCGTGTTCACCTGTTCGCCTTTGGTGAAGCGTTTCATACCCATCAGCATGGCTTGCCGTTCATCGGCTTTGGCAAAAGCGTTCACGGCATCGTCGCCATGCTTGTGAATCAGGGCTGCCACATCATAGAAATAAACATCGGCCGCATCCTTCATAAGCGACAGGTCTTCGTCTTTTGCTGTATCCTGTTGTTTTTCAATACGCAGCAAGATTGATTCGGCCGCATAGGTGTAGATGATCATGTCGGCCAGATGCAGCATGATTTCCTGTTCTTCGGCAAATTTATCTGTGAAGTTCTGTACTGCCGCACCGGCCACCATCAGGATGGCTTTTTTGAAATTGACGATTTGCTTCTTTTTGGCTTCGAAATAGTCCGAGCTGGTTGATCCAAAATCGGGTATGCCCATCAGCTCTTTGGCCACCGCCATGGCCGGGCCAAGCAAATCGAGCTCGCCTTTCATGGCACGCTTGAGCAGTTCGCCCACAATCACCATGCGGTTGATTTCGTTGGTGCCTTCAAATATGCGGTTGATGCGCGAGTCGCGATACGCTCTTTCAACTGGTGTTTCTGCCGAATAGCCCATGCCACCGTAGGTTTGCACCCCTTCGTCAACAATGTAATCGAGCACTTCTGAGCCATACACTTTGGCAATCGAAGCTTCGATGGCATACTGCCGCATGGCTTCCACCGAGGCGAGGCCTTTGTCCATGCCACCTGCTACCAGTGCCACAGCCGCATCTTCAATGTTTTGGCTGGCACGATAGGTGAGCGATTCGGAGGCAAAATTGCGGATGTTCATTTCGGCCAGTTTGTGTTTGATTGCTCCAAATGTGGCCAGAGGAGTTCCAAATTGCTTGCGTTCTTTGGCATAGGCCACCGCATGCCCAATCACGGCTTTTCCTGCACCGACAGTAGCGCCTGAAAGCTTGATGCGCCCCAGGTTCAGGATGTTGAGTGCAATCTTGAAGCCGCCGTTGCGTTCGCCGAGCAGATTTTCTGCCGGAACCATCACGTCTTCCAGATACACCTGAACGGTGCTCGACCCCTTAATACCCATCTTTTCTTCGTCCGGCCCGATGGTAACACCTTTCCAGGCTGTTTCAACGATAAAAGCGCTCAGGTTTTTATCGTCGTCTATTTTTGCAAACACAATCAGCACGTCAGCCACGCCACCGTTGGTGATCCATATTTTAACGCCATTGAGTGTATAGTATTTGCCATCGGCACTGGTTATGGCCTTGGCCTTGCCCGAGTTGGCATCGCTGCCTGCATCGGCTTCGGTGAGGCAGTAAGCGCCGATGTATTCGCCGGTGGCCAGCTTGGGAATGTACTTTTTCTTTTGATCCTCATTGCCATAATAAAGGATGGGCAGCGTGCCGATGCCGGTGTGTGCTGCAAATGCCACTGCAAAACTGTAGCCTTTGCCCATCTCTTCGGTGGTGAGCATCGAAGTGACGAAGTTTTGCCCAAAACCCTCATATTCTTCAGGTATCGAAATGCCGAGCAGGCCCAGCTGTCCGGCTTCCTTGAGCAGTTTGGTGAGCAAGGCCCGGTCGTGTTTCTCCAGCTGATCCATCTGCGGAACAACCTGTGTTTCCGTGAATTCGCGACAGCTTTGTGCCATCATCCTTTGTTCTTCGTTGAATTCTTCAGGGATAAAAATATCCTGGGCAAGGGTTTCTTTCACCAAAAATTCACCCCCTTTTAGCATGTTTTTTTCTGACATGGTGTTCAATGTTTTATGTTTTTGAATATTAAAATCTTTCGAATATACCGGCAGCGCCCTGACCTGTTCCAATGCACATGGTCACCATGCCATATCGCTTGTCCCTGCGCTTCAGTTCGTTGAGAATCTGAACGGTGAGTTTTGCACCTGTTGCTCCAAGCGGGTGACCCAATGCGATGGCACCTCCGTTCACATTCACTTTATCCGGGTTTAAACCCAGCTCCCGAATCACAGCGATACTTTGTGTTGCAAAGGCTTCGTTCAGTTCGAAGAGGTCAATGTCATCCAAATGAATACCACTGTGCTTCAACACTTTGGGTATAGCAGCAATGGGACCAACACCCATTTTGTAGGGTTCCACGCCAGCCACCTGATAATCAACCAGGCTAGCAATGGGTTGCAGGTTGTGGGTTTTGACCATCTTCTCAGAAACCACCAGCACAAAGGCAGCTCCATCCGACATCTGTGAGCTGTTTCCGGCTGTGGAAGTTCCGTTGGCTGCAAAAGCGGGTTTCAGTTTTGATAAACCCTCCAGATTTGTACCCTTGCGCGGACCTTCGTCGGTATTGAATTCAAACCGACGCGTTTTCATTTGCCCGTCTTCATAGTAGTTTTCGATCACTGGAACCGTCACAATTTCCCCGCTAAATTTCCCTTCGGCCTGGGCTTTGAGGGCTTTGTCATGCGAGGCCACCGCAAAGGCATCCTGTTCTTCGCGCCCGACCTTATATTCTTTGGCAACCATTTCGGATGTGAGACCCATGCCCATAAACCATCGCGGATGTTGCTGTGCCACCTCTGGATTCGGCACTTGACGCCAGCCTCCCATGCTAATCATCGACATGGTTTCGGCACCGCCGGCAATGATAACATCGGCCATGCCGGCCCTGATTTTGGCAGTGGCTATGGCAATGGATTCCAGACCACTGGCACAATAGCGGTTGATGGTTGAACCGGGAACTTCTACGGTGTCGAGCGCCATCAGCGAAAGCAGACGACCCATGTTAAAACCGGTTTCAGCTTCAGGAAATGCATTGCCTACCACCACATCGTCCACCTGATTTTTTTCGATCATCGGAAAATCTGCCATTAAACGGCGGATCACATGGGCTGCCACATCATCAGGTCTGACAAAACGCAGCGCACCCCTTGGGGCTTTTCCGATGGCTGAGCGATAGGCTCCTACAATATATGCGTTCATACGATATTCTTTAAAGTGTTGTTGATAAATTAGTTACGAAGAATCTTCCCGGAAACGATCAGGCTTTGCATGCGTTCGAGGGTTTTGCGTTGCATACACAACTCCAAAAAGGCTTTACGTTCAAGCTTCAACAGGTATTGTTCCGATACTTCGGTCAGCGCCTGAGAAATATCACCACCGGCCATCACAAAGCCCAATTTTTCAGCAATGAGCTTGTCGTGTTCGCTCATGTATTCGGCCACGGCAAAACTGTCGGCGCCCACATACACCATGCCGAGCGCTTCTTTTCCAAGTATCTTGATATCAGTGCGTTCAGTTGGTTGCGTATAGCCTTTTTCAGCCATTGAGAGCGCAACTTTTTTGGCATAGGCCAATTGCTGGCTGCGGCTCACGATCACTTCATCCACTCCGGGCCGCAGATAGCCAAGGTCGAAAGCTTCATACGCTGAAGTGGAAACCTTTGCCTGCCCGATGCTGAGATAGCGCTGCAAAAAGGCATTGCTGCGCACATCGCCTTCCTTGAGCTCATCGGAGAGCCGCAACGCAAACTCCTTGACACCGCCACCTCCGGGAATGAGGCCAACGCCAAATTCAACCAAACCCATGTAGGTTTCGGCATGGGCAATCACTTTGTCGCAGTGCATGCACAGTTCACAGCCACCTCCAAGGGTCATGCCGTGTGGTGCAGCTATCACCGGAATGCTGGAATAACGCATGCGCATCGTGGTTTTTTGAAACCACTGCACGGCCATATCGAGGTCTTCGTATTCCTGCTCGATGGCAAACATATAAATCATCCCCACATTGGCGCCTGCCGAAAAATGCTCGCCTTCGTTCGAAACAACGAGGGCTTTGTAGCCGGCTTCAGCCATGTCAATGGCTTTGTTCAAACCCTCGAGCACTCCGGCACCGATGGTGTTCATTTTGGTGTGAAACTCAATGTTGAGCACCCCATCGCCGATGTCGAAAATGGTGGTGTCGTTGTTTTCCCAAAGCACATTGCTGCTGCGTAATGCTTCGAGCGAGAGCGTGGATTCCTGACCGGGAACCAATGCATAATCCTGATTGTGAATATCATAGTAATATTTTCGTCCATTGGCGAAGCGGTAGAAGGACGCGATGCCCTTTGCAAGCATGGTTTTCACCCATGCTGCTGCCGGTTTTCCGGCCTCTTCCATGGCTTGAACGGTGGCTGCAACTCCCACAGCATCCCAGGTTTGAAACGGACCCAGTTTCCAGCCAAAACCGGCATTCATGGCGTCGTCAACCTTGTAAATGGCATCGGTGATTTCGGGAATGCGGTTGGAAACAAAACGAAACAGGCTGTAGAAGGAACTGCGGTAAAATTCACCAGCTTTTCCTTTGTCGGACATCAGCACTGGCATGCGTAGTGCCAGATTGTCGATGGTTTTGGTTTTTTCAAAAACAGAGAATTTTGGTTTGGGCGCTTCTTCATACGTCAAAGTGCTGAAGTTGAGCGAGAGGAACTTTTTCTCGCCGTTCTCAGTCACCTTTTTGAAAAAACCTTGTTTCGTTTTGTCTCCCAACCACTTGTTTTCCAACATCTGATTCAGATAAGGTGGTATTGCAAAGGCTTCGTTCGATTCGTCGTGGGTGAGCTCACGGATGTTGTTGGCCACATGCACCAGCGTGTCGAGGCCCACAATGTCGGCTGTGCGGAAGGTGGCCGACTTGGCTCTGCCAATAACCGGGCCCGTGAGCTTGTCAATTTCCGGAATCGTTAATCCAAGTTGTACAACATTGTTGAACAGCTCCATGATGGCAAAAGTGCCAACGCGGTTGGCAATGAACGCAGGAGTATCTTTGGCGATCACCGCTGTTTTGCCCAAAAACTTAACGGCATAATCCGATAAAAAGGCGATGACTTCTGGTGAAGTAAAGGAGGTGGGGATGATTTCGAACAATTGCAGATAGCGGGGCGGGTTGAAAAAGTGCGTTCCACAGAAATGTTTTTTGAAATCATCGCTGCGTCCCTCGGCCATTTTCCCCACACTGATACCCGAAGTGTTGGATGTGACGAGTGTGCCGGGCTTGCGCAGGGCATCCACCTTTGCAAACACCTGCTGCTTGATGTCGAGCCGTTCTACCACCACTTCGATCACCCAGTCGCAGTCTTTGATTTTGGCCAGGTCATCGTCGAAGTTTCCTGTGACGATGCGTTTGGCAAACGATTGCTTGTAGATGGGCGATGGCTTCGACTTGAGGGCAGCGGCCAGCGCCGAATCCACAATACGGTTACGCACCTGACGGTCGTTCAGTGTCAGGCCCTTGGCGGCTTCTTCGGGCAAAAGCTCGCGCGGCACAATGTCAATCAACAGCACCTGTAGCCCGATATTGGCAAAATGACAGGCAATGCCTGAACCCATGACGCCTGAGCCCAGCACAGCAACTTTTTTAATCCTTCTGATCATAGTTGTAGGTTTTAATCCGTTCACGGAATCTTATTTGAATATTTTAAAAGTTTCTAAATCAACTCGTTGCAGTCGCCATGGCTGAACCTGCTGAGTTCAACGCACACCTCCTTTTTGATCACGTTGCAAACTTTGGCAAAGACCGCAAGCTCCTCGGGAGTGATCGACTGTTGGATCTTTTTGTTAAAATCGAGCACAACCTGCCGCACTTTTTTGCGCATATCCACACCTTTTTCCGTGAGGTGGATATGCACCACCCGCTTGTCTTCCTTGTCTTTCACCCGGTGAATAAGCCCATCGTCTTCCATCGTCTTGAGCAGTCGCGACAAACTGGTGCTTCCCATCCCCATCATGGGGGCAATGCGTGTGGCGGCCACCCCTTCTTTCGGAACGCTGATCAGCACATAGGCCACTCCTTGTGTGGTGCCATGCTCAGCTGCCAACAGGTTGTACATCCTGCGCATGGCAAACAATGTTGCTCTGATTTGATAATCAACACTATCCTGAATTTTCATAAGAAATATACTATGCGTGCATTGCAAATATAAAAGCATTTTTTACTTTTACGCAATCGTTTTCTGTGAAAAAATAACATTGTTTGTTTTTCACAATGCACCAAAATAGCGTTGAAAACAGCGTGAATCGCGGGATTGAGCCGTTTTTAGAAAAAAATTGAGCAATGCAATCGATTGAGAAAATTGCGGTAAACTTGAAAAATATCTGATCATGTCAACAACTACCCTTCGTGAGATGTTGGGCATCAGCCATCCTGTGCTGGTAGCTCCCATGTTTTTGATTTCGAATGCGCCAATGGTGATTGCGGCATTGCAATCCGGCGCAACGGCTGCCATTCCGGCGCTCAACTACCGCAATGATGGTGCATTGCGTGAGGCAGTTGCTCAAATCAGGGCAGCTACAGATAAACCATTTGGCTTCAATTTGATTGTCAACAAATCAAACCCGAAGTATCGGTCGCAACTGGCTACACTTGTTGACCTGAAGGTGGATTTTATCATCACATCGCTGGGTAGTCCCGAAGAAGTAATCAGAAAATGCAAACCATTGGGCATCAAGGTGTTTTGTGATGTCGTTAATTTGGAATATGCCAAGAAAGTGGAAGCATTGGGTGCAGATGCACTCATATCTGTGGGCAGCGAGGCTGGCGGACATTGCGGACCGGTTTCGAACAAACTGCTGGTGCCTGAACTGGTGAAGCATTGCTCAATTCCGGTGATTGCAGCAGGTGGTGTAAGCAGGTCGGAACATGTGAATGAACTCATGGCCCTGGGTGCGGCAGGTGTTTCGGTTGGGACGGTGTTCATCGCATCGGATGAGGCACCGGTGAGCGCCGCCTACAAGCAGGCGCTGGTGGACTATGGCAGCAACGACATTGTGCTGAGCACCAAGCTCTCAGGAAGCCACCTCACGGTGATCAACACGCCTTATGTGCAACAGATTGGCACACAGGCAAGCCTTGCTGAAAGGCTGATGAAACGCCACAAATGGCTGAAGAAATATTTGAAGATGCTGATTTTTGTGCGCGGGATGAGAAAAATAGAAAAGGCAGCTTTCTCGGCTACCTATCAATCAGTTTGGGTTGCCGGTCCTGCCATTGAGGATGTGAAGTCGGTGAGGCCACTGCAAAACATCATGCAGGAGCTTACAACGGGCCTACGCTTCTGATTGAGCCAGGGGAGGCATCTCATGTCCCCAAAAGCCCTCCCACTTTTCCACCTCCAGATCGTGCTCAACCACCACCTGACACGACAGCCGCAACCCATCTTCCTGCCGGTGAGGAGGCAGGTTGAGTCTGATTTTTTCAACAGGTGTTAAGGGATGTACTTTTCCGGTTATTTTGACCGTACAAGTACCACAAGTGCCTAAACCAAAGCAATTTAAGTATTTTGACGCCCCGTTGTGCGGCGACAACTCATGAAGAAGCAGCACCTCGCGCAGCGATGCGCCTTTAGGACATTGAATGGTTTTATTTTTGAATTTTATTTGAGGCATATTCTAAATTTCGCATCTATTAACATACAGCATCTCAAAATGTTCTGCTTCAATGCGTCGTTTCCCAATTAAAAGTCGCTGTTCACCGACTGCTTTCGCCACTTTGCCGAAAAATCATTGAAGTCATGTTAGCTGTCACCTATTTTTGCCTCAACATTCATTGTCAAACATTTAAAATTGAATATCATGAAAGCACAACACCCATCTACCGACCGGCGCCTGGTGGCCGGACTATTGCTTATTTTGGCCGGCGGTTTGCTCCTGCTCGACTCTCTGGGCATGATTGCATTCGACCTGCGCCACTACCTTATTTCCTGGAAAACCCTGCTCATTTTCATTGGTCTGATCACCCTGTCGAACCGCGAAAACAGGGCCACCGGAATGATACTCATCGGTTTAGGCGTCATGTTTTGGTTGCCCGAGTTGTTCGACTACCGCATTCGTTTCAGCACCATCTTTTGGCCTGGATTGCTCATAGGCATTGGTTTGGTGATACTTACACGACGTGGACACAGGCCAACCAACGACACCAGCTCCACCTTTAATGCCTTTAAAGGCAGCCAAAACGCGAACGAGATCAATCAGGAATATATTGAAGACACTGCGATTTTCGGAGGCGGCACTTCCAAATTCACTTCTTCCAATTTCAGGGGAGGGAAGCTCACTGCCATCTTTGGCGGGTCGGACCTGCACATGAATAATGCTGTGCCCTCATCCGAAGGTTGCGTGATTGATGTGTTGGTGATCTTTGGCGGCAGCAACATGATTATCCCCGACGACTGGCTTGTGAAATCAGAAATTGTATCCATCTTTGGGGGTTTTTCTGACAAGCGCATGCCGGCTAAGCCAAACCCCGAAAAAACCATCGTCCTGAAAGGATTGGTGCTGTTTGGAGGTGTTGAGCTTAAAAGCTACTAGTTCGAGGACAGATATTCAGGCCATCAAACCAACACACCCTGAAAGATGCTGAATCCGTTTATAAAAAACCGTCAATATCTGATCGCCTATCTGACTGTCTGGCTGGTTGTTGCAATCATCCAGACAGCCATTTTGAATTATTATCAAGACCTCGACCTCATGGTGAGTGGGGCAGATGCCCTCGTTTTCAATTTTCTGCTGGCGATCATTGGCTTCAGTCTTTGGTACATCCTTCGTTTCAATATCAAAGATCAGCACAACAACCTTGACCTTTTGATCAACCATGTAATCATGGGCATTGTCACCATTGCCATCTGGATGGGAAGTGGATACTACCTGATGACGATGGTTGAGGCGGGACATGAAGACTACCTGCTATTTCTGAAAGAGAGCCTCCCCTGGCGGGCAGTGATCGGAACATTTTTTTATCTTATTTTTATCCTGATTTATTACGTGATGTTGTATTACGAAGACCTTCAACAAAAGCTCAAAACCGAGGCTGAGCTCAGCAACCTGGTGCGCGAAGCCGAACTGAATGCACTTAAATCGCAAATCAATCCGCATTTTTTGTTCAACAGCCTCAATTCCATCAGCTCGCTCACCATGACTGATCCTGAAAAGGCACAGGAAATGGTGATCAAACTGTCTGATTTCATGCGCTATTCGCTCAGTCACGACCGCAACGAAACCACCACTCTAAGACGCGAACTCGAAAACACCGAGCGCTATTTGCAGATTGAAAAAGTGCGCTTTGGCAAGCGACTCAGGTATGTCTGCAATATTCCTGAGGGTTGCCTCGATCTGATGATTCCCAACATGATTTTGCAACCATTGCTCGAAAACGCCATCAAACACGGGGTGCACAACAGCACCGAAGAAGTGCTGATTGAACTCGACTGCATCATCGGTGATGAGTTTGCAGAAATTCGTGTAACCAACGACTTCGATCCTGAAGCAACGCGCCCCAAGGGCGAGGGCATTGGCCTGAAAAATATCCGCAACAGGTTGCAACTTATCTATCACCGCAACGACCTTTTCGAAGTGAAAATGGGTAAGATTGAATTTGAAGTGATTTTACGCATCCCTAAAAACAGCAACAAATGAGAAATAAACTACGCACTTTGCTGATCGAAGACGAAGAACCTGCACGCAATCTGCTGAAAACTTTTCTGGCTGCTTTCGACGAAATTGAAGTGGTAGGCGAATGCAGCGACGGTTTCACCGGCTTGAAAGCCATCAATGAGCTGCAACCCGACCTTGTTTTTCTCGACATTCAAATGCCCCGCCTCACCGGTTTCGAACTGCTCGAACTGCTTGACGATGTGCCCGAGGTTGTTTTTACAACAGCATATGACGAGTACGCCCTCAAGGCTTTTGACCTCAATGCCGTTGATTACCTGATGAAGCCCTTTTCGAAGCAAAGATTGCGTCAGGCGGTGGATAAAGTAGTAGAACGTTTTCAACTCAAAACAAACACCAAACAGCAGGTGCAGCAGCTTCTGACACAGGTGCACGAACGAAACAAAACGATTGAACGCATTGTTGTGAAATCGGGATCAAAGATTCATGTGATACCCATCGATCAGGTAGAACAGATTGAAGCTCAGGATGATTATGTGATGATTCACAGCGGAGGTGCGCGTTTTATGAAAAAAGAAACCATGGGTACACTCGAACAAAGCCTTCCTGAAGACCAGTTTCTGCGCATTCACCGCTCGCACATCGTCAACATCAGCCAGATTCAACGCATCGAGCAATACGGAAAGGAAAACTACCTGCTGATACTGAAAAACGGCAACAATGTGAGTGTGAGTAAAAGCCGCATTAAAGACCTGAAAAGGGAACTGGATTTTTGACGACCTATTGGCGTGGCTGACGCCTTGGACCTTGTTCCCGAAGCAGGTTAAACTCGTGCAGTTCAATCATTTCCAGCAGGGGATCAATCATTTTATATTTGTCAACATCCAAAACGAATGCCATGGACAGACCCGGTATTTTCCGGATGCTGCCCAACCACTCTTCCAGGCGCTGATCGTCAATGTTGTTACGGATAATCCATAAAAAGTCAACGGGCATGGGCAGTTTCAGCAGTTTCATGCCCTCGGTTTGTAACTGAATGAGGTTGAACACATTCATGTTTTCGCCGGCATCGTAGTAATAAAATGAAAACTCATAGGGGCCGGCATCTGTATATTGCAGTCCCGGATATTTTTTCAACCCAAGCCGAAGGGTTTCATTGAGGTGCCAGGCGAGTTTATAATCCTTGAGTGTGGTGGTGAGTGCCACAACAGTGATGTCGTCAAATGGATTAACAACGAGGGTTTTCTTTTTGGCAACCATGGCAAATCAACATTAGGGGAGGGGTGAACTTTGAGCGAAAGTAGGTAAAAATCAGGCTTCCTGCTTGATTTCGTGTAGTGCATTCCAGCTTTTTTCGGCGGCAAGTTGCTCAGCACCTTTAATGCTATAGTCGGTGGCTTCGGAAAGCACTTCGCCGTTGACTTTTATTTGAATCAGATATTGCCGTTTGAAGCCTTCGCCCGATTCGCCTGCTACTACAAATTCCACACTTTGTTTTTCTTTCTGACCCCATTCGAGGAGTTTGCTTTTAAAGTTGAAGTCGCTGTTTTGCAGGGCTTCCACATCAATATGCCAGTGGATGATGCGTTTGATGATGATGTTGCGTGTAAAAACGAAGCCTTTGTCCAGATAGATGGCGCCAATGAGTGCTTCGAATGCATCGCCATTGGCCGATTTAAACACCGAACGTCCATCGCCGCCGAGGTTGACCAATTTGTCGAGCCCCATCTTTTGCGAAAGCTTATTGAGCGAGGCGCGGCTCACAATTTTGGAGCGCATCTCGGTGAGGAATCCTTCGTTTTTGTATGGAAATTTTTTAAAGAGATAGTCGGCCACAACCGCACTCAGCACTGCATCGCCCAGGTATTCGAGCCGCTCGTTGCTCATTTTGAAACCATTGATGGTATTGTTTGCAACCGATTTGTGCCTGAAGGCCAGCTGATATAAAAAAATATTTCCGGGCCGAAACCCGAAAATATTTTTGATGGCAAGGCTCAGCTCCTTGTCTGATGAAAAGTAGGCCCTGAACGATTCAAGAAAAAACAAACCTCTTCGTTTTTAAGTATTTAACAGTAAAACAGTGTGTTGTTTTGATTCTTTTTCAGGATGGGGAGTTGGCCCACCCTGATTTCAGGGCACAAATTTTTTGAAAATGATCGAAGCATTGTGACCGCCAAAACCAAAGGTATTGGTGAGGGCATGGTTCACAACACGTTTTTTGGCATTCCAATAGGTGAAGTCGAGTGCGTTGTCAATTTCCGGATCGTCGGTAAAGTGATTGATCGTTGGCGGAATGATGTCGTTTTGCACGGCAAGCACAGTGGCCACAGCTTCAATCACACCAGCACCGCCGAGCAAGTGGCCGGTCATGGATTTGGTGGAGTTGATGCTGATTTTGTAGGCATGTTCGCCAAAGAGACTGACGATGGATTTTGGTTCAGCGATATCGCCCAGCGGGGTTGATGTTCCGTGTGTGTTGATGTGATCAATGTCTTCGGGCTTGATACCGGCATCGGCCAGCGCGCGCATCATGGCGAGCTTGGCGCCCAGGCCTTCGGGATGTGGCGAGGTCATGTGGTTGGCATCGGCCGATAAGCCGCAGCCCACCAATTCGGCATAAATTTTTGCACCTCTTGCCAGGGCGTGCTCCAATTCTTCAAGCACGATGCCGCCGCCGCCTTCGCCCATCACAAAACCATCGCGGTCTTTATCAAACGGACGAGATCCGGTTTTGGGATCATCATTGCGGGTTGAGATGGCATGCATGGCATTGAATCCGCCCACTCCGGCCTGACTGATGGATGCTTCAGAACCACCGGCAACAAATGCAACGGCTTTGCCCAGACGGATGTAGTTGAAAGCATCAACAATGCTGTTGGCTGATGAAGCACAAGCTGACACCGTGGCAAAGTTTGGACCTCTGAATCCGTGCTTGATGGAAATATGACCTGCCGTGATGTCGGCAATCATCTTCGGGATGAAGAACGGATTGAAACGTGGTGTGCCATCGCCTGTTGCAAAAGCACTTACCTCCTCAGAAAAGGTGATAAGCCCGCCTATGCCTGACGACCAGATTACGCCCACTTCGTCTAAGTCGGTTTTTCCGTTGATGATGCCCGAATCGGCAATGGCTTCATCAGAAGCAATGAGGCCAAACTGGGCATACAAGTCGTACTTGCGCACGTCTTTACGGTCGAAATAGTCTTTGAAGTCGTAATTCTTAACCTCGCAGGCAAAGCGGGTCTTAAACTTGGAGGCGTCAAAGCGGGTAATATCAGCAGCGCCATTCACGCCATTGACGAGGCCTTCCCAATAGGAGGCCACGTTATTACCAATCGGTGTGATGGCACCTAATCCTGTTACTACTACTCGTTTTAGCTCCATAAAAAAATCTTTTCTTAACCTTTTTTCTCTTCAATATACCTGATGGCATCGCCTACTGTGGCAATCTTCTCAGCTTGATCGTCGGGAATGGCGATGTTGAATTCTTTTTCGAATTCCATAATCAACTCAACAGTATCGAGTGAGTCTGCGCCCAGGTCGTTGGTGAAGCTGGCTTCGTTGGTAACTTCTGCCGGCTCAACGCCAAGCTTGTCCACAATAATGGATACGATTTTGTCTCTGATTTCTGACATAACTTTAAATGTTTTTAGTTAAACAGGGGTGCAAAGTAAAATAATTGCTGCAAATTAAACAACTTTATTTATTAAAAAATTGATATTCAACAGGATTCGATGGGGCACCTCGGCCAAAATTCCAGCTTTGGGCGCCAGGTTTCAGGCCTCTTCATCCTCTTGCAAATGCTTCTGGTTTCCTGAAACACCTTCCACCACCATCACAATTTCGCCTTTCACATCCTGTTTAGAGAAGTGCTCAAGCAATTCTGACAAAGTGCCGCGCCGGTTTTCTTCATACACCTTGGTCAGCTCACGCGATACACAGGCACGCCGATCGCTCCCGGCAATGGAAGCAAGTTGTTCGAGTGTTTTGATCAGTCGGTGTGGCGATTCGTACAGAATGGTGGTCATGGGTCGTTCGGCTATGGCTGTCAACCTTTTTTGGCGTCCCTTTTTGTGCGGAAGAAACCCCTCGAATACAAAGCGTTCGGCTGGCAGACCTGAGTTGACAAGTGCCGGAACAAAAGCTGTTGCGCCAGGCAGGCATTCCACCTCCACCGCGGCGGCAAGGGCAGCCCTTACCAACAAAAAGCCCGGGTCGCTGATGGCCGGTGTGCCGGCATCCGTCACCAGCGCGATGCGCTCACCAGCTTGCAGCCGTATCGTAAGTTGCTCAACCATACGGTGTTCGTTGTGCTGATGAAAAGCCACCATTGGCTTACTGATGCTGTAGTGTTTCAGCAGAATGGAGGTCTTTCGCGTGTCTTCGGCAGCCACCAGATCTACTTCCTCACGCAAAATGCGCAACGCCCTGAGTGTGATGTCTTCCAGATTACCTATTGGCGTGGGTACGAGATAGAGTTTCGACATGCTTTTTTATTTTTGGCCGTTGAACCACTTTTTTATCCATTCCTCAAAACGTTCTGCACCACGGTTCACCGAAGTGTAGAACGAAAGGATGGTGAAACCGATGACCACCAAAGCCGAAAAAATGATGAGGATGATTTCCATGAATTATTTGATTGTTCGCGTTTGAGCTGGAATCCGGTCAGCAAAAGTAGTGATCAGGCTGAACAGTTGCAGGTGTTTTGTAAAGGGGAGCAGGGCAGCCTTGTCATCCACATCGTGATAATGGTTATTTTCAGGCCCTTGCGTATGGATAAAAAAGGAGGGAATACCTTTTTCATAAAATGGACAATGGTCACTGTTGCAAGACTCTCCCCGCTCCACCACTTTTGGGAAGAGGCTGTCGGTCTCGCTGATGGATTTCAACAAGGCAAAACTTTGTGGAAACTGTTTTGCATTGATCACCGTGATGCCCTCGCTGCCTGACCCAACCATATCAAAATTGATTACAAAAACCACTTTTTGAAGTTCGAAAGGTGGGTTTTCAGCAAAATACTTCGAACCCATCAAGCCGGCTTCTTCACCTGACACCAGCAGAAAAACCATGGTGTAGCGGGGTTTTTCATTCAGTCGGGCATAGTGCTCAGCCAGATCCAAAACAAAGGCAGTGCCGCTGGCATTGTCGCTTGCCCCTGGAAACATGGTTTTGTTGCCCATCATGCCCAGGTGGTCGTAGTGCGCAACCATGATGATCATGCTATCGCTGATGCCCTGCACATAACCTGCAATGTTGAAGGCCTGATGTTCGGGTTTAAAGACAGCTTCCACATTGATTGTCAACTGCTTGGCCGACTCAGGTAATTTATCTTTAGAAACCCGCAGGCGAATGTTCCCTTTGGGAAGGCTGGACCGCGAAACGTGCCACCAAAGCCTTCCGGCATCGCGCTGCACCATTGCCGGAATACCCGGAATGCCTGTGCGCCAGGCGTTTTTAATGGTTTCGGGAACAACCACCAGTTGATCTTTGAGCTGCAAATCGTTGGTGTCAACAAATGCATACACCTGGGCCATACTGCTGAGCGTGTCGGGCACCCAAATCAGAGGCCAGCTATTGCGAACGCTTGTGAGGCCCGGATGAATCATAAAATCTACCCCTGGCCGAAGCGCTATGCCATCGACAGCAGCTTCAACTATTGAAGGAAAGGTATTCACGCTGAAATGGTAAGGCTGCCTGTAGTCGGGGAAGCAGGGAGTCAGTCTCATTTTTCGAAACTGCTTTGCCAGATAGGATGCCGCTTTGCGGTCGCCATGTTTCACATAACCGCGTCCATGCATCGCGGGCGAAGCCAGCTTCTCGACGTGCGCTTTCAGCTTTTTTGGCTGCTGAGCCTGGGCAACCGACAGCAAGCAAATAAAAAGCGTCAGCAAAAGCCCTTTATACCACATGACCGAATTTTCTTTCGATGAGCTGGTGAATGCGCGAAACTGCTGCAGAATCGTCAGACCACTGGTGCTGAACGCTCAGTTCGATGAGATAGGTTTTTGCACCATTGTAACTTTGAAAGGTGTTCAATTCATCAATGGCATGGTTGTAGTAGCTGATGTTTCCTTCAAACAACTCGTTGATCATCAAAAACTTGTCGTTGATTCCGATGGCTTCTCTGAGATCATGAATCTTGGATCGTTCCATTTTGGCTGCAAGGCTGTTGTCGGCTTGCTGATATTTGTCAGCAACGGCCTGAGTGTCGCCAAACAAATCGAGTGTTGAAGCTGGGGTTTCTTTTCGGTGGGTGCCGAAAACGGTTGTCGGCTGGTGGTGTTCGGGTTTGCCATGGTCAGGTTCCAGTGCATCGGTAAATGCATCAATTGTGCTTTCTGCTGCCTGATTTTGCTTTTCTGATTTTATTTCAGAGGCATCAAATTCATCTTCAAGGATTTCCGCCTCAATTTTTTCAAGGGCCGAAGGCTTGGAGAGCAGCCCATTTGGTAAGTTTTGCGATGCCACCTCCAATGGCACCTCATACGCGGGAACAGCACGTGCCTCATCTGGTTCGGTTTGATCATCAAACACTTTGGCAGAGGCATTTACCGGATGTTGCAGGCGCGACATCAGGTCGTAAAGCATGCGTGTTTTGTCTCGCAGTAGGTCAACATCAATGGCATGCAATTCCCCGCCCTCATTTTCAAGCCGTTCAATCTGTCGAAGGAGCGAATCAGCCATGGTTTGCATCTGACTGAGCAGGCTCATGTTTTTAATCTTATCCATAGAATAAAAAAATCTTAAGCGGAATGACTATTTTTGTGGTTTGTAAAATTAGCCAAAACTGCAACACAGGTCTTCATGTTTCTCGAAAAAGATACAAACATCAAAAACAAAGGAGGCTGGATTGAGGTGATTTGCGGCTCGATGTTTTCGGGTAAAACCGAAGAGCTGATCCGCCGGCTCAACCGCGCCCGCATTGCCCGTCAAAAGGTGGAGATTTTCAAACCACACATTGACAAACGCTACAGTGAAGAGGATGTTGTGTCGCACAATGCCAATGCCATTCGCTCTATACCGGTGGAGAGCGCCTCACAGATTTTGTTTTATGCCAACGAGTTTGATGTGATTGGCATTGATGAGGCCCAGTTTTTCGACAGCGAGCTCACCTCGGTGTGCACGCAGCTGGCCAATCAGGGAGTGCGCGTGATTGTGGCCGGCCTCGACATGGACTTTTTGGGCAATCCCTTTGGTCCGATGCCGCAGTTGCTGTCGGTGGCTGAATATGTGACCAAGGTGCATGCCATTTGCATGCGATGCGGCAATCTGGCCCATGTGTCGCACCGCATCGTGGATGGAGAAAAGCTGGTGCTGCTGGGCGAAACCGAAAGCTATGAACCGCTTTGCCGGGTGTGTTTCAATGCCGCAAGGGCTGGCATGCAAGGAAAATCATGAGGTTTGAAACCACCTTCAAGGTCTGATTCTGGCAATGTCAGACGCCTGCAGACCTGCACTTCAATGAATTTACTACTTTTGCCGATCCAATAAAATGAATAAACCATGAGATCAATTCTTTTGATGCTGGTATTGGGCTTTGCCCTGAACCTGAATGCCCAACAGAAAGCCGAAACCATCGTGCTCATCAAGACAAGCTATGGCAACATTACGGCCAAGCTATACAACGAAACGCCCCTGCACCGCGACAACTTCATCAAGCTGGTGAAGCAAGGCTGGTACAATGGTTCGCCCTTTCACCGGGTGATCAACAACTTCATGATACAGGGCGGGGGCAACAAGGATGGCCGCACCGACCCAGGCTATACCGTTGAAGCAGAATTTCGGTCGAACCTCTATCACAAAAAAGGTGCACTGGCAGCCGCACGCATGGGCGACAATGTGAATCCGGAGCGCCGTTCATCGGGTTCTCAGTTCTATATTGTTCAGGGCCAGAAGTTTGACGATAAAAACCTGGCAGCTGTATCGCAACGCAACGGCCTTACCTATACCGATGCCCAAAAGGCGATGTATGCCACACAGGGCGGAACACCCCACCTCGACGGCGCCTACACGGTGTTTGGCGAAGTGATTGATGGCCTGGCAGTGGTGGATCAAATTGCCGCCGTGCAAACCGGACAGGGCGACAAACCCTTGAAACCCGTGACCATGACCATCGAAATTCTGGAATAAGTGATTGACTGATTGTTTGAGAAAATGAAAACCAAAATATCCGAACTACTGGCAGAAGTGCAACAGTTTCAGGCCGAAAGCAAAGAACAAATCGAAGACTTCCGCCTGAAATACCTGAGCAAAAAAGGAGTCATTCCGGCCCTGTTCAACGACTTCAAACAGGTGTTGCCTGAGGAGCGCAAGGAAATGGGCATGCTCCTCAACGAGTTGAAAAACAAGGCACAGGAGCTGCTCGATGCACAATTGAGCCGCTTTTCAACTGACGACAGCAACAAGGTGCAAATCGACAGCAGCCTGCCGGCACAAATACCCACCGGCGGACGCCATCCCATCTCGCTGGTGCGCCGCGACATCAATGGCATTTTCGAGCGCCTTGGTTTCAAAATTGCCGAAGGACCGGAGATTGAAGACGATTTCCACAATTTTACGGCACTCAACTTTCCCGAAGAGCACCCTGCGCGCGATATGCAGGACACCTTTTTCATCAGCAAATCGCCCGATGTGGCCTTGCGCACACACACCTCGAGTGTGCAGGTGCGCGTGATGGAGCAGGGCAAGCTGCCCATCCGCATCATTGCGCCCGGAAGGGTTTTCCGAAACGAGGCCATCTCGGCAAGAGCGCACTGCATCTTCCATCAGATTGAGGGTCTGTATATTGACAAAGATGTATCGTTTGCCGACCTCAAGCAAACACTCTATTTCTTTGCCCGCGAATTCTTTGGGCCAGAAACCAAAATCCGTTTCAGGCCTTCCTATTTCCCTTTCACCGAAACCTCGGCAGAGATGGACGTTTCGTGCAACATCTGCGGTGGAAAAGGCTGCAACATTTGCAAATACAGTGGCTGGGTTGAAATTTTGGGCTGCGGCATGGTTGACCCCAATGTGCTGGAAGCCTGCGGAATCGACAGCAATGTATACAGCGGTTATGCTTTTGGAATGGGCATTGAACGCATCACCATGATGAAATACCAGATCAACGACCTGCGCCTGTTTTTTGAAAACGATCTGCGCTTTTTGAAACAGTTTGAGCAGCTCGTGTAACAGCTGTTGCCATCTTGGCGATGGGTTTATAGGGATTGATACCTAACATTTTCCGTTTGTGGTCTCATTAAGAATTTATATTCGTGCTTTTACTTTAAAGTCCATAGTAAGCTTGAAAGAGATTAATTTGAATGATTGAAATTCAAGGAAATTTTAGATTTGAAATGATGTAGCCTTTGTTGAATGATTTCTAATTCTTTAGAAAGTATCTCAGCTAGTTCAACCCTTTCTAGATGATAAATTTCTTTTCTTTCGCTAAAACGTTTGCTGACAGAAATATAGGCTTTACTTTTCGCTTTGTTAAAGCGAGAATAATTGAATTGATTTAAAAAATGCTCCTTAAATAACAGAATCAACTCATTCGGCATTTGCTCTAATATTGAATTTGAATAATCTGAATGGCTTAGATTTATTTTGAAGGTTGCGCCTTGAAACTGAAAACCAACACAATAGGTATCTGTATTAATATTAAACCTCATTAGATCGAACTGAATATATGCTACTCCTCGTGTTTCTCCAATTTCTGAATATTCAATCCCTGTTTCTTGGCAAATAATCTTCAAGAATGATTTTTGGAAAATTGTTTCAAGTTGATTTTTACTAATGTATTGATGGTACTCATTCGTTAAAGCTTTTTTTTCACTTTTTCGTTTAGAACCATCCGTAAATACGTTCTGACAATTTTTGTGATTTTCAAT
>CAZBMR010000038.1:0-30199 GCA_964492695.1 uncultured Lentimicrobiaceae bacterium
CCCGCTCTCAGCCTGAGTCAACCAAAGATTTTCCAGCTGCCGGCCTCTCCTTTTCCCCCGCCCGCATTTTGGCCACCAACCCTTTTGTGAAAGGCGACAACCTCGCCCGGCACCCATACACACATATGCAGTCTGTTGGAATGCGTCTGTTGTGGCAAAACCCGGGCTATCGCGAGTGGCAGCGGGTGTATCACATTCCTTATTATGGTCTGGGCTTTTCAATAATGAATTTCCACACCGAAGAGCTGGGAAAGCCGCGATCGGCCTATGGAGTGCTTGGTGTGCCCATCGTCAGGTTTAATACGTTGGAGCTCTACAGCGAATTTCAGTTTGGTACTGCCTGGGGTTGGAACAAATACGACTCGCTTACGAATCCAAAAAATATTGCAGTGGGCGGCGGCATGACGGTTCACCTGGATATCGCCATCAAGGCCTTTTTTCCTGTTTCGCCCAGTTTGGATGTGGCAGCTGGCTTTGGTTTCATGCATTTTTCGAATGGCGGATTCGAGCGTCCAAACCGCGGATTGAACCTCGTTTCGCCAGTGGTGGAGGTCAAGTATCACCCACGGGGCAGGCCCAACACCCGAAACGCTCCAAAGCCCGGAAGATTGCCACGCAGCAATGAGCTCTACCTGATGCTTGGCTATGGCGATCATCAGATCGTTGAGCATGAACTTGATACCAATTATTATGCGGTGGGTGGACTGAGCGCCATCTATCTGATGCAGCACAGCAATGCCTTTAAATCAGGCCCGGGACTGGATGCCAATTTCTGGTGGAGTATGACTGCACGGCCCGACGGAACGCCCGGGCCGGTGGGATGGGGCAACCTCAGCCTGGGTTTTATTTGGCAGATGGAGTTTGCGCTGGCCAGGTTGTCTCTCACTGGTGGAATAGGCAATTATATGATCCATCGCAACTATGGCAATTTCAATCAGTTCTATCAGCGGCTTGGCGTCAGGTATCATTTTTCGGATCACATTTCTGCCGGAGTCAATGTGCGCGCCATCCATTTCATGCTGGCAGAATTTTTAGAGTTTCACCTGGGCTACCGTTTTATCTGGCCAAAGAAATAAGCACAAGGGGATCATGCGTGTCAGTGACTCCAAAAATTAGACCTGATGGATAAAACAGGCAACATCCGAAACCCATCCGATCGTCGGCCTTAAACCTTTAATTTGTAAATTTTTGTCTGGGTGGCTGATGCAAGCAAAGGATCAGACTTTAAAAATTTCAAGCCTGAGCCATTCCTGTTTGCTATGTCACTGAGCATCACAACAAAAAACACAAAAGTGCTTGTTCAATGCGGGACAGTACACGGGGCTTATTCAACCGAACTATTCCCTGCTTTTTCCGTAGCCTTTCATAATGCCACGGGTTGAATTGCTGATGAAGCTCAGGATTTCGTCGCGGTCGGGTGATGCGGGCACATTGGCTTCGATGTAGTTGAGTGCCTGACTCACGTTGAACCCTTTGAGATAAATTGTGCGATAGATGTCTTGAATGGCGTTGATGCGTTCGTCGCTGAATCCACGACGACGCAGGCCGATGGAGTTCACACCCACATAGGAAAGGGGTTCACGTCCGGCCTTGGTGAAAGGTGGCACGTCCTTACGGGCCATACCTCCACCGCTGATCATGGAATGCTTGCCAATCTGAACAAACTGATGCACCGCTGCCAGTCCGCCAATGATGGCCCAGTCGTCAACGGTGATGTGTCCTGCCAGGTTGCATGCATTGGCCAAAATCACATTGTTGCCAATGATACAATCGTGGGCAATGTGCACATAGGCCATCAGCAGGCAGTCGTTGCCAACCACGGTTTCCCAGTTGGCTTTTGTGCCGCGGTTGATGGTCACGAACTCCCTGATGGTGGTTCGATCGCCAATACGGACGATGGTTTCCTCGCCATCGTATTTCAAATCCTGGGGCATGGCCGAAATAACAGCTCCCGGAAATATTTTGCAGTTTTTTCCGATGCGTGCACCTTCCATGATGGTTACATTCGATCCAATCCACGTTCCTTCTTCGATCACCACATTTTTTTCGATGTTCACAAAAGGTTCGATCACCACATTGTTGGCAATTTTGGCCTGTGGGTGTACGTATGCCAGCGGTTGATTCATCTGCTGAGTTAGGTTATGTTATTGTACTAATGCTTTTTAGCTATCTGGGCCATGAGGTTGCCTTCGGTCACCACCTTGTTGCCCACATAGGCCACACCCCGCATGTTGCAGATGCCCCGGCGAACGGGTGAGATGAGTTCGAGCGAAAAGACAATTGTATCGCCCGGCACCACTTTTTGCCTGAATTTGACTTCATCAATTTTCAGGAAATAGGTGATATAGTTTTCAGGATCAGGCACCTGGCTAAGCACAAATATGCCGCCTGTCTGTGCCATGGCTTCAATCTGAAGCACGCCCGGCATCACAGGTTCTTGTGGAAAATGACCCACAAAAAAATGTTCGTTCATCGTCACATTCTTCAAACCCACGATGTAGTCCTCGGTGAGTTCAAGAATGCGGTCGATGAGCAGAAAAGGTGGACGGTGCGGTAAAATTTTCTGGATCTGCAGGATGTCGTAAACCGGTTCTTTGAGCAGATCAAAAGGAGGTTCTTTCAGCATGCTATGTTAGTTGATGGTGTGTTCGTAAACGATTTTCGCAAATTCTGTATTGGCATAATGACCTGGCCTGAATGCAGTTACCTTGCCTTTAAACCGTTTTCCCAACAGACTCAGGTCGCCCACCACATCGAGCAGTTTGTGGCGTGCAGGCTCGTTTGGGAAATGAAGTTCAAGGTTGTTCAAAATACCTTCGTCTTTCACCTTCACCCTGGGCTTGTTGAAAAGTGTGGCAAGCCTGTCGAGTTCTTCCTGGCTTACTGCCCTGTTCACAAACACGATGGCGTTGCTCAGATCGCCTCCCTTGATGAGGTTGTTCTGAAGCAGAAATTCGAGCTCATGTAAAAAAACGAAGGTGCGGCAGGGGGCAATCTCGTGTTTGAAATCGCTGAGCTTTTCGAGCGAGGCATATTGCACATTCAGCACTTCGGTGTTGTAGTCAATCTTCACGTCGATGGCATAGTCATCAGCCGGTTCAATTTTCATTTCGAAGCCTTTTGCAGCATCGTTGAGCACAATTTCGCGGTCGATGACAATATATTCGCGGCTTTGGTCTTGCTCCACAATGCCAGCTTTTTCGAGTGCTTCAACAAAGTACCTGGCACTGCCGTCGCGGATGGGCATTTCATCCACATCCACGTCAATCAACACATTGTCGATGCCCAAACCGGTTAGCGATGCCATTACGTGTTCGATGGTATAAACCTTTGTGCCGTTCAGGCCGATGGTTGTGCCACGGGATGTATCAACCACATAAGAAATGTGCGCCGGAATGACGGGTTGTCCTTCTTTGTCGATGCGTCTGAATTTGATGCCATGTCCGGCGGGAGCGGGATGAAAGGTGATGGTCCCTTTTTGGCCTGTATGCAGACCTGTTCCCTCTACGCTAATTGATTTCCTGATTGTACACTGGTTTTCAACCATAAAAGAAGCTGATTTGGTCGCGGAAAAATTTTGGCAAAATTAATCTTTTTTTAAAACACTGTGAATCATTCCGCTTTGCCCATCGCATTGAGGCGCTGTTCGAGTTCCTGAATTTTTTTCGCCATTTGGTCGAGCCTTTTGAAGTGTACGCTGGCACGCTTATAATCGCCAATGGGTATGGCCGGACTGCCCATGAGGATGGCACCTGCCTCGCGGATGTTTGAACCCACACCTGATTGCGCAGCCAATTTCACGTCGTTGGCAATATTAATATGTCCGGCCAGACCTACCTGGCCGCCGAGCATGCAGTTGCTGCCCACCTTGGTCGAACCGCTAACGCCTGTTTGCGCAGCCATCACTGTGTTTTCGCCCACCTCGACATTGTGTGCAATCTGAATCAGGTTGTCAAGCTTCACCCCTTTGCGCAGGATGGTGGCCCCAAGTGTGGCCCGGTCGATGGTGGTGTTTGCGCCTATTTCCACATCGTCTTCAAGGATGACGATGCCCGTCTGCGGCACCTTTTTATATTCCTGGTTTTCCTGCTGTGCAAAGCCAAAGCCATCGCTTCCAATCACACACCCGGCATGAATCACACAACGGTTGCCAACTTTTGTGCCGGCATAGAGCTTTGCTCCCGGATGAATCACCACATCATCGCCTATTTCGCAGCGGTCGCCAACATAGACCTGCGGATAAATTTTCGACCTGTTTCCCACATGCACCTGCTCGCCCAACACTGCAAACTCACCCAGATACACATCTTCACCCAGACTGCTGTTTGCACCAACAAAGGCGAGCGACGACACACCTTTTTTATCCGACTGAAACTGTTGATAAAGCTCGAGCAGACGGGCAAAAGCACTGTAGGCATCGTCAACCCTGATCAAAGTTGCCTGAACAGGCTTATCGGCCACAAAATCCTTTCCCACAATGACAATGCTACTGGCAGTGGTGTAGATGTATGGGGTATATTTCGGGTTGGCCAAAAAACTGAGTGTCCCCTCCTGCCCTTCCTCGATGCGCGCAAGAGACGAGACTTCAGCTCCGGGATTTCCTTCAACCGTGCCCGAAAGCAGGCCTGCAATTTGTTCAGCGGAAAATTTCATGGTGTGTCTTTTTAAAAAAACGCCGCAAGTTACGACAATTTTCCATCCTCTGTTTTGGCTGTCAAACAATGGGTTTCAGACTGGAACTTTTTTCTGGTTTTCAAACGTAAGATGCTAATTTTCATTAACTTTCATTCAATTGCTTTAACTTTTTTTAACGCGGTCACTCTTTGGCGGCTTGCTATCTTTGCCACCCTAAATCAAATCACTGCCATGTTTGTAACGGATATCAAAGAACTCAACGAAAAAATTCAACGCGAGAGTCAGTTCATCGACCTGATTACGATGGAGATGAACAAGGTAATTGTAGGACAAAAGATGATGACCGAACGCCTGCTCATCGGACTGCTATCGAACGGGCATATTTTGCTCGAAGGTGTTCCGGGATTAGCCAAAACACTGGCCATCAAATCGTTGGCGCAGATCATCAAAGCAGATTTCAGCAGAATACAGTTTACGCCCGATCTGCTTCCGGCCGACCTCATCGGCACGCTGATTTACAGCCAGAAGAAGGAAGAATTTATTGTACGCAAAGGACCTGTATTTGCAAACTTTATCCTTGCCGACGAGATCAACCGCTCTCCCGCCAAGGTGCAAAGTGCTTTGCTGGAAGCCATGCAAGAAAAACAGGTGACCATTGGCGAGCAAACCTTCAAACTGCCCGATCCTTTTTTGGTGCTTGCCACACAAAACCCCATCGAACAGGAAGGCACTTATCCGCTGCCCGAAGCACAGGTGGACCGTTTCATGCTGAAGGTGGTGATCACCTATCCCAAAAAGGAAGAGGAAAAAATGATCCTCAGGCAAAATATTACCAATGAAATCAAGACTACGATGAGTATGATTTCTACGGATGACATCATCAAGGCCCGGTCGGTGGTGCGTGAGGTTTACCTCGACGAAAAAATCGAGAACTATATCACAGATATCGTCTTTGCTTCGCGTTTCCCTGCCGAATACCGTCTCAAGCGTTTCGAGAGTTTGATTGCCTACGGTGGCTCGCCGCGTGCCAGCATCAACCTGGCCCTCGCCAGCAAAGCATACGCATTTATCAAACGCCGTGGTTATGTGATTCCGGAAGACGTGCGCGCTGTGGCACACGATGTGCTGCGCCACCGCATCGGACTCACCTACGAAGCCGAAGCTGAAAACATCACCACCGAAGAAATCATCAACGAAATTCTGAACACCATCGAAGTTCCGTAAACAAATCAAATCAGGTATGGACACCAACACGACGGGTCAGGATATTTTCAAAAAAGTTCGCAAAATCGAGATCAAGACGCGGGGATTGTCGCAACAGATTTTCTCCGGACAATATCACAGTGCGTTTAAGGGAAGGGGTATGGCTTTTAGCGAAGTGCGTGAATATCAGTATGGTGATGATATTCGCAACATCGACTGGAACGTGACAGCCCGTTTCAACCACCCCTTTGTGAAGGTGTTTGAAGAAGAACGCGAGCTCACGGTGATGCTGCTGATCGATGTGTCGGCCAGCAACGACTTTGGTTCGGGAAAGCAGCTGAAAAAAATGCTGGCAGCCGAATTGGCCGCTGTGCTGGCTTTTTCGGCCATCCAAAACAACGACAAGGTGGGCGTCATCTTTTTCAGTGATCAGGTTGAAAAGTTCATCCCGCCGAAAAAAGGTACAAGCCACATCTTGCGCATCATCCGCGAAGTGATTGGCTTTGAGGCACAACACCGTAGCACCGAGGTGGGCGAAGCGCTGCGATTCCTCACCAGCGCCATCAAAAAACGCTCTACTGCCTTTGTGATTTCCGACTTCATCAGCAACGACTTTGAGCAGCCCTTGCGCATTGCAGCCCGAAAACACGACCTGATAGCACTGCGCATCACCGACAAACGCGAACTGGAACTACCACCCGTGGGTTTGGTGCGTTTTGCTGATGCAGAAACAGGCAAAGAACAATGGATCGACACTTCGTCGCAAGCCGCACGGATGCACTTCAAACATTGGATCAGACGACAAAGCGAACTGCTCGATGTGGCGTTTACCCGCAACGGTGTGGATAACACCCTGATTTTCACAGATGAAGACTATGTGAAACCCTTGATGAAATTGTTCAAAAAAAGAGGCAATAACTAAGCTTCGCAATCAAGCAGCAAGTGCAAATAGCTGATGACGGGATTGCAAAAACAAAAATGTAAATGAAACAATGGCTTAACATATTTGGTTTTCTGCTGGCATTTTCGCCACTACACATTGTGGCTCAAAACGTTGAAGCTTTCAGCCGCCTGACGCACGATACCATTGCACCGGGTCAGCAGCTTGGCATGGAACTGCAGATGAAAGTGCCGGCAGGTTTTGTTGTAAACTGGCCCGTTTTTAACGACACCCTGACAGGCTCGGTCGAAATTATCAACCGCAGTGCCACCGAAACCACCGCCGCCGATGCCCAGGGCAACAAAACCATCCATCAAAAATTTGTCTTAACCGCTTTCGACACGGGATGGGTTTACATTCCCGCCGTGAACATTGGCTTCACACCCGATGGCGATACCACGGCTTACACCGTGCAAACCAATCCTTTGATGCTGCGTGTGCAGCCCGTGGCCATCGATACCACAGCCACATTCAAGCCCATCAAAGACACCGAAGGAGCTCCACTCACCCTTGCCGACTTTCTGCCATGGATCATCGGAATCCACCTTCTTGCAGCGATCATTTTCTTGGTTATGTGGTTCCTAAAGAAACGCAGGCGCAGACAGCAGCCCGCTGTTTCGACCGAAATTCCCGGACTGCCGCCCCATGAGCTTGCCATCGAAAAACTCGAACAACTCAGGCTCGAAAAACTTTGGCAGCAAGGTCAACTCAAAGCATACCACACACGCCTTTCCGACATCGTGCGGGAATACATCGAACGTCAATTCCCCGTAAATGCCGTTGAGATGACCACACATGAAATTCTGACTGCGCTGAAACCCATGAAAATCAATGAAGATGCCATGCAAAAACTCAGGCTTGCACTCGAACTTGCTGACATGGTGAAGTTTGCAAAAGCACAGCCCGGCGCACTCGAAAACGATATGAGCCTAAACCACCTGATTGATTTTGTGAAAGAAAGTCATCACACAGCGGCTTCGTTGCCTGCAGAAAAGGAGGAGCTGCCATGACAGGATTGTTTGAAAACATCACTTTCAGCCATCCGGGCTATTTTTATCTGTTGCTGTTGGTGCCCCTCCTAACAGCATGGTATGTATGGCGCGAGAAAAAAATGCATCCATCGCTTCAGATGCCCGACATGCGCATGTTCGAGAAATTTGGAAAGAGCAGGAAGGTTGTGCTGCGCCATTCACTTTTTGCCCTTCGCATGTTGGCGGCAATCCTTCTGATTGTGGCCCTGGCACGGCCACAAACCAGCTCAAGAGGACAAAATGTAACCGTTGAAGGCATCGACATCGTGCTTTCGCTCGACGTATCGGGATCGATGTTGGCACGCGACCTCAGCCCCGACCGCCTCGAGGCCTCCAAGGCTGTGGCTCAGGAATTCATTGCCGGACGCCCAAACGACCGCATTGGACTGGTCATTTTTAGTGGTGAAACCTTCACACAGGTGCCCATCACCACCGACCATGCCATTCTGCTCAATATGCTGAAGGACATCAAGAGTGGTATGATCGAAGACGGCACTGCCATTGGCGATGGGCTTGCCACTGCAGCCGGACGATTGAAAGACTCGGAAGCCATCTCAAAAGTCATTATTCTGCTCACCGATGGTGTGAACAATGCCGGCAGTGTTGATCCGCTCACCGCAGCCGAAATTGCCCGTGTGTTTGGAATCAGGGTGTACACCATCGGAGTAGGAAGTTATGGCACAGCACCTTACCCTGTTCAAACACCTTTTGGCATCCAGATCAGGGATATGAAGGTTGAAATTGATGAGCCGCTGTTGCAGGAAATAGCAGCCAAAACAGATGGCAAATACTTCAGGGCCACCTCCAACCAAAAGCTGGAAGAGGTGTACAGAGAAATTGACCAGCTCGAACGTTCAAAAATCGACGTCACCGAGTTCAGCCGTAAATATGAGCAATACCTGAACCTGGCCATCGCTGCACTATTGCTTTTGCTGGCAGAGGTGATCCTGCGTTTCACCTATTTCAGGTCCATTACTTGAAAAATTAACTGTTATGGAATCCAGCATTTTCAAATTCGAACGTCCCGAGGCCCTTTGGCTGTTGCTGTTGATACCCCTGCTGGTTGCAGCCTACGTTTTGGTGAGGTATCAACGCCGAAAAGCTATGCGCAGCTTTGCCGAAACAGGCATGTTCAAGGTGATCATGCCCATGGAATCGTTCACCCGTCCATGGTTGAAGCTCGTTTTGTGGCAGGCCGGACTTCTGGCACTGATTATCGCCATCGCTAACCCACAAACAGGCTCAAAGATGGAAGAAGTGAAGCGCGAGGGTATTGATATCTTTATCGCACTTGATGTTTCGAATTCCATGATGGCTGAAGACATCCTGCCAAACAGGCTGGAACGTTCGCGACAGGCCATCAACCGCCTCATCGACAAGCTCACAGGCGACCGCATCGGCATCATTGTATTTGCCGGAAAAGCCTATGTGCAACTGCCACTCACCACCGACTACAATGCTGCACGGATGTTTGTGTCCACCATCAACCCCGGCATGATACCCACCCAAGGCACAGCCATTGGCGAAGCCATTCAAATGGCGCTCAAATCATTCGACACCCAAATAGAACGCAACAAAGCCATCGTTATCATTTCCGATGGCGAAGACCACGAAGCTCAGGCACTTACAGCTGCAGAAGAAGCTAAAAATGCAGGTGTGACCGTATATACCATTGGTATGGGTCTGCCCGAAGGTGCACCCATCCCAGTGTATAACGATTATGGAAAACAGACAGGCTTTCGCAAAGACCGCAACCAAAACACTGTCGTTACACGCCTCAACGAAAGCTTGCTGCAACAGGTGGCTGCAGCCGGAAACGGCGCCTACGTGCGTGCCAACAACACCCGATCGGGTTTGGAAACGATTTTTACAGAAATCAACAAAATTGCCAAATCTGAAATCGAGGCGCGGATCTTTACCGACTACGAGCATCAGTTTCAGCTGTTTCTGGCTTTAAGCCTGCTTTTTCTACTTGTTGAAACACTGGTAGCGATGCGAAAAACGAATTGGGAAGTAAAAATTAACCTCTTTGAAAAAACCCGTAAGTGATGAAAAAACGTGTTTTATCGGTTCTGTTGTTCACCCTTTTTGCCACAGTCGTTCTGGCGCAAAACGACCGTTCGCTCGTGCGGCAGGGAAACCGCCAATACAAAGAAGGCAACTTTTCCGAAGCAGAAGTGAATTACCAAAAGGCTACTGAGGCCAATCCCCTGAACGACAAGGCTGTTTACAATCTGGGCAATGCCCGCTACCAGCAAAAGAACTTTGAGGGAGCTGCCGAGCACTTCAAACAGGCTGCCGAGATGAGCAACAACCCAACTGTGACCAATAAGGCTGTTTACAACATTGGCAACAGCCTGATGAGCCAGGAAAAATATCAGGAAAGCATCCCCTACTTCAAACAAGCCCTGCGCATCAATCCTGATGACGAAGATGCCCGCTACAACCTTGCCTACGCCCAATGGAAACTGAAACAGCAGCAACAGCAGCAAAATCAGGATCAAAACCAGGACAAAAACAAAAATAACGATCAAAATAAGGACCAGCAGGATCAGCAACAGCAAAATCAGGATCAGCAACAGCAAAAAGATCAACAGCAGCAAAATCAGAATCAACAGCAAAAAGATCAGCAGCAAAAAGATCAGCAACAGCGCAATCAGCCACAACAGCTTTCGAAAGAGGAGGCAGAGCGCATGTTGCAGGCGCTAACCGGTGAGGAAAAGAAAACCATGGAAAAGCTCAACGAGAAAAAGGTGAAAGCCGCAGCTGCTGTCGCGCTTGAGAAAGACTGGTAGCACCGGCCTTATTGCACAAATTGCCAAATTCTGGAATATTTTTTGAAGAAGAAATGCGTTAATTGCAATGTAAAAACGAGATAAAAACAGAAGATTTATGATGAAGCAGTTGGTCATTTTCGCTTTGATAATCACAGCAAGCATTTCTGAAAAGCTTGTGGCACAAGATGTTTCATTCAAGATGAGTACCAAAACCCAGGTTGAAAAAGGCGAACAATTTCGTGTGGTTTTCGAGGTAAACGACGAAGGCTCTAATTTTTCAGGCCCTGATTTCAAAGGCTTTAGTGTGCTCACAGGTCCAATGATGTCGACCAGCTCCAGCATTCAAATTGTGAATGGCCGTATGGATAAAACATTCAGCCAAACCTACACCTATATCGTGGCTGCAAATGCCGAAGGCCAGTTCACCATCGAGCCTGCCAGCATCAGTGTTGCTGGCAAACGCTATCAGTCAAACAAAGCCACCATCACCGTTGTTCCAGCCACCCAAAAAGCCGGGGGAGCTCAGCAACAATCCCAACAAAACCCAGATAATGGCAAAATTTCGTCGAAAGACCTCTTCCTGAGGGCCATACCTGATAAGAAAAAAGCTGTTTTGGGCGAACAGGTCATCGTCACCTATCGGCTCTATACCCGTTTCCCACTCTCGAACCTCAATGTTTCGAAGTTTTCATCTTTCCCGGGCTTCTGGACTAAAAACCTGCTCGACGAAAACAACGAAATCAATCAAAGCACACAGGTGATTGATGGCGTGGAGTATATTGTGGCCGATATTCGTAAGGTTGCGCTGTTTCCCCAGAAAACTGGCAGACTCACCATCGAACCCATGGAACTTCAATGTCTTGCTCAGGTGCGCACCCAGTCGCAACGCAACACACGCGATCCTTTCGAGAGTTTCTTCAACGATCCGTTTTTTAACCGCGGCGTTCAAAACATCGAGAAAAACCTGATCTCAGAAACCATTAGCATCGATGTGGAGGCCACCCCCTCTGCACAAAGACCGGTAGATTACAAAGGTGCGGTTGGTCAGTTTGGCTTTCAGTCGGCCATCGACCGCGAACAGGTGAAAACCGGCGATGCCATCAACCTGATCTACACCATCACCGGCAGCGGAAACCTTGAGCTGATCGACCTGCCTGCACCTAATTTTCCGGTTGATTTTGAGGTGTATGAACCCAAGGTATCCACCGACTTGAAGACATCAGCTTCCGGCATCAGTGGCAACCGCAAGGTGGAATACCTGATCATTCCAAGGTTTCAGGGCGAATATACCATCCCCGCTGTTCAATTTTCATATTTCGACCCTAAAAAGGGCAGTTATGTCACCCTAAGCGGACAATCCTACACCATCCGAGTTGAAAAAGGTGAAGGCGAGGCCGTTTCGCGCGATGCCCTTGTGGCCACTACCCAGGAAGGCATCCGCTATGTCGGCTCAGATATTCGGCATATCAGCCTCAAAAAGAACACATTGCACCGAGTAAATGATTACTTTTTTGCTTCCTGGAGCTACTTCCTGATCATGATTGGGGGTCTTGCAATGCTGGCAGCCGGCTTGTGGTGGAACAACCGCCAGGACAAACTACGCAGCAATGTGTCGCTTGTAAAACTTCGTCAGGCAACCAAAGTAGCCCGCAAACGCCTTGCAAGTGCACAACAACACCTCAACCGAAAAGATCAGAACGCCTTCTACCTCGAAATGTCGCAGGCACTTTGGGGCTATATCTCTGATAAATTTATGATCCCAAGAGCTGAATTGTCATTCGAAACCGTAAGAGAAGCACTTCAACAACGCCAGTCACCCGAAGAACTCACCGAAAGTTTCATCAATGCCCTAAACAATTGCGAATATGCACGCTTTGCACCGGGAGAGGCGGGTAAAAAAATGGAAGACCTGTATCAACAGGGGCTCGATGTGATTACCAAAGCCGAAAGAACCATTAAATAAACAGGAGGATCATCACCATGAAAACACTCAAAATCATTTGCATCAGCCTGTTCGTCTTCTTTAGCACAGGAAAAACGCTGTTGTGGGCACAATCGCCCGAGCAGCAACTGGAGGCAGGCAACCAATATTACAACGAAGCCAACTACGAAGAGGCCATCAACACCTACCTTCATTTGCTCAGTCAGGGCTATACCTCCGATGTGCTGCTTTACAACACAGGCAATGCCTACTTCAAACTGAAAGACATTCCCTCGGCCATTCTTTATTACGAAAAGGCCCTGAAGCTCAATCCCGCTCACGAAGACATTCAGCACAACCTGCAAGTGGCCAACAGCATGATTGTCGATAAGATAGAGGTGATTCCAGAAATCTTTTTCAGGGTGTGGTGGAAAACCTTCTACAACATGATGTCGGCCAATGGCTGGGCATGGGTTTCCGTTATTTTCTTTCTGTTGACACTGGCAGCCATCTACCTTTACCTGAGTGCTGCTCAAACCTCCATCAGAAAGATCTCGTTTTTTGGAGGCATCTTACTGATATTTATGACTATAGCAACATTTGGGCTAGCCTCTCAAAAGTACTACTACACCCGCGAAGTAAACGAGGCCATCATTTTTGTTCCCACCATCACGGCCAAAAGCTCACCTGCACAATCCAGTGTCGATCTGTTTGTGCTGCACGAAGGCACAAAAGTGGCACTACTCGACCAAACATCAGGCTGGACAAAAATAAAGATTGCCAACGGCAGCGTGGGTTGGTTGCCCGATAGCAGCTTCAGGGGAATATGACCTCGGTGCAGGCAATACCAGCCAAAGCTGCATGGAAGGATATGCAAGTGCTTTTCTGGTTATTGCTATGGATTTCAAGCACTTCATGCCTTAAATCTTCCGATCCCGGCCTGCCGCCCAATGTGGTAAAAGCCATTCAGGAAACAGGCCACAACAGGGTGGAGCTCACAAAAACCATTGTTCATTTTCTGAAACAAGGCGACAGCAGTCAGCTGGCATCGGCCTATTTTCTCATTGGCAACATCCTGCCACAGTATTCCGTCAGCTATGACCTTCTCAATCGGTCAGGTGACAGCATTGGCTTTTCGGTCGACGATTTTCCGGGAGGAGCTGCTTTTTTACCGGCCTGGCAACACTTCAATGATTCGTTGGGCGGTCTGCGTTTCAAGCCCAGCAAGTTTTCGAGGGATTGTGATACCATCACAGCCGACTACCTCATTCAAAACATCATTCTTGCCCACCAAAGCCGGCAACTACCATGGGCCAGCCACATCGAATCATCCATTTTTAGGCAATATGTTTTGCCCTACAGAATTGGCAACGAACCCCTTGAAGACTGGCGAGGCATGCTTCAAAACTCGCTGCTCCCGCTCATACCCGACAGCATCCAAAATAACCGCGACAAGGTGGCACATTTTGTAAACGATCATCTGAACCAGCTTGTTACATTCGATATCAGATATGTGAAAGTGGCTGCTCCACAACCGGCAAGTTTGCTGATTTCCGAAAAAAAAGGAAACTATGAAAGCATCAGTCAACTAAAGGTCAAAGCTTTGCGCAGCATTGGCATTCCGGCTGCGCTCGACTACATTACATTTTATGCCGACAGTAATTTTACAGGCTATTTCGTGACTTACCTCAATCAGAGTGGCCGGTTTGAACCCCTACCACACAAGGACCTTCCGATATTGACCGCCCCTGCCAACAGAATTCCAAAAATTTACCGCCGAACCTTTCTGGATCTTGATGATGGCCTTTTCGCCCTTAAGGAGATTTCGAAAACCACGCCTCCCCTCCTCGGTCATTTCCACTATCTTGATGTGACGGCTGATTATCTCCCTGTCAGAACCATCATGTTTGAAGGCGAAAGCCCCGACACGCTGATTTACCTGACTGTCAAAAACGACAGCAGCCAAAAGGCCGTTGATTGGGCCATCATCCAAAATGGCAGTGCCAGTTTCAGCAACATCGGCCCGGTGCCGGCCACCGGCTTTGGATTTATGCCTGATGACACGCTCATACCCTGGAGGAATGTCAATTCGCAATTGGATTAGCTCACGGTGAATGTGAAGTGCGTGCGCATTGTCGCGTCTTTTGACGCCTGCACCCTGTATCAATTATAAATGATCCATCCTCGAATAAAAACCGGCTGTTTCATTTCAGGTTTAAGCCCTGCCATGCTGAAAATAATTACCTTTGCACCGCAAAATCGGCAAAGCCGAAAATATAACACATTCATTAATAACTGTTTACGTAGTTCATCCATTGGTAACAACAGACCAGAAGCATTACCTCCTGCTGATTGAATAAGCGTAAGCCCAAAAACGAAAACATGAAAATTGGAAATCAAAAAGTAGTGTCGCTCACCTATGAGTTGCGCGAAGGAAACGAGCAGGGTGAACTCATTCAAAAAGTGGATGCCGACCGTCCGTTTGTTTATCTTTTTGGAGTGGGCGGATTGTTGCCCAAATTCGAACAAAACCTCGAAGGTCTTGCTGCAGGCGATACGTTCAGCTTTGGTATGACCCCTGCGGAGTCCTACGGTGAACATAGCGAAGATGCCATCATCGACCTCGATATTGAGATTTTTAAAGAAGACGGTGAAATTGATGAAGATTTGTTAACTATTGGCAATCAGATCACTATGCAAGACAACCATGGTCATCCAATTGATGGCATTGTGCTCGAAGTAACTGAAAGTCAGGTGAAGATGGATTTCAACCATCCGCTTGCAGGCCTCGACCTGCATTTCTCAGGCCAGATTCTCGATGTGCGCGACGCCACAGCCGATGAATTAAATCATGGTCATGCCCATGGACCTCACGGTCATCACCACCATTAATCGTATTTGGACGACGACAATCATTGCCCGGTTTTGGGCGGATTCCACAATAAAAAGACGGCCGGTTTTTTATGAAACTCCGGCCGTTTATTTTTCCAGCCGGCAACATTCGCGGCAAATATCCATTCCTCTGCTGTGCTGATTTGACAAGCAACACACAACCTGGTACTTGGCTGACAATTTTTGAGCAAAGCTTCCAGTAGTTGTCCGTTTCGAAACGGCGTTTCAATAAATATCTGGGTTTGGTTTCGTATCAGGCTTTCTTTCTCAGCTTGCTTAATCCAACGGTTACGCTCGTCGGGCTGTATGGGCAAATAGCCATGAAATGCAAACGACTGCCCATTGAAGCCCGAAGCCATCAAAGCCTGAATGATGGCGCTAGGCCCGGCAAGAGGCCGCACCTGAATTCCCATTTCATGCGCTTGCTGCACAACCACTGCTCCGGGATCGGCCACACAGGGACTTCCGGCTTCGCTCAACAAAGCCATATCGTATCCATTGGCGGCAGCTCCGAGAAAACTACGCACCACGGCCGGGTCGGTATGTTTGTTCAACTCGTTGAATACAATGTCATCCAGATTCATGCTCTGATCTACCATCTTAAGCAAGCGACGGGCTGTACGCAATTGTTCTACAATCATATGCCTGATGCGGGGCAACAATTGCAAGGCCTCCAGGGGCATAACCAAGTGCGGACTCACCTCCCCCAGCGGCGTCGGCACAAGATAAAGAGTGCCTTTTTTCTGCTCAGTCCTCACATCCATGGCAGACGACTGAGGTCGGTATTTCCTCCTGAAATAATGATGCCAACACGCTTGCCCTTCAGCTCCTCCAAATTTGAAAGGGCCACCGCAACAGGCACCGCTGAGCTGGGCTCAATGAGAATTTTCATTCGTTCCCAAACCAGACGCATCGCACTGATAATAGCCGCATCATCCACCGTAACCACCCGATGCACGTATTGACGAATGATCGGCCAGGTGAGCGACCCCAACGAAGTGAGCAAACCATCGGCAATGGTCTGTGGATTTCTACTTGGAATCAACTGGTTTTGGCGGATGGATTGCCAGGCATCATTGGCACCAAGTGGCTCACAAGCAATCACTTTGGTAGCAGGTGATAGATAATGTGCTGCCAACAGTGTGCCACTTAGCAAACCGCCTCCACCCACCGGACAAAGAATAAAATCTGGTAAGGGGCCTTGGCGCAGGAGCTCCACACAAGCCGTTGCCTGTCCGGCAATGATGTCGTAATCATTGTAAGGATGCACCACATGAGCGCCTGTTTGCTGCACAACCAGCTCGGTGGCAGTTTCGCGGGCAGCAAGGGTTGGCTGGCAAAAAGTGATCTGACCTCCATAATCAGCAACAGCTGCCGATTTCACCCGTGGCGCATTTTCAGGCATCACAATGTGCGCACGAATACCCAGCATGGCAGCAGCACGTGCCAGCGCCTGGGCATGATTGCCACTTGAGTGCGTCACCACACCCGCAGCTTTCTGCTCATCATCCAAACACATCAGCGCATGCGTTGCCCCACGCGACTTGAAAGCACCCGCCTTTTGAAAATTCTCGCACTTGAAAAACAGTTGCGCCCCGCTGAAACGGTTCATCTGTCCCGATTGCAACACCGGTGTGAGCTCTATATGCGGCCTGATGAGTTCGTGGGCCTGAAGGATATCGCTGAGCGAAGGCACATTGTTAAGCCTCATCTTCAGTAGCTTTTATTTCGCCAATCAGGTTTTCGCAGGCCTGCCACATCATCTGAAAGGTGTTTTCGCAGGCATCCAGACCGGAATACCAGGGATCGGGAACAGACTTATTGCTGCCCGGTTCTACAAGGTTGAGCAAATAATCCACCTTTTGACGATCGGCGTCGTTGCGGGCAACCGACATCACATCATTCATATTGTGCAGGTCCATGACATAAATTCTGTCAAAACGATCAAAATCATCGACACTGAACAAGCGTGCTCTTTTTTGACTGATGTCGATGCCATGCCCGGCACTCACCGAAACAGCTCTTGGATCGGGAGCATCATTGATGTGAAATGATTCAAATCCGGCCGACTCCACCAGGCCCCCGAGGCCCTTGCTTTTGAAAAGCTGCTTCAGAATACCCTCGGCAATGGGCGACCGACAAATGTTTCCCAGACAAACAAATAATACATTCATGGCTTAAGTGTTTGTTATTTAATTCATTAATTTACAACGTTATGCGGTTTAACTCGTCTCTGATGTGTCGTATGGCCTGATCAATAAAGGCAGTTTCTCCTGACATCATGGCTGTGGCAAGCGAGGCAGCCGAAGCATCTTGAGGCAAGTCAGCCCGACTCAGGTGAATCATCTGAATCACCTGCTCCTTGGCTGCTTTGGTAAGCTGCCAGGCGGCATCGCTGAGAAAAAGTTGTTGCGAAAGATTGTAGTCAAATTCCTCCCTGATGCCCCTGAGCATGGAGGCCAGGAACAAATCGGCCGATTGTCCTTCCTCCAGATGACGACCTATCAACTGCTGAGGCTGAAGCCTTTCCAGAAAAAGCACCACCCGCTCTGCTGCCTGAATGCGCAAAGGCAACATTGTTTTGAAGCCCTCCGCCTGACGCCCGTCGGAAACCTCCTTGAGTATTTTAAGGTTCTGATCAGTCTGCTTCTCCAACCAGTTACGGACAAAGCGCATCAACAGCCATGGCTGTAGAGCTGAAATCAATAGAAATAGCAACAAAAACAAGATCAACGTTTCATCCATGCTCATTCAATTTTTTCCTTGCTCAAAGATAATTCAAAAAGCACTTCTTTGCCCAATAAATGATGACTAAACGCGAGACCGACTCAAAACCAGGATGTTAATTTGCAGAAACAGCCAGTTTAAACCGATTGCGCTTGCAGTGAAATTAGGCCAGGCAAGCGGTAAATTACTTACATTTGCAGCTAAAACTAATTACAGTGGATCATCAGCATTTATTATCCAGCAGGGTAAAATCCCTTTCGGAGTCGGCCACACTCGAGATGACACGTCGCAGCCGGGAGCTTCGTGAGCAAGGCATTGATGTGATTACAATGAGTATTGGCGAACCTGACTTCAATACACCTGAGGCCGTTAAAAACGCCGCCATCGAAGCCATTCACAACAACGATTCCCACTATCCACCGGTTCCCGGGACTGCACCCCTACGCAAAGCCATTGCTGATAAACTACTGCGCGACAACGGATTGCACTATAAACCTTCGCAAATTATCGTATCCAATGGTGCTAAGCAGTCCATCATGAATGCCATGTTTGCCTTGCTCAACGATGGTGACGAGGTAATCATTCCTGCCCCTTTCTGGGTTTCATACCCCGAGATGGTGAAAATGGCAGGTGGTGTTCCGGTGGTGATACCTTCTTCGGTAGAACAAGATTTTAAAATCACCCCGCAACAACTCGAACAGGCCATCAACGCGCAAACCAAGGCATTCATCTTCAGCAGCCCGTGCAACCCCAGTGGCTCAGTTTACAGCAAAGAAGAGCTTCTTGCGCTCGCTACCGTTTTTGAAAAACATCCGCATGTGATGATTTTCAGCGATGAGATTTACGAATACATTCAGTTTGGCCGCAAGCACGAAAGCATTGCCCAATTCAACAAGGTATTCGACCGGGTTATTCTGATCAACGGACTTTCGAAAGGCTTTGCCATGACCGGTTGGCGCATTGGCTATATGGCTGCTCCACAGTGGCTTGCAGACGCTTGCAACACCATTCAGGGACAATATACATCAGGTAGCAGCACCATTTCGCAGGCGGCAGCACTCGAAGCCGTGCGCACCGAACCCACCACATCGGTTGAACTTCAAGAAATGATTGCCCAGTTTGAGCAACGCCGCGATCTGCTTTTTAATTTGCTTTCCAACATCAAAGGCCTTGTGCCAAACAAACCGCAGGGTGCATTTTATATGTTTCCGGATATCAGCTACTTCTTTGGCAAAACCGATGGCAAAACAACAATTGGCAACAGCTACGATCTTTGTTTATACCTGCTTTCGGAGGCCCATGTAGCCTTGGTGAGCGGCGATGCTTTTGGCTGCGATAACTGCATCCGTTTCTCGTATGCCACCACTCCGGCCCTGATTGAAGAATCTGTCAGACGCGTTGCCAAAGCCCTTGAAAGGCTCCATTAAAACGAAGCTTCATATGAAATCACCTCAGCGGACAATTCAATCTCCGGGCGATATTTCCCAACTTTTCGATGATTTTCATTCGCTGCGCGTGATGATCGTCGGCGATGTGATGGTGGATGCTTATGTTTTTGGCAATGTTAATCGCATCTCGCCCGAAGCACCAGTGCCGGTGGTGGCCGTCAAAGAACGGGTAAACCGGCTTGGTGGTGCTGCCAATGTGGCCCTCAATGTGCATGCACTCGGCGCCACACCCTTGCTTGTTTCAGTGATTGGCAACGACCTGAGGGGAAAAGAGTTCACCGATTTGCTACACGCCTCGGGCATGCCGGTTGATGGCATCATTCACAGCACAGAGCGCATCACCACCACCAAGTTCCGGATCATGGGCAACAAGGTGCAAATGCTGCGCGTGGATGATGAAATGACGCACGACATCAGTGCTGCTGATGAAAACAAATTACTAGTCAGGGTTGAGCAACTGCTTCGTGAAGAACAAGTGGATGTGATTGTTTTGCAAGACTATAACAAAGGTGTGCTCACAGCCGGCTCCATTCATCACATCATTCGCATGGCCCACGAACGGAATGTGCCGGTGACCGTTGATCCAAAAAAGAAACATTTTTTAGCCTATACAGGCGCCACCCTTTTTAAGCCAAACTTAAAAGAATTGAAAGAAGGGCTTTCGCTCAACTTTGATGGCTCAAAACCGGAATCAATTCAGACGGCTCTGACAGCGTTAATGAATCAGCTTCAGCTAAAGTCAGCCATGGCCACACTCTCCGAAAAAGGTGTGCTCATGGCTTGGATTTCCGACCACGAAACTCATTTCAAGCACATCAACGCACACCTGCGAAACATTGCCGATGTTTCGGGTGCCGGCGACACGGTGATCAGTGTGGCCTCACTTTGTTTGGCTTTGGGCATTGAATTTGAATGGGTTGCAGAATTATCAAACTTGGCAGGTGGTTTGGTATGCGAACAAATTGGAGTGGTTCCCGTCGACAAAAACAATTTAAAGACTGAAGCGTTAAAGGTATTGTCCAAAATAAAAATTGCGCCCTAACCCAAATCATCATGGATGTAACGATTGCCAAAAAAGACCAGGTCCGCACAATGTTCAACAGCATTGCCGGCAAATACGACTTTTTAAACCATTTTCTATCGGCAGGCATCGACCATGTGTGGCGCCGGAAAATTGTGAATCTGATCGTAAAGGCACAACCTGGACGCATCCTCGATGTTGCAACCGGCACAGGCGATCTGGCCATCGCGCTTTCAAAAAAAACCAAATCGCCCATTGTGGGGGTAGATATCGCCCAGGGGATGCTTGATGTGGGCGCTTTAAAACTCAAGCGTAAAGAACTTGATAAGCAGATTGTGCTTCAGCTGGCCGACTCAGAAGCGCTTCCGTTTGAAACGGCCAGCTTCGATGCCGCCATGGTAGCTTTTGGCGTTAGAAACTTCGAAGACCTTGACAAAGGTTTGTCGGAAATGTGCCGCGTTTTAAAACCCGGTGGCATGATTGCGGTTCTGGAGTTTTCCAGGCCCAGGTCGTTTCCCGTGAAGCAGTTATACAGCTTTTACTTCAACAACATTCTTCCTGCTATGGGAAGGATGGTTTCCAAAGACAAAGGCGCATACTCCTATCTTCCGGAATCGGTGTATCATTTTCCCGATGGCAATGACTTCCTGCAACACCTCCACCAATGTGGTTTTGAAGATGGTCATCAACAGCGCCTAACCTTTGGCATTGCTACCATTTACACAGCTACCAAGCAATGAGCCCGGCACGCGCAGACCGCAAAATGGCAGTGCACACATACTAATATGCCTGATTCGGCGTTTCAAGCACATACTAAGAGGCAGAACATGTTGAAGCAATTCACCCTCATCATTTTACTTTTCATAGGCCTTGGCCTGTTTCAAACACCGGCATTCGGGCAACGACGGGTGGTCATGAACAAGCCAAAATATGACCTTGACCCATACCACTTTGGATTCATTTTAGCAGCAAATCAAATGCTCCTCTCGTGGAAGCCTATTGACAATTACAATCAATCCCTCTGGCAGACTGAAGAAGGAAAAGACCTCAATATTCCCGGAGCAACAGCCTATCGCATTACCGAAGTCACAACCAAACCAGTTCCGGGTTTTGCTGTGGGAATTGTCGGCAACCTCAGGCTTGGAAACCACCTCGACCTGCGTTTTATACCCACCCTGGCTTTTGGCGAACGCTATGTCGATTACACCGTTGAAGCTCAGGGTATGGCCATCGATAGTCTGACAACAGTATATGTCAGAAAAAGCATCCCGTCAACCACTGTTGATTTTCCTTTGCACCTGAAATTCAGATCAAAACGACTGAACAACGTGGCCGCCTATATTTATACCGGCGCAAAATACAGCATTGAAATGGCATCTACCAAAAAGGTTTCATCAGCCAATAATGATGTTCCTGTAAAAGTCGATCGCAGCGACCTGGCTGCAGAGGCTGGCGTTGGCTTTGATTTTTACACCCCTTATTTCAAATTTGGAACAGAAATTAAGATGAGCTATGGCATCAAGAATATATTGGTGAAGGATGAATTTATGTACAGTCAGGTGCTCGACAGGCTCAACAACAAAGTGTTTCAACTTTCTTTTACCTTTGAATAAATGACTATGGATCAATCAGCAATTCATTCACTCTTCAAAACCCTGATTGACAAATCCACACTGAAGCTGGACATCTACGACAACACATTGCAAACATTGCAGTTGTTCAAGCACGTAACAGCCCAGCTGGTTCAGGAATACGAGCAGGTTTTGCCCGAGCTGGCCTCGCACCGTCCCATTTCGTTTGAGATGAACAACCGTGGCGACTTCGAATTTGAAGTGAAGTTTGGTGGCGACATTCTGTTGTTTTTGATGCATACCAACATTTTCGAGTTTTCGCGCGATCATGAAGTACGGCGCACATCCTACATCCGCAACGATCAGAGCCGGTCGTACAGTGGCGTGATTAACATCTATAACTTCCTGGCGGACTCCTTCAAATACAACAGGGTGAACGACTTAGGCTATCTCATCGGACGTGTGTTCATCAACAAGGACAAGCACTACTTCATCGAAGGAAAGCGAGAGCTGGGTTTTCTTTACAATGATTTTGGCAAAAATGAGATGACATCGGAAAGCGCCTTTAAAATTGTAGAGGCTGCCATGCGCTACACCATCAATTTTGACCTGCTCACCCCTCCTTATGAAGAAGTCAAGCTTGTTTCGGTGAATGATATGCTCAACCGTCTGGATGAAATCAGCCTTAAAACCGGCAAACGTATTGGATTTCAATTCAAGGAAGACAAAGATTTGTAATTTTTTTATAAAAGTGTTGCAAGTAAAGAAAATTGTTTTACTTTTGCACCCACAAATTTAACCTCAGGCTCCCTTCGTCTAGTCAGGCCCAGGACGCCAGGTTTTCATCCTGGTAACAGGGGTTCGAATCCCCTAGGGAGTACAAAAGCAACCAGTTCGGTTGCTTTTTTTATTTCTGCAACACTTTAAGTGCTACCTTTATGGCGTTCAATCAGCCGCCATCATGTCCTTGCATAAATATCCGTTTGTTCGGCTTTTCGTCCCTTATGCCCTGGCCATTTGGTTCAATGAGCGTTTCGTTGGAGCCCATTATTCCATTGTTTTTTTTGCACTGGCTGCTCTTTCGCTCGCCGTGATGGTGCTTAGCTATTTTTTCAACCGCTCCTATCCCCTCCGCTGGCTTTTTGGGGCTGGAACAAGCCTGCTGTTTTTTGCATTGGGATGGCTCAACAACAACCGCGTTGCTGTCCAGAACAAGGAAAACCACCTTTTTAATGACACAGCAACCTATGCTGGCTATTACGTGCGGGTGACTGCACCTCCCGACATCAGGGAAAAAACGGTGAAACTCGAAGCTGCGCTCGTGGCAGCCGACGATGGCCAAACCTTGCATGCACGAACGGCAAATATGCTGGTTTATCTTGCTCATGAGGAGGATCAAAAACTACCTCGCTATGGACAACTCATTCACATAAAGAAAGCTCCTTCGCCTGTTGAAGGTCCCAGAAATCCTTATCAGTTCGACTACAGAAAATACCTGTTGCGAAAGGGTGTCACCCATCAGGTTTACTTAAAAAGTGACGAATGGAACCTCGAAAACCTCTATTTCAGCAATCCTTTGTATGCATTTGCTTTCCGCCTGCGCAACCATTTGCTTCAGCAACTGAGGCTGCATCAGCTCGAAGGCGATACCTATGGCGTGGCTGCAGCAATTTTACTTGGATATGACGAAAGTTTACCCCTGCACCTGCGCGAAGGATACACCGCTGCAGGGGCCATGCATGTGCTTTGTGTTTCGGGTTTGCATGTTGGCATTGTTTACATATTTTTGGGTTTTCTACTGGATCTGTTTTTCAGAAACAAAAAGCAGACATGGCCTAAAACCGCCATCCTTCTTATCTCCATCTGGTTCTATGCACTTTTAACCGGCTTATCACCATCGGTACAGCGATCTGCCATCATGCTGACGTTTGTAATGCTGGCAGGGCTGTTCAGGCGAAAAGGCTATGTCATCAATTCCATTGCAGCTTCTGCATTGTTTATCATGGTGATAGACCCGTTGGTTCTCTTCAATGTGGGATTCCAGTTGTCTTATCTGGCAGTTTTGGGAATCGTTTTGCTGCAGCGCCCGATCTATCACCTGGTTTATTTCAAACCAAAAATCCTGGACAAGATATGGGAAATCAGCTCAGTAGCTCTTGCTGCTCAATTGATGACCACTCCCCTGGTTTTGCACTATTTTCATCAGTTTCCATCCTATTTTCTACTGGGAAACCTGCTGCTGGTTCCACTTTCGTCTGTCGTTATCATTTCCGGAATGAGCTTCTTGCTGCTCTCACCGGTTCCGGTGCTTGCCGATCTCGCAGGCTGGATCACCTATGGCCTCATCTGGATCATGAACCATGCGATTTTGCTTATCGAAAAACTTCCGGGTGCTGTCATCAAAGGCCTTTATGCAACCCCACTGGAAGCACTCATATTGTTCATTATTTCGTTTCTGGTTTTTTTCATCCTGACCACCCGCTCAAAAAAATTCATCTGGCCCTTGCTGGCTTTGAGTGTGCTCCTCCTCTTTTCATTTTCGGCGAACTCATTCATCCATCACAGACAAAAAGCACTCGTCATTTATGGAATTGCAAAACACACAGCCATTCATATCATTGACGGCCATTCACATTTTATGATTGCTGATTCATTGTTACAAACCGATACGCTGCTGCAGGATTTGAATGTGAAGCGACACGCTGTTATCAGGGGACTCGATACAGCTCCTGTTTGGATTGAAACGGGAGCTAGTTTTGAAGCATCAAATTTTGTGAAATATGGCCCCTTGCTTGAAACACCCCAACGGCGTATTGTGCTGTGGGAAAAAGATTTTGATAAAAAATATCATCGCAATGGCAAGCTGCAGGCCGACTTGGTTTTGGTGACAGGAAAAGCTCCGGCACGCCTTGAAGTGGTGAAGGAATGGTTCAACCCCAAGCTCATCGTCACAGATTTAACGGTTCCGACCTGGATTGTGGAAAAATGGCAGGCGCAATGCCATGAGATGCATGTTGAATTCCACGACATTCGCCGGGATGGTGCGGTCGTCATTGAATAAAAAAAGGGCGGCTAACGGCCGCCCTTCAAGGTTCTTGTTATCAAAATTGAGTTTTTATTCAATGATGAGCTTCCTGGTTATATTTCCCTGAAGCGTATTCAGTCGGACCAGATAAACGCCTTTGCCCAACAAACTTAGGTCGAGCGACACCGGTCGCTGATTCCGAAAATGCAATGTTCCTGCATACACCTTTTTACCAACAAGGGTGTACACTTCCAGATTAGCATCCTGATCGTTTTCTTTCAGCGAAATGCTTACCTGTCCATTTCCTGGGTTGGGATGAATACTGAAGGTCTGTTGGTTTTGGTCGATCAGGCTATTTTCAAAAGTTGTGACAAAACTGCGTGTGGCACTCCAACTGGTTGAATCAAGCCCCTGAATACCCCTGACCCTCCAGAAATAAGTTTCGCTGGCATCGAGGAAATATTGCGTTTGATAAAAGGCTGTGGTCACCAGGTAATCAGATGGTTCGGTGAAGGTGTTTGCTTTGGAAACCTCCAGTAAATATTTCTCGGTTCCCCTGATAGGTTGCCACTCAAAAAGCGGCATACGGGCTACTTCGGTAGCATTATCAGCAGGAGCAACAAGCGTCACTGTATTGCTTGTCGTAAACTTCCACACTTCCGACCAGTTTGAAACGCCACCTGCATGGCGTGTATTCACGCGCCAATAGTAGTCTTGTCCATAGGCCAGACCTGAAAAACGATAGGTGTTTGCACCTGTCTCGAAGGTAAAAGGATCAACAAAATTGGGTTCGGTAGCCAATTGAACAGTGTATCTGACCACACCTGTTAAGGCATCCCATTGCACAAGGGTGTCGAGCGCAATGTTGGTAGCATTGTTGGCAGGTTTATCAAGCTCAGGGCTGGAAACTACAGTAAAAGAGCGGGCCGATGACCAGTCGGATGTTGAACTGGCATGGCGGGCACGCATCCTGAAGTAATGGTTCTTTCCGAAGGCGAGGTTGCTAAAGCGGAATTCAGCAACATCAGCGGTAAGGGAAAAGTTTTTAAGGTAAGAGCTGTTAAACCCATCACCCTGATAAGCAATCACAACACCACTGTTTCCGACGATATAACCAGAAGTTTCGCCAGAGAAATAGACTCCAAAAAGGTTTTGGGTCGATCCACTGGCAATGGTTGTCCAAATGTTTCCATTAAAAAATGCAAGTGTTCCCTGCGCACCAGCTGCAAAACCATGGTTATCATCGATGAAGCACACGTCATTGAGGTCGCGGGTGCTGCCTGTTGTTTGCTCTGTCCAGCTGCTGCCATCATAGAAATATACCCTTCCTGCCTTTGCTGAAACAAACACCTTGTTGGGGGCAAGCATCCACACACCCAGCATATCGCGGTTCACGATCACCGTTTTTTCCCAGGTGGCCCCATCAAAGAAAGCCACGTTGCCCGATTTTCCAACTACCCAAATATGGTTGGCATCCAGGCCATGAGCAGCATAAATGTCAACGGTGATACCTGTGGAGACAGCCGACCATGCGGTTCCGTCAAAGTGGAGGGCCGTTCCGGTTGCACCCACGGCGTATCCGTTTGCAGCACTTGAAAAATATATCCCGTTCAACTGTGTGGTTACACCAGAGCTTTGCTCGGTCCATTCAGTTCCATTGTAATAGACAATTTTTCCGGAAGCACCGACAGCCCAACCGTTGTTGGCATCAACGAAAAATACATCCTGAAGGTTTGCAGTAACCGGAGATGACACGCTCTCCCATCCCGCAACAGTCTTTTTTAAAATAACACCACCATTTCCAACTGCCCAGGCATTGTCAGCATCCAATTCAAACACGTCGTTCAATTGGGCACTCACGCCAGAGGCTTCAGCAGCCCATGAATAGGCTGTATCTATCTGCAGGTCGTAATGGGTCACCCCGCTTAGCGTATTCCACTTAACGAGTGGATCAGGATTTTGTGTGGTTTGGTTATTGGGCGAGGTGATGGTGACCGTTGGTACAACTCTGAAACTAAATGGTGCCGACCAGTCGGAGGTGGTAATGCCATCCGCAGCCTTTACCCTCCAGTAATAAACTTCGTCAAACTTGAGCTCATTCATTTCCACTGCAGTGAGTATGGTTGGGCCAAAGGTGGTGGCATCGCTAAAGTCAGCCTGTTGCGCCAATTGTACGGTGTAGGTGATGGTTTCTCCCTGTCCTGTCACCGCATCCCAGTCGAGCGCAACATTAGGCACCTGGTCGGTAGCATTGTTGGCAGGAGCGCGCAAGGCGGGCGTATAAATCCTTGTCTGAGCTGTTGCCAGAAAACCGACAAGTATGATTGCTGTAATCGTCAGGTAAATCTTTTTCATCTTATGCTGGTTTTAATAATTCTTGATTAGTAAACAAGGAACTTTCCGGTTTGAACTGATTCGCCAGTACTCAGCCTGATCAGATAGGTTCCTGCACGCAAGCCTTGTGTGCTTAACCTGTACTGGTGCTGTCCTGCATTGAGCATCCCGAGGTTTTCCTTCGCAACCACCCGACCTTGCTGATCGAAGACTTCAATCGAAGTATTTCCGTTCACCGATAGGTTCATTTCCACAATGGATGATTCGGTCACGGGGTTTGGATACACTTTAAATGTTGGGCGTTCGTTTACTGCAAAACCGGGCGTTTCGATACCTACAGGTTTGCGGAAATCGTTGCAGCGATAGATTCCTCTTCCAAAAGTAGCGCCATAAATGATTCCAAGGTTGTTTGTCCCTTTGAATTCCTTCACAGTCACTTCAGGGCCGTTGATCAGCTGTAAAGTGTCTGACGATTTGTTGATGAGCTGTTGTTTCAGATCGAACACAGGTACGTTGGCCATGTTTTGATCTGCAACCCAAGTGGGATTAGAGGCGAACACATTGCTGGTTTGGAAAAGTCCAAATTCCGTTCCAATAATGGCAGTGCCGCTGTTGCTCATTTCGAGGATACCTGAATATACCGGCATCTTGGGCAGGTTTCCCTGACGGCTTGTGAACACTGGATTAGCATCGAGCGCGTTGGTTGTTCCATACACATAGTGATCATTGCCATAGTTTCCGAGGGTGATCATCACGTTGTTGGGGTTTGTCGGATCAACTGCAATAGCTGTAATACCTTGTGTGATGGGAGTTGTTGTTCCGGGAAGCACCACCTCCATCTGTCGGGTTGCGATCACGCAACCAGGGCTGCTCACATGAGCCCTTTCGTAATTGTAAGCAATGCCGATATTTGAAATGCGGTAAAGTTTCCCGTCTTTTGTTCCTACCCAAGCATGGTTGCCATCTTTCGACAGTCCGATGCTTAGCGGAATACCACTAAATCCAACTGAGCTGTTGCTGATTTCGTACCATTCAGGCAGTTTGGCAAAGTTGAGGAACTCGCGTGTCATCCACACTTTGTTGGCTGTAGCGATAAACAGCTTTGTGGTTACGATGTCTTTCACGCGCAATGTATCGCCTTGATTAAGGCTGACTCCAGCCGGCAGTTTATAGTAAAATGGTTGCTCAAAATTCTTGCTTTTTACCTTGATGGTTTCGCCGGCGGCATAGGCACGCTTGGCTTTGAAGGTTACAGAATCGCCACTCAGGTGATCTTCATAGCTTTCCCACAGTGCAACCGGAGTCAGGTATGCCTGTGGATTCATGTTGTCAACAGGTTTGAATTGATTCGAAAAAGTAAAGGCCATGTCTTCTGAGCGTTCCATCACACCGGCTCTGGTCGTCACTACGATGGCATCGGGATTGATGGTTGAAACCACACACGGACCGCCCGGAAAATCTTCGTAATGGATGGTTGCACCCTGACGAGGTGAGTTCCCTTCGCTTGAAACATAAATGGTGCCCTGATCCTGAGATCCGGCAATGAAGCGGTTTTCCTGTCCCGAGGGGGCTACAGCATAAAACTGGCTGGTGATGTAGTTTCTGTTGTTAATTTCGAACACAAAATTGTCACCGTTCACCGTTCCTTTTTGCACACCACCGTCAGTGGCAACAAAAAACTCTGTGGTTGAACCGGGTTTAAACACCACCCTTTCAACTCCGAAATGCAGGTAATAATCCAGAAAACCAGCACCACCTGCAATGGATTCAACGTCCCATGCAAAGAGACCATTGTCAACCACTTTTTTACCCATCCAAAGGTTTACGCCACCCACGAGCACCTGGTCTGCATTGCCGGGCATCACTACCAGACAGTTGTTGTAGTTGCCGCGTCCGCCAAAAACATTCACCGAAGTGGTTGCTGGCAAAATGACCGACCAGGTTTCCCCATGGTCAGAAGAACGGTAAATGCCCGCCTGTGATCCCAAAGTGTTTACAAGTGCTGCATATACAACTGATGCATCAGAGGGAGCAAAAGCAAGCTCAGCACGTGTAACATCAATAGATGGAAGCATATTTTCAGTGTCGGTCGATTTAAGGACGAAAGCGTCTGGTCCGGCTGTGCTGACAAACACCTTTCCTTCGATGGCTGCGGCCAGTGTTCCATCAGAAGCCACCTGCACATCCGTTGCATTTTGTGTGAGTTCGTTACCGTCGGCATCTTTAGCAGTTTGCCAGTTTGCGCCACCATCGGTGCTGTATTTCAATCCCGTGTTGGTTGCAGCAAAAAGATGTCCGTTGCTGTTGATGGCCAGTTCATTCACAAACGCCCAGGCGGCCGTGTTGTTGTTCAGCTGTGGAACTGTTGCTGAGAGCTGGGTAAATGATTGTCCGTCAACCGATTTCCAGATGCCATTCCCCATAAATCCGGTTGAATAGCCAAGGTCTCCCAACACATTGGTAGTCTGTGCATTGAAACCATCTCCAGTGCCAACAAATATTTCTCCGGCTGCATTCTGCACCATCGAACTTACCATCAGATTATTGCTTCCCACAGGCTGCCATGTAATTCCGCCATTGATTGACTTCCAGATACCGCCACCTGTTGCCCCGGCATAAATGGTCATGCCGCTGGCGTCTTTGTTGTCGTAGATGATGCCTTTGGTTTTGCCGC
>CAZBMR010000039.1:0-29663 GCA_964492695.1 uncultured Lentimicrobiaceae bacterium
GTCATGATGGAATGTGGCAGGCTGGTAGCCGGGGCTGCCTTGCCGTCCATCCACAGGAAGAAATCGGTTTTGATGTCACTTTCATTCATCACCACCACCACCACTGACCCATCAGGATTCAGAAAGGCTGTGCTGATGAGCTGGCTGCGGCTGGGTGAGGCAATGATGCGCTTTGCACCTTTTTGAATAAACTTTGAAAAATGTCCGATGTAAAAATATGAATTGGTGAAGGTGAGCTCGCCGGTTTGTGTATCCCCATGAACAGGCGCAAAGCAGAAATTACCCACATGATTTGGTCCGCCTTTTTCATCCAGAAGAATGTTCCAATCGGTCCAGCCCACTGCACCGTTGTTAAAATCGTGAATCATCGAACGGCCATATTCCTCGCCCAGCACCCATGCTTCGTATCGTGACGCGTCGAAGCTTTCGGCGCAGCCCTCGGTGAAAAGCAATTTTTTATCGGGAAAAGCCTCCTGCACCCTGCGCAGGTTTTCGAACACGGGCACACCCCCGCTCCAATCTTCATACCAATGGAAACCAACACCCCATGCATAATTATATACCTCCGGGTCAGCAAAATAAGTCGAGGCGCGCTGGTAAATCAGGTCACGGTTATGGTCCCACATTACAATATTTTTGTTGGCCAAACCCGAGCGGTGCATCACAGGCCCAAGGTGATTTTTCAAGAAATCGCGTTCTTCTTCGGCGGTGTATATGCAGCTTTCCCAGGTTTGCCTGGCCATGGGTTCGTTTTGAATGGTGATGCCCCACACCGGCACACCTTCCGCCTCATAGGCCTGAATGAATTTCACATAATAATTGGCCCAGCTGTCGTAATACTCCGGTTTGAGCTTGCCCCCCTGCAGCATATTGTTGTTGGTTTTCATCCAGGCGGGTGGACTCCAGGGACTTGCATAAAAGGTGACCTCGCTGCCTGCCTTGCTGATGGCCTTTTGAATCATGGGGAGCTTAAACTGTTTGTCATGAGCGATGTCGAAAGTTTTGAGTGCTGCATCGCCCTCTGCCACATAGGTATAGCTACCGCTCGAAAAGTCACAGCTGTGAATGTTGGTACGAATCAGGTTGTAGCCAATTCCCTTGTCATCGCTGAAATAGGCATCCAAAACCTGTTGCTGCTTATCAGCAGGCAGCTTAAAAAACGTTTCAGCAGCGGCATCGGTAATGGCACCACCAATGCCCAGCATTTCCTGAAAAGTTTTGTTTGGGTCAACAAACACACACACCTGTGTTTCAACCGGCTGGCCAAAATCCTTAAAGGCGATATCCTGCAACTGACTTAATCGCAGCGAAGTACCTTTGGCCGTGGCATACACTGCCGATGTTTGCCCAGTTTTTATTTCCACCTTAGTTGCGTCTGTGTTTTGTGCAAACAATGAGTGGCATGTGGCAAATATCATCATGCCCAATGCCGGAAAAAATACTTTTTTCATCAAAAACAAAATATAGTTTATTATCAATCAATACGTTAAAGATTAACGACCCATCTTTCAAATGTAATACGCTTTGTGATACTTTGCAAACCTTGATATGTTTTCTTGCTTTGGCAACCTCAATGGCTGAATTTTGCTATTGCATGGTTCCTTTGCCATTGGTCGAACATAAAAAAAGGTGTCGTTGCCGACACCTTTCGATTAAATCCAGTGATAAAAATCAAAGCGGAATGTTTCCGTGTTTCTTTGAAGGATTCGATTTCACCTTGTTCTGGGCCATTTCGAGCGCCTGAATCAACTTGGTGCGTGTTTGTCGTGGATAGATGATTTCATCGATATATCCCAGTGCAGCAGCTTTATACGGGCTTGCAAAACGCTTGCGGTAGTCGGCAATGGCTTCCTGACGTTCCTCCTCGCTCAGCTTGTTTTTATAGATGATGTTTACTGCACCTTCTGGTCCCATTACGGCGATTTCGGCCGTGGGATAGGCAAAATTCATGTCGGCACCAATGTGTTTGCTCGACATCACATCGTATGCGCCACCGTATGCTTTTCGGGTGATGACAGTGATTTTGGGCACTGTGGCTTCGGCAAAAGCATAGAGCAATTTTGCGCCATGCTTGATGATGCCGCCAAACTCCTGCACTGTTCCCGGAAGGAAACCCGGAACATCCTCGAATGTGATCAATGGAATGTTGAAGGCATCGCAGAAACGCACAAAGCGGGCTGCCTTGGTTGAGCTGTCGATGTCGAGCACCCCTGCCAGCACCGATGGTTGATTGGCAACGATGCCCACTGGTTTTCCGGCGAGGCGTGCAAAGCCAATGATGATGTTTTTGGCGTAGTATGGCTGAATTTCGAAGAAATTATGTTCGTCGACCACCTTGCCGATGATTTCGTGCATATCGTACGGCTTGTTCGGATCGTCGGGCACGATGCTGTCGAGGCTGTCGTCTTCGCGGTAAATGTTGTCGGTGCACACTTTCACCGGTGGATCTTCCATGTTGTTGGAGGGCAGGAAGCTCATCAGCTCGCGGATCATCATCATGGCCTGGCTATCGTCTTCGGCCATCAGGTGTGCCACGCCACTCTTGCTGTTGTGGGTGAAGGCGCCGCCGAGGTCTTCTTTGGTCACTTCTTCGTGGGTCACTGTTTTGATCACATCGGGGCCGGTAACAAACATATAGGAAGTGTCTTTCACCATCATGATGAAATCGGTGATGGCCGGCGAATAGACAGCGCCACCAGCGCAAGGGCCAAGGATGGCTGAGATTTGTGGGATAACTCCGGACGACATCACGTTGCGGTAGAAAATGTCGGCATAGCCTCCCAGACTTTCCACACCTTCCTGAATGCGTGCGCCACCCGAATCGTTCAGGCCGATTACCGGGGCACCCATTTTCATGGCCAAATCCATGATTTTGACTATCTTATCAGCATTGGCACGGCTGAGTGAGCCTCCAAATACAGTGAAATCCTGTGCAAAGACATAGACCAGTCTTCCGTCAATTTTGCCATAGCCCGTCACCACACCGTCGCCCAGAAACTTCTGTTTGTCCATGTCGAAATCGGTGGTGCGGTGTGTAACAAACTTATCCACTTCAACAAATGTGTTGGGATCGAGCATTTCGATCAAGCGTTCACGTGCGGTGAGCCGACCTGCTGCGTGCTGCTTGGCAATACGGTCTTCGCCCCCACCCATCTCGGCCTGGCGGTTATTTTCTTCAAGGAGTTGAAATTTATCTGCTAATGACATGTTTACGTTTTATTATGGTTTGTTTATTCAATGATAACCATGGGCTGATCGCCGTTTACGGTGTCGCCCTCTTTCACAAGTACACGCTTGATGATGCGGTCTTGCTTCACCTTGTATTCGCTTTCCATTTTCATGGCCGAAACCACGATGACGGTTTGTCCGGCCTTCACTTCATCGCCCTCTTTCACAAGCACTTTCACCACTTTTCCGGGCATGGGCGACGAAATTACATTTGAGTCTTCGCCATCATCTTTTTTGCGGTTCATCAGGTATTTTGCTTCGGCATCGATGATATCCACCGCAAAGGTTTCGTAGAGGGTGTTCACGGTGTATGACTTTCCATTTTTTCCTTCCACCAGCTCCACATTGAAGGATTTGTTATCGAGCAGGATGGAATAAACGCCGTTTTCCACTTCGGCCACATCCAACTCGTACACTTTATTGTCAATGGCAATCTGATAGAGGCTTCCATCTCGGCTGAGCAGTTCGATGGACGATAATCTGTCGTTGATTTTAACTTCGTATGACATCTTTTTGGTATTAATCTGATTAAAAGCGCAATACAGAACGTTTTCGGCCAAAATCCTTCCAGTTGTTACCCAGGTGTTTCTGAGGTTTTTCGGGTTGCAGGCGTTCGAGTTTGTTCACATAATCCACAAATGCGGTGATGGCGGCCACATCCATGCATCGCTCCGTGCAAACGGGGCGCGGTTGCAGGTATTCTTTATTTTCTTCGATAAAGTGGGTGTTGTAGCGTCCTTCAACAAAAGCCGGCACTTCGAGGATGCGGTGCAGATAAGGAATCGATGTTTTCACGCCGGTGATTTTATAGGCATAGAGTGCCCTTTTCAGTCTGGCTATGGCATCTTGTCGGTTTTCGCCCCAGACGATGAGTTTGGAGATCATCGGATCGTAATACATTGGTATTTCGTATCCTACGTAGGCATACCCATCATGGCGCACACCCAGGCCCAGTGGCTCGGTGATGTGTTTAATCACCCCGGGAGAGGGCATAAAATTGTTGTCGGGGTCTTCGGCATAGATGCGCACCTCAATGGCGTGGCCGCTTTGCTTGAGGTCTTCCTGCCTGAATGGCAATGGCAAGCCATTGGCAATGTTGATCTGCTGCTTCACCAGGTCCACTCCTACCACGCGTTCGGTGATGGGGTGCTCCACCTGGAGGCGGGTGTTCATTTCGAGAAAATAATAGTTGAGGTTGTCGTCCACGATAAACTCGATGGTTCCTGCACCATAATAATTTACGGCTTTGGCGGCAGCCACGGCATCGGCTCCCATTTTCATGCGCACTTCAGGTGTCATGATGGGAGATGGTGTTTCTTCCACCACTTTTTGATGGCGGCGTTGCACCGAGCACTCCCTTTCGAAGAGGTGAACGATGTTTCCGTGTTGATCACCAAGCACTTGAAATTCAATATGGTGGGGCGATGAGATGTATTTTTCAATGTACACAGCATCGTCGCCAAAAGCAGCTTTTGCCTCGGAGCGCGCAGCGCTCACCGAATTGACGATTTCATCTTCATGCTTCACAAGCCGCATCCCTTTGCCACCGCCACCGGCACTGGCTTTGATCATCACAGGCAATCCAATCTCCCTGATTACCTCAACAGCTTTCTTGATGTCGCGGATGGGTTCGGTTGTTCCCGGAACCACAGGCACACCGGCTGCAATCATGGTTTTACGGGCGGTGATTTTATCCCCCATGGTGTTGATGGCGTAGGGCGAAGGGCCAATAAAAATAATGCCCTCTTTCTGACATAACTCAGCAAAGCGGGCATTCTCTGACAAAAAACCATATCCGGGATGGATGGCATCGGCACCAGACTGCTTGGCAACCTCAATGATTTTGTCCATTTTGAGGTAACTTTCAGCCGAAGGTGCAGGGCCAATGGGGTAGGCGTCGTCAGCGTAGCGCACATGCATGGCCTTGCGGTCGGCATCTGAATAGACGGCCACGGTTTCGATACCCATCTCGCGACATGAACGCATCACGCGAATGGCAATCTCACCCCTGTTGGCAACAAGTACTTTTTTGATCATAGGTGTGTGTTTAGTGTTTCCGTTTTCAATCTGGCTTCGAAAAAAGCGGGTAAATATAGATAAATATTTACATATGTTGCGCAAATGCATATTGAAATCAAATCATATACATTGTTATTCAGCAACTTATAAGAATTAAAGGATACGTTCCTGCCTTTTGAAACGGGATTAAACTTTATGAGGGTTGACCCCTCGCGTAAATTCTTTTCGCTTGTGCAATAAGCCTATTCCATTATCTTTGTGGTGTATTGAATTCAATTTTCATCCATGTCAATGAAACGGCTCAGGTGGAACAACATCATCATGGCTGCAGTGCTCTATTTTGCTTCCGGCCTGCATGTGCACGCGTCACCCATCGACATCATGAAACTCGATAGCCTCGAACGGCGGGCTGAAACAGCCGACAGTACCGAAAAGCTAATCCTTTACCAGACCCTCTTCGAGCAAAGCAAAGCCACAAGACCATTACTGGCCATGCACTACCTCAAGCAGCAAATGGCTGTTGCCGATGCCATGAATCACACCTCTGTTCAGGTTGACGCGCGCCTGCAAATCGCCGACCTTTTATATGCATCCGGCAAAAATGACAGCGCCCTGTACTATCTTGAGGAAGCTGTCAGACTGCGCAGGTCCGAACTTCAGCCGATGCAGGAAACAAGAACCGGAGATGATGTTGCAGCGCTTTTGATAAATCCATCAGGTTTCAGCTGGAAATCGGCCTTTTTATGGAAAACACTGCTGATAATGAGTTTTTTACTGTTGCCGCTCTCGGTTGTGTTGATGCTTTTATTCAGTCACCGCATCAAGGAAAAATACCTTAAAGTTCAGGAAGATTACGGGCTTTTTCAGCAAACCGTGATGAAAGAGCGTCAGCAACTGGAAGGCATGATTCAGGAACGAACCAATGCGCTGGAGGAACAGCTTCGCGAAACCCGTGCCAAAGAGCTGGAGCTGAAAAAGACCTTGAAACGCTTAACTGACGCCAGTTATCTAAAGAACGCCTTTCTTGCCAACATGAGCCACGAAATCAGAACACCACTCAATGGCATCATCGGTTTTGCAAGCCTGCTCGAAACCGAGCTGGCCATGATGGAGGACAAGGAACTGTACAACTATGCCTCAGGCATTCAGCAAAGCGGCGACAGACTGCTGAATCTCATCAACAACATCATCGAAATCAGCAGGATACAAGCCAACGAAATTGATGTGGAGCTTCATCCGTGCCAACCTTCCACCATCATCAACAACGCCTGCGAACCGCTCATTTTTTCAGCAAACGAAAAGGGACTTAAGTTCAAGACCAAATTGCTCGAAACACCACAGGTGATTGCCGACGAATCGAAACTCATGCGGGTGCTCCACATCATCATTGAAAATGCGATCAAATATACCGAATCGGGCTTTGTAACTGTTTCAACCGCCATCGATCCTACCGGAAGAGACCTCATTATCAGGGTTAAAGACACAGGCATCGGAATGGAACGCAGCTACATGAATTACCTGTTCGATGCATTCCGTCAGGAAAATGCCGGCTACAGCCGGCCTTATCAGGGAGCAGGCCTGGGTTTGCCACTAGCCAAAAAGCTCCTCGACCTGATGCATGGTCAAATCACCGTTCAGTCTGAGAAAGGAATCGGGACAACGGTTGAAATCTCACTACCCCTGTTGGTGCCCGCCCAGCCAGGCACTCAAGTGGTTGAGGCAGAGCCCAAGCCCCTTGCCAATGCTCCTGAAATTGGCAAACTCGACATTTTTGTGGTGGAAGACGACCGCATGAACCGCATGGTGCTGCAAAAGCTCCTTGCCCGCACCGGCGTGATCACCATGGCAGTGGATGGGGCTGAAACAATGAAGATTGTCAGTGAAAGACACAAAAAAGGCCATATTTTTCAGGTTATGCTCTTCGACATCAACCTGCCTGCACCCTGGGATGGTGTCAAGCTGCTTCAGCAAATACGAACAGATTTCCCAGCATACAAACAGGTGCCGTTCATTGCCCAAACCGCCTATGCCATGGCTGGTGATAAAGAACGCTTTTTGGATGCAGGTTTTGATGATTACATTGCCAAGCCTGTAAATAAAAACGAATTGCTCACCAAAATAGAGCAACAACTCAAATTGAGAAGCACCTCAATTCCTACCGAATCCTGATGGCTGACCCGCACCTGCTCAGTATGTTAACCTCTGGTCAAAAAAGAACACACTTAAACAGTCGGATAGTTCTTTTCGATTCGGTAAAACAAAGGCTTTTCTGTAAGCTGTTTCTCAATGCGTTATTAGTTGTTTACATCCTCGTTTGTAACGTTTTAACCATGCAGGCGCAACCCGAATCAGGCGTTAGGGAACAGCTCCTGAACGAGGGATGGATGTTCTCTGCAGCGAATGATATGCATTTTTATCCGGCAACAGTGCCCGGCAACATTCACACCGACCTGTTACGAAACCAGCTGATACCCCATCCGTTTGAAGCCTGTAACGAAAAACAGCTGCAATGGATTGGGGAGCAAAATTGGGTATATCGCACCACCTTTCAGGTTTCGCCTGAAATGAGTGAATCAAAGCATATCGCGCTGATTTTTGATGGACTCGACACCTATGCCGAGGTGTTGCTGAATGGCCACTCCATATTAAAGGCCAACAATATGTTTCGGCGCTGGGAAGCCGAGTGCAAAACCCTGCTAAAGCCCGATTCCAATCAACTTGAGATTGTATTTCATTCTGCTATAGAGCATTACAAAAAAGACTCTGCAAACTATCCTGTCTTTCTCCCAGGCGGAAAATGGGTTCACGCACGCAAGGCCGCCTATCATTTCGGCTGGGATTGGGGGCCAACCTACATCACTGCAGGTATCTGGAAACCCGTCAGGCTGCTTGCATGGAACAGTTTGCGCGCACATCATTGGCATGTTTCGACCATCAATTTCAACGAAAATGAAGCAAACATCCGTCTGGAAGTCGAAATGGAGTCTGACCGTAATACTTCAGGCGAAATCCGGGTATTAAACCCAGAAACCGGACAAATTATTCATAGTCAGGCTGTTGAAATACACAAAGGAGCATTCAACATTCAAACAACTTTCCGCATCAGCCAACCTCAGCTTTGGTGGTCAAACGGACTGGGAAAACCGCATCTGTATGATTGGCTTGTAAAAATCATCACCACAGAAGGTTCTGTTTTCAGCACCAAAATCCGGCATGGCATCCGCAGCCTACGGTTGATAAAGGAACAAGACAGCCTCGGATCGTCATTCTATTTTGAGCTCAACGGCAAGCCCGTTTTCGCCAAAGGCGCCAACTATATCCCTCAGCATATGTTTGTGAATGAGGTGACCGACAGTAGCTACCGGAATCTTATTAATCAGGCAGTTAGCTCGAATATTAACATGTTGAGGGTGTGGGGCGGAGGCATTTATGAACGTGATTTGTTTTATGAATTATGTGATGAACATGGCATCATGGTTTGGCAAGATTTTATGTTTGCATGTGCCATGTATCCCGGCGACTCGGCTTTTCTTGAAAATGTGAAGCAAGAAGCTGCTGAACAGGTAAAAAGGCTTCGAAACCACCCAAGTTTGGCGCTGTGGTGCGGAAACAACGAAGTGGATGAAGCCTGGCACAATTGGGGCTGGCAGCAGCAATACGTCATGCAGCCGAGTCGGCAGGACAGCATTTGGACATACTACGAGGACCTTTTTCACCGGCTGTTGCCCAAAATCGTTGAGCAATATCATCCGGAGGTTGGCTATATTTCGAGCTCTCCACAGCATGGGTGGGGACGTGCCGAAAGTATGACGTCTGGCGATTCGCATTATTGGGGAGTGTGGTGGGGCAAAGAACCATTCGAAAAATACCTCGAAAAAGTGCCGCGGTTCATGAGTGAATTTGGTTTTCAGGCGCTGCCATCCAGGTACATAATGGAAAAATTTGGCATGAACAGCGGCGACAGCCTGATGGTTCAATCCATGAAATGCCATCAAAAACACCCTGTGGGTTATGAAACCATTGATCTTTATCTTGCGATCGAAGCACTCAAACCGCAACAACTGAACGAATACATCTACCTTTCGCAACTTATTCAGGCAAAGGGAATTGCACTTGGAATTGAAGCACAGCGAAGCGCCATGCCCTGGTGCATGGGTTCGCTCTACTGGCAATTGAACGATGTTTGGCCCGTGACAAGCTGGTCGGGAATTGACCATGAAGGTGGTTGGAAAGCTTTGCAATACAGGGTAAAAGAACTCTTTGCACCATTGAGCATCAGCATCTTTCAAGAGGGCGACAGCCTGCGCATCAGCGTCATCAACGAAAATCCTTATGCTGTTGAGGGCAGCCTGCTGTTCGAAAGGTTTCGGTTTGATGGAGTTGAAATCCCCATTAAAAGCATGAAGCTCCGTTTGGACGAAAACCAGAAATACAGTTTCAGCATGCTTGCCACAGCTGCCTGCCCCACCGATGAACAAGGCAGTTCGCTGTTGCGTGTGCGTTTTCGCAATGAGCAGGGCATTGTTGCTGAAGATGCGGAATTTCTGAAACCATTGGGAATGCTTTCGCTTCCCAATGCCCCGCTGGAGTTTCAAGTGAAGCCCGGTAAAGATGGCCTTCAAATTCAACTGAAAAGCAATGCATTCATCGCATTCGTCAGTCTTAGCCTGGACGACGAAAAAGCACACTTCAGCGATAATTTCTTTCACCTCTACCCCGGAGAAACAAAGAATATCATGGTTCAAACATCAATGAGCACCGAGGAGCTGAAGGCCAAACTAAGGGTGCTCCAGCTAAATGAACTTATCCAGTCGCGACAAAAACCTTAAATCATGATTATGAAAACATGCTTGCAACTGCTTTTTGCCATCATTTCCGGCATGCTGCTGTGGTCGTGCAGCCCTGCTCCTATTCAAAAGACGCCGGCCCAACTGGTTAATCCTTTCATAGGTACAGGCGGCCATGGACACACCTACCCGGGTGCAACCGTACCTTTTGGTATGGTGCAGCTAAGTCCGCAAACGCGCCTCGATGGATGGGATGGCTGCTCAGGCTATCACTACAGCGATTCCGTCATCTATGGATTTGCGCACACTGCCCTCAGTGGCACAGGTGTCAGCGATTATGGCGATGTCCTGATGATGCCTGTTGTTGGCAAGCCTGTTTTCGATCCAAACCAATCCAGCTCCGAATTCTCCAAAGCTGATGAGCTTGCCTCGGCGGGATATTATTGCGTGAAATTGCTGAAGCCGGGCGTGAAGGCTGAACTCACTGCCGGCACACGCGTTGGCTATCACCGCTATACCTTTCCAGAAAGCCATGATGCAAACATCATCATCGATCTCAAACACCGCGACCAGGTGGTGGATGCCTGGATCGAATTTGTGAGCGATACTGAAATCAGAGGGATGCGCAGGTCGACCAACTGGGCCAAAGACATGCTATGGTTTTTTCATATGAAATTTTCAAAACCATTCAATCGCAAGGGAATAGCCCTCAACGACACCCTTGCTGCCGGCCAAATCAGGGGACAGGGTAAAAACGTGAAAGCATTCGTTGGCTTCGATACACAAGAAGGCGAAGCCATCGAAGTGAAGGTGGCCTTGTCTGCTGTGGATGCCGAAGGCGCTCTTCGCAACCTGGAAACAGAGGCCCCGGGACTGGATTTTGCTCAGGCAAAAACAGCTGCCGAAAACTTGTGGAACAAAAGCCTTTCGGTGATTCAAGCCGAAGGTGGAACCGAAGACCAAAGAACCGTATTCTATACGGCTCTTTACCATACCATGCTGCAGCCCAATGTGTTTATGGATGCCGACGGCAGGTTTCGGGGGATGAACCGTGAGATAGACACTGCTGAAAACTTCACCAACTACACCGTTTTCAGCCTGTGGGACACCTACCGTGCATGGCATCCGCTCATGACCATCATCGATCAAAAACGCACCAACGACTACATTCAAACCATGCTGCACATGCATCAGAAAACCGGTGTTCTCCCGGTTTGGGAACTGGCCGGTAATGAAACCTGGTGCATGATTGGAAACCACGCCATCCCCGTTATTACCGATGCCTGGATAAAAGGCATCAGGGGTTTCGACGGAAACAAAGCCCTGGAAGCCATGATTCAAAGCACTGGCAAACAACACTTTGGACTTGAATACTTTCGCAATCACGGCTATCTTGCCGGCGATGTGGAACACGAATCGGTGTCGAAAACCCTGGAATATGGTTACGACGACTGGTGCATTGCTACCATGGCAGCCGATATTCAACAAACTGAAATTGCCGCGGATCGCTTCAAAACGGCACAAGCCTATATAAACTTGTTTGATCCATCCACAGGATTCATGCGACCCAGAATCAATGGAGGATGGCTAACACCTTTCGATCCCACCACGGTGGACTGGCATTTCACCGAAGCCAATTCGTGGCAATACAGTTTCTATGTTCCCCACGACATCAGCGGCCTGGCCGATCTGCATGGGGGCAAAAAAGCACTGGCCGGTCAAATTGACAAACTGTTCGAAACTGCCACGACTGTCACCGGCCGCGACATGAAAGATATCAGTGGATTGATTGGCCAATATGCCCATGGCAATGAGCCCAGCCATCACATGGCCTATTTGTATAACTACCTTAACCAGCCATGGAAAACACAGGAAAAAGTTAGGTATATCATGGACAACTTTTACACCAATGCACCCGACGGATTGATAGGCAACGAAGACTGTGGGCAAATGTCGGCCTGGTTTGTGCTGAGCGCCATGGGCTTTTATCCAGTGAATCCCGGACAGGCCGACTATGCCATTGGAAGCCCCCTTTTTCCTGCCATCCACATTCAACTCGAAAACGGAAACACCTTCACCATCAGTGCATCAAATCTTTCAAAAGAAAACAAATATATACAATCAGCCACCTTAAATGGCGTGCCTTACCCCTACAATTACCTCAGGCACCAAACCATCATGGAAGGAGGCAGGCTTCATTTCGAAATGGGCAAGGCCCCCAACAAAGACTGGGGCAGCGATGATGCATTTGTTGCTAATACTGCCATCAAAGCCCCATCCATTGTTCCGGCCCCAATTATTCAAAGTGCAGGGAAACGTATCCGGAAAACGGCTGAGGTGCAGATATCATCCCTTGCTCCAGCATGCGAACTCTTTTATACGCTCGATGGAAACCAACCCGACAGCACCAGCAAGCGCTACATCAATCCATTAAATTTATCAAAATCTGCAACCATTAAGGCCGTTGCTTATCACAACAAGCTGGGCTACAGTGCAGTATCAGAAGCCACCTTCGTAATGATCAATACTGACCATCACATCACCCTGAAACATCCAAGTCATCCCAATTACAATGGTGGCGGAGATGATGCGCTGATCGATGGCATCAGGGGAAACGAAAACTGGCGACTTGGCGGCTGGCAAGGTTTTCAGGGAACCGACCTGGAAGCTGTGATTGACCTTGGCAAGCCAACACAGGTGAACTCCATCAGCATGGGCTTTTTGCAGGACGTTCGTTCCTGGATATGGATGCCCGTTTCGGTTGATTTTTATATATCGGCCGATGGCAAACAATTCACCAAAAAAGCAAGTGTGGGTCATCAGGTGGCCGACAATGCCGAAGGCATTTTCACCACTCAGATTTCAGCACCCATTGAGAGCAAAACCAGATTTATCAAAGTGCTTGCAAAAAACTATGGTATGATCCCACAATGGCATTTGGGTGCAGGCGGACAAGCCTATATTTTTGCTGACGAAATTGTGATTAACTGATTGATAAACAGAATCAAAAATCATCTTCAAGCTGCCAGTTGCTACTTCGTGGGCCATCTGTTTCGGTGCAGTTGAAATCGAGGCCTGTTTCGCCCGGAGGGCGGTCGAAATCGCCTTTCGAAAGGTTGAGCACAGGGTCGTTATACACTTTTTGCATGTACAGCGCCCAGATCGGCAAGGCCATGTTTGCTCCCTGGCCCAATTTGATGGTTCGGAAATGCACGCTGCGGTCTTCCGCACCGGTCCACACACCCGTTGTTAGCTCAGGTGTCAGCCCCATGAACCAGCCATCGGATTGATTTTGAGTGGTTCCGGTTTTCCCGGCTATGGGGTTCAGCATATTGTATTTCGACCTGAGCCTGACACCGGTTCCGCTTTCAACAACACCTTTCATCAGCTGAACCATTTTGTAGGCCGTAACCTCGTCGAGTGCCTCGGACTGTTCGGGCACAAAGCGTTCGATCAGGTTTCCGTGCTTATCCTCGATGCGGGTAACGAAATAAGGCTTGATAAAAACACCCTTGTTGGGAAAAGTATTCATTGCTCCAACCATCTCATACAAAGTGAGTTCGGGTGTTCCCAGCGCGATGGCCGGCACTGGTTCAATGGGCGAGACAACGCCCATTTTTCGAGCCATCTGAATGACCGACTCAGGCGGAAAACGCTTGATGAGGTATGCCGAAATCCAGTTGTTGGAGTTTGCCAAGGCCCACTTCAAAGTAACTTCTTGACCGATACGCTCATCGCTGGCATTCTTGGGTTCCCAAAAGGTGCCGTCCCACAGCTGCACGCTGTAGCTGATATTGGGAACTTTATAGCAGGGCGTGTACTCTCCTTCCTGCATGGCGAGCGTGTAAAGAAATGGTTTGAAAGTGGAACCAACCTGCCGGCGTGCCTGTGTGGCGTGGTCATACTTAAAATAGCGGTAATCAATTCCACCAACATAGGCCCTGACCTGCCCCGTACGCACATCCACCGACATCAAACTACTTTGCAGGTAAAACTTATAATACCGTATCGAATCCATTGGTGTCATGATGGTATCCACAGGGCCTTTCCACGAAAAAACACGCATTCGCAGGGGCGTTCTGAAAGCGAGAGCAATCGAATCGGCCGAGGCACCAGCCTTTTTCATGAGGCGATATCTTTCTGATCGTTTCATGGCCTGTGTCATGATCAACTCCACTTCTTCCCTGATGCTTTCGGGGGGCAAAGCAAAAGGTGCGTTGGGCTGACCACGCCAATGCTTGAAGAAAGCGGGCTGAAGCTCACCACCAAGGTGCTCACGCACAGCCTCTTCGGCATATTGTTGCATCCTGGAGTTGATGGTTGTGTAGATCTTTAACCCATCTTTGTAAATGTCATATGCTGTTCCGTCGGGCTTGGTGTGCGATGCCGCCCATGCTTTTAGCTCGGCACGTAAATACTCCCTGAAATAGGTGGCTGCACCGCTGTTGTGGTCGAGCAATCCAAAATTGGACATGTCGAGTGGCAGGCGTTGCGTGCGTTCGCTCACTTCAGCCGTGATGAAACCGTATTCCTGCATCTTTTTCAATACCAGATTTCGCCTCTGTAAAGCCCTTTCCGGATTTCTGACAGGGCTGTACCAGGTGGGTGCATTCACCACGCCAGCCATGAGGGCTGCCTCGTCGAGCGTAAGTTCATTGGGCGACTTGCCGAAAAAGGTCATTGCTGCCGACTTGATACCAAAGGCCTGACTTCCAAAAGCAACGGTATTGAGATACATGGCCATAATCTCCTCTTTGGAGTAATTGCGTTCCAAACGCGAAGCTGTGATCCACTCTTTAAACTTGCGCATCACCAACTGTGGCTTGGTAAGGTTTTCATCGCGCGGAAACAGGTTTTTTGCCAATTGCTGGGTGAGTGTGCTACCCCCGCCCTTGCCGGCATTGCCTGTTACAACACCCCAGGCCACCCTGAAGAGTGCCTTGAAATCGATGCCCGAATGCTCGGTAAAACGAATGTCTTCGATGGCGAGTAAGGCGTTCACCAAATCTGGCGGGAGATCACGAAAATGGATGTTTGAACGGTTCTCGATATGAAAAGTCCCCAAAACAACGCCATCGGACGAGAAAATTTCCGAAGCAAGGTTGGTGTGTGGGTTTTCCAGCTCTTCGAAGCTGGGCATGGCGCCAAACCAGCTGTTCGACAATCCGTAAAAAAAGACAAAGGCTGCAAGCAATGCCCCGGCAAACGCAAGCCAGAAATATGTTACAAATCGGGATGAATTTTTCTCTGACATGATGTCTCGAATTGATTTCTACCAGCTTAACGTTGATTGGGCTCGATTCTTATGCCAATATCGGTGAGACCTTTCAATTCTTCTTCACGCATGGCATGCTGTATATCCAGCGTATATTTGCCCTTCAAAGGAAACTTCAGGGTGGGATTGAGCAGGATCAGGTTTTCCTTCAGCCGTCCATATCCCTTGCCAATCCATCTTCCATCGGGCTCAGCCAGAATGCATTCGAGCGTGTCGCGCGCAATATTGCCATTCGGAAAACGGGTTTCCATAAACACATACAGGTTGCTGAAGCGATAGTCGAGCTTGTGTCGCACATGAAAATAAAACAGAAAAGTAGCGTTGGTATCGGCAACCTCAAATTCGAAGCGCTCTTTCTCATCGGCACTCCACCCTGTTTTAGGCAGGTTGTGAATATCATCATACAAATACTTCCTTCCACAGGAAGCAGCTGCAACAACGATAGCCAACATAATAAATATGAACCCTTTAGCTTTCATAAGCCCTGATATGCGCCAACAATTGATCATGAGCGCGGTTTGTTCTTTTTATTCTTACGGGGTTTATCAAAGCGGTTAAGATCGCCCTCGAGCACCGCAGTTGGCATTTCTGCCACCTGTGTTTCCTTCATGAAAGCAAAATCCTCCAGTTTTTCAGGAAACTCGTTGCGTTTGTTTTGGCTGGCGATTTCTTTCACCTGTTCGATGGGAATGGCCATGAGGTTGGCCCTGTCCGAGACATATGCATACCACATCAGTCCTTTAAACACATCGCTTTTCTGGTGAATGGCATCGCCTTTACGCGTTTTCAGCACAGTGCGTTCATCGGGGAAAGCTTTCACAGCATCGGCATAGGCATCAAACTCATAGTTGAGGCAACATTTGAGTTTCCCACACAATCCGGCAAGTTTCTGAGGATTGGGCGAAAGCTGCTGAACCTTTGCCACAGTTGTGCTAACAGATTGAAAATCGGCCATCCACGATGAACAACAAAGTTCTCTTCCACACGAGCCGATGCCACCCAACTTGGCGGATTCCTGCCGCATTCCAATTTGCCGCATCTCGACCCTGATGTGAAACTGCTCAGCCATTTTCTTAATCAGTTCCCTAAAGTCAACCCTGTCTTCAGCGGTGTAATAAAAAATGGCTTTTGTTTTATCTCCTTGATACTGAACATCATTAAGTTTCATGTCGAGCCGAAGATCGTAGATTAGCTCTCTTGTTTTTCGCAAGGCCTCCTCTTCCATCTCAATGGCACTCACCCATTTTTCCACATCGGTTAGCTTGACATGCCGGTAAATCCTGCGCATTTCTTCAGGCTTCACCTGAAAGTGTTTGCGCTCCATCTGCAATTTCACAATGTCGCCGGTAAGCGTCACAATGCCGATGTCGTGTCCGGCTGCGGCTTCCACAGCCACAATCTCACCTTCTTTGATGTCGAGCTCTGGCGTATAGGTATAAAAATCTTTATGGTCGTTTTTGAAACGTACTTCAGCAAAGCGGAGGTCATTGTTCGCTCCGGGGGCTTCGTAACCCTTCAACCAGTTTGTTACATCCAATTTGCAACATTGGTGCTGAAAAATTTTATCGTTCGGATGATATGCTTTGGGAGCACGGCAACAACCCCTCGTTAAAAAAGATTCGCTGCCCTTGCCCTTCGTTTCTTCGTTCATGTGTAAAATATATATGTTGTGTGCGATCAGAATGCAAAAATAGGCATTTTTGAACGCATGGGTGTTATGCTTTCATTCTTAGTAATTTAATCATTTTGAGGCTGATATCCATAAACATTATTTGCGGGGCAACGTTACGTTCGATTTGACGGATGCCTTCTTCGATCAATTCAACCAGTTGCAGCATATTGCCCGGATGAACGAAAGGTGCAAATTTTTCGGTAAAGTTCAATTCATCCGCAGTCACTCTGACAAAATCAGACAGATGGTAGTTGCTCAGCACTGAATGGCGAAAAAGCTGAAGCGTAAAGCCTAAAAATGATTTTTGACGCTCTCTGCCAATGGTGGCAATGTTGGCACAAAAGTCGATCAATTCGGGCACATTTCCTTTGAAGCATAATCGCATCCACTGTTGGGCTGTATGGAAATTATACTTCTCGTCGTCGGAATTTTCCATCAATCTGCAGGCTTCCAGCCAGTTGCCATGCGACATCAGCGCATGTGAGCGCACATCGGCAATGCGCTGATTGTATTTCTCGGCCAAAGCATGGCTGATTGAATCGTCGGCAATACGGGGAACCTTCACCATAAATGCCCGTGATTTGATGGTTGTTAAAATTTGCTCCGTTTGCTCGCTCAACAGGATAAATACAGTGTTTTCCGGCGGCTCTTCCAACAGCTTGAGCAATTTGTTGGCTGCAGAAACATGTAACTTTTCAACCATCCAGATGATCATGACCCTGAACTTTCCCTCGTAAGCTTTGAAACTCAGACGCCGGAGAATCTCTGCTGCATCGCGGGCGAAAATGGTGCCCTGCTTGTTCTCAACACCTAAAAAATCGTACCACTGATTCAAACCCACATATCCTTTGTTTTCGATCACAAAGGATCGCCACTCCTCGCTAAAAAATTTGGATTCAGGATCTTTTTTTACCTTTTTTGTGGTGGTGGTTGGATAAACAAAATGAATATCGGGGTGCGTGAGCCTTGAAGCCTTCACACAAGCCGAACAAGTGCCACAACTATCGGTTTCAGAAGGGCTGAGGCATTGCAAATATTGTGCATAGGCCAGTGCCAGTGCCAGTTTGCCACTTCCGGGAGGCCCCCAGAACAACTGGGCATGACTCACCCTTCCACCCATAGCTGACTGAATCAATCTTTCTTTAACAGCTTGTTGACCAATAACTTCACTAAACTTCATACGGCCTATTTGCAGCAAAGGTAAAAAAAAAGCCGGTCAAATCGACCGGCTTCTGTGGTAGCTGAACTGCTATCTTTTTCGGCTTAGCTTGAGCGTTTCGTTGCCCATGATGTCTTCGAGCCACTCATAGGTGCCGTCCGAGTAGACCACTGCAATCATTGGATAGGTTTCGTTGTACTCGGTGTCGGTGTAAAGTTTATACTGCAGGTCACCAATTTTGGCGTTTTCGGCTGCCTGGAAAAGCTCCAGCGACAGTTGTGTATTGAGAAAAGCGAGGTCGTAGTTGCCTCCGTTTTCCTCGATTTCGCTGATATGGTTGTCGATGGCAGCCGGATTCATCCAGCCTTCAACTTTCAGAGGTGCAACAAGATAATACCCTGTGAGCTTTTCCACATCTGACATATCGCTGCTGTAAACCACGTCCAAGTCAAAACCCATCATCTCGGTATTGTTTTCTTTAAATATGAGCGCTGTTTGATAATTTACGCCTGTTCCAGCCATGCTCATAGTGAAGCTCACCGGAGCTGCTGTTACGGATGCATTCACCGCAACGGGGTTGCCATCCTCAGTGTATGTGCCACTGTATGAAGCTGTTAAAACAACTGCCCCATCGATTTTTTGTGTCACATTGGCCGAACTGGGCACATAATCGTCATAGGTTTCTGTCACCCAGGTTTGGGTCCATTCATCCCAATAGGTTTCGGTGTAAACAATGGTTTGATACTGCAGGTTTTCTGCCAGCATTTCAGCATTGTTTTGCTGTGCAGCATAGGCCACCTCATCAGCAGGATAGCTGATTTTGAGCATGGTAGTGCTTGGTTCGACGAGGTCGAAAGCCTCCGAGGCGAAATTGAAAGCATACACACCATAGTCAGCAACATCACTTTTCAAGCCATTGGCAGGTGCAAATGCAGCCTTCACAGCGTGCAGATGCAAGGCTTTTGTGCCAAAGACCAGCTGTCTGACTGTTGATTTGAGAGATTCTTCACCCATGAGATCCATCAGGAAACTACCCGAAGTGAAAGCTGGCATTTCCATCATCTCAGTCATGTCGGTATTGATTTGCTGAGCGGCATCGCGCAGCTCAACTTTGGCTTCATCCGGAGTGAGGTTCTTAACCTCCTCCTCTTTGTTTTTGTCGCAGCCTGCAATTAAAATAAGGCTGGCTGCCAGTGCTGAAAAAATGAACCTTTTCATACGTTTAACAGATATTGATTTGGTTTTAGTTAATTTTTTAACAAAGATAAGGGCTGCAAAACTTTGGTTGCACCATTGCCAGTAAAAATCTTCGGCAGCAATTTTGAATTAATTCATAACATGCTTAATATCAATCATTAAGATGATTTTCAGATGACACAGTTTTTTTGTAGTTTTGTGCAAAACCGCAAAAACATGCATCGGGTTGAAGTGCATCGCGCATCAATCATTTTTTTCATACTGTTTCTTTCAATCTGGATGATCAGTTGCAACAACACCACCCCATCGTCGGATGGGCCGAGGGCGAATGAACATAAGCTGGATTGTGTCAGTGGCATCACGGAATTCAAAAAGGGTGATATCATCGTCAGGCCAAACATCAACTTGCTGCCTGGCAGTGCACTGATTTCCGGTGGTGCAAACTTTGGACATGCCGCCCTCGTGGTGAAGGGTTTTAAGCACGAAAATCCCGACAGCCTGCTTGCCGGCACCATCATCGTGGAATCCATTGCCAAGGACGTGCCTTTGCAATTTCAGGTAAGGGAAATGCCGGCATTGCAATATCACCGCTTTGCAGCACTGAACAACGACAATTTCGACAAGCGAAGAACAGGCAACCGTTATCGTCTTCGCTTGCAAATCACTGATGCACAGATTGATTCACTCATTGCATTTGCACTTCGTCAAAAAGGCGATTACTCCTCGTGGAACGCTGTCAAAGCCCTGCCACCCTATCTCTTGAACACCGCTGACAAAGCGTGGGCTGACAACACACACTGGTATTGTTCGCTTCTGGTTTGGCAATCGGTGCTTGCCACCACAGGCATCGACCTTGACCCCAACGGGGGCTATATGGTTTACCCGAACGATTTGATCAGTTCACCCATTTTTAAAAACAATGCCACCATCACCGGCAGAGCCAGGTTTTAAGAGCTATTAATTTTTGTTAAAAAGCGACTGACTATCAATAAGTAAGAAGAATTTTTGCGCCATCCTAACATTTTTTGCAACTTTGCATCGTTATACGTACACAGTCCTGAAAGCATTTTTATGTCAGATAGCATCGTCATCATCCCCACCTTCAACGAAAAAGAAAACATCGAGCAAATCATACGCACAGTGTTTCAGCTTTCCAAACCTTTTCATGTGCTTGTGGTTGAAGATAACAGCCCCGATGGCACTGCTGACATTGTTAAAAAACTAATGCTTGAATTTCCGGGGCAGCTTTTCATCGAAGAACGCAAAGGCAAACTTGGATTGGGAACAGCCTACATCCATGGTTTTCGTTGGGCACTGGCACGTCATTACGACTATATTTTCGAAATGGATGCCGATTTTTCGCACAATCCGGCTGATCTCGTGCGACTTCACCATGCAGCTGCCAACGAAGGCGCCGATGTGGTTGTGGGTTCGCGCTACATCACCGGTGTAAATGTTGTGAACTGGCCCATGGGCAGGGTCTTGATGTCTTACTACGCTTCTGCATACGTTCGTTTCATCACCCGCATGAAAGTGCGCGATACCACAGCTGGTTTTGTTTGCTATCGCCGCTCAGTCCTTCAAAAAATCAGGCTCGACCGTGTTAAATTTGTAGGATATGCATTTCAGATCGAAATGAAATATACGGCATGGCGGCTTGGTTTTGCCATCAAAGAGGTGCCAATCATATTCACCGACCGCACCCTGGGTACAAGCAAGATGAATAAAAGGATCTTCAAAGAAGCCATATTCGGCGTTATCAATCTGCGCTGGCGCGGACTCATTGGCGCCATCAAACCGCAATCATAATTCAATAATATGCCACACAACTACCTCATTCAAAACGCTATCATCGTCAATGAAGGTAGTCGTTTCAAGGGAAACCTCCTCATTGCCGACGGGCTGATCAAAAGCATTATCCCCGATGGACAGGCCTTACCCCTTTCGCTGGACGGATACACCCTTGTTGATGCCGAAGGGCTTTATCTTTTGCCCGGTATCATTGATGATCAGGTTCATTTTCGCGATCCGGGCCTCACCCACAAAGCCGATCTCTTCACCGAGAGCCGCGCTGCTGTTGCAGGAGGCATTACAAGTTTCATGGAAATGCCCAACACCATTCCCAATACCCTCACCAATCAGCTGCTCGAAGAAAAGTTTAGTTTGGCTGCCTCAAAGTCGATTGCAAACTATTCTTTTTATCTGGGTGCTTCCAACGACAACATCGAGGAAATCAGGACAGTGGATCCAAAAACAGTTTGTGGCGTAAAGGTGTTTATGGGCTCAAGCACCGGAAACATGTTGGTTGACGACCTGAAGGCCCTCGAGCAAATTTTTGCCGAATCGCCGGTGCTGGTGGCGGTGCACTGCGAAGATGAGCCCACCATTCGCAAAAACATGGATGCGTTTAAAACGGCATACCCTGAGGGTGCCACTGCCGCAATTCATCCGCTCATCCGTTCGGCCGAAGCTTGCTATCTCTCATCTGCCAAAGCGGTGGAACTTGCCAAAAAACACAACACACGCCTGCACATTCTTCATCTGAGCAGTGAGCTGGAAATGAAGTTGTTCGATCCTGATATACCGCTTCAACTGAAAAGAATTACAGCAGAGGTTTGTGTGCACCACCTTTGGTTTGACAACACGCACTATCCCGAAAAGGGCAACTTCATCAAATGGAACCCTGCCATCAAAACAACACGCGACAGGGAGGCTCTTTGGGAAGCCTTGCACAGCAACAGGCTGGATGTGATTGCCACCGACCACGCCCCACACACCACCGAAGAAAAATCGAAGCCCTATTTCGAAAGTCCGTCAGGAGGTCCGCTGGTGCAACATGCACTGCCGGCCATGCTCGAACTTTGCCACCAGGGGAGGCTCACCATCGAGCAACTTGTGCAAAAAATGGCGCACAATCCTGCCATCGCCTTCAACATCAGCAGGCGTGGTTTCATCAGAGAAGGCTATTTTGCTGATCTTGTGCTCGTTGACCTTCACAAACCCTGGACTGTGAAAAAAGACAATATTTTGTATAAATGTGGTTGGTCGCCTTTCGAAGGACAGACGTTTAATGGTGCTGTAGCTCAAACCTTTGTGAATGGGAAAATGGTTTATCATTATGGTCAGATCATCGAGGCCGGGGCCGGGATGCGGCTAACATTCGACCGCTAAATCATTTTTGAGGAAATAGCTTTCAGGTTAAATCACAACCAATTGGCATGCTGCACATTAGATGTTTTTGCTAACTATTTCGCATTTTCCTTTTCAAAGCATAAAAAAAGCTGTCAGGATCACTGACAGCTTTTTTTATTTTATGCAACACCACGCAGGATTAGGCACCCAATGTTGCAACCATGACAGCTTTGATCGTGTGCAAACGGTTTTCGGCCTCATCAAACACGAGCGAAGCAGGCGATTCGAACACTTCATCGGTCACCTCCATGGCTTCAACACCAAACTTTTGATAAATTTGTTCGCCAATGACTGTTTCACGGTTGTGGAAAGCGGGCAAACAATGCAGGAACTTCACTTTTGAGTTTCCGGTCTTGCGAAGCATTTCACCGTTAACCTGATAGGGCAGCATCAGCTTGATACGCTCTTCCCAAACATGGTCGGGCTCTCCCATCGAAACCCAAACGTCAGTGTAAAGAAAATCAACACCTTTTACACCTTCATCAACACTTTCGGTAAGCGTAATACGGGCACCGGTTTCTTTGGCAATTTCGCGGCAAATGGCAACCAATGCTTCTTCGGGCCAGTTGGCTTTTGGTGCAACAGCCCTGAAATCCATCCCCATTTTAGCAGCACCCACCATCAGTGAGTTTCCCATATTGTTGCGTGCATCACCACAATAGGCAAAGGCCACCTGATGCAATGGTTTGTCGCTGTGTTCCATCATGGTGAGAAAATCAGCCAGAATCTGGGTGGGATGAAATTCGTTGGTCAATCCATTCCAAACCGGAACGCCGGCATATGCACCCAGTTCTTCAACGATCTGTTGCCCATAGCCACGGTATTCGATGCCATCATACATCCGGCCCAACACGCGTGCGGTGTCTTTCATGGATTCCTTTTTCCCAATCTGCGAACCGCTTGGTCCGAGGTAGGTGACATTCGCCCCCTGATCGTGTGCAGCAACTTCAAAGGCACAACGTGTGCGGGTTGAATCTTTTTCGAAAATAAGCGCAATGTTTTTGCCTTTCAGGCGCTGCTGCTCAGTGCCGGCATATTTTGCTTTTTTCAGTTCAAGTGACAAATTCAATAAGAATTTGATTTCCTGAGGCGTGAAATCCAACAACTTCAAGAAATTACGATTGCGAAGATTGAATGACATAGGGCTAATTTTATTGTGAGTTTCTTTGTATTTTCGACGCCACAAAAGTAGTAAAATATGTGAATTGTTTCACACCCGGGCCAATTTCCACCGGTTAACCCAATTTTGGAGCAATAAAATGTACGAAAGTGGACAGAGATCCTTTGTGGTGGCACGAAACATCCCAATCAATACACGCAATCATGACAAAAACAATGCTACTCCCATTGCTATTCTGCCTTTCAGTGGGAGGATTGCATGCGCAATCCAACTATACCCCACCAACTGATCCAAAGGTGATGGAAAAACTAAAAAGCTGGCAAGACTTGAAATTTGGGATCTTGATTCATTGGGGGCCATACAGCGAGTGGGGAGTGGTCGAAAGCTGGAGTCTTTGCCCCGAAGATGAGCCATGGTGCGAGCGGAAAGGGCCGTTTGCCGATGACTATTTTGCATACAGACAATCCTACGAAAACATCCGCCAACAGTTCAATCCTCAACGGTTCAATCCGGAAAACTGGGCCCGGGCTGCAAAAAAGGCCGGTATGCGTTACGTTGTTTTCACAACCAAGCACCACGATGGCTTTTGTATGTTCGACAGCCAACTCACTGATTATAAAATTACTGACTCTGGCAGCAAATATGCTCCCAACCCGCGAAGCAATATTACCAGGGAGGTTTTTGCAGCATTCCGCCAGGAAGGCCTTGCTATTGGCGCCTATTTCAGCAAACCCGACTGGCACCACAACGATTACTGGTGGCGAAAATTCCCTCCCACCGACAGAAACGTGAACTACAATCCGGAAAAATATCCCGAAAAATGGCGCAGCTTTCAGCAATACACCCATCAACAAATCAATGAGTTAACAAAGGACTACGGGCCAATCGATATCCTTTGGCTCGATGGTGGATGGGTGCGTCCGGCTGGATCACTCACGGCTGAAACACTGCCGTGGATCGGAAAAAATCAATGGATTCAAGACATTGACATGTTGGCAATTGCAGCAATTGCACGTAAAAATCAACCTGGCCTGCTCATCGTCGATCGCACGGTGCATGGCGAATTTGAAAACTACCGAACACCCGAACAGCAAATACCTGATTCGATACCACCCTATCCGTGGGAAAGCTGCATCACTTTGGGCGACAACTGGTATTCAACCGGGCCGCAGGAGCACTATAAAAGTGCACATTGGGCCATACAAACCCTGGTGAAAATTGTTGCCATGGGCGGCAATTTCCTTTTGGGCATCGGGCCAGATAAAACCGGCGAATTTGTTCCGGAAGTGTATGAGCGGCTTGAGTCAATCGGACAGTGGATGGCTGTTAATGGAAAAGCCATCTACGAAACCCAACCTCTTGATCCTTACGTGGATGGAATGAATTACTTTACGGTTACGAAGGATGGAAAACAACGTTTCCTGATTCGCCTCATCGAAGAAGGCAAAGGTCTGCCTGACGAATTTGATCTTCCAGAAGGATTTGCGGTCAATAACAAAAAAATAAGGGTGATGGGGTGCAGGTTTCAAGCCGATATCGTTCAGAAGAACGGTAAAAAAGTGGTAAAGCTGCCTGTTGGCCTGCAAAAGCAATCGGTTTCGCAACCGGCGGTGGTGTTTGTGTTTTAGTTTGATTGGAGAGGCTTCCAGGGAATAATCTTTACGTTGAGTATTGCCTTAATCACCAGCATCAGCTGTTCCAGGTTTTCTGCACTGCCATCGTTGTATTGCATCACCAGCTGAAATCTGTCATTTCCGGTTTGATGTGCTGCAACCACCTGTCCAAGCAATCTCCCATCCTGCGAAAAAACAGTTATGTCGCTACTTTTATTCCACTGCTCAAAGAAATCCTGCCGGCCTGTCGCGAAGCGGTGGTGACTCTGCAATAGCACCCGAATGGGAAACACCTCCAACTGGGCATTCAATTGATTATATCGCAATGTTTGTCCGGCATCCAGCTCAGCCTCCGCCTCAAGATCCACATTCAAGATGTTTTTTTCCGACTGGTCGAATTGAAGCTGCACCTCAACATCTGCCGTCGATCGGCTGGTGAATGTGCTTTTGAAGCTGATGCGCAGCTGATAGCCGCCAGATCTCATGAAAAGATTGGCACTTTCGGGAAAACCCTGCTTCAAGATAGCCTGATAATCAAACTCCAACAGGTTTCGTGCATCGTTGAGCACACGTGCCCGCATTTGTGTGGGCATCACCATACCGAGTGCGGATACCTCTTCGGAATAGGTTTGTAAAAGGAGTATTTTCCTGGCCCCATCAGCTCCTGCAAACACCAACCGCAGCGGCACTGTATCTTGATGAGTGGATGATTTGTTCCACTTGAGATGCTCATTATCAAACTGATACAATCCTGCAGCTTTTGCCAGATCATAGCCGTTGAATAGATTGTTTTGATAAGTTGTGTTTGCAACAACCATGGGCAAAGGTGCCTCCGGCAAACTAAAAAAGAGGGCCATGGTTTGCATTCCTTCAGATTCAATAAATCTCCGAAAATGAACCGACAACTCAGCATCGGCTGCCCGCAGCTGCTTACGACTTTCTTCTCTTGTGGCCTTTTTTGTACAGGCAGGCAACAAGCTGGCAATCAGAATTAGCAAGCCCCATGCCAGGGTTTTATTATCAAGTGTCATTGATTCTGCCCAAAAGCACAAAGGTATGCGAAAAGCCAATATTCTTAAAGCATTATTCAATCAGGTGCTTCAGTTGCATCCATCTGATGATCAATCCACATGCCGCTTCATCAGAAACCTGTTCATTGTTGATCACCAGATCGAAATGCGTTGGGTCGAGCTCCTTGCCACATAAATCGTGAAACAGCTTTTTTCGCCTGACGTCGGTTTCAGCAACGAACGCAGCTGCCTGAGTCAAAGTTATACCCTGCTGGTTCGCAATGCTTTGAGTTCTCCAGGCCAGTGGTGCCACCAGCCTGATGTGCGCTCCATTGCGAAACCCGGCAGTGATGGCAGCCCCTGCCCTTCCGATAATGATGCACCGTCCTTCATGTGCAAAGGTAGTAATGAGCTTTTTCAAGGTGCTTCGAACTTTCTGATAGCTCTTGTAATGCTTTTCGCCAAATGCCATCAGGATTTCTTCAAGATGACCTTTCTCGGTCGCATTCAACACATTTTCAACTTGTTGCAGGTTAAGCTGCATCTCTTTTGCAGCCTCCATGATGGTTTCCTTTGAAATGATGCGCCATTTTAACCCGGTCATTTTTTGGATCTCTTTTTGCAGCATTTGTGCAATGATTCTGCTGTGGCAGCCGGTTTCGCGCGAGAGGGTCACAAAAGGAGCAGGATCTGTTGTGCCATTCGTCGCCATTTGGTCGCGTTCATGCAGGTATTGTTTGATATCGAGTGCCATGACATTGAATTTTGATGTTAAAGTTACATCAATTCACTTCTTTTGGCAATACAAAAAAACCTGAAAAAGTGCGCAGTCCGGAAAAAAACGTTAGCTGGAAGCCCGTTTAAACAAGTAGTCAAGGGTCAGTCTGACACCTGTGCCCGTGCCGCCCAATCCGCGGTAGCTGTCGCGCTTTTCGAGAAAAGCTGTGGCTGCAATGTCGAGATGAACAAAGGGAAATTTGCTGAAATGCTCCAGAAATTTGGCAGCTGTAATCATACCTGCCTCTGGTCCGCCAATATTCTTTAAATCTGCAATGTCAGACTTCAGCTGTTCCTTGTATTCATCCCACATCGGAAATGCGGCAATGCGCTCATGCACCGCATAGCCCGACAGGATGAGTTGTTCAAAAGCAGCCTCAGCTCCAGATTGCATGCCGGCACAACCCTGACTTCCAATGGCACGGGTGGCTGCACCGGTGAGCGTGGCATAGGTAATCACCAGCTCGGGATCAAATTTTCTGGCATAGGTTAAAGCATCGGCCAGCAACAACCTGCCTTCGGCATCGGTATTGAGCACCTCAACCGTGGTGCCATCAGAAATGGTGATCACATCGCCCGGGACAAGTGCATTGCCATCAACGCGGTTATCGGTTGCCGGAATCAGGGCAACCAAACGCACCGGCAGCCTGGTTGCCGCTGCGGCCGACAGGATGGCCGACACAGCAGCTCCGCCCGCCATGTCGCATTTCATGGTGTCCATTGAGTTGGAGGGTTTAAGGCTCATTCCACCTGTGTCATACACCACCCCTTTGCCAATCAGCACGATGGGTTTTTCGTTCACCGCCCCCCCGGGATTCCATTCAAGAATGGTAAAAGTTGGCGGATCAACACTGCCGTGGTTCACAGCCAACACCCCACCCATTTTCAACGCTTCTATTTTTTTCTTATTCAGCACTTCTGCTTTCACGCCAAATTGCGTTGCATATTGGCTGATGCGCTGTGCCAGCGATTCGGCATTGAGGGCGTTGAGTGGCTCGTTCACCAAATCTCTGGCCCACGTTACGGCTTCGATGGAAGCGTTCAGGCGCTGCAATTCCTGCCTGCTGATGCGTTTGTCGTCAACAAACAGCTCGCGCATCGGATTCACCTTTTCGCTTGCATCGGTGCGGTATTTCAGAAATTGGTAGTTACCCAGCGCCATTCCTTCGGCAAATGCAAGCAATTCAGCTTGTTTCACCTCAAAAGGCACCAAAACCGCACGTTCAAACCCATGACCATTCAAAAACCCAAGAACCGTATTTCCTTGCCGCCGGCGGTGCTCCAACACGCTTTCCAGTGTGTCTTTTTCCTGTGAAAAGACAACAATCAGCCATTCGGGCAGGCGCGGAACAGCAACCCAATCTTTTTTCAAAGATTTTTGGGTTTCAAGCCAGACTATCTCATGTGGTTTGAGGGGTAGTTTTTGCAGATCGCAGCTCGCCGAAACGAGCAAGCACTGTATTGCCGGAAGTCCGGAATAGGTTGATATGGATAGTGACATAGGGAATTAAATCGTTTTTGCAAAAATAGTAAAAGCAAGCTTCAACGAAGAGAAAATGCTATACAACTGTCATTCAGCGGTATAAGCGGGAAAAACCGATTGCATCACGCGTTCGGTGGCACCGATGCTTGCTTGCACATATTGCAGACAAACACGGGATGCTTTCTCACGGAAAGGTCTGTCGTTTACCAATCGGGCAACAAGGTCTGTCAGCGCATTTGCGTCATTCACAGCAAAGGCGCCTCCCAACCGAATGAGTTCAACGGCCTCGGTGAAATTCTTATGTTTTGGCCCAACAATCACAGGGCAGCCATAGGCAACGGCCTCCTGAATGTTGTGAATGTTTTGTCCAAACCCGCCCCCAACATAGGCAAAATCGGCATATCGGTAGAGGCGTTGCAACATTCCTATATTGTCGATGAGCAAGACCCGTGCCTGGCTTTCCGGCTGGAGTACTGAGTAGCGAATGCAGCCGACAGGCAGCTGGGCTTCAATGGCTTTAAGGTGCTTCTGGCTGATATCGTGCGGTGCCATCACCACAACATAATTATCGGGCAAAGATTGTATGGCAGCAACAAGCTTTTCCTCATCAGCGGGCCAGGAACTTCCAACAACAAAAGCTTTGCGGCCAGCCAAAAAGGCCTCAACATCCAAAATGGGTTTTGCTTGTGCACTCATTCTGTAAACCCTGTCGAAGCGTGTGTCCCCAACCACTGTATGGTTCTTGATCCCAATACTTTGAAGCAGTTGGGCTGAGGCTGCATCCTGCAAAAAGAAACGGTTCACAAGGCCAAGTTGCTTTCGAAACCATCCACCATACCACCTGAAAAAATGCTGGCCGGGTCTGAAACGGCTCGAGACAAAATACATCGGTATCTGGTTTTTGTGCAGGGTTTGCATGGTGTTGAACCAAAACTCATATTTGATAAAAAAAACCATCGCGGGCTTAATGGCATTGACAATTTTGAGTGCATTTGCCTTAGTGTCAACAGGCATATATGCAACCATATCAGCCAGTTCGTAGTTTTTTCTGATTTCATATCCCGAGGGAGAGAAAAACGTGAGCAGGATTTTTTTATCGGGAAAATGCAATTTAATCGCTTCAATCAGGGG
>CAZBMR010000040.1:0-29532 GCA_964492695.1 uncultured Lentimicrobiaceae bacterium
AAGAACAGCGTATGCGCCTCGATACCAGCATCTTTCTTCGCGTCTTGGCGTCTTCGCGTGCCAATAGTTAACTTGCGCCAGCCCTTTCTGACTTTTTCGTTGATTTGTTGATGCGTTGATTTGTTGATTTGTTGAGGGGTTGAATTGTTTAGGGTTTAGAGTTTATGCTGGCGCAAGCCTCTGCGATCTCTGCGCCTTCTTGGCGCGCTCGGCGGTTAAAAAAAATCTCGCGTAAGCCCTTTGAGTCTCTTTGTGTCTGCTTTGTGGAACTTTGTGTAATAGCTTTTTCAAGTCTGGGGGGTAGTTCAAAGGGCTTTCTTATCCTAAAACAGGTTGACACAAGAACGAATCCTGTTTCACGAAAAGATAAAACCTCAGGCCAATCAAATCATCCTCACGGCTTCGCATAAATTTTCGAAGCATCGCGGTAGCCAGCCTTGTCGAGGTACCAGTCAGCAAAGCTGCCACCGCCAGTTTCGGCCCACTCGGCAAAATGGAGGTGTCCGTGAATGATTTGCGCGCTCTCGATCGTGTAGTCAAACGAGGAGGCAATGTTGATGGCCCAGGGCAGGTTTTGGGTGGTTTTGTAAAACCTTCCCGATGCGGCATCGCTGTCGTCGTCGCTTGTGCCAAACAGCGCGGCATCTGCCAGTGTGGTGGGCGGATAATTGGGCAAGTGGATTTCGTGCCCGCGCACCTTGTTCACAATCAGGAAGGGGTTGAACCGGTCGAGATGCAGGTCTTCAATTGTATAGGTATTGGGCTTGAATGCCATCACAATGCGGATGGTGTCAGGATCGAGGTAGGGATCGGTGGGGATGACATTGGCACCAAAACCCGAGCCCGACTGCAGCACATCTTTGATGTTGTCGAAAATGATGACAGTGGGTTTTTCCTGACCGTTTTCAAGTCCGTTTTCGGCCAGGCTGATATAATCGCCAGTGATGTGGCTGCCCGACACTTCCATGTCTGTTACGTTTATTTCGCTGTCGAGCTGGAAGCCGAAGCCGTTTTCGAGTCCTGCGCCATTCGCTCTGATCACGAATGTTGCGGTGAGTTCGGTGAGTTTGTTGGCGGCATTGGTCACGCTGTTGAAGCGGTAGTCGGCCACCAGGTCGTTGAAGTCGTAGTCGCCCTTGCCGGGCCATAGGTCTTCAAAAGCTAAGCTTCCGTTGCCTGCAGCCGGATAAAAGTTGTTGAAAGCCCGCGAAGGATCGTCGGGATAATGGTCCTCTTCGTTGGCAATGCCATCGCCATCGCTGTCGGCCACCGGACCTGAACCTCCAAATACGGTTTGTATCTCAATGGGGCTGAGTGCTTTACCGTAATAGCGCACATCGTCAATCCAACCATTAAAAAACTTTTGGGCGGCATTGTCCGAGCCAATCGAAAAGGCTCGGGTGTTCACTTTGAGGGCCCCCGTAAGTGCCTTTGAGTTTTTCAATTGCCCGTTGACAAACATTTTCAGGGTGCTGCCATCATATGTCATGGCAAGATGATACCAGGTATCGAATTGTGGCAGGCCATCGCCCCAGTGCAGGCTGTGGCTCACATTGTCGGCGGTGCGCACGTGCACATTCCAGCCATCCCATTTTCCCTGGCCCAGGCCATGGCCGTCCCAATCGCCTTTTTGGGCAATTTTGGTGGTTTTGTTTTCGAAGGTTTTCACCCAGGCCATCATGCTTATTTCTTCGGTGGGGTTGAGGCTGCTGTGGTTGGCGATGTTGATGTTGCTGCTTGTGCCATTGCACACTATGGCGGCACCACTCATGCCACTGGTCCAGCCCACATTGGCTGCCGTGCCGTGGTTGTTTCCCTTGCTGTCGCTGATATTGCTGCCGTTGCCTTCGTCGAGTTTCCAGTGGCTGATCAGATATTCTTCGCCGTTTGAGGGGTTGAGCGTTTGCTCGCGCAGGTTTGAAATGTCGGTTGCCGACAAGCTTTTGCCAAACAGCATCACTTCGTCAATTGATCCGGGGAAAAAACTTTGTGCATAGAGGCTGCCAATCTGCACTTCCGAAGTGCTGCTGTTGATATTGCCTGATGTTGCTGTCACGGCTTTTTCAACGCCATCAATCGTCAGCTTCAGTTGGTTGCCATCGTAGGTGGCCACCAGGTGATGCCAGTCGGTGTCGATCACGCGGTCGGCCCAGACGGTGGTGGCTTCGTGCCAGGTGGGGTTGTAGAGGCCGATGGTGATGCGCCCTCCATCGTTGATGCGCAGGATGTATTTCATGCGATGCGCAACGAAGGTGCCGCCTTTGAAGGATGGATCGCGTGCAAACCACAGCGAAAGACTCATCTCGCTGCCGGTGATGTTCAGCGTACTGCTGTTTGGAATGGTAACGTTGTCATCAATGCCATCAAAAAACAAGGCATTCCCACTGATGCCGGTTTGATGAAGTGCGCCGCTCAATGTGCCGTTGTTCAGGTTGTTGTGGTCCGCAACAGTGTTTCCATCCAATTCGTCGAGCTTCCACCATGATACCAGTCCATCGGGAAGTTCTGCAAGGCCGCTGCTGTTTTTTTGATTCACTGCATCCAAATCAAGCGTCAGGGTATTGTTGACAACAGGACTTACCATGCCGTTGACAGACAGCTCCTCCACCCATGAAGGAACAACCACTTTGGGGTTGTAGAAATCAGATAGGTGGTTGTAATAGCCTGTATGATAAACGATTGAACCATCTGCTGAAGTGATTTTGATTACCCTTGAGGCTGCGCTTGAAATGCTGGTTTGAATGGTTTTGGTGGTGCTCCAGTCGAAGGTGGCCGGCACTTGCAGGCCGTCGAAGCGGTTTTCATCGGTTGGAACGATGGGCTGTTTGTGGCAGGAAACAGCGAGTGCGATTGTGGCCAGCATCAGCGGCAGAAACAAGTGGCGTTTCATCTTCTTTGGTTTTTACAACAAGTGGCAAGCATTGTGCCAAACCGCAAACCATCCATCTGGCTTGCTTTCAGCAGTTTTGCCCTGGATTACTTTGTCCATTTTATGGAAAAATATTCCACTTAGCACAAAGATACTACAGGCTGCCCAAAATGATACAACGGCAGGCAAAAAAGAAATTTATTGGGAGTTTTGCTCGCTGCGAAGAATCTTTTGAATCAGTGCGGTGGTGGAATAACCCGGCACAAGCTCGATGGTTTCCACCTTGCCACCTTTAGTTGTAACGATGTCATAACCAACTACTTCTTCAACTTTGTAGTCTTTTCCCTTGACGAGCACATCGGGCTGAACCAGCCGGATGAGCTCATAGGGCGTGGGCTGATCGAACAAGACCACTGCATCTACAAACCGGAACGATGCCATCATAAAAGCGCGTGCCTGTTCGTCCACCACCGGTCGGTCGGGGCCTTTAAGCCGGCTCACCGAGGCATCGGTGTTGAGGCCTACGATGAGCACATCGCCCAGATCGGCGGCCTTGCTCAGGTAGTCGAGGTGGCCCAGGTGCACCAGGTCGAAACAGCCATTGGTGAACACAATCTTTTTTTGCTGAAACCGCCAGATATGCAGTGCTTTTGCCAGCGACTCCCAGCTGTGGATGCGATGTTTGATCTGCTCAGGCCTGTTCATTGGAGGGTGATTTGCGGTCTACAAAAAACAACATCACATAGCCCAATGCACCGGTCAGCACATTGAGCAGGGTTTGAGCGGCATGCGTAATCACGGCAAAGCTGCCCGCTGCATTGCCGCCGATGGCGTAAAGCTCTGTCAAAACAGCCTTTGCAATAAAATGGTAAGCCCCAATGCCGCCTGGAACAGGCGCAACAATGCCAAGGCTGCCTACTGCAAGTAAGGTGATGCCTGCCATGAAATCTAGCGGGCTTGTTTCGGGCAACATTCTGAATGGAACGTAGATCATCAATATATAAAACAGCCAGATCATCAGGGTGTACATCAAAAACAGCCCCTTTTGTTTCATGCGGTCGATGGTGCGGATGCCCTGACCCAGGCCGGTGAGCAGGTTGTGTATTTTGGCATAGCCAGGCAATTTTTGCAGGCTATGGCGGTGTTTGTAGTAGATGAAAAGCGCCGACGTAAAGATGGCAATGCCCACAACGCTCAGTAAGGCAAGCAGATAAACGTTGTTGCTTATTTTTTCAAGAAATGGTCCGACCATGCGCATTGTAAAATCGCCCATCAGTGTCCATTGCCCGAAGACCACAGCAAGCAGCAGCAAAAAAAGTACCAGCAGGTCGAACAGGCGCTCTGAAATCACGGTACCAAAAAGCGCGTTAAATGGGATCTTTTCTTTACGTGAAAGCACGCCGCAGCGCATGAATTCGCCCATCCGCGGTACAGCGGTGTTGGCCATATAGCCCACCATCAAGGCATAAAAAGTGGTGGAAAGCCGTGTTTTATAGCCCATGCTGTTGATGAGCAGATTCCACCTCAAAGCCCTGAAGATGTGAGAGATAATAGCCAAAATGAGACCTGCTACAGCCCAAAAATAGTCCGCACCGGCAATCTCCTGTATCATTTCGTCCAGGTTTAGCTTACGCATGCTCAGCCAAAACAGGAAGATGCCGAGACCCAGAAAAAAGAGGTATTTAAAAGTTTCGGTGAGGATCTTTTTCACGATCAGCCGCGGATTTCATTGTTGTCGCCGGGGAATATAATGCTGGGCTTGAATTGTTTGGCGGCTTCAAACTCCATGGATGCATAGGAAACAATGATCACCTTGTCGCCAACGGCCACCTTTCGTGCTGCTGCACCGTTGAGCGAGATCACACCACTTCCCCGGCTGCCTTTAATGACATAGGTGTCAAAACGTTCGCCATTGTTGATGTTGTAGATGTTTACCCGTTCATTTTCGATCAGGTTGGCAGCCTCCATCAGGTTTTCATCAATGGCAATGCTGCCGATATAATCGAGGTTGGCTTCGGTGACGGTGGCGCGGTGTATCTTGGATTTGAGAATCTCAATGTTCATGACATCAATTGTTTGCTGCTGAAAATCAGCATATGGGGCGGCAAAATTACTAAAAAATCCTTTGGTTGTCGATCAAACGCACCTTGCCCAGAAACAAAGCTACAAAAATGAGCATGCCGGTGGCATCGTTCCAATGGTTCACGGGCTGTAGTTTCGTGTCGTCGGCAATCTCCACATAGTCGAGGCTGAAGGCGGGTTCGCGGCTCAACTCATCCCACACCCAGCGACGCATTTCTTCCGGACTGAGCACATTTTTCAGTTTTACGGCTTTTTGCAGCACCTGATGAATCTTTGGTGCAACCGCACGTTCTTCGGCCGTGAGCCGCATGTTGCGCGAACTCATGGCAAGGCCGTCGGCTTCCCGAACAATCGCGCATGGTACAATGGTCACCGGTATCTGTTTCATCCTTACAAGTTGTTGGATGATAGCTAATTGCTGAAAATCCTTTTCGCCAAAATAGGCGGTGTGCGGTGTCACAATCTCGAAGAGCTTTTTCACCACAATGGCCACACCGTTGAAATGTCCGGGGCGGAAAGCACCTTCCATCACCTGACCCAGCACACCAAAGTCGTATTCACTGTGGTCGGGTTGTGGGTACATCTCTTCCACTGACGGTGCAAAAAGCAGATCGCAGCCCACGCTTTCGAGCAGCAGGCTGTCGGCGGCCAGATCGCGGGGATATTTTTCCAGGTCTTCCTTGTTGTTGAACTGAATGGGGTTCACAAAGATGCTCACCACCAGTATATTGTTCTCTTTTTTTGCACGGCGCATCAGCTCCAGGTGACCTTCGTGCAACGCACCCATGGTGGGAACAAACCCAATGCGCAATCCACTCTGTCGCAAGGGAGCAAGCGTCTCCTGCAAGGCGTGTATCGTTACTAAAGTATTCATTATAAGATGATTAGACGCTATTAGCGAAATTTTCAATTGTTCGAAACCATCCTCAGAAAATCTCTTTCGAGGCTTTCTTCAGGTATTTCGATGATGCGGCCGATCTCTTGCTGATCCCGAAAAAAGATAAAGGTGGGAACTTTTTCAATGCCGAAACTGCTCACATCGGTTTGCCGGCCTTTTTTGTGGGAGTCAACACCTATGAAGCGCACCGCCTCGGCTGAAAACCCGGCAAGGTCGAGCACCTTCAGGAAGCGTGGCAGCTGTTCCTTGCTGTCGCCACACCAACTGCCAAAAACAACCTGAATGCTCAGGCCGTCAAGATGATCTTTTAGGGCTGCAACACTCATGCTGTCAGGTTGATAGGCGTCGTAATCTGCCTGAAAAAACTCACCGATTTCACCAGTAAGCAATGCTGCACGATCCACCTCGTCAATCAGAATGGGACGGTTTCTAACCGGATCGCTGATGGTTTGATTCATATTTTGGGCTTGAAGTAAGATGGGGAGTGCGGATAAAAAAAACAGTAAAATGTGTGCCTTTTTTTTCATGTGGAGGTCTGCAAAATTGTACATTCGTGCGACTAACAAAACGCAAAATTAATACAATCGGGACTATGAGCAATTTTAAGGACAAGAATGTACTCATCACAGGCGGGGCTTCGGGCATTGGCCGTTTGATGGGTGAAATGGCACTTCAGAAAGGTGCCGCACAACTGCTGATCTGGGATTTGAATCAAAGCCTGATGGACAGTGTGGTGGCTGAGCTGGGTCGTAAAGGCCACAAAGTCAGGGGACAAAAGGTGGATGTGAGTGACCAGTCGTCGGTGACCGAGGCTGCTGCCGCATGCCTGGCCGACGGAATTGTGCCCGACATCGTCATCCTGAATGCCGGCATCGTTTCGGGCAAGTTTTTTCATGAGCATGTGGGCAATGAGATTGCTAAAACCATCGGCGTGAATGTGTTGGGTGTGATGTTTGTAGCTCATGCCTTCCTTCCTGCCATGATTCAGCGCGGCTCGGGCCATCTGGTAACGATTGCCTCTGCAGCAGGTATGCTTTCAAATCCCAAAATGGCGGTGTATGCTGCCAGTAAATGGGCTGCCTACGGATGGTCGGAAAGCATACGCCTCGAAATGGAACAATTGAAAACAGGTATTCAGGTGACCACCGTCACACCCAGCTACATCAGCACGGGCATGTTTGCAGGCGTAAAGACCAATGCCGTGATTCCGGAGCTCACACCCAAACGCGCTGCACAGGCCGTCATCCGTGGCATTGAGCGAAACAGAATTTTTATAAGGATGCCTTTCATGGTTTATACGCTGCCTTTTGTGAAAGGCATATTGCCTGTCAGGTGGTTTGATGTGCTGGTAGGCAAAGGCCTGGGTGTTTACAAAACGATGGAGGCTTTCACAGGCCGCAAGTGATGCTGGCGGAAAGCTCAATTTTCGATTCAAACATACCGCAACTTCACCTTTTGTTGGATACCTTTGCAAAAAAATGGTATGAATCAGCACCTTCAACCGATCGAGCCCGCTGATATCGGGCATTTGCAACACCTCGACAGGGAAACACTCACTGCGCGGCTGAAGCTTTTTATTGGAGAGCTGCTGCAGCACGACTTTGGTCGCCTGTGCACTTTGATGTACCGCCACGATGTGAACGAAAACCGCTTCAACGAGGCGCTTTCGTTGCCCACCGACGAAGACCGGGCTGAGGCCATTGCCGGATTGGTGATCGACCGTGAGCTGCTGAAGATAAAGACGAGGGCAATGTATGCCCGCGATAAGAATAAAAACACCTTGAAGGAATGACTGGACTGTTTGGTTTTGAATGGAATACGCTCTTGATGGCTTTTGGTCTCACCATGTTTGCAGGCCTCTCAACCGGCATCGGAAGTGCCATTGCATTGCTGTCGCGCCGCACAAACACCCGCTTTCTCACCGTTTCGCTGGGTTTCTCAGCTGGGGTGATGATTTATGTGTCTTTTGTCGAAATTTTCCAAAAAGGGCGGTCAACACTCATCGAACATCATGGCGATGTGGCTGGCAACTGGATGGCTGTGGCTGCTTTTTTTGGAGGGATACTGCTCATCGCGTTGATTGACAAGTTTATTCCAAATGTTGAGAATCCGCATGAAGTGCGAAGGGTGGAGGATATGGAATCCGAAGAGCTGCAGCGAAAAAAACTCGCACGCATGGGCGTGTTCACGGCCATTGCCATTGGCATTCATAACTTTCCTGAGGGGCTTGCCACCTTTACCGCTGCACTCAACGACCCCGGGGTGGGTGTTGCCATTGCCTTTGCCATTGCCATCCACAACATTCCCGAGGGAATCGCTGTTTCTGTGCCGGTTTTTTTTGCCACTGGCAGCCGAAAAAAGGCATTTTGGCTCTCCTTTTCGAGCGGCCTTGCTGAGCCAGTCGGGGCCATGGTAGGTTTTCTGCTGCTGATGCCCTTTATGAGTCCCATGGTTTTTGGATTGCTGTTTGCGCTGGTGGCGGGCATCATGGTGTTCATCTCGCTTGATGAACTTTTGCCGGCTGCCGAAGCCTATGGCGAACACCACCTGAGCATCTACGGACTGGTGGCCGGCATGGCTGTGATGGCGGTGAGTCTGCTGTTGTTCATCTAACATAAAAAAAGGCCTGCCACAACAATGTGCAGCAGGCCCGGTCTTGTTTGCGGTAAGTGCTTATGCGATGGCAATCTCGCGGTTTACGGCCACTTTGGCTTCCTCACGTTTTGGCAATGCAATGTGCAGAATGCCGTCCTTGTAGTCGGCCTTGATCTTGTCAAGGTCAACGGACTTGGGCAGGGTAAACGACCTGCTGAAGGTGCTGAAGCTGAATTCGCGGCGGATGAGCTTGTCGCTCTTTTCTTCGTTTTCGTTTTTCACTTCTGCCGAAATGGTCAGCACCTGATTGTCGAGATTCACCTTGAAATCTTCTTTCTTCATTCCAGGAGCTGCCAGTTCGAGGCCAAAACCGTCTTCTGTTTCGCTGATGTTCACTGCCGGAACGAAATTGCGGCTGTTTTGCGGGCGAAAGAAGAAATTCCTGTCGAAATCTTCCATCAATTCTGAAAGCATGTTTACCGGATGCTGATTAAATCTGATTAAGTTCATTTTTTGTTCCTCCTATTTTTTAGTTTAACATGAATTTTAACGTTTATGCCTTTTTCTGTTCAATTTTTATTCCAGTCAAGGTTTTGGCCCAATTTATGTAAAAATAATGACAATATGGCTTATTTATCTATCAAGTAACTGACAAAATGGCTTGTTTTTGATTTATATGAAGGTTTTGTTGATGCAGAAATGTCGTTTAATTCTTACTGCAAAGGTTTTTCGCCTCGTTGAGATGATTATCTTTGCTTTCAAATCAGGATTGTGTGACCGACATTCATCAGATATTTAAACCAAGCAGGGTGGTCTATCCCATTTTGATTGGGTTGGGTGTGGCCGCATGGATGCTGTGGCGCAGCTTCGACAAGGACGCCTTCAGTTTTTTTGAATGGTCGTGGGCGGCAGCATTCGGCATTCTGGCTGCATTTGGCATGATGGCGATTCGGGATTTGGCATATATGTATCGCATCAGGATATTGACCGACAAGCATTTGAGCTGGAAGCAGGCTTTTGAGGTAATCATGTTGTGGGAGTTTAGCTCGGCAGTCTCGCCTTCGGTGGTGGGTGGCACCGGACCAGCCATCTTTTTTCTGTACAAAGAGGGAGTGAACACTGGCAAAAGCACCGCAGTGATCTTGACAGCCATTTTTTTAGACGAGGTGTTTTTTATTGTCATGGTTCCGATGCTGTATCTTATTTTTGGTGATCTGGTCTTCCCTCCTGAAGGGGGTTACATGACGGAGGGAGTGAAAGCTGCCCTGATGCTGGGTTATCTCGGCATTTTGGTATATACCCTGTTGTTGGCCTACACGTTGTTTATCAATCCTTACTTTTTCAAGTGGCTGCTTAGCTACATTTTTTTAATTCCATTTTTGCGCAGATGGCGCAGCCGCATGCGTAAACTGGCCAATCAGCTCATCATCACCTCACGGATGATCAAAGGCAAGTCGGCAACATATTGGATACAGGTGTCGGTGTCAACCTTTTTGTCGTGGACAGCCCGCTATTGGGTGGTGAACTTCATGTTTATGGCCTGGTTTTTTCAGCACCTTGGCATCCTCGATCACTTTCTGATTTACGCCCGCCAACTCACCATGTGGATCATCCTGCTCATCAGTCCAACCCCCGGTGGGAGTGGCATTGCAGAGTTTATCTTCAGCGATTTTCTGGGCGACATCCTGCCCAATATGGCCTGGGCCGTTCCGCTGGCGCTGCTGTGGCGGCTCATCAGCTACTACCCCTATCTGTTTATCGGGGCAATCGTTTTGCCGCGTTGGATCAGGCGGGTTTTCCGAAAAAAGGTGGTTTACGAGGTCGTGTCCTAAAAAACAATGCCGGCCTGCGCATCGCAAACCGGCATCATTTCAGCAAATATTCTTTTTATCAGCCGCAATGGAAGTATTGACTTACCAGCTCGAGCGTGCGTGCTTCGTCGTTGCCCAATTCCTGTCGCAGGTTTTTGTCGTCAAAGCTCCTGAGGTAGCGCACTAAAAAGTCGATCACACTTTCGGTAAAAATGCCATGTTTCAAATAGATGTCGCGGTGGCGCAAAAGCGCTTCGGCTGATTCGTAGCAGCTTGATGGAAGTTGCTCAAGTTCAGCAACTTTGTGCTTGTGTTCATCGTGAAAGATGTTGATGTCAACATAAGTTTTTTCGGCAAACTCCAAAGCATTTTCCATTTCGAGGCCATGACGGGCTGCCACGGTTAACCCGGCCATGAGCAGGTAAATGTCGGCTGATCCGTCGCCGGCCCTGAACTCGACCGTTTGTTTGTTGTGGGTGTCGAGCGAAAGGGGTTTTTCCAACGGATTGGCATCGGAAATCATGTCGTATTCGTTGGTCCAGCCCAGGGGCACGCGCACGAGCACCGAGCGGTTACGGTCGCCCCAGCAGATGTTGGTGGGGGCTTCCTGATGCGGCACAAGCCTGAAATAGGAGGTGGGGTTGGTGTTGCCAAATGCGGTAAGTGACGCAGCCACTGTGAGATAGCCTGCAATGGCCTTGCGGGCTTCGTCGCTCAGTTTTCCGTTGTGCATCATCACGCTTTTGCCGTCTTTCATCAGGCGGGTGTGCACATGCAGTCCACTGCCGGCTTTTCCGACCACAATTTTTGGAGCAAAAGTAATCGTCACGCCATAGTTCCAGGCAAGGGTGCGCATAATCCATTTGGCAATCACAAGCTGATCGGCGGCATCTTCCACATTGGTGGGCAAAAACTCGATTTCGTTTTGCTCATAAATTTTGCCATTAAGCGAGAAGTTGCCCACTTCGGAATGGCCATATTTGATTTGTCCGCCGCTTTGGGCGATCAGCTGCATAGCCTCGCGCCTGAACTGGGCATATTTGTTGAAAGGGCTTGACTCGTGATAGCCTTTTTGGTTGACAGCGGGATAGAGCGGCTGTTCGTCGCTGATGATGTAGTACTCGAGTTCGCCCATGGTTTCGAAACTGATGCCTGTTCGCTCTTTCATCACGCGGTGGGCCTTGCGCAGGATGTATTCGGGGCTGCTTTCGAGGGGCTTGCCGTGGCGGTCGTAAAAAGCACACAGGATGTCGAGGGTGGGTGTGCCTGCAAAGGGATTGCGAAAAGCCGTGCGGTATTTGGGAATCACATACAGGTCGCTCGAGCCGGCTTCGATAAAGGGAAACAGACTCGACCCATCCACCCGTTCGCCCACCGAGAGGATGTTCTCAAGGTGGTCGCGGCTGTTGATGATGAAGTTGAGGGTTTTCAAGCGGCCGTCCCAGGCCACATATCTGAAGTTAACCATCTGGATGTCATGGTCCTCAATATAGCGAATTAGGTCGGCACGGGTAAAATCGTGGGCCGGCTTGTTCAGGTATTGAACCAGCGGATTGGGGTTCATGGAAGTGAATTCGTTCATGGCTTTGCGTGTGCGTGATCAATTTTATTTCTTGACGCAAAATTACCAAAAAGGCCGGTCAGTCCTTGATTTTCGTTCAGGAAGCCTGTATTTAAAACCTTTACAAATAAGCAAGCGCGGTGTGAAGAGCATCACTTCCTGAAATACATTTCAAGCAACCTGGCAGCTCCCACATAAGAGCTGACCGATTGGTTGCGAATGGCAGCTTCGATATCGGGCAACAGTTGCTTCACTTTTTCGTGGGTGTAGAAATGTTCGAGCAATTGCATTTTGATGCTGTCGTGCATGATTTCGGTGGCTTGCTGCAATCTTTTTTGTTCAAGAAATCCGCTGTGGCGGGTGTGAAGGATAAAATCGGACACCATTTGCCACACCTGGTCAATGCCGGTTTCTTCGGTGGAGGAGCAGGTGAGCACGCGTGGCTCGATGCCGGAGGCGGCAGGCGGAAACAAGTGCAATGCATTTTCGCATTCCGCCTTGGCACGCATGGCTTTCATCATGTTATCGCCATCGGCTTTGTTCACCACCACCCCATCGGCCATTTCCATGATGCCCCTTTTGATGCCCTGCAGCTCGTCGCCTGCACCGCTGATGAGGATCAGAAGGAAGAAATCGACCATGGAGTGCACGGCGGTTTCCGACTGGCCCACACCCACTGTTTCAACGATGATGGTATCGAAGCCGGCCGCTTCGCACAGGATGATGCTTTCGCGTGTTTTACGCGCCACCCCGCCTAGTGTTCCGGCCGAAGCAGAAGGTCTGATGTAGGCCATCGGATGGGTGGCAAGCCGCTCCATGCGGGTTTTATCACCCAGAATGCTGCCGCCCGAGCGTTGACTGCTTGGGTCGATGGCCAGCACAGCCACGCGGTGGTTTTGCGACACCAGATGCATGCCCAGCGCCTCGATAAAGGTGCTTTTGCCAGCGCCTGGAACACCGGTGATGCCCAACCTTGTGGCCTTGCCCGAATGCGGCAGGCAAGCTGCAATCACCTCCTGCGCCTGCTGCTGATGACCAGGCAACGCGCTTTCAATCAGTGTGATGGCTTTGCTCAGCAGCATGATGTCGCCCTTCAGGATGCCCTCAATATAGGTTTCGGTGGGCAGGCTTGTTGCACGAAGCGATTTGAGCCGCTCGATGGCTTGCTGATTCAGTGAGTCTGGAGGCTCAATGCCTTCGTTCACCTTTAGAGCAGAGTTAAACCTGTTGTCTTGTTCCATGCTATTATTTCGACAAGTACAAAAGTAACCAAAATCACATTCCGGCTGCCTTGATGGGTGGTCTCAAAGCGTGTCAAATGCTGTTTCAGTATGAAACGAAGTATTTTTTTTCATGTTTTGCCTTTAAAAAAGTATTAATTTTGCGCCCTCAAACTCTCCGTAGCTCAGTTGGTAGAGCAATTGACTCTTAATCAATGGGTCATAGGTTCGAGTCCTATCGGGGAGACGAAGTGAACAGCTTCTCTTGATGAGGAGCTGTTTTTTTTATGCTTTCAGGCAACGAAGCAGCCTGCCGGCGCGTCTTTTGTTTCAAAAGCATTGCCATGAAAATCTTCCGCTTTATTTTTATTCCTCTCGTATTGACAGTCATTGTACTGCTGGCTGCTTCTATTCCGGCATGCAAACCTGACGATGATCCCGAACCCTGCGATACCTGCATCGTGGCTTACAAACCCAACATCTACCTATATCCCGCTCAAACCACCACCCTGGATGTGGAACTGTTTTTTCCGCAGGGTGGAAAAGTGATTGCCTCCGAACCTGATTACGGACAAGGTTGGCATATAACGGCCACACCCAATGGAAGGATCAACGGGCAGTTTGATTTTCTGTTTTACGAAAGCAAACAGCCCGATCGTTGGCAGCGAACAAGAGGCTGGGTGGTGAAGCAAAAAGAAATAGAACGCTTCTTTAGCGAAAACATGCATCAGCATGGTTTCAGCGACAAGGAAACAGCCGACTTTACTGACTATTGGGTGAAGCGGCTGGACGTGTTTCCCTATTATGTGGTTTATCCGCAAGACAAAAATACCATTGATGCGCTGATTCAGCTGAAGATTTCCCCGCGGCCCGACAAAATTTTGCGGCTTTTTTATCTGATCGAGGGCAGAACGGAACAACCGGCCCAACAACCTGAAGCACCTGTTATTGATGCTTTTGAGCGAACAGGATTTGTTGTGGCGGAATGGGGTGTGCTCATGCAGTGAAACCCATCCGGGTTGTGAACAGCTCCAGGCGAGGCGCCCCAGAAGGTCGGCATCATTTGCCGACATTTGCCTTTATTTAAACCCTTGTTTGGGGGAAATCAGCATTCACTTTTTTGGCGCCAGAAATCGGTTGTAAAGCAGCAGACCGATGATGGTGAGTACTCCTATCAAGCTGAAAATGAACCACAAAAGACCGGGCTGTTGCAGTTTGTCGACAAAATGTACATAGAGCAGTGCGCCCAGGATGCCGCCCACGCCGCTGCCAATCACGCCATAGAGGAACGAATAGCCCTGATACAGGGCTTTTTTATCAGGTGGGGCGATGAGCCCCACATAGGATAGGAATTTGGGGTGGGCTGTCATTTCGCCGATGGAAAAGATGACCATGCCGGCTATGAACACCCAGGCATGCATCGAGATGGCCAGAATACCCATGCCAATTGTTCCCAATGCAATGCCAAAAACCATCGTCGGCAAGGCTTTGGTGTTTTTTACGAGGCTCGAGATGAGCAGTTGCAGGGCAATGATGGTTCCGGCATTGATCACCGTCACATGTTCGGCTTCAAACTTCCAGTTGCCTTGAATACCAATCAAACCAAGTGCGTTGTTCACCACGCTGTTCACGGGTGTCATATCCACATAGTCGGTCAGATACCAAAGCACGGTGTCGAACATCTGAAAATAGAGAATCCAAAACATCGAGTAGATCACTATCATGCTGATGAACCTGAAGTCTTTGAGCACCAGAATCACACCGCCCAACACTTCGCCCAGGCGCTTGCTGCTGGCAGGTTTTTGGGGTTCTTTAAATACGAAGATGTTGAGGATGAGGAGCCAGCCTGTACCGATGGCCGCCATGATGAAGATGTAGGACCACGAAATGCCCTTGAGGTAGGGGATGAGGATGAGCGGAAAGATAAAAGCCCCCAGGTTGATGCTCCAATAGAAGATGCCAAAGCCCAGCCCGCTGTTGTGTTCGTTGGTTTCGCGCGAAATGGTTCCGGAAATCACGGGCTTAAACAATCCTGCACCTACTGCCATCAGCAGGAGGCTGAGGAAAATGAGTCCGTAAGATGTTGAAAGACTCGTGAGAAAATAACCTGTGCTCATGATGGCAAAGGCAAACATGAGCATGCGGCGGTAGCCAAAGCGGTCGGCCAGCGCACCCGACAGGATGGGCAGCAGATAGAGCAGCGGGGTGATGGTGCTTTTGATCACCCCTACGCTTTCCTTGCTGAAACCCAGCCCACCTTCGGTGGTGCTCATCACCAGATAGACCGAAAGCACCGACATGACACCGTAATACGATCCCCGTTCAAAAAACTCCATAATGATCACGGTCCAGTAGTTCTTCGAAAATGACCGGAAGCCGTTTGTTGTGCTTAAGTCGGATGATGCCATCAGCTTTGGGATTTATTGAAGCGGCAAAGATAGCAGAATGCTGCTTTTCTGCTTTGCTTTTGATGACGGAGGCCATGAGAAAACTGAACCCGTTTGATGATGGCAACATGCTGGCAGCTGTGCTATTTCAATTTGAATTGAAAAAGAGCGTGTTGCCGATCTTTTTTAATATCTGTGCATTATATCAAGGGCCTGCAATACCTATTTCAGATTGATCTTGTACGTCATGATTTCTTGAAGCTCCTGAAGCTGTTCCATGCGGTCAATTTCCATGGTAAGTGGAAACAGTTTACCTATTGGTTTACTGCACAAAAGCTTCAGTTTTGTTTCGTCGGTGATGTGAAGATGTTGGGCAGCTGCGGCAGTTTTCTCATTGAAATAGAAGCTGATCTGCAAATATTCGCTCCATGCCGAAAGCCAGAATACGGTCTTTTTCTTGTACACCGCCTTGAAGAGCCAGGCTTTGCCGTCCTTGTAAAACCTCCATTCGTGCGACATACCAAAATCATTGGAAATTATTTCGATAAGGGCGATGTAAATATGAAACAGCACCTTCCCCATTTCAGTTTCTATTTGCACTTGGGTGGGTGTGATGGCCGCATCGCGAAACAGCATCTCAGATATTGATTGGGTCATTTAGATGGTAGATTGTTCATATCTACTTCAACGACAATGCTTCTGAAAGCCGCAAAAACACCCAGTCCTCCTTCGATGTTGGAATAAACCGGCGTGGGTTCAGCAAAGGGGTTTTCGTCCTGATAGTTGATAATGGACTGATGAAATTTAAAATAGTGGTCATCCGTTTGGCTGATATACAGTCGGATAGGAGATGATGGTCCGTTGAACATCCATTCTGTTTTGTATAAAAAGCTGCTGCCATCGTAGCTTGCATCCGAAACGAATTCTTCTCCTTGTTGAAAGCCAATGGGCGAAAAAAACTTCGGCCAGGGATAGCCAGGTTGTTCGATGTCGGATTCAATACCTGCTGAAACCCTGTAATAGTCGCCTTTTCCTTCGGGATCGCGCAGGATAAACCGCAGCGCTTTTTCGTAGCTTTGAGGGGTGGTTTCTACCGTCATATCTTCAGGTGCAGGAGGTAATTTATTTGGAACTGTGCAACGCGCTTTCACCTGCTCACCTTCGGGGGTCCTCACCTGAAGGGTGTATTCCTCGCCGGGAAGCACATTGACTTCAGTTGTGAAGAACCGCTTCTCGTAAGGGAGAAAAGTCAGTACTACCTGTTGCCCGCCTCCTGTTATTTCAACCACCGCATCGGCCACAGCCACATAATCCCATTCGTTGTAGTTTGTGATGGTGAACAGTGGTTTGCTTAACAGCACACTTACAAAAAGGGTGTCGGTTTCGGGAGAAATATAGCTGTTGACCACGAGCTTAGGTGCCACTGCGGGCACATCCACATCCGATTCCATATTGCAGCCACTTACGAATACGAGCAAATGAATGAGGGTTATGAGTTGAAACAAATTGGTTTTCATTGGTTTAGAATTTTACGGAATAAGTGATGGAGGGAAGTATGGGAAAGATAGACACCTGCTTGAGCTTGCTGATGTAGGTGTCGTTGTTATAGTATTCTTCTGTGATGTAGTAAAAGAACGGGTTTTTACGGCTGTAGGCATTGTACAGGCCAAACTCCCAGGTGCGTTCGCGGTTGGAGAATTTTTTGTGAACCTGAATGGCGATGTCGAGCCGGTGGTAGGCCCGCATCCTGAAGCTGTTCACCGGACCATAGTCAGATACATCGCTGTAAAAGTAGAAGGGTTGTACATAGCTCGACAGGCCTTCGTATGGGTCGTGTACCTGGGTGGGAAATTTGCCCGTGGGCAGGGTAATGGCGTTTCCTGTGCCGTAAACCCATGTGCCGGAGAGCGTAATGCGTTCGCTGAGTTCGTGAATGACCACCACTGAAATGTCGTGGCGGCGGTCGTAGCGCGCCCAATACTTTTGGCCAAAGTTGATTTCGTCAAACTGGAGTTGGGTCCACGAAAGCGTATAGCCCACCCATCCGCTGGTCCGTCCTGTTTTTTTGTGAAGCAAAAGCTCCATGCCGTAGGAAGTGCCTTTACCGGCCGTGACGTTGTCTTGCCATGTGAAATTGCGGGCATCAGTGGGATCGTCGAGCAACAGAAAACTCGCGCCGGGCTTGTAGCCCAGGATGTTGCTGCTGCTTTTGTAATAGCCTTCGAGCGTGACAAGCACCTTGCCTGCAAGCATTTCGCGCGCCAATCCGGCTGAAACCTGCAGCGACTTTTGCGGGGCAACCCTGTCGGTAGAAGGAACCCATAAATCCGTCGGCAATCCAACGCCTGTATTGCTCAGCAAATGAATGTACTGACTCATCCATGCAAAAGCGGCCTTGGCCGAGAAGCCATCGCTGATGATGTAATTGGCCGAGAAACGTGGCTCAATGTTGAAATAGGGTTTGCTTTCGGCCACAAAATGCGACAAGCGCAGACCGGCATTGAGCTGAGCCTTGCCGCTGAAGTTGAACAGGTTTTCGGCATACAGACCCGACTCAAGCGATTCGTAAGATACATCACTGTTGAAATCGTATTGCATGCCCTCATCCACCTCAACAATGGCACTTGGCCTGAAGTGATGATGGGTGGTTTGCAGCCCTGTGCGCAGGGTGTAGGTGGGCGAGGCGTGAAATTCAAGGTCGTATTTCAAGCCAAAGTCGCGTATGCCTGAATTGTAATCAAGTGAATAATTATCGTATTCATTTTTGTAGCGGTTGTAAATCTTCAGGTCGTACTCGCTGAAAATGAGCGAAGTATTGCTGAAAATCCTGTTGTTGAACAGGTGATTCCAACGGAGCGTAGCGGTTTTGTTTTGCCAGTAAAGTCCTCCCTCATCGTAGCCAAAACCCCCATTGTCGCTTTTGATATAGAATTTATCCCTGCCAAAATACCCACTCAGGTAAAGGCGGTTTTTGGGGCCAAAGTCATAGTTGAGTTTGGCGTTCAGGTCGTAGAAATAATATCCGACATTTTCTCCGTCAGGCAGGAATGGCCTTACAAGCACATCGGCATAGGTGCGCCTGCCTGAAATGAGGAACGATGATTTGTTTTTTACAATTGGGCCCTCAAGTGTGAGGCGTGAGGAAAGCAATCCAATGCCGGCCTCTCCCGAAAATTTCTCCTTGTTGCCGTCTTTCATGGTCATTTCCACCACGGATGAGAGCCTTCCGCCAAAGCGTGCCGGAAAGCCGCCTTTGGTGAGTTCCACGCTTTTGAGCGCATCGCCGTTGAATACCGAGAAAAAACCAAAGAGGTGGTAGGCATTGTAAACAGGGGCATCGTCGAGGATAATGAGGTTTTGGTCGGGGCCGCCCCCACGCACATACAGGCCACTGTTGCCCTCGCTGCCTTTTTGCACGCCCGGCATAAGTTGCAGGGCTTTGAAAACGTCTTTTTCGCCCAAAAGGGCCGGAATATTTTTTACTTGCGTCACAGGCAGCGACACCATGCTCATTTGTGCGCTTTCTGTTGCCCGCTCTATCTGCTCGCCCGAAACAACCACCTCTTTGAGCGTGATGCTGGCTGTCAGGTCGATATCGATCACCTGGTCGGATTGCAGCGCCACCGCCCTGATTTCGGCAGCATAGCCTACAAATGAGTATTGTAGCTCATAATCTCCCTCCGGCAGTGTGATGGAATAAAAGCCATAGTTGTTGGTGGTGGTGCCGGTTTTTTGAAGCGGCAGATAAATGTTCACGCCTGGCAGTAGCTCCCGGCTGCCTTTCTCGCGCACATAACCACTGATGGTGTGCTTGTTCTGGGCATTCAGGCCTTGCAGCATTATCAGCAGCAGAAGCAGCAAAAGGTGATGTTTCATTCGGTTGAGTTTTGGTTCGTCTAATTAACTTTACGACAAACAGAATATTGTTGATGGTCGAGAAAGATGCTTAGCGGCCTGAATGCGTTGCATTGGAAGGTTTGCAGGCTGAGGGGTAAAAACGTCCACATACAACATGTCGGCTGTTGAATCGACAGTCTGCGTCAATTGACCTTCAGGCCCATATGCATCCCTCATATTGGAGGATCAGAATTCAACTGACAAACAGCATCAATACACCTCCAGATTCGCGATGACAGGGCAAGCCCTCGCATCCGTAATATGCACACGTATGGCATTGGTCACCAGTGGCCCCACTTTCAGAATGCGTTTGTAGCCGATGGTGCTGCCGCTTGCAGCCAGCTTCCATTCGCCATCGGAAAGGTATTCGACCTCGAATTGTTTTACACGTTGCCCTAAATTGATGTATTCCTGCAGCACGATGTAGTTGATTTGGGTTAATTGGTTGAAATGTAGAGTGATAGTGCCGTCCAATATGCCATCATCCGTGGCCCAGTAGGTGGAAGGATCGTTATCAATCAGCATCTCGGGCCCAAAATGTGCATCTTGGCCTCTGAAACGATCGGCAGCAGGTTTGGCATCAGGTGCCAGATTGTTGCTGAAGGCCTCGTCACGCAGTTTTTTCCATTCACGAAGTGCAAGCACATCGTTTTGGTGGATGCGTCCGCGGCGATCGGGGGGGATGTTGAGCAGCAGATTGGCTCCGCGGCCAACAGAGCTGAGGTAGATGTCGAATAATTGTTGGGGGCTTTTTACCAGGCTGTCTTCGCGTGCATGCCAAAACCAGCCCGGCCTGATGCTCACATCCACCTCGGCCGGAATCCAGCATTTTCCATCAGGATCGCCATGGCCAAGCAGTGCCGAAATATCCGGTTTGCCGGCATAGAGCGTGTCGGTTGTCAGCAGGTTCCAGTTGGTTTCGCCGGCAACACCCGATTCGTTTCCAACCCAGCGAATGTCAGGTCCGGCATCGCTGAAGATCAGCACATCCGGCTGTTGTTTTCGGATGAGCCCAATGGTTTCGGGCCAGTGGTAATAGGTTTTTCCATCGATTCGGCGCGTTTCACGGGCGCCTCCATAATAGCCGTCTCCACCGTTGGCTCCATCGAGCCACCATTCGAAAAGCGGTCCATAATTATTCGTAAGCTCCTGAACCTGATTTCGGTAGTATTCAATGTATGCTGGTTTGCCATAGTCGGGGTGGTTTCTGTCCCAGGGTGATAAATAGATACCGAATTTCAAGTTGTGGTTTTTGCAGGCTTCAGAGACCATTTTCACCAGGTCGGCTTGTCCGTTCATCAGCGGGCTTTTGGAGATGTTGTGGTTGGTAAAGGCACTGGGCCACAGGCAAAATCCATCGTGGTGCTTCACCGTGAGGATGATGCCATTGAGGCCGGCCAGCCGAACCACCTCGGCCCATTGATTCACATCCAGACTGGATGGATCGAACAGCTCAGGGCTTTCGTCGCCGAAGCCCCACTCCTTGTCGGTGAAGGTGTTGATGGTGAAGTGGATAAAGGCATATTGCTCCATTTGATGCCATCGCAGCTGGGCTTGGGATGGCAGGGGCAGGAGGGGGGCTGGGGCTGGGGTTTGGGCTTGTATGTATTGCGAAAGCGGCAGTGCACAGATTATAAAGATACGTCGCCAATCAATGGTTGAACAATACGAAAGAAAATTGTTGGCAAGTAGTATGGGCCATAATATTTTGAAAACCATGTTCAATTTTTGATTTAATGGTAAATTAGAATAATGAACCAGTGAAACATTGTTTTCATACTGAGCATTCAATTGTCAGATGCAAAAAGATGATTTCAACTACTATTCCTATTTTGAAAATATGATGCTTTCTTCTTGCTTTTCGTTTGCCAAAATTGTAAACTGTCGCAAAGCCTGATAATTCGATGGATCAACAATCCAATAGGGGCGTGAACACATTGATTGAATGGTAATTGTGTTTCCATTGCTATAAGATGTATAGGTAAAGGATCCTGTATGTTGGTTGACGTATTTTACTGATTCGGGAACTGATTTTACGATCAAATTATCGGGTTTCTTAATGGTGATTATAAATTTTACACTACCCGTGTTTGGGTAAAAGACAGGAAAATTGCGGGTCTCGGTTTTAAAATTGTTTTCGGGCTTAATAATCCCGAGAAATGGATTTAGAACACATATCTCCTCATTCACGAAGCCTTCGGATTGAAGTTTAAACAAACAATCGATCACCACTCTTGGGTCTTTTTCTGAAAGGCCATTGAATTTGATTTCAGTAAGTTGCATATGTGGAAATTGGTTTTCGAAATACTCCTCTGCTTTGCCAATTGATTGCAGGCTATCATACATTATTCTGAACGCACTTGCATTATATCCTGAATGTATGATTCTGTATTGGCCACTCAAATTCATTGTGCTATCAATTTCACAAACAACCGTGTGTGTTTGATGTCCAGAGTTTGGGTTGCTAATTTCAAATATCTCGGCAATTGAGTGACCTTTGAGGATGACTCCCAATACGTTGTTCGCTCGAACTGGCAGATAACCTGCCTCAAGCTTTTTCTCTGTTGCGTCAAGAAGAATGAAATTGCTATCACCCGTTTCAACCGCTGCAATCACATAGTTTAATTGACCAAGACTCGGGTGGTCAGCATGAACAAAACCAATGTCTGCAGTATTCAGTAATACCGGGAATGCCCTTATTTTCTGTTTCTTCAGCAAATTAATCAGAAGCAGATTGATGTCGGCTACATTTCCACTCTTTTCTTTCATCAGTTTTGTTGTACCGTTTTCCGCAAAAAGTCCATATTGTCCATTCCATTCAAAGCAGTCGCGGACAAATGCATAAGATTTGATGATCTTACTCTCTTCATTTTCATCGACAACTGAATCAATAAAGTCTGCAATAGGTCGTGGGTTTGCTAGCAGCTGATCCCCGAACAGATCATGCTTGTTGAGTAGTTTTGCCAAAGCACCCCAGTCGGAGGCAATATCAATATGGTATCGTTTAAAAATATTGAAGCTTTGGATGTCAAATTCCAGTCTTGATCTATAGTTATTCATCGAAATGACATAAGGTTCAGTCTCAATGGCGGGAATATTTTTTGCCCTATATTTATCAACACGGTAAATTTGTGTGCCATGATTTTTCATGCTTTGCTCATGTTCAAGGGTGATCGGGGTTCCGTACATGTTTTTGCTGACTGTGGCATCCTCAGGGCTTTCCAATTCAATCACGATATCATCTATCGGAATTTCATGTTGAAAATATATTGTCATTCCAATGGGAGTCATGCCAATCATTTCATATTGAATATCGATGACCGAGCCTTCTTTAACTTCAGGCATTGCAAATGTCACCCTATGCACAGCGTGTTTGTACTTTTCCTCATATATCAATTTGGAATCTAGCTTGTTCGTTGTGATTATTCCATCTACTAAATTATAGGTGGTTGCCTTAATGTTCCTGACAAGATAACCCCTGCAGGATATGGCATAGTTTCCGTATTTAAGCCCTTGTTTCTTGTATATTTTTATCCTGTGGTGAACTTGCTTGTGTTGAACAACTGAGCCAATTTCATAGAAATAGCTTTCTTTAAGGTAAATGGTAGCGGCCTCTGCCTCATTAAATATTTCGTGTTTTTTGCTCCTGAGCAATTCAGTTGTAACAGGTTCCGGCTCGTTGTTTATTGAAAACACATGCATCGACATGAGAACGGCAGTAAGAACTATAATCAGGTTTTTCATAATTCCATTGGTTGTTTTAATTATTGTAAGGAATGAAGCTTTTTGCGTTATCTTCTCCTCAACACCACCTTTTCTGCCTGCTTGTCGATGATCAGGCTGGTGTAGTTGCGCAGGGCTTCGTAGTACTCCTGCGAGATGATATCGGTGTTTTCTGTCTTGAGGTATTGAATGCTGATATTCGTGCCGTTGGCCACTACGTTGTATGAGAACGAACCGAGGTTGTCGGGCAACGACATGCGCACAGGAGCGGGCAGGCTTTCCACTTGTATGTTTATGGGCAGGGTGATGGTGATGCTGTGTTTTTCGGTTCCATAGGAATTGTAGAAAACCGGGAACTCGCGTTTTTCAGTTTTAAAAACATTCTCCAGATCTTGCCATATCATCATGGGGTTCAAATAGATAAGGTCTCCGGCTTCGTCGGCCTGTCCGCTGAGTTCAAACTGCAGGTTGTGCACCACTTTGGCGGCAGTGCTGTCGCTGCCGGTGTCTTTAAAGCTGATCACATCCAAATTCGGAAAACGGTCGTGCAGTTCTTTGGTGTAGCCTTCGCCTTTTTCGGCATCCTTCACATCGTTGCGTGCCACCGAAGCCTTGTAGCCTGAGTAGATGGTGCGTGCCTGTCCTTTGATCAGAAGATCATCAGTAAGTTCACTCAGCACCATGTTTTGTACATTGCCCTTATTGGGATTTTCGAGGCTGATGCGGATGCCTTTGCGGTCATGGGTAATCAGCACACCATCCAGGTTGAGCGTCCTGCCTGGCAAATAGCCGGCATCGAGATATTTGGCTGTTGCATCCAGAAAAAGATAGTCTTCGCCCTGCGGAATAGCGGCTATCACATAATTGATCTGCCCAAGGCTCGGGTAGCTCCAGTTGAGAAAGCCCTGCTCACGTGTGCTGAGTACCAGTGGGATTGCTTTCACGCCTGCCTTATTGAGGAGGTTGATAAGCAAGAGGTTGATATCACCTGCATTGCCGCTCTTGTTTTCGATGAATTTTTTCAGGCCTTTTGGCGAAAATTCCCCATTGTATTCATTCCAGTTGTAATGGTCGCGCACATAGTAATAGACGAACCTATAACGTTCTTCTTCAGGGAGTTGCATGGCCATTTCCACCACCGGATCAAGATCGCTCAGGCGCGCTTCGAGTTGCTTGCCAAAATATTCATCGGTCATATAGCGGTTGGCAATGTCATCCCAGGTAGAAGAAAAATTGGTTACTTTTCTGTCAAAGTCCCGGATAAACGACAGCTCGTAAGTAACTGCGCTTCTGTAGTTTTCCATATTGGGCACAAAAGGCTCATCTTTCAGAGCTGGCACATTTTGCGCCACATAACGGTCAACACCGATGCTGTAGTTGATGCCTCCGCTTTGTCCCCGCAGGTTGATGACACCTGATTTGGATTCACTGCTGCGTTCCATGGCCAATGGAAGTCCCTTTGTCGATTTGTTGAAAATAAAATATTCCGGGGTTTCTACCTCATATTCCACATAGTCAACCGGGATGCTGTGCTGCAAAAAATAAGGGGTCAGCGAAATGCTGGCAGGCTCTGTGATTAAAAACGTGAGGTCAATCACCGAACCCGGTGCCAGATTGGGCATGGCAAAAGTGCGCCGGCGGATGACTTTATTAAACTCCTCGGTATTGTATTCCTCATTGTCAAGCTTGGTTTCGACCACTTCGCCGTTCACCAAATTGTAGGTGTAGGCCTTAAACTGCGAAATACCACCCCGTTCGTGGTAGCCAATTTTAAAATCACCCCAGCCAAGGCCTTCCTTTTTGTATATCTTCAGGCGCAGATGAACATCGGTGAGCAAGTCGAAATGATCTTCGTTGAACACATAGTACACCCTGCAGGATTTGTAGATATAGGCGGCTTCGGCTTGACTGTCAAGGGGATGTGCGGTTTGTTTCAAAAGGTCAACAGGAATCTTTCTGAATTTAACTTTTTGAGAAAAGGCATTCAGGCTGGCCATCACCACCAGCAGCATCAACAGGGTTTTGGTTTTCATGGTTCAGATTTTTTAAGTACAATTTTTGATTGGTCGAAACGTGCAATGTCTTTTTTAAACTGAAGGTATTCTGGATATTCTGCAGCCGAAAAACGACCTCTTTTGGTCATGTAGTGCCTCACTATGAGGAGCTTGTTATTTTCTAGCGTGGAAACAGTGAGCGTGTATGAACCAAATTTACTTACAAGGCCCAGTGGTTTGGGGAGTGCCTCCACCACATAGCCTTCGGGCAGCGCCAGCCAGCAACTGTCGGTATCATAAAAACCGCGGTAAATCAACAGATCTTGCGTTCGGTTGGGCTCGCGGGGTGGAATAAAAGTTGAACGGTTGAAAAAGACCGCAGGAACCAGCATCCTTTCGCCACTGTTTACCCCATATTTTTGTGCTTCAAGGTCAATGATTTCGGTAAAGCGAATGTTATTTTTGTCGTTTTCGAATTGTATATTGTTCATTTTCAACATCTGAAGGTAGTCCCAGTAGTGTTGGTAATGCTTTTCCTTATCTTCCTTCTTGCGTAGTTCCAGATGGTATTTATCATCGTATTGAATGCCTTCCGACCACATGTTGAGGTGGGCAATGATGCTGCCATCGGCTGCCAGACTGATGTGGGCCACTGTATTTTGCCGGTTGGCCGAGTCGGGTATCGATGGGGTTTTCGCCGCTTTGGTTTTTCCCGGGCTGAGGCTGATCACCACGCGGTCGTCGGTGAAAGTGCCCAGATAGCCAAAAGGGCAGTATGGATTGGTGGTTTCGAGCCAGATGGTGGTGTCGCTGAGTGGTACGGAGACGATTGCATGACTTCCCTGTACCGAGATGTCGGTGGAGTCGATGGATTGAGGAATGTCGCCGGCAAAAACAATGGTATAGGTGGCGTCGAAACCTGCCTTTCGAAGCAGGGAAGCGGTGTAGAACGACAGCGCCTTGCAGTCGCCATATTTCAGCTCATCCACGCTTTGCACGGTCATGGGTTTCCAGCCACCAATGCCAATCTGCACGCTTACATAACGGGTTTTTTGCTGCACATATTGGTAGATTTTTTTAATCATCTCAACCGAATCGGTCAGTCCTTCAATTAGTTGTTTTATTTCGGCCTGCGTTTGAGCCGGAATGGAATCGTAGCCATTTAAAAAATGATTGGAATACCAACTGCCAAATTCCGACCAGTTGTCGGCCGTGCCTTTCAGGCCTTCGAGCTGAAAGTGGTTGAGCGATGGCGTGGCATATGGAAGGTATTCTTTTTCCGGCGGGGCAGCATATCCTACCGAAACAGGACGCCTGTTTTCCATCTGAAGCCGGTAGATGCCGGGTGATTCGTTGCGAACCACACCAAAAGCATCAAAATTGTGTTCGCTAACCTGGAGCTTCCATTCGGGTGGATAGTTCAGCATATAAGTACTCTTTTCCACCGACTGAAACTCGTTCGACAAGGGATTCCAATCAGGGAGAAAAGCCGTATTTTCGCTCTTAACCTCAAGTTTGAAAACCATCGTATATGGATAGCTGCCTGGTTCGTAGATAAAATACTTCACACGATCGTCGCGAAAAACACTAAAGCCGTCAATCGCGCTTCTGTCCACCAAATCAGATTGTTTCAGTTTTCTGATTTCTTTGCCGGTGGCATCGAAAACCTCTGCACTCATGTGGGTGATTTTTTGCGACTTGCTGTAGGGCGACCCCAGTTGGTATGCGCTGTTGCCTTTGTCGTTGAGCACAGTGATGGCATATTCCAGCGATACTGTCATGTCGTAATTGTTCTTAACGTACACTGACAGATGCTCATAGCGCAGCACAGAGTGCACGTTTTTTTTCAGGCTGTCGGGGATGGTGCTCACAGAAAATTCTTGCGCCTGCAACGAAAAACCACTTAACAGGAATAAATATATCTGAAAGTAGAAATCAGGGTGGTTGGTCCTCATGTTCTGTTTGCTTTAAATCTGTTCCAAAAGTACGAATGACTTTTATTTATACAAGCCTGTCGCGCAATTTGGAAAAGTTCTAAAATCAGCGTTTAAGCCCATGTGCAGCGTGGCTTTTATATGAAAAAAAGCCACGGAATAAACCGTGACTTTTTCTGTGTTGCCCTTTTTTACCAAACAGATGCTGGAACGCTTTTACAAAGCCTTGCAGCGAACGAACCATCTAAAAATCCCGTGAAATTTGATGTCAAAAATTCTTCTTTTATTTGGCAATCAGATAAGGATGGGTCTCACATCGCTTAGTCAATTCTGAATATGTTTTGCGCTCCTTCAGTGTCGCTCTGTTGACATGGGCTTTGAACGCTTCCTGCTGAAATCTGCGATTTCGTTTCAAGCCCCTGATTAATTTGGGCATTTGTTCAACTTAAACAGCGATTTGAATATCGGGGTGTTTTATGCTCAAATCAAGACCCACCATGCGTGAAACAATCATCAAACAGGAAACTCAAATTGGTCATTTCCCTGTTGGTATAAAACACCACGTGTCGTGCTGTGGTTTTTCTCAGCTTCATAGCGCAGATAAAGCTCTTCCTTTACTGTTTGCCAATCCTCTTTCAGTGTGCTGTTTGTGCTTAGAATGGTGTATCCCTTGCTTTCAATCATTGGAAGCAGGTAAGCAAACTGAGCATGTGGATCAAGTATAACCGTTCTGCTATTCGTTTTTAGATGTCGCTCAATTTCTTCTATGAACCAGATGTCTGTCATTGTTTTTGGAATTAGCGGTTTATGGTAGGTTGTGGGAATGTTTTTTCGAACACCCAGGGTAATGAGTGGATCTTATTCCTCAGGATGACAAGTTCAGAAATTAATGCATCAAAGCTGGGCGGCTTGGTTTCATAAATCATCAGTTCGAGCATTGTTTGGTAATCTGCCCTCCACACTTCAATAACATCCGGGATTGGAATAAAATCAATTGTTTTCGGGTTAAGACTGTTATAATCCACCTCACCAACTTTTGTAAATTGATAACGATGCTCAACGATGGATTCATACAATGCTTTATCGTTCAGCGCCTTATCTGCGAATGCTGTTTTTGAAAGCTGATAAATATCGTACAAATGCCGACTTAACCGGTCAACTCTTATGTTTTCAAATGGTTTATGAAACTCTTCATGGAGCAAGCATAGCTTTTCCAGAAATGTGCGTTCAGGATTTACATAGGGAACGCAAATGGGAAGCTGTATAAAATCTCTGCCGGCATATTCTTCATCTACCAAGGATGTAAAGGACCGCGCTGTAAACGGTTCCCGCAATGAACGTGAACCAATTTCTATCTGAACTTTTGGCTGCTGATACGCTGATGCTGCAATTACATGGGGATAATAGATGTCGATGGTGCGGGGATCATCATCACTGCCTTTTGCGGGAATTAGATCGAAACGCAAACCCGAAACCTCTTTTTCGGCAAACCGCTGCTTGAGCTCGTTAAAGAAGACCTCTTCCATGAACTTGCTAGCTGCCTTTCTGAGATTTGAGCGCTGATTCCTTGACAATCCGCCCTTGAAGCCAAAAAACTCCCTGTCAATGGCAAGGTCAATATCTTCAGAAAACCTTTGAATCAGGTTCCATGCCTTGCTCAAAGAAGTGCCGCCCTTAAAAACCAGGTGTTGCGCCACATCCATTTCGAAAACGATTCGCAGGGTTTGCACCACCCACCAGTCCTTTTCCACAGCAAAGGCGTTCATGCCCGTCTTTTCTGCAATCTGGATGTACGCATTGCGCCTTGTCTGCTCAGGAATTGTCAGCCACTGGTTCATAGTCATTATTTTTTCAATGCTTTGCGCATGATGATGCGAATCCATTCCGGTGCCAGCCGAATATCATGTTCCAGGCGATAAGGCTCTTCGGCTTCAAGGTGCTTCAGAATGAGCTGAATTTCCTGCTCCGTTGCCTTGCCTTTACCTATTTCTTTTAAAGCCTGAATCACCAATCCACTGATTTTTCCAATGGCTGAAAGGTTCTTCGGGCTTGCTTTCTTAAACAGGATCTTTCTTTTTCCGAGCTCAATTTTGCGTGCGGCGCCATCCGTGAGATAAACCACATTCATAGGTACCTGTGTTGACAAGCCCAATGCATTCATTGCAGCAGCACCGGTGAGCATGATGCGTGCCTTATCCCGTTTACGTATGGCTTCGGCAATGGCTTCGGTTGAAGGTTTTAATGGGCCAATGATCGGATCAACGTCAATACGGCTATAAATACCTCTTGAAATTCTCTCAATCACACCCTTTTGTTCAAGTCTTTCAAGTGCTTTACTTACAGCTTTGGCTGTACCATAACTCAGAAAATCTTCCGCAAAGTATAGCGTACCCTTCTTCGCTTTCTTAATTTTTATAATAATTTTATCATCAATACTTTGCATCTGAATCATCTTTATATTTTGTCGCAATTATAGTAAATATTTGCGACACATTCAATCTTCGGCATGATCTGGTTTTCTATTTCTGTTTATAGCATTCATTTAATTGTCAAAATCTACC
>CAZBMR010000041.1:0-21033 GCA_964492695.1 uncultured Lentimicrobiaceae bacterium
GAAATGAAAAGTTTGCAATATTTGGTTCTGAGAGTTATTCGGAATGCCCTTATAAATAAGATTGAGGTTTAAGTTGCGGATTTGACTGATCCTCCAACTAAACCTCAACCTAATCCTCAACCTTAACTTGATTTTTTAACCTTTGTAAAACGGCAGTTTCACCACAGTGGCGGGCATCAGTTTTTCGCGAACCTTCACAAAAATCGTCGTTCCCAATTTGGTGTAGGCCTTGTCGATATAACCCATACCGATTCCTTTTTTAAGCATGGGCGACATGGTGCCCGAGGTAACTTCGCCGATCAGCGCCCCATTTTCGTCGCAGATTTCGTAATGCTGGCGCGGAATACCTTTTTCCATCTCAAAGGCACGCAGCATCTTTGCGGTGCCGGCTGCTTTTTGTGTTTCGAGCAATGGTCTGTCAACAAAATTGTTGCCATCCACAAACTTGGTAATCCAGCCCAGACCGGCCTCGATGGGCGTGGTGCTGTCATTGATGTCGTTACCATAGAGGCAAAATCCCATTTCGAGGCGCAGCGTGTCGCGGGCAGCCAGGCCAATGGGCTTGATGCCGAAAGCTTCGCCGGCTTTCAGTACGGCTTCATAAACTTTTCCGGCCACCTCGTTTGGAAAATAGATTTCGCAACCGCCAGCACCCGTATATCCGGTGGTGGAGAACAATACATTGGGAATACCCGCAAATTCAAGCACTTTGAAAGTGTAATATTCCATATCAGTCACCGGGGTGGAAGTGAGTTGCTGCATGGCTTGCAGTGCGAGCGGACCTTGCACCGCCAACTGCGAAGTTTGGTCGCTTTCGTTGGTGAGTTCCGCGCAATGCTTATTGTTCTCATTCACCCAGGCCCAGTCCTTGTCAATGTTGGCAGCATTCACCACCAGCAGGTATTCATCGGCTGCCATGCGGTAAACGAGCAAATCGTCCACAATGCCTCCTTTTCCATTCGGGAAGCAGGTGTATTGCACCTTTCCATCGGTGAGCGCAGCCACATCGTTGGTGGTGAGGCGTTGCACAAGTTCAAAAGCCCTGGGGCCACGCACCCTGAACTCGCCCATGTGCGAAACATCGAACACCCCCACACCTTTGCGCACAGTTTCGTGCTCGGCATTCACACCCTCGAATTGAACCGGCATGTCGAAACCGGCAAACGACACCATTTTGCCTCCCATCTGAACGTGGTAGGCATGTAAAGCAGTTTTTTTCATCTTGCTGATTGATAAAAGGTTTAGCAAAAAAGCGGATTTAAATCCGGAATTTATTTCTTGCCGTAAAATTACAATTTTTAAACAGGTTCACAAGCTTGCAACTCCTATTTGGTTTCTTTCTAAATGCAAAAACCCACCAAAGGATAACAGTTGGAAATTTAAAAGCGTTGCGCGATTTGCATTAATCTGGCATGCTTCAATAACTGTTTTTCGGTTCATTTACAGCTCGTTTTTCAGCATGACGAAAAAAAAACAAATAGCTTTGAATCGCATTCTTGATGTTGTAAATTAGCACGTCCAAACAGCTGGATTTTCTTCGGGATAGCAGCACGATTAATCGCAGAGCAACATGGAAAAAAGTTTAAAAATTCTCTTTGCCGACGACAACCATGCTGACGTGCAGGCAGCCGCCAAAGTGCTTCATAAGAGCCTCGACTTCGTGTATGAACAAGTTGATGGCCTAGCAGGGCTGACGCGTTATTTAGCTCAATCCCAGCCCGATCTGGTGATCACAGACCTCACGCTGCTTGATTGCAATGGACTTGATATTGTAAAAGCAGTGAAAAGCCATCACCCTGAGTTAGCTGTTTTGGTCTATTCAGGTTCAATAAACGATCAAATGATTGAATCGTGCTATCTTCAGGGCATTCACGCATTTGTACGAAAATCAGACCTACGAAGCCTACCCCATATTGTAAAAAACGTCTTGAACTCCGTACAAACACTTGAAGAACTGCGACACCATCAAAATCAAGCTGGCAGCGGTGATGAAATTTTTTGTCAATACATGCATTACGCGCCTGATGGTATTTGCATTGTGGATAAGGAAGGTAAGTTTCTTGAAGTGAACCATGGCATGGAGGAAATCACGGGGTTTTCGGGGGATGACCTCAAAAAGATGCACATCCATGATTTGATCAATAATGAAAACAAGGATAACGGACTACATCAAATTGAGGAAATACTGCAACAGGGAGAGGTGGCCATCGACCTTGCCTTAAGGTGCAAAAACAAGGAAATTGTTTGGTTACGCATCAAGTCGGTGAAATTGCCCAACGGCAACCACATGGGTTTCATAAGCAATGTTACTTCCAGGATTCAGTCGGAGAAGGAGGTATTTGTCAATGAAGCCCGATTCAGGGACGCGCTCGAACAAAGCCATTCCGTGGTATGGGAATGCGATCCAAACGGCCTGCTTACCTACGTTAGCCCCATGTGCCATCTGATTCTGGGTTATCTTCCCGAAGAAATCGTTGGCAGCAAATATATCTATGATTTTCAGCGGCCCGACGATCTTCCCAGGTATCAGAAACAATGGATGCAGTCGTTGACCTCGAGGCAGGTCTTCAAGGATTATGTGCATAAAATTGTAGATAAATTCGGCAATATCAAATACGTGAGTGCCACGGGTAGCCCAATCTACGACGATGCCGGCACATATATTGGCTATCGTGGTGTGGATCATGATGTGACCGCACGCGTGATTTCTGAGCAAAAACTACAGCTGAATGAAACAAGGCTGCGTGCCCTGCTAGAAGCAGCACAAGATTCGGTATATCTCATTGATCCACAAGGCTATGTGCTTGCCACCAATTCGATAAAGGCACAATCATTCGGCCTAAGCGTTGAACAACTGATCGGGAAATGCCTGTACGATTTGCTCCCTCCTGACATAGCTGCTTCCAGAAAAGAAATGATTGACAAGGTGTGTGAAACAGGCATTACGCTTGATTTTGAGGAACTGAATGGTGAGCGGTGGGTTTACCGAAAAATGTTTCCGGTGATACGAAACACGAAAGTTGAATCGGTGGCCGTTTATGGCATGGACATTACCGAAAAGAAGCATGCCGACGAAGCCAACCTGATGCTGGCTTCGCGCCTGAGTGCCATCACCGAAGCCGTGAATGATGCCATTGTGATGATAGACCATGAGGGCCGCGTGAGTTTTTGGAATAAATCAGCCGAAAGAATATTTGGCTATACTGAGGCCGAAATCATTGGCAAAAACCTGCACGAACTGCTTGCTCCAACACACTACCACACACAACATTTTGAAGCATTTGCTGCTTTCAGGCAGAGCGGACAAGGGGCTGCAGTTGGGAAGACCATCGAACTGATTGGCAAAAACAAAAGCGGGCAAGAAATACCCGTGGAGCTTTCGATCTCTGCCCTTCGATTCAAGGAAAACTGGGCATCGGTTGGCATCGTCCGCGACATCAGTGCACGCAAGCAAACCGAAGCTGAACTGAGGGCCAAGATTGATGAGCTGGAACGCTTCAACAAGCTCACCATCGACAGGGAATTGCGCATGATCGCATTGAAAAATGAAGTGAACAGCCTGTTGGCAGCGGCAGGTAAAGCACCCAAATATACCATCGTATCACACAACCAGCCAACGCCTTAAACCATGCCGCATAGTATCAGACTGGCAGGAAAATACCTCCAGCTTCAATATCTGCCAATTTCATGGTTGCGTATCGATAAAGCATTTCTCGATAAAACCGTATCCCATCGCATGCAAGCGCTTGGCATACTGCATCCGGGCGATTACCTTGCCTACTACCACACGCATGAGGCAGAACAGCAGCAGTTTGAACAACAAAGCAACAATTCGTACAGTGTTTTTTTTCGAAACAGCCTCACCTTCTCTGTCATCGAGCAGGTGATTCTGCCCATGCTGCTTCGCCAATGTCAGGACAACGGACGGCAGGAGCTTCGGTTTTGGACAGCCGCATGTGCGGCAGGACAGGAGGCATACAGCCTTGCCATCCTGCTCGAAGAACTGAAACTTAGCCAAACCAGGCCGTTCAGCTACCGCATTTTTGCCAGCGACCATCAACAAAGCCAGCTGGATCTGGCTCAAAAAGGGATGTACACGGCACATCAAATGGAAAACCTGAGCTGGGGACGCCTGCAAAAGTGGTTCCGACCCAATGGGATGTATTGGGAAATTGACCCCATGCTCCGCACCCACATCGTTTTTGGTCTGTTTGATTTGTTGGACGACCGGCTCAACTTTCCGGAAGAGAGTGTATTTGGCGGCTTCGATCTGATCATGGCTGCCAATGTCTTCTACTATTACGCGAAACCGTTTCAGGACCGGATGTTTCAAAAAATCAGGGCAAGCCTGCTGCCATCTGGTTATTTCGTAACGGGAGAAGTGGAACGACCACTTGTTCCCAAATCCGTTTTCACCGAAAAATACCCATGGTCAGCCATCTACTCGGTGCGGCAAAAAAATTATCCACGCTAAAAAACCAACTATTCAACATGAGCATCAAAAGGAAGTTTACAATTGCCAGCAAGATCAGGATTGGATTTGCAGTGATGCTGATTATTGTCATCATCATGGGTTTTCTGGCGTGGTTTCAAACAAACCTCATGCACGAGCAAACCACCTATTTGTATCAACATCCTTTGCAGGTTCGGCGCATCATTGGCGAGGTGAAGGCCAATATCCTGCAAGTGCATCGCGACATGAAAAACATTTTTATTGCCAAAGATCAGCTGGAGGTGGAAAAAACCCTGGCTGATATAGCAGCGGCCGATGATCAATTGCTGCAAATGCTTCACGAACTGGAAATGAAGTATTTGGGACCAGCCGAAGATGTGAAACAGTTGCGTGTGCGCTTTGTCAGGTGGACGCAGATCCGCGCTGAAACGATCAGACTTTTCAGGGAAGGAAAACTGGCCGAGACAGCCATGAGAACCTCAGACCAGGGCACAGGTGGCCTCGAAGTGCAGGGCTTGATGAATGACATTCAACGCATTGATGATTTCTCAAGAAACAAGGCAGAAGTTTTTTATAACCAATCGGCGCAACTAAACGATCAAATCAGCAACCAGCTTTTTTGGATTATCGCCATCATGCTCGCAGTCACTGCTGGCATCTATCAATTGCTGGTGAGCAGCATCCGCAATCCAATTCAGGAGCTTGTTGCAGCAACAACGCTTTTCAGATCGGGCGATCGCAATGCCCGTTCAGGCTACAAAGGCAAGGACGAATATGGAGAGCTTTCAGAAGCGTTTAACCAAATGGCTGACAGCGTGGAGCAACACCTTTGGCTGGGTGAACAGCTCAATGAAATGGCCGAAGTGTTGTCGGGCGACGACGAACCGCACGCTTTTTTCAGCCGCACCATCCACCAGCTTGCTGCCATGTGCAATGCACCCATGGCCGCGGTTTATCTGGTTGATGAAGAAAAATCGAATCTTGTGCTTTTTGAATCGGCAGGTGTTTCTGATCAGTTACGTAAAACATTCAGCATCAGCAACTACGAAGGCGAGTTTGGCTTTTCGTTGCAAAGCCATCGGTTGCATCACCACAAAAACATGGCAGGCTTTGAGGATGTGAATTTCCCAACGGCCACTGCAACCTTGCGTCCACAGGAGATCATCACCCTCCCACTGCTCATGCCCGAAGGCCTGATTGGCATCATTTCGCTTGCCAGCCTGCAGGCCTTCAGCGAAAAATCATTGCTGCTGTTGAATAGCCTCAGCGAGTTGCTGAGTGCCAGAGCCGCCAGTGTGGTGAGCACAGCACGCATCCGAATTTTCTCCGATAAGCTGGAAATCATCAATCAGGATCTGGAAGCACAGAAATTGTTGCTCAACCAATCGCTCAACTACAACCGCGGGCTGCTCGAAGCCAGCCTCGATCCGCTTGTGACCATCGGGCCTGACGGCAGCATTACCGATGCGAATAAAGCCACTGAGCACATGCTTGGCATGCAGCGCAAGCAGTTGATCGGAACCGACTTCAGCACCTATTTCACCGAACCACTCAAAGCCAGGCAAGCCTACCAGCATGTTTTTGAACATGGTTTCATACGCGACGTGGAGCTCGAAATCAGGCACGGCGACGAAACGAGGCCGGTCACCTACAACGCATCGGTTTATTATGACGAAGAAAAACAGGTTGCAGGTGTGTTTGCCGCTGCCCGCGACATCACCGAGCGAAAGGCACACGAGTTGGAACGTAATCGTCTGATCAGCGAATTAGAACAGCGATCGAACGAACTTGAAGCAAACAACAAGGAGCTCGAAATGCAAAAAAACGAGCTTTCATCCCTATCGGCCGCGCTCACCGAACAAAATCGCGAGCTGGAGCAGCAAAAAAAACAGCTGGACGATGCCAATAAACTCAAGAGCTTGTTTTTAGCCAATATGAGTCACGAGTTGCGCACCCCGCTCAACTCGGTCATTTCGCTGTCGGGTGTGCTCAGCCGCAGGTTGCAGGGCAAAATCAGCGACGAAATGTATGCCTACCTGGATGTGATCAACAAAAACGGGAAAAATTTACTCCAGCTTATCAACGAAATTCTCGATTTATCGCGAATTGAGGCAGGCAAGGCCGAGGTGACACTGAGCCGTTTTTCGTTGCCTGAGGTGGTGAACGAACTGATTCAGATGATGATGCCTGCAGCCGACGAAAACAAGGTGTCGCTAACGAGCAACATCGATGCACATTTTCCACCCATCATTTCCGACCATGCCAAAGTACGGCACATCCTGCAAAACCTGATTGCCAATGCTGTTAAGTTTACCTCAAACGGCAAGGTAGAAGTGCGGGCTGTTTCCAATGAAAATGGCATCCAAATTTCGGTTCATGACACAGGAATTGGCATTGCACCTGAGAAGCTCGACATCATATTCGATGAATTCAGGCAAGCCGATGAAAAAACCTCGCGTCGCTTTGGCGGCTCCGGACTGGGCCTTGCCATCGCAAGGCGCTACAGCATTTTGTGCGGCGGAAACATCAGTGTGACAAGCCAACTGGGCCAGGGTTCGGTGTTTACCCTTGAACTTCCGCAGATTCATTCATCCGATGTTCCCCTGGCAGATCGTGATTTTCTGCCAAGGAGCGTCAAAGCAGCCAGCATCGCCGATAAATCGGGCAAATTGATTTTGGTGGTCGAAGACAGCGACCCGCAGCTGATACAGCTGCGCGACATGCTGCAGGAAGAAGGCTATCAGGTGCAGGCTGCCAAAAATGGCCTGGAGGCACTCGAACTGATCTCCCAAAGAATACCGGACGCCATCATCCTCGACCTAATGATGCCGCATATGGATGGCTTTGAAGCACTGGCCAGAATCAGGCAATCTGTCGAGGTGCTGATACCCGTTATCATCTTGACAGCCAGACACATCTCGCAGGAAGAACTAAGTTTCCTGAAAGGAAACAATATCAGTCAGCTGTTGCAAAAAGGCGAACTCAACCGCGAGGCTTTGCTTGCACGCATCGAGTCGGTCTTTGAAGGGCCGCAAACAACAGCTTCGACAGCAACAATGATGGCTAAAATTCTGTATATCGAAGACAATCCCGACAACCAGCTCTCCATGCAGGCCATGCTCCACGACCGGGCCACACTCATGTTGGCTGCTGACGGAAGGCTTGGCCTCCAGACAGCCTTTGAGCAGCAGCCCGACATCATCCTGCTCGACATTCACCTGCCCGACATGGATGGCTACGAAGTTTTGCGCAAAATTCGCAGCCATTCACCCGCGAAGCATGTTCCTGTGATTGCCGTCACAGCCATGGCCATGAAAAACGAGCTCGAGCAACTTCACCAGGCCGGATTTGATGCCATCATTCTCAAGCCCATCGAGCAAACCAATCTTGAAGAAACCATCAACGCTTACCTCTATGGAAAACCGTCAATTTAAAATCCTGGCCATCGATGACATGGCTGATAACCTATTGGTTTTGAAAGCCATCATGGCGGAAATGTTTCCACAAGCCGAGTTTTTAATGGCTGAAAGTGGCAGCAAGGGACTGGAGCTTTGCCAAGCCGCCCTGCCCGATGTGGTGTTGCTGGATATCATCATGCCGCTGATGGATGGATTTGAGGTATGCAAGGCCATTAAAAATAAGCCTGAAACCCAACACATTCCTGTGGTTATGGTGACGGCAGCACACACAGATGCCGGCTTGCGAACCAAGGCACTTGAAAACGGAGCGGATGGTTTTTTAAGCAAACCCGTTGATGAAACAGAACTGAAAGCGCAGGTGCAGGCCATGCTTCGGCTTAAGATTGCCGAAGACCACAAAAAAGCAGAGATGCAGCTGCTGGAGCAATTGATCAGCGATCGCACACAGATGCTCGAAAAAGAGCTGGCGGAGCGACGGCTCACGGAAGTAAAATTGCGCGAAGCCGTTGCAGGACTCGAACAAAGCAAGCTGGCAGCGCTCAACCTCATGGAAGATTTGCGCGAAGAGATGAATGCCCGCAGCATGGCTCAGGAAACACTCTCCACAAGTGAAGAACGCTTCAGGCTGGTATTCGAAAACAGCCCCCTGGGCATGGTGAGTTTTGACAACAAGGGTGTGATCACTGCCTGCAACAACCTCTTTGTATCCATCATCGGATCGTCGCCTGAACGACTCATCGGGCTGGATATGTTGCAGCTGCCTGACAAGAAATTGGTTGAGGCACTTAAAAAAACATTGTCCGGCGAGTCGGGGTTCTACGAGGGTCTTTACCATTCGGTCACTGCCGACAAGGCTACCTGGGTAAAAGTGCAGTTTGCACCCATCTTCGACAAAGAGGCCAAGGTTCAAAGCGGACTGGGGCTGGTGGATGACGTAACGGAACAAGTGAAAGCTGAGACCGAAAAGAAAGCTTTTGAAGAACGGTTTAAGAAATCTTTCTTCTCCAGCCCCGTGGCCATCAGCATCACACGCCCTGACGACGCCATGTACATCGAGGTAAACGACGCCTACGCACAGCTCACAGGCTATTCGCGCGAACAAATAGTGGGTCGTACGGTTTTCGACCTTGGTGTGATTCAAACAGAAACACGCAAGCACCTGTTAAACGAGATCAAGCAAAACCACCTCATCAAAGGAGTGTTGATTCCAATCAAAACACGGGTTGGCGAAGATCGCCTGGTGCAAATCTATGCCGAGCCATATGAGCTGGACGGGGTGAATTATATCCTGTCAACCCTGATTGACGTCACCGAACAAAAAAGCTATGAGCAAGAGCTCATCAAGCTGACAAGGGCAGTGGAACAGTCGCCTGTGTCCATTGTCATCACCGACCTTGAAGGCACCATAGAATATGTGAATCCAAAGGTGGTTGAAACCACAGGTTACAGCCCGTCGGAGCTCATTGGCAACAATCCGCGCGTTTTAAATTCAGGAGAAAAAAGCCGCGACGAATATGTAAAAATGTATGAATCACTCACCAGAGGTGAAGTGTGGACAGGCGAGTTTCATAACAAACGAAAAAATGGCGAGCTCTATTGGGAACATGCCACCATCAGTCCGGTCATCAACGACGAAGGCATCATGACGCACTATGTTGCCGTGAAGGAAAATGTGACCCAAACCAAACTGATGCAACAGGAATTGGTTGATAATGAAAACCTTTACCGAACCATTTTCGAGGGAAACCCCGTTCCCATGTGGGTGTACGATGTTGAAAGCCTGCGATTTCTTGAAGTCAACGAAAAAGCCATCATCGATTACGGCTATTCGCGCGAGGAGTTCTTGTCGCTCACGCTCAAAGACATACGTCCGCCGGAAGACATACCGGCATTGATGGAAAACCTGGCAAGCCGCCATGAAGCGGCACAGGGGCCAGGATTGTGGCGCCATCTGACCAAAAAAGGCGATCTGCTCACTGTGGAAGTAAGCTCGCATGCACTGCCGCCAATCGGTGGAAAACAACGCCGCATGGTGATGGCCTACAACGTGACGGAAAAGGAAGCCGCCCAGCAAGCCCTCCAAAAAGCCAAAGAGCTGGCCGAAAAAAGCGACAAACTCAAGACCACTTTCCTCAACAACATCTCCCACGAAGTGAGAACCCCGCTCAATGGCATCCTGGGGGCAACCACCCTGCTCAACGATCCCGAACTGAGTAAGGAAGATTTGCCCGAGCTGCTCGAAATCATCAACATGAGCACCAGCCGCTTGATTCAAACGGTGACCGATTATATGGACATCTCGCTGCTCACTTCAGGCACCATGGAAAAAGAGCTCAAAATGGTAAAGGTGATGGACATCATTGACCGACTGGCAGGTAAAATGCAATTTGAGTGCGAGAAAAAAGGTCTTGCATTCAACACCGATACGCCGTCAGAAGCAGCGGTTCATCAGATTGAAACCGACAGCGAGTTGCTTACCAAAGCACTGGGTCATTTATTGTCGAACGCCATAAAGTTTACCTTAAAAGGCAGTGTTACATTTGGTTATCGGATAGAAGGCTCACATTTTAACTTCTTTGTCAAGGATACGGGCGTGGGCATTGATGCATCCATGCACGAAAAAGTGTTCGAGAATTTCAGTCAGGAAGATTCGGGCAGCAGCCGGCGGTTCGAAGGAAGTGGCCTGGGACTGTCGATCGTGAAAGGCATCTGCGAAAAACTTGGCGGAACTGTAAAACTCAAGTCTGAAAGAGAGATCGGATCAGAATTCACCATCATACTTCCCTTTAAACAAGAAACGGTGAAACCCAGGGCGACAAACGAAGCCCAAAAGCGTCAGGTGTTAATCGCCGAGGATGAAGACTCCAACTTCATCGTGCTGGAAATGATTCTGCGCAAAGCTTTTAAGGCAGAAATACTGCGTGCCACCAATGGCGAAGAAGCCGTGGAACTGGCCAGCACGCACCCACAGCTCAGCATGGTGATTATGGATATTAAGATGCCCATCATGGATGGTTTTGAAGCCACACGTCAAATCAAGGCCATTTATCCAAAGCTCCCTGTGGTGGCCATCACAGCATTTGCCATGAGCGGCGACGAACGAAAGGCACTCGAGGCTGGTTGCGATGGTTACATCCCAAAACCCATCAACCGCAATGATTTGTTCAGGGTGATGAGCGAATTTGGCTTCGAGGCCTGACAAAAACATTGATAGGTTTTGATCGCGAACGAGGCGCCCGATTGTATAAAAAAAGCCGGACAGGCTGTCCGGCTTCGCTCAGAAAATGAGGTTTATTGTTTCGCTGCATCGTAGCGCCTTGCAACCTCGTCCCAGTTGACAATGGACCAAAAGGCTGACATATAACCTGCGCGCTTGTTTTGGTAGCGCAGATAGTAGGCATGTTCCCACACATCAAGCCCGAGAATGGGTGTTCCACGCTCGGCCACCACATCCATCAGGGGATTGTCCTGATTAGCGGTTGAGCTGATGAAGAGTTCGCCCTTATCGTTTACACTCAACCATGCCCATCCACTCCCAAAACGTGTGGCGCCGGCCTTTTCAAATTCTTTTTTAAAGGCATCAACCGAACCAAAGGTTGATTCGATGGCCTGAAGCAATTTCCCTTCGGGCTTTGTTTCTTTGGGCGTCATCACCGTCCAAAACAAGCTGTGGTTGTAGTGGCCACCCCCGTTGTTGCGCACAGCAACAGGCAGTTTGCTGATGTTAGCAAACATCTCCTCCATCGTCATGTAGGCCATATCGGTGCCTTCGATGGCCTTCAAAAAGTTGTCGTAGTATGCTTTGTGATGCCTGCTGTAGTGAATTGCCATGGTAGTTGAGTCGATAGCTTTCTCAAGTGCATTGTAGGCATAAGGCAGCGGCGCCAGCTCAAACGCGGTCTTGCTTTTGTTTTGTGCCATCATTCCGTTTGAGAGCAGAAATGAAGCGATGATCAATAAGGTAATTTTTTTCATGATTTTGCAGATTTAATAAAAGAAACAAGCTTTGTCCGATTTTGTTTTGCAACAGACCCCCTCAATTTAAAGGTCAGATAAGTAATAAATTGATCTACTGGTTCTTATATATTAGTTATTCAGATCAAGTTTTTGTTTAATTGAAAACCAAAAAACCTGCACCATCAGAAATTGTAAACGTGTTGGTCATCGGGGGTTGGGCAGGCCCGAAACAAAAAGCTGTTGTTTAACCGGCGATATGTAGCAATGTCGGTGATCGTTGTCACGACTATGGCTGCAATAGTTTAATTTTGCACAAAATTGAAAGCATGCGCAGAAAAACCGACAAAGCTCCGGTGCTGATGGAGCAGGTGGAGATCTTGTCAGCAGGTTCGGAAGGAATGGCAGTGGCAAAACCCGATCAAAAGGTGGTGTTTGTTCCCTTTGCCGCACCAGGAGATATTGTTGATCTACAGGTGATTAAAAGAAAGAAAAATTTCTTTGAAGGCAAGATCCTTCATTTTCACCAACTTTCGGAGCACCGCACCGAGCCAGTCTGCAGCCATTTCACCATATGTGGGGGATGCAAATGGCAACACCTGGATTATGGGCAGCAACTGATTTTCAAGCAGCAGCAGGTGAAAGACAACTTCGAGCGCATCGGCAAATTTCCACATCCCGAAATCAAGCCAATCCTGGGTTCGGAAAAACCATATTATTACCGCAACAAGCTGGAATTCACCTTCTCCAACCGCCGTTGGCTCACCAACAAGCCCACTGAAGGCGAACAGATGCCAGCAAACATGAACGGACTCGGATTCCACCTGCCGGGCATGTTCGACCGCATCCTCGATGTGGACCACTGTTATCTGCAGGACGAGCCTTCCAATGCCATCAGGCTTTCCGTGAAGGCCTACGCACTGCAGCATGGCCTCAGCTTTTATGATGTGAAAACCAGTGAAGGATTGCTGCGAAACCTCATCATACGCAACGGAGCTGCCGGACAGCTCATGGTGATTCTCGTCGTACAGCATGAGGATGAGGCCATTACAAAAGGACTGTTGCCCTGGATTGCCGAAAAATTCCCCGCTATCAGCTCGTTGATGTATGTGGTCAACCCGAAAAAGAACGACCAAATCAGCGACCTCGAAGCCACCCTGTTCAAGGGTCTGCCCTATCTCGTGGGCGAAATGGCATCTCCTGTGCCGGGAACGAATCCATTGAAATTTCAAATCGGTCCGGTTTCCTTTTACCAGACCAACACTCCACAGGCCGAACAACTCTATCGCACAGCTTTCGACTTTGCCGGTTTCAAAGGCCACGAATTGGTTTACGACCTCTACACCGGCACCGGAACAATTGCCCTGTATGTGGCAAGGGCTGTAAAAAAAGTGGTAGGCATTGAATATGTGGCTGATGCGGTGCGCGATGCTGAGCGCAATGCAGCCTTAAATGGCATTGAAAATGTTAGCTTCATTGCCGGCGATATGGCAAGGGTGCTCAACAACGAGCTCCTCGAAGCGCACGGAAAGCCCGATGTGATCATCACCGATCCGCCACGCGCCGGCATGCATCCGGCAGTGATTGAGCAGCTTTTGCAGATCAAGGCCGAAAAGATGGTGTATGTGAGCTGCAATCCGGCTACCCAGGCGCGCGATATCGCCCTGCTTGCCGACCTTTACGAAGTGGTTGATGTGCAACCTGTTGACATGTTTCCCCAAACCCACCATGTTGAAAACGTTGTTGGTCTCAGGCTGAAACAAGCAGCAATCTAGCAGTGCATTTGGCTGATTGAACCGGAAAAAGGTCAAGTCATCACCTTTGCACAGCGGCTCAATCTGGCAACATATCCAGATAAATCTATGTTTCTGGAATTGAACCGCTATTTCCCGATTTAAGGATTTTTAACAGCCCTTTTGCTGACAGAAAGCCCGTTCGCAACCGGCAGGCAACAGCTTTTGACTATTTTTGAACAGTTTTTTAATGCACTATAAATCAATTTGTTCATCTTTATGAAGCGAATCTTTAACAAACTAATCTCGATGGAGATGATGGGGCTGATGGTGCTGGCGTTTGCCGTTGCCATTGGCGTTGCCACCTTTATTGAGAATGATTTTGGCACACAGGGAGCTAAGGCGGTGGTTTACAACGCCACCTGGTTCGAAGTGCTGCTTGGCCTGCTGGGCATCAACCTTATCGGCAACATCTTCAAATATAAAATGTGGCGCAAAGAGAAATGGGTTTTGCTGACATTTCACGCCTCCTTTGCCATCATCCTGATTGGATCGGGCATCACACGCTTTATCGGCTACGAAGGCATCATGAGCATTCGCGAAGGCGCTACAGAATCAACGATGCTGTCCGATCTGGCGTATGTTCTCACTGAAGTGAAAGATGGCAGCGAGACAGCCTACACCGAGGAATCGGTGATCATGTCGGCCCTATCGCAAAAAGCTTACAGCGATCAGGTAAAAGTTAATGGCAAGAAATTGCATTTCAAATCGTTGCGCTACATTCCCAATGCACAGGAAGTGCTTGTAAAAGGCAATGCAGGCGAGGGCGAACCATATGTGATTATGGTGGTTTCGTCAGCACAAAGTGGTCGCAACAACCTGATTTTAAAGGAAAACGATCGAAAAAACTTCATGCAGTATGCCTTCAGCTTCGGCCCGGAATCTGATGCCAGCGCCATCAACCTGAAATTTGAAAACGGATTGCTCTTTATCCAGACCCCTGACACCCTCGTTTCGATGGCAATGATGGGTGGCACAACTGACAGCCTCAATCCGGGGCAATGGCACCCCTTTGAGATGCGTAAACTTTACAGCATGAATGATTTACGTATTGTGTTGACAGATATGTATGAAAATGGAAAACTCGACTACACCGCCTATAAGGGAAAAGACGTGAATTTTATGGATGCCATGGAGGTGGAAGTTAGCTCGGGCAACGAAACCAAAAACGTGTTTCTGCGAGGTGGAAAAGGCTATCTGGGAGAGACCAACACCTTCAAAATCAACGGCGTTGAGGTGAAAATGATGTATGGCTCGAAATTGATCGACCTGCCATTTGCCCTCAAGCTGAACGATTTTCAGCTGGAGCGCTACCCCGGTTCGATGAGTCCAAGCTCCTATGCCAGCGAGGTGACCCTGATTGACAAAGCTGCAGGACTTGAAATGCCATACCGCATTTTCATGAACAACGTATTGAACTACAAGGGATACCGTTTTTTCCAATCCTCCTATGACAAGGATGAACTCGGAACTGTGCTGTCGGTAAACAAAGACGGATTGGGCACATGGGTCACCTATCTGGGCTATTTTCTGATGTCGCTTGGCATGTTGCTTGCGCTCTTTATGCCAAACACCCGCTTTGCCCTTCTGGGCCGACTGCTCCGAAAGAACGCAACCGCCAGCAAGGCCGGCGTTGTTTTGCTTGGCCTCATGCTGTCATCTGCAGCGCTGTTTGCCGACGAAAACCTGGCTTCGCTGAAAGTGGTTGACAAAGACCAGGCTGCCAAATTTGGTGCTTTGCTGGTGCAAGACAACGATGGCCGCCTGAAACCCATGAATACGCTTTCGAGCGAGATGCTGCGCAAAGTAGCACGCAAAACCAGTTTCAATGGCATGAATCCCGACCAGGTGCTGATGGGCATGCAGCTCGAACCGCAAAAATGGCAATCGGTGAAGATGATCAAGGTGTCGCATCCCGAGCTCAAACAGTTGCTGGGATTGAATGGCAGCCATGCAGCTTTTACGGATATGCTCGATTTTAGTCAGGGTGGCGGCTATAAATTGCGCGACCTTGTGAGCCAGGCCTACGCCAAGAAACCTGCCGAACGCAGCAAGTTTGACAACGATGTGATTGCCGTTGACGAACGCGTAAACATTGCCTACATGGTTTACACGGGCGAACTGCTGCGCATACTCCCCGATCCCCGCGATGCGCATAAACCCTGGTTTCATCCCGGGGCCAAAATCTCCGGACTTCAAAAAGAAGACAGCAACTTTGTAGCAAATGCGATACCTATGTATTTCAACGCTTTGGCTGCAAACGATATGACCAATGCCAACATCCTGGTGCAGGGCATCAGCGATTACCAACAAAAATATGGCAACGAAATATTGCCAGACAAGGGAAAGGTAAAAGCCGAAATTACATACAACCGGATGATGATATTCGACCGTCTGAGCAATTATTTTGGTCTGGCCGGTTTTGTAATGCTCATTCTGAGCTTCATGAACCTGTTCAAAACGCGCAGCTGGGTTGACAAGGCGATGAAAGTATTCTACATTTTGATCGTCGTGTTCTTTGTTTTCCAGACACTTGGCCTGGGCATGCGCTGGTACATCTCGGGCCGCGCACCCTGGAGCAACGGCTATGAGTCCATGATCTACATCAGCTGGGTTACTGTGTTGGCCGGATTGATCTTCTCCAGAAAATCGCAGATGACCATTGCCGCCACCTCCATCCTCGCCTCCATCATCCTGATGGTGGCCCACCTCTCGTGGATGGACCCGGAAATCACCAATCTTGTGCCCGTGCTCAAATCCTACTGGCTCACCATCCATGTTTCGGTGATCACCGCCAGCTACGGCTTCCTGGCGCTGGGTGCCCTGCTTGGTTTTATCAACCTTGTGCTGATGATTCTCAAAACCCCTTCCAACTTCAGCCGTTTGCAACAACGCATCAAGGAGCTCAACTACATCAACGAGCGCACGGTGATCATTGGCCTCTACCTGCTTACCATTGGCACCTTCCTCGGCGGTGTTTGGGCCAACGAGTCGTGGGGCAGGTATTGGGGCTGGGACCCGAAAGAAACATGGGCGCTCGTCACGGTATTGGTTTACACCTATATCGTACACATGGGCTACACACCTGGCATGAAAACCGACTACAGTTTCAGCTTGGCTACACTTATCGGCTACAGCGCAGTGATCATGACGTATTTTGGGGTGAACTACTACCTCTCGGGCCTGCATTCCTATGCGGCCGGCGACCCGGTTCCAGTTCCCTCCTTTGTTTACTACACTGTGGCCATCATCACCTCGGTTGCCATCTGGGCTTATATCAACGAACGAAAATATCAGTATCTGCCCGACAGAAAAAGCTGAAAGCTGTTTCTGTAAAAAAACACCCGTTATGAAACACATCGTAACGGGTGTTTTTTTTAAAAGATGCTCCTTCCCGACGAATGAAGCATTCGGAGTGCGTTGCAACACGATTATAATCGCAAGTTTCATAGTGCGTGCAGGCTTTTCATCCTTCAAAAAAACCTGACACAAGCCGGCAAGCCGTTTTAACAATTATTTAGGCGTTTATGGCTGAACAAAGGTTGTGAGTACCCTGTTTAATGGGCATGAAACAAAAGGTGCTTATTTTAAGTGTATTGCTCAGTATGAGGAGTCTTGCTGGATTGCTTGCACAGCAGCCTGCACACATGCCTGACACCTACTCATTTAAGGAGCTTGCACCGCTGCTGACAAAAAACAACGATACCTTATACATTGTCAACTTTTGGGCCACCTGGTGCGCTCCCTGCGTGGAAGAGCTGCCAGCCTTTGAAGACCTGAATAGTGCCTGCGCCGGCCAAAAAGTGAAGGTTATGCTGGTTAGCCTCGATTTCAAAAGTAAAAAAGAAAGCCAGCTGATCCCATTCCTTGTAAAAAACAACATCAAATCCAAGGTGTTGCACTTATATGAACCCGATTCCGATAGCTGGATTGGCAAGGTTGACCCAAAGTGGACCGGAACAATTCCTGCCACCCTCCTCTTCAAAAAAAACCAGCGCCTGTTTCACGAAGGCAAGCTGAGCGCCAACGAGCTTGAAACGCTGATCCAAAAATTCAAATAGGCAATGGAACAATTCAGATTCATCATAATAACCTCAAATTAATCAGAAATATGCGCCACACATTCATCTCTTTACTGTTCATCCTGAGTGGTTTATACCTTCAGGCACAAGGTTATCAACCCGGCGACAGGGCTGCCGATTTCAGCCTGACCGATGTCAGCGGCAAACAAGTTTCGATGCAATCATATCCCGATGCCAAAGGGTTTATTTTGGTTTTCACATGCAACAGCTGTCCCTATTCGGTTGCCTACGAAGACCGCATCATTGCACTGCACCAAAAGTTTGCTCCAAAAGGCTATCCGGTGATTGCCATCAACCCGAACGACTCCCTCGTGCAACCTAAGGACAGCTATCAAGCCATGAAACAACGTGCAAAAGAAAAGTCGTTCCCGTTTGCCTATGTGCTTGACCCTGAACAGAAATATGCCAACATCTATGGTGCAACACGCACACCACATGTTTTTGTTGTTCAGGGAAAGGCCGCTAATGCCGTTGTAAAATATATCGGTGCCATCGACAACAACTCCGAGTTTCCGGAGGAAGCCACCGAACACTATGTGGATGAGGCTGTTGAGGCCCTGTTGAAAGGCAATAATCCCATGAAGTCGGGAACAAAAGCCATTGGTTGTTCCATTAAAAGAACAAAAACCACCTGATCAAGAATTTTTTTTCATGCTTGCGTCTGAGCCACAGCCAATGGCTGTGTCTTACTTTTGACCAAAGATGCAATACATCAGAAACAGCAATGGTGCTTATTCCACTTGTTGTGTGGCACATCCGAAGCCTTATTCTATCACACCTTAAACTTTCGGCGCGTGTTACAAAGAGTTACACTGCCTATTTTTGGGAATGAAACAGAAAAACACATGAAGAAAATTCTCAACTTTGCGGCTGCATTTCTGATTGTTGCAGGATGTCAGCAACCACAAAAAACCATGGAACGAAACAATCCCCTGCTTTCTGCTTACAACACGCCTTTTGAAATTCCGCCCTTCGAGGCCATCGAAATGGGTGATTACGTACCGGCATTTGAAGCCGCCATCAACGAACAGCGTATTGAAATTGAGCGTATTACAAGCAACACCCAGCCACCCGACTTTCAAAATACGGTGGAAGCCCTTGAGCAAACAGGCGCTTTGCTCACGCGTGTGAGCAATGTATTTTTCAACCTCAATGGCTCGCTCACCAACGACACCATGCAAGAAATTGCACGCACCATATCGCCCATGCTTTCGCGCCACAGCGATGACATCACGCTGAATCCTGTGCTTTTCGACCGGATTAAGAAGGTGTATGATGCACGTGAACAATGGCAGCTCGATAAGGAACAAGCCATGTTGCTCGAAAAAACCTACAAGCGTTTTGTGCGTGGCGGTGCCTTGCTCGACTCGGCCAACCAGGAGCAACTGCGCAAAATCAACGAAGAACTTTCTATCCTATCGTTGAAGTTTGGCGAAAACCTGCTGGCCGAAACCAACAACTACAAGCTGTTTATTGCCGACAGCAATCAACTTGCAGGACTGCCATCGGGCCTGAAAGCCGCAGCAGCAGAGGCCGCTGAAAAAGAAGGCAAAGCCGGCGAGTGGTTGTTTACGCTGCACAGCCCCAGCATCTTTCCTTTTTTGCAGTTTGCCGACAACCGCGCTTTGAGGGAGGAAATTTTCAAAGCATATATGAGCCGTTGCAACCACAACGACGAATATGATAATAAAAAAATCATCAGCCGCACCGTGCAACTGCGTTCGGAAAGAGCCAGGCTGCTCGGCTACGAAACACATGCCCATTACATTTTGGAGCAAAACATGGCCGGCAACCCTTTGGCTGTGAGAAAGTTTCTGGAAAGTTTGATGAAGCCCGCCGTGTCAAAGGCAAAAGAAGAAGCATCCATGCTGCAAAACCTCATCCGCGAAAGTGGCCAAAACTTCAAACTCGAGGCCTGGGATTGGTGGTATTACACTGAAAAACTGCGGAAAGCCCGCTACGATCTCGACGAAGAACAGATGCGCCCCTATTTTAAACTTGAAAATGTGCGCGACGGGGTCTTTCAGGTGGCCAACAAACTCTACGGACTACAATTCGTGCAACGCACTGACCTGCCCAAATACCACCCTGATGTGGAAGTATATGAAGTGCTCGAAGCCGACAATACCCATGTAGGGATTTTGTATATGGATTATTTCCCCCGCGAATCAAAAAGAGGAGGTGCATGGATGAGCAGTTTTCGCAAAACCTCGCGCGAGAATGGCAAACGTATCGCGCCTGTCATCACCACCAACTACAACTTCACGGCACCCACTGCCGGACAGCCTGCCCTGCTGAGCTGGGACGAGGTGAGCACCCTCTTTCATGAATTTGGTCATGCCTTGCACGGCCTGCTTGGAAACACCACTTATACCAGCCTCAGCGGAACATCGGTGCCCCGTGATTTTGTGGAACTTCCATCGCAAATCATGGAAAACTGGGCACCCGAGCCAGAGGTATTGGCCCTCTTTGCCAGACATTATCAAACAAATGAACTGATTCCTGCTGAGGTGGTGCAAAAAATGGTGCGTGCCAGCACCTTCAACCAGGGCTTCGCCATGACCGAATACCTTGCTGCTTCGCTGCTCGACCTCGACTGGCACACCGTTACTACCAACGATATGCCCGATGTTGAAGCCTTTGAGAAAGCATCCCTTGCCGCCAGCGGCATCATCCCCGAAATCAATGTGCGCTATCGCAGCACCTATTTCAGCCACATCTTTTCAGGTGGATATTCATCCGGTTATTATAGCTATATTTGGTCGGAAGTGCTTGACTCAGATGCATTTATGGCATTTAAAGAAACCGGGCTTTTCAACCGTGAAACGGCGCAAAGGTTCAGAGAAAACATCCTTGCCAAAGGTGGCACCGAAGATCCCATGGAACTTTATGTGGCTTTCAGGGGAAAACCTGCCGACCTTAATGCCCTGCTCGTCAAACGTGGCTTGAAATAGCACACCACATGCTACGCTGATGGTGCAGCGGTGCGCCGAAGCACCGCCAAACGAACATACGCAAAGCGCCTGACCCCAGCGGTTAGGCGCTTTTCTGTTTCTAAATCCTATCTTTGCAGCTGCAAATCTAACTACCATGACAACTGAACAAACCGGTTTTAACTGGCAAACCGAACAGTTTGCCGATGTGCGCATCCTCCGCTACCGCGTGGAGGGCTTTGAACAACTGAGCCTGCAACAAAAGAAAATGGCCTGGCACCTTTATCAGGCAGCCATGGCGGGCCGCGACATCATATACGACCAAAACTATAAACACAACCTGCTGATCAGAAAGGTTTTAGAAACCATTCTGCTCAAATGCGAGGCCGATAAAAGTAC
>CAZBMR010000041.1:21133-29279 GCA_964492695.1 uncultured Lentimicrobiaceae bacterium
TGGGTGAAAGATACCCATTCGATGCTCGACTTCGTGAATGGCTTCATCGAAGTGTATGGCGATCCGCTCGGATACCATGGTGCATGGCAGTCGGTGGTGTCGATGCGCGACGAAGAAGCCACACAACGTTTCGGAAAAATCAGCAGCATGGCAGCCTGGTTCGAAGAAAAATCTCCCATCGATGCCCGTTTCAAACGCAGCGATGCAGCCGGTGTGAGCTACAAGGTGATCAAAACCATTGTGCAGGCCGGCGACAATGCCCCCTCCTCCCCCATTGGTGTGAACCTGCCAAATGCCGATTGGATCAGGGCCGAACACGGTTCAAAATCGGTTTCGCTGGGCAACATCGAAGATGCGTACGACATGTCGTCGAAAACCAATGGCAGTTTGGAGGAATTTTATCTCCCTGAACAGCAACAACGCATCAGAGCTCATGGCGCAATCGCCTCCAAATTGCACACCGGCTTGCACGAAGTGATCGGCCATGGCAGCGGCAAGATTCTGCCCGGCGTGGGAACACCCAAGGAAACGCTGAAAAGCTATTCAAACACCATAGAAGAGGCAAGGGCCGACCTGGTTGCACTCTATTTCATCACCGATCCGGTGCTGACCGAACAAGGTTTGTGCGATTCAGAAGAAGTAGGCAAAGCAGCCTGCGACAGCTTTATGCTCAATGGTTTGATGCGTCAGCTGGTGCGTATCGAACCCGGTAAGAACCTGGAAGAAAGCCATATGCGCAACAGGCAGCTCATTGCAGGATGGGTGTATGAAAAAGGAATGGCAGAAAAAGTGGTGGAGGTGATCAACGTTGAAGGAAAGACATTTGTGCGTATCAACGATTACGAAAAGCTGCGTGTGTTGTTTGGCCAATTGCTCGCCGAAGTGCAGCGCATCAAATCCGAAGGTGATTTTGAGGCAGCACAGCAACTTGTTGAGGGATATGGTGTGAAAGTGAATCCCGACTGGCATGCAGAAATGCTGGAACGCTGGAACAAACTCAACATTGCGCCATTTGCCGGCTTCATCCAGCCACGCCTCGACCCGGTGAAACACGACGGCGGCATCACCGATGTGCTCGTTAGCTACCCCGACGACTTCTCAAAACAAATGCTGCACTACAGCGAAAACTACGCCTTCCTTCCACTCGAAAACGATTAATTACCATGTCAGAGATTTCCGCTCACGGCCAGATAAAAGCCACTGAACTACACACACTGTTCATGGCCGTTATGCATCAGCAGCAGGTGGTGGAAACCATCCGTGCAACACAGCAGAGCATTGACAATGCCACAGCAGCCGACATCATTCAACTGGCTGACAGGCTTATGCAGGAAAATCATCCGTTGCCCCAACTGAAAAAAGCCATGAACAAATTCCTCAATGTGCTGGGCAATACCCTTCGCCGCCTGCCTGATGCTGTTTCCGGTCCGAACGAACTGATTTCGTTGTTGCAACAAAACAACAATGTGATGATCAGCCAACTGGAGGATTTCAAACAGACTGTTAAAAGGCTCAATCAACAACCGCAGCTTTCTGATCACTGGGCACTTGCCAAACAACAGTTTGAAACCATTGTGGCTTTTGAGCCTTACTACACCATCAAGGAAAATGTGTTGTTTCCGGCCATCGAAGCTGCATGGCCACAGTTTCGCTGCATCCAGATGATGTGGTCGTATCACGACGACATCCGCCGCCTGATGAAGGACATCAAAGCATTGCTGCACAACCCGCAGCCCGATTTGAAAACATTCAACCTGCTGATTGGTGGCTTGTATTTTAATATGTATGCCATCCGGCTGCGCGAAGAAAAATTGCTTTTCCCCCATATGGCGGCAAGCATCCCGGATGAAACATTCCAACAAATGCTGCAAGAATGCCACGATCCTGAGCTGCCATTTGTGAAAGCCCCGGAAACCTCAGCTTCACAGCCCATGCTGCGTCGCTTTGAGCACGAATTGGTCAACCTCACCACCGGAATGCTCACTGCCCAACAACTGATCCTGCTCTTCAACCACCTGCCGGTTGACATCACCTATGTGGATGCGGATGATAAGGTTCGCTTTTACTCCAATCCGCCCCACCGTATCTTTCCGCGCAGCAAAGGCATTATCGGGCGCGATGTGCACCTCTGCCACCCGCCCGAAAGTGTGCATATTGTTCACAACATCATCGGTGCTTTCCGGCAGGGAAAACAAAACGTAGCCTCTTTCTGGATCACCATCAAAGACCGCAAAATTCTCATCCAATATTTTGCATTGCACGATGAATCAGGCACTTATCAAGGTGTGATTGAGGTGAGTCAGGATATTACTTTTCACCGAAGCCTCGAAGGTGAACAGCGGTTGTTGCAGTGGACTGACGAATAATATTTTGCCCCGTTCAGGCAAGCAGTTATGGCACTTCTTCTGGAAACACCTGCTCCAACCAACCGTTGCCTGCTTCGTCGCGGTGATCAAAAGCCGGAATAAAAGGCTTCACATCCAGCAAGGGCGTGCCATCGAGCATATCTGCATGGTTGAAATAAATCTTGTTTTCCTCAATTTTCACAAGCTCAACAATGGACATGCCAATGGGATTGGGCCGGTGCGGACTGCGAATGGCAAAGACGCCCTTTTCCGTTTTGTCCAGAAAAGGCTTTTGTTTGAGTGCCGGTGCACCCGCGCGGTGAAAATGATAAATCAGTATGATGTGGGTGAAACCTTCCAACTGGTCCAGGCCGTCGGTGTAATGTTCGTCCAATTCTGCCACAGCCAACATGCTATTTTGCGCCAGGGCCGATTGTATGGGCATGCCCACTGTTTCGGCATACTGCGTCCGGATGGTTCCTATCGGAACATAAGTGATTGATTTCATGGCATCAGCTGACGGCGGTACATTTGGATGGTGTTCTCGATTCCGTAGTACAAGGCTTCACTGATCAAGGCATGGCCAATGGATACTTCGAGCAAGCCGGGGATGTTTTTGGCAAAATACTGCAGGTTCCCGAGGCTAAGGTCGTGCCCTGCATTGATGCCCAGACCCATTCTGTTCGCTTCGGCAGCCGCTTCAACGAATGGCTTTATGGCCGCTTCCCTGTTTTCGCTGTAAGCTGATGCATAGCTTTCGGTGTAAAGCTCAACGCGGTCAGTGCCCGTTTCGGCTGCATGCCGCACCATTTCGGGATTGGGATCAACAAAGATCGAAACCCGAATGCCCGCCTGTTTGAATTGACTGATCACAGCTTTCAGAAAGTCCTTGTGCCTGATGGTGTCCCAGCCATGATCAGAGGTCAGCTGTCCGGGATCATCAGGAACAAGCGTCACCTGATGGGGCCGTGTTTCGAGCACCAGGCGAATGAAATCATCGGTGGGATTTCCTTCGATGTTGAACTCGGTTGTAACGATTTTTTTCAGCAAGGCCACATCCTTTCGCGTGATATGACGCTCGTCGGGACGGGGATGAACGGTGATGCCCTCTGCTCCAAAACGCTCGCAGTCTATTGCAAACTGCTGTACGTCAGGAACATTGCCACCACGGGCGTTGCGCAAAGTGGCTACTTTGTTGATGTTTACACTCAGGTGTGTCATGCTTCAGGTTTGCTGCAAAAGTAGTAAATTGCGCCCTCAAATGCCACCTCAAACACCATGCGCGTAGTTATTCAACGCACTGCCACGGCTGCAGTGCACATCAACGGAAAGGCTGTTGCTTCCATTGGCCGGGGATTGCTTGTTTTGCTGGGGATAGAAGAAGCTGACAACGAAGAAGATGTCAACTGGTTGTGCGGCAAAATCGCCCGGCTGCGCGTCTTTCCGGATGCAGAAGAAGTGATGAACCTCGATGTGATGGCCGCCGGTGGTGAGCTGCTGGTGGTGAGCCAGTTTACGCTGCATGCATCTACCAAAAAAGGCAACCGGCCCAGCTATATCCGCGCTGCGCGCCCCGAAACGGCCGTTCCGCTTTACGAACTTTTCATCCGCAGGCTCGAACACGAAACAGGGATCAAGGTTCAAACCGGGCATTTTGGTGCCATGATGCAGGTGTCGCTCGTGAACGATGGCCCTGTAACCATCCTGATGGATTCCAAAAACAAGGAATAATCATGCAGGCACAACGGAAAGCCATCACGTATGCCTTGCTGGCCGTGGCCTTTTGGTCCACCATGAGTTCTGCGTTTAAGATCACGCTCAGGTACATTGCGCCGGATGAGCTGTTGCTGTGGTCGGCATTTTTTGCCATGCTGGTGCTCGGGGTCATCCTTGCCGTCAAAGGCCAGCTGAAAGGCTTGCTCCGACAAAACCTGCACGAGCTGGGGCTTTCGGCTATATCGGGATTCATCAATCCATTTGCTTATTACCTTGTTTTGTTTAAGGCCTACGACCTGCTTCAGGCACAGGAGGCTGGTGTGCTCAACTACAGCTGGCCGGTGGTGCTTACCATCCTTTCGGTGCCCTTGTTAGGCCAAAAGATTGGTATGAAAGCATTTACAGCCATCCTCATCAGCTTTGCCGGCTTGTGGCTCATCAGCACAAAGGGCAATCCATTCTCGTTGCATTTCACCCATCCTTTGGGGGTTGCCCTCGCATTGGGAAGTGCAGTGCTTTGGGCTTTATACTGGATTATCAATATGAAAGACAAACGCGATGCCCTGACGAAGATATTTATGAATACTTTTTTTGGCGGAGCATATATCACAGCCTGGCTGTTCTTTTTTGGACACCTCCGCCTTCCCAGCCTGCCTGCCCTTGCAGGTGCAGTTTACATCGGCACCTTCGAAATGGGCATCACCTTCGTGTTTTGGCTGCTGGCGCTCAAAAATGCCCGGCACACAGCACAGGTAAACAACCTCATTTTTCTTTCCCCATTTCTGGCCTTGTTTTTTATCCACTTCCTGGTGGGTGAGGCCATCCTGCCCAGCACCATTGGCGGTTTGTTTTTGATCATAGCAGGCATCGCCCTGCAGCAAACTCCCACCAAATGGCTGAAGCTTCAATTTTTAAAACGTTCAAAAACATGATGACAGATTATCAAACGCTCACCCTTCAAGTGGCAGACATTGCGAAAGAAGCGGCTAACTTTATTCGACAGCATGCAGGCAAGCTAGCCGCAGGCGACATCGAACACAAGGGGCTTCACGACATGGTGTCGTTTGTTGACCGCGGCGCAGAAATGCAAATCAAACAGGCACTCAGTCAGTTGTTGCCCGAATCGGGTTTCATTGCCGAGGAAAGCGGCACAACGCTGGCATCCACCTTCAACTGGATTATCGACCCCCTGGATGGCACCACCAATTTTGTGCATGGCATCCCTGTTTACAGCGTCAGCATTGCATTGCAGGAGGACTCTGAAATTGTCTCAGGCGTGGTGCTGGAGGTGAATACCGGCGAGTGTTTCTACGCCTGGAAAAACGGTCAGGCCATGTTGAATGGAAAGCCCATCAGGGTAAGCGAGGCAGCCGCACTGAACGACAGCCTGATTGCCACAGGTTTTCCCTATCACGATTTTTCGCGCATGCAGCCCTATCTGCAGCTATTCGACCGCCTGATGCGGCAAAGCCGCGGCATCCGCCGCCTGGGCTCAGCGGCTGTGGATTTGGCCTATGTGGCCTGCGGACGCTTTGAAGTGTTTTATGAATATGGGCTGCATCCGTGGGATGTGGCTGCAGGAGCATTTATTGTGGAACGTGCCGGTGGCAGGCTCAGCGGTTTTGATGGAAGCGCTGAAGTGATCTTTGGGAAGGACATCATTGCGAGCAATGGTTTGGTTCACGAAGAGATGCTTTCATTAACCAAGAACCTGTTTTACTGAGGATTAATTTCTTGAGCCGCTACCGCCAGAGGGTTTTCTTCTGCCCTTGTAGCCGCCTTTGCCCCTGCCACCACCTTTGCCGCGTTGCGGGCCACGGCTTCTGCGGCCTTGTTCGTAGCTTTCGGCCCCTGGACCTTCGCCCAGCTGCGCTGGCAAAACGAGTTTTCTCACCTGCATTCCCAGAAACTGCTCGATGCGATGAAACTTCCCAAATTCCTTTTCACTAACAAAGGTGATGGCCACTCCACTCTTTTCGGCTCTGGCTGTGCGGCCAACACGGTGCACATAATCTTCGGCATCGCCCGGAACGTTATAGTTGATTACCAATGAGATGTCGTCCACATCAATGCCGCGTGAAACGATGTCGGTAGCCACTAGAATCTGCAGATCGCGTGCCCTGAAACGGTTCATCACCTCGTTGCGCTGCGCTTGCTCCAGGTCGGAATGAATGGCACTCACGTTAAACTTCTTTCTCCTCAACGCACTTTCCAACTCCTTGACGCCCGCTTTGGTGGAGGCAAACACCAGCACGAGCGGTAGCTCTTTCCCCAACAGGAGCGATTCGATGAGCGCGATTTTTTGGTTTTCATACACCAGGTAAGCTGCCTGCAACACATTCTCGGCCGGTTTTGAAACAGCAAGATTCACCTGCTGAGGCGCCCTCAAAATACTTTCGGTGAGTCTTCGGATGGCCTCAGGCATGGTGGCCGAAAACAGCAGACTTTGTCGCTCTGCAGGCAAATAACTGAGAATCTTCATGATATCGGGCATGAAGCCCATATCAAGCATGCGGTCGGCTTCGTCAAGGATCAGGTATTTCAGGTTGGAAAAATCCACATAACCCAGATTAAGATGAGAGATGAGCCTGCCGGGTGTGGCAATGATCACCTGTGCACCTTTCTGCAAGGCTTTCTTTTCCTGATCGAAACCCGCACCGGTGCCACCGCCATATACCGCGATGCTGCTGGTGTTGGCAAAATAGGAAAAACCCTGCAGCTGCTGATCGATCTGGATGGCCAGTTCGCGCGTGGGAGCTATGATAAGTGCCTGAATGCTTCCAGAAGTTTCGTGTGAAGTTACCAGTTTATGAATCAGTGGCAAAAGGAAGGCAGCCGTTTTTCCCGTGCCGGTTTGGGCACAGGCAATCAGGTCGCTGCCCTGCAGAATGAGCGGTATGGCCTGCTCCTGAATGGGGCTGGGCTTTTCATATCCCATCGCTTCGATGCCTTCCATCACGGGAGGCGCAAATGAAAAGTCGTTAAAGTTCAAATTGTTGATGATTTAGATGCAAAGATAGTATTTTCGGGGCATCAAATGCAGCATTATTCACGGGGCATTCTCCGCGTTTTACAATTCCTCAAAAACACGCAGCGATAATGAACATTTCAGGTTCAAAGCGCGATTTGCACTAACTTTGCTTCACCAAATCACAGTGGCTGTTGCAGGTGAATTATCTGTGCAGTTCATTGATTGTCGTTTCTCACAATAAACTTAAAATGATGAAGATGCAGTTTTTCAAGAAGCTGACCATGGCTTTTTCAATGGTTTTTGGAACCTATGAGGCCTTACCCCAGCAAGCACTTTTCGGTGGCCAGGAGATTCAATCGCCCGTGATTCAGCCCGACAACAGCGTGACGTTCAAAGTGCTGGCTCCCCATGCCAGGGAAGTGAAACTCAGCGGCGACTGGATGCCAGCGCAGGGATGGCAGCCGGGAAGTGTGCCCATGCAACGCGACAACAACGGTTTGTGGTCCATCACCACCGCTCCGCTTGAGCCGGAACTCTACAGCTATTTCTTTCTGATTGACGACGTCAGAACGCCCGACATCAACAACCCCTTTTTGATCAGGGATGTGGCTTCAGTGACCAACATTTTCATCATCGGCGGTGGACAGGCCGAACTGTACAAAGTAAACAAGCTTCCACATGGCAGCGTTACGCGGCGTTGGTACGATGCAAAGGCGCTCAAGATGCAGCGGCGTATCACTGTTTATACCCCTGCCGGTTACGAAAACAGCAACCAAAACTATCCGGTGCTCTATCTGCTCCATGGTGCGGGTGGCGATGAAGAGGCATGGATTTCGCTGGGCCGGACTGCCCAGATCATGGATAACCTCATTGCACAAGGCAAGGCAAAGCCCATGATTGTGGTGATGCCAAACGGCAATGTGATTCAGGACGCAGCACCGGGCGAAGGCACAGATGGATACTACAAACCGCAGTTTATGATTCCCGGCACCATGGATGGCAATTATGAAGCCAGTTTTATGGATATTGTCCGCTTTGTGGAGCACAACTACCGAACGCTGAGCGGAAAGGAAAACAGAGCCATTGCCGGCCTCTCGATGGGAGGCTTTCATGC
>CAZBMR010000042.1:0-29099 GCA_964492695.1 uncultured Lentimicrobiaceae bacterium
TTGCATGGGGTGCAAGCGGTCGCCCGTTCGAGTCGGGCCACTCCGACCAGACACTTTCTTCACGGAAAGTGTTTTTTTTTGCCCGTCCGATCGCAGAGCGGGGGTTCAGGTTACGGTTGACCTGCTCGAATCGTGTCTTTCGAATTCCCTTGAAACAGCAATGTCCCTGAGCCGCATCACCGTTTCATACACTTCTGTAAAAGTATTGTAGAGGGGTGCAAAACCCAGTCGGATGTTGTCAGGTGGCCTGAAATCCGGAACGATGCTTTTTTGTTGTCCCTCGGGCTGAATGAGGGACTTGCAGATGCGATAGCCTTCGGGATGCTTGAGGCTGATGTGCGAACCACGCCTTTCGGCTTCGGCAGGTGAAGCCACCTTAAAACCCAGTGGCAACAATATTTCACGGGTCATTTCAAGAAAAAAGTTAGACATCAGCATACTTTTTTGTCTGATAGCCTGCATTCCTGCCTCGCTGCTGATGGTCAGTGATGGTTCGAGTGCAGCCATCGAAAGGATGGGTGGTGTTCCGGCACCAAAGGATTTTATTCCGTCGCCTTTCATGTAAGTGGGATCAAAGTCGAAGGGCTTGTTGTGACCAAACCAACCCCAGACAGGATTTCTGAGTTTTTCCTGCAGATCACGCCGCACATATAAAAATGCTGGTGCCCCCGGGCCGCCGTTGAGGTATTTATAGGTGCAGCCTACAGCCATGTCTGCCGAGGCTTCATGGAGCTTTAAAGCAACAGCCCCAGCCGAGTGGCTCAGGTCCCACAAAACGAGTGCGCCCTGACTGTGCGCCATTTCATTCACCCGGGTCATATCATACATAAAGGCACTGCGGTAGGCCACATGGCTAAGCGTAAGAAGTGCCGTATTGTCGTTCAGAGCATTTTCGATTTGTTCATAACCGATGCTGATACCATCCATGCTTTCAATGACGTTTAGCTTGTGTTGCGGAAAGGACGAATTGATCAGCCCTTGAATGAGGTACAAATCCGATGGAAAATTGAGGGAGTCGGTAAGAATACCAGTTCTGTCTGTTTGCTGCTTGAGCGCTGCAAAGGCGAGCTTGTAAAAGTTGACTGAGGTGCTGTCGCCCAAAAAAACCTCATCCGGATTTGCACCGATGATATGGGCAATTTTTTCGGACAGTCGTTCATTCAGGTTAATCCAGTGGTCGTTCCAGCTCTGAATCAATTTCTTACCCCATTGTGTTTCCACAACCATCCTCATGTGCTTACTGCTCGCCAAGGGCATTCTGCCCAAAGAGTTTCCATCGAGGTAGATCAGATTTTCATCTTCACCTACAAAAGCTGCCCTGAATGATGCAAGTGGGTCATTTTGATCACCTTCACTCGCCTTTTTTCTAAACGCGGTGTGTTGCGGCATGTTTTCAAGGTTTTGGAATGCGATTGAGCAGTTGGGGCAATAGTTCGTCCACCCACCGGCCATACATTTTGCCTGATGGATGCAGTTCGTCTTCGGCAAGCAAGGATGGGTCGTTAGCTGCCTCGCGCGAGATGCGCGTGATGTCGACAAACAACACGCCAAGCCGGTTTGTTTCTTCCCGTATAACCGTATTGTAGGCATCGATTTCGCGCGAAATCCTCTCCCTGTCGCGGCCTTCGGCAAAAGGTGTCACGCCCCAGTCGGGTATCGAAAGCATGAAAACACGTTTCACATCACCATCGGCAAAAGCAATGGATTTTTGTAGCAGCTGTACCAGTTCGCCCCTGAACTGCTCAGCACTGCGACCACGGTATTGGTTGTTGACGCCAATCAGGAGCGAAACAAGCTGAAAAGTGTCTTGAATGGCCGCAGCTTCAATGGCAAGCATCAGCTCATCGGTGGTCCAGCCGGTTCGGGCGACAATACGTGGTTCCTGCGCGGCAAAACCTCTTAGATTTAACGCCAATGCCAGCTGAACAGGCCAGCGTTCGCTCACCGTGACGCCTTCGCCAATGGTGTAGCTGTCGCCCAAAGCAAGATAATTTGCAGCCACTGGTGGCTTATCGGGCTGAATGTAAGGTTGTTCCGTCTCAGGATGCTTTTTTGCGCAGGCCATCAGGTTTACAATCAAGGCTAGCAGGAATAGTTTTGACATCGTTTGTGTGTGATAAGCGTTTGTAAATGTAGTAACATTTTTTAGTGGCAATAGGTTCACTCATTCCTACCTCACCACCCAACCGATCGCATCAAAGCAATTTTTACAACCTGTCATGCCTGCGTGCAGCTTGTCAAATATCCATGCCATGAAGGAAGTTAACTTCCTATCTATCTGAATAAATGAAACTTACAAGATTCTGTCATTTTTTTCAACTCCATTGGCTGTGGCTGAGCAGATTCATGTATTTTTGAATTGCACTAAAAAGTTTGCTTATCATGAATAAAAAACAATGGATCATTTTAAGTTTGGTCGTCTTATTCGGGTTGATTCAATTTATACGGCCTGAACGCAACCAGCAAACCAATCCCAGCAGATACGACATTTTTCACAAGTCCGACACCGATGCACAGTTAGTTGGGTTGGTTCAGACTGCTTGTTACGACTGTCATTCCAACCGCACGAACTATCCCTGGTATGCAAGCATTGCGCCTGTTTCATGGATGATCAGTCAGCATGTGAAAGAAGGAAAACGCCACCTCAACTTTTCTGAGTGGATCTTATATCCGGTTGATAAGCAATTGCATAAACTTGATGAAGTGATCGAAGTGTTGCAGGAAGACGAAATGCCCCCAAAGCCTTATGTGATGCTTCACAGGGAAGTTAAAATGGATGCTCAAAGCAAGCAAAGTGTGATTTCCTGGGCAAACGAACTGAAAAGCAAACTGAACGCCGCTTCCACCACACCCTAATTCACTGGATTATTTCAATTAATTTATTCTGTCACATTTCCCCTGAACACCATGCAAAGCCGACTTGTCACCCGTATTTTCACCCTGCTTTTGGTTGCATTTTCGCTGTGGAACATGCCTGCCTGCAAAAGCTCCAAAGGCACCTCATCTGTACCAAAATCAGCCATCACCGAGGATCATTCCTCGCAAGCCTATGTCTTTCTCAAAGGCGCTTTCTATTTATATCAATTTAAGGAGGGTGAAGCAATAAGTTTTTCCGAACAGGATCATTTAAAAGCACTTATGAACGCCGGCATCAAAGCAACAGATGTGTGGTTTAAGCGCGGAGCACGCAGTTGCCGGCCTCCTGGCAGCGACATGGCCATGATGGTGATTGTTGAGCCGGTTTTTCTGGTGCGGCTCGAACAGGCTGATGATCGCATGCGCGCGTTGGGATACCAACCCACCGAATCGCCGGGCATGGGCGACTGCGCCTATTATGTGTCGCACTTCAAATTGAAATAATCAGTTTTTTCGACCCGGTCGGTAAACCACCGTCAGGTCTTTCTGGTCGGGTTCTGGCACATCCCAATAGGGGTGTTCCTGCGCATCGTGCGGGATATCGGATTCGGTTTCATCTTCATCTTCAACAAGTTCCCAAGAATACTTTAGCCGTTGGGGGCCTTCTTTCCGGTAAAAAAATGCCAGCACCAAACCTGCAAGCATTCCGCTGAGGTGACTTTCCCACGAAATGTTTTCCTTTGGGAAAAAGGCCGGAAAAATACCCCAAACAAAACTGCCATACAGAAAAACCACGATGAGCGACAATGCCATGAGGCGCGTTTCACGCCGCAAAAAACCACTCGTCAGCAAAAAAGACGAAAGTCCGTAAATAACACCACTCGCGCCAATGTGATGTCCTCCGCGTGCTCCCAGCCAAACCCATAAACCAGTGAGCACCGTAATCAAAAAAAGAACTTTGAATGCCAATTCACGGTAGAAAAAAAACAGGGCAGCTCCCAAAACCAAAACAGGTATGCTGTTGGCTGCCAGATGCTGCCAGTCGGCGTGCAAAAAGGGAGAAAATACAATGCCCGGTAGTCCGTCAGCATGCAGGGGATGTATGCCATATTGACCAAGATTGATATCCAGCAGCCATTCGGCAATAAATACCACGTACATCAGCAATAGCAGCACAACCGGCACGACAAAACTTTTCAGAATTTCTTTTTCTTCCCGACGCATGAGCAAGATTTGAAGCTATAGTATCAAAAGTGCTGCCATTTAATGGGTTTACCTATCTGTCTCTTTTTCAGTTTACTAAATTCTAATCCTCTACTGACAAAAATGCAGTGGTCAATTAACAACGCGTCACATTCATTGCGTAAGGAGTACCGAAGAAGCAACGATCCGACCTTGTTCGTCGGCAATTAAAAAGAATTTTGGTCCGGCTTTCATGTTTTGAGCTGGCACAACAAAAGGGCTTATGCGGGTTGACTGTGTCAGCAGCAATTGCCCGGCCATGTCAAACACTTGCAGGCTATGCCATGTTTGCGAGGGATTGTCAAAGTAAATGCGACCTACATCAACTACAGGATGCGGCTCGATGCGAAATCTCTGCCTGGAGAAATCGTTCACTAGGAACGACAATACGGCCGAGAAACCAAGGTTGCCGAGTTCGAGGCGGTAAAAAGAGCGGGTGTTGACAATGGGGAGCGTATCCGTAAAATTATAAGTTACTGTGGAATAAGGACTTCCGCAAAAACCCTCGATGCGGCCTATTTCTGTGAAACTGATGCTGTCAGCAGAACGGTACACCCTCACTCCATCGCAAGTGTTGCCCTGACGAATGGCCCATTGCAGCTGCACTTTTCCATCAAAATGGGCAAGCGTAAAATCGCCCAAAATATTCTGGGCTGATGCCAACATGGGAAACATCAGCAATGCCACGGTCAGTGTGATCAATTGAATCGCCCTCATTCTATTAAAAGGCCAAAAATACTTTTGGGCACGAAAATAAATCTTAACGAAATGCTAAATGACCAAAAAAGGGTTGTTGTTATCTGAATCAGAAGTATTTGGCCTTGCTGAGGGTGAAAGAAAAGGTGGTTCCCTGCCCTAGTTTACTTCGTGCACTGATGGTTTGGTCGTGCGCTTCGATGATGTGTTTCACAATGGCAAGGCCAAGACCGGTGCCACCCATATCCCGCGAGCGACCCTTGTCAGTACGGTAAAACCTTTCAAAGATCCTTGGCAGGCTTTCTTCGGCAATACCCGGCCCGTTGTCTTTCACCTCCACAAGGATGTTTTCATCCATATCGAAAAAACGCACCTGTATCTTATTGTCTTCTTTATCACCATATTTGATGGCGTTCTCGATGAGGTTGATAAAAACCTGACGCAAACGTTTTTTGTCTGCATACACCATCACCGTTTTGAAACCTTGCTTTTCAACGAGTACACAAGAATTGTTTTTGCGGGCTTTCATCTCAAGAAAATCGGCTACATCTTTTGCCAGCTCAGCAATGTCGAAGTTCACTTCGTTGAGTTTGACCTCGCCCGATTCAAGCTTTGAAATTTCTTCGAGATCGTCAACAATGGCAATGAGTCTGTTCACACTCTTTTCGCTGCGCTGCAGGTAATCCTTGTTTATATTGGGATCTTCAAGGCCACCGTCGAGCAGCGTGAGGATGTAGCCCTGTATGTTGAAAATGGGTGTTTTGAGCTCATGGGAAATGTTTCCCAGAAACTCCCTCCGATAGGCCGCCATCTTTTTAAGTTCCTCTATTTCAAGGCTTTGCTTCTGACCCCACTCCACCACAATGTCGTTGATGCCATCGAGCGAATCGAGGCGATTCAAGCGCGATTTGTTGGCTTTTCCGGCTTTGAGCGATGGTATTGTTTTGAAAATCAGCTTAATCTTGCGATAGATGTACTTCTCAACAGCCATCTGATAAAAATAGTAGCTGGCCCCAAACACAATGACCCCAATCAGAAAAATATGCCAGATTCTAAGTTCCTTATCCAAAAAAAAGATGAGCAACATGAGGACGACCAGCACAATCGTTACAAAGGCGGCACTGTTCAGCGCCACTTTGTTCGATTCCTTGTATTTTGCAGCCATCAGTATGAAAAAAATCGGTTATGCCTCGAACTTATATCCAACACCTTTCACCGTTCTGATGACATCGAGGCCGATTTTTTCCCTGATTTTGCGGATATGTACGTCGATGGTTCTGTCACCTACAATCACATTGTCTCCCCAGATGCGCGAGAAAATTTCTTCCCTTGTAAACACCTTGTTTGGCTTGGATGCAAGCAACCTGAGCAATTCAAATTCTTTTTTGGGCAACACAATCTCCTGACCCTTGTTGAGCACGAGGTAACGTTCTGTATCAATCACAAGATCAGCCACTTCAACGGTCTCATTCAATGGTTCGGGCTGATCGGAAATCCTCCTCAGCAATGCTTTCAGTCGGCTAATGAGCAGTTTGGGTTTGATGGGTTTAGTCACATAGTCATCTGCCCCTGCCTCAAAGCCGCTAATCTGAGAGTAATCCTCACCCCGTGCGGTTAGAAATACCACAAGGCTGTTTTTAAGCGATGGAATCTTTTTGAGCTCCTCACACGTTTCAATGCCATCCATTTCGGGCATCATCACATCCAGAACGATCAGGTGGGGCTGCACTTCCATGGCCTTTTCAATGGCTTCGCGACCATTTTGCGCCGTGAAAACCACAAAGCCTTCGCGCTTCAGATTGTAACTCAAAAACTCAAGAACGTCCGACTCATCATCAACTAGCAAAATGCGATACTTTGAAAAATCCATCCTGTTGATTGAATTGCATTGATTTAGACCGCAAAAATACTTTTTATAGCCATTGTGTGAAGTTAATTTTCAGTGAACTTTATGTAATTTTAATTCAAGTTAATGGGCCTCATCTCAATGTCGGAATTCGGATGCATGATGGCTTTTTCAGCTGTTTTACTATCGTATAGAACCAAATTGAAGTTGGCTTGTTAACTGGTATAAATATTAAACCTATTGGAAACAAATGTTTTTGGCGAACCGCTGAAGCTCTGCAGCACCATGCCGCTCACAGGATTTTTTCGCGATGGAGCGTGCCACACCGGAGCCGAAGATGGTGGCCTGCACACTGTTTGTGCAGTGATGACCGACGAATTTTTAAGTTTTACCAAATCGCGGGGCAACGATCTCACAACACCCATGCCCCTCTACCGGTTTCCGGGTCTCAAAGCAGGCGATCGGTGGTGCTTGTGTGCGCGCCGATGGGCAGAAGCGCAAAGAGCCGGCTATGCCCCACCTGTGGTGCTTGAAGCCACCAACGAGCGCAGCCTTGGCATTGTTCCGATCTCAACCTTAGTGTCTTATGCCTGGAAAGATAATAAACCAACCAACAAAGACAATGGCTGATTCCACAAAAAAACATGCCATCATCGTTGGGTCTGGTGTTGCCGGATTAGCGTCGGCCATCAGGCTCAGGCAAAAAGGTTATCAGGTAACTGTTTTCGAAGCCAATGCCTATCCAGGCGGAAAGTTGAGCCAGTTCAGGCTGGGCGAATACCGCTTCGACGCCGGACCTTCTCTTTTTACCATGCCGCATTACGTGGAAGAACTTTTTGAAATAACTGGCCGAAAAACAGCCGATTACTTCAGCTATCAACGCGAAGAGGAAACGTGCCGTTACTTTTGGGAAGATGGCACCAGCCTCATCGCATGGGCCGATCAGGACAAGTTTGCAACAGAAGTTTCAAACAAGTTGGGTGTGCCTGCAAAAAAAATTATTAAAAAATTGCAGCACAGTAAAAAAATGTATGAGCTGGCAGGTCAGATTTTTCTTGAAAAACCATTGAACCGTGCCAAAACCTGGCTCAACTTGAAAGTGGTAAAAAGTTTGCTCCAGCTCCCTGTTCTGGGCGTTTTTACCACCATGCACAAAGCAAATGCTGCACTTGGTCATCCAAAACTTACGCAACTCTTTGACAGATATGCCACTTACAACGGATCAGACCCCTACCGTGCGCCAGCCACGCTGAACATTATACCACATTTTGAGCATGGCATCGGCACTTTTCATCCGCTCAAAGGCATGCATTCCATCACCGAAAGCCTCTACCAACTTGCCGTCGAAATGGGCATCATGTTTCACTTCAACGAAGCCGTCGAAAAGATTTTGCACAACCATAACACAGCCACTGGCGTGAAAACTGCCAAAGGTGTTTATGATGCAGATGTTGTGGTGTCGAACATGGACATTACGCCAACCTACCGCCGGCTGCTTTCCGACATCAAGGCTCCAGAACGCCGACTGCGCCAGGAAGGTTCGAGTTCGGCTCTCATTTTTTATTGGGGTATAAAACGCACTTTCAATGAATTAGGACTCCATAATGTCATTTTTGGAAATGACTACCAGCAAGAGTTTGATGAAATTTTCAAAGGCATTGCACCAGCTACCGACCCAACCATTTACATACATATCACCTCCAAAGAGGTGGCTGGCGATGCGCCCGATGGCTGCGAAAACTGGTTTGTGATGCTCAATGCCCCGCGCGACAACAACCACAACTGGGACGAACTTATCCCACAATACAAAGAAGTGGTGTTAAAAAAACTGACGAAAATTTTGGGTGTTGACCCGGCTGATTATATTGAGGCTGAATCAGTACTCACCCCCAAACTCATCGAAATCCGAACTTCGTCTGCAGGCGGATCGCTTTACGGCATCAGCTCCAACAACCGATATGCCGCTTTTCTGCGCCACACCAACGACAGCAGCCGGTTGAAAGGCCTCTACTTTTGCGGGGGCAGTGTTCATCCGGGCGGCGGTATCCCACTGTGCCTTTTATCAGCTAAAATCGTAAGTGAAATATGTCCCAATCCTTGAAAAAGCTGCTGATTCGAAAAACTGATATCAGCATTATCCTGCTCATTATTGTGTATGCCGTTGGATTTGTCAGCATATTTGCAGGCTACACCGACCAGTTGATGCGCCTGACTCCCTTCAACCTTCTTTTTGTGGCCCTGCTTATCCTACTGAATGCCAGGGGCATCAACACCCGCTACCTCATTGCATTTGCAATTGTGGGCGTTTCGGGCTATCTGATCGAATGGGCAGGCGTGGCCACAGGTATCATATTTGGAAGTTATAAATACGGCAACGGATTGGGTTTCAAGCTGAACGAGGTTCCGCTGCTGATTGGGCTCAACTGGGCGATGCTGGTTTTTAGCATTCTTGCTGTGCTTTCGGATTGGAAACGTCATCAATGGATTGTGCCATTTGCAGGTGCTTCTATCATGGTGATGTACGACATACTGCTCGAACCCGTGGCCATCCGCTTCGATTTTTGGCAGTGGGAAAATGTGTTGGTCCCCCTGCAAAACTATGTGGCATGGTGGCTCATCAGCCTGGTGATGATGACAGGCGTGCAGCACTTTGTTTCCAACAGGAAAAACCCGATTGCGGGATGGGTTTTGGCAATCCAATCCTTGTTTTTTATCGCATTGATAATAAGTGAAAAACTCCAGGTTTTTTAAAGCACACCCTATCATATGAACAATTTGTATTTATACATCGATTTACTCACGCTTGCTGGCCCCCTCTTGCTCAGTTTTGATAAAAAAGTTGCCTTCTACAAAAGCTGGAAATACCTTTTTCCTGCCATTGTGATGATGGGCATCATCTTCATTACCAAAGACATCGTTTTTGCGCAAAAGGGCATATGGGGCTTCAACGATCGCTATCTGCTCGGAATCAGATGGGCCGGACTTCCAATCGAAGAGTGGTTGTTCTTTGTGGTTGTGCCCTATGCCATCGTATTCATTTATGCATGTTTGCAGGCCTATCTTCGGGTTGATCCACTCAAGCATATTCACCGCCCGTTTTTGTTCGTGATGAGTATCTTGCTGCTCATAGTTGCCGGATTTCATTACGACCGCCTCTACACTTCTGTCATCTTTGCCCTCACTGCTTTTTTGCTTGCTTACCACCTCTACCGGCGGACAGCATGGTTGAGCATGTTTTTGCTTGCTTACCTTGTTTCGTGGCTGCCATTTCTGGTTGTGAATGGTTTGCTCACCGGCAGCTGGCTCGACGAACCCATCGTTTGGTACGACAACAGCCACAACCTGGGAATTCGCATCCTCACCATCCCCATCGAAGACAGCATCTACAGCCTGATGATGTTTTTACTCACCGTGCAGTGGATGGAGTGGCTTAAAAAAAAGTATTAATAAAAAAAGGCGGCCCAAAAGGCCGCCTTTTTTATTTTGTTCAGGCAATCAACTGCACTTTGAATAACCACACGACTTGCAGGTGAGACAGCCATCCTGATAAACAAGACTTTTGGTATCACCACACTCAGGACAAAGCTTGCCTTCGGCCTGTGTTCCGTCAGGAATGTAGCGCTTGAGCGCACGCACCACACCATTTTTCCAGGTGTTAATGCTGTCTTCGTCGAGGGTGAGATTTTGCACTAGTTCTATTGCATACGGTAGTGGCATTCCATGCCGCAGGATGCCCGAAATCAGCTTTGCATAGTTCCAGTATTCTTTGTTAAACGACCGCGACAGCCCTTCGATGGTGACCTTGTATCCCTGCTTATCTTCAAACTGAAAATCGTAGCGGGCTTTTTCATTTTTGTTTTTTTCGCGAATCACCCACCCATTTTCAACCCAGGGAGGCAAGAAGAAGTCGTCGGCTTTTCCGGTGAAAATCTCATAAGGTTTTCCATTGATTTTGCCGACGACGGCCATCCATTTTTCGTAGTTATTTTGAAAACGGACTACATCGGCTTCGATGCGGCGTGGACGCTGTGGCGCCTGAGTTTCTTTGAAGTCATCCGATTCCTGTGTCTTTTTCTCGTCGGCACTGATGAGCACGCCCGAACGTGAACCGTCGCGGTAGATCGTCATCCCCTTGCAACCACTTTCCCATGCTGTGCGGTAGATATCGCTCACCAATTCTTCGCTCACATCGTTGGGCACATTCACCGTTACACTGATCGAGTGATCGACCCATTTTTGTATGTCACCCTGCATCTTCACCTTACTTACCCAGTCGATGTCGTTAGAGGTAGCTTTGTAATAGGGCGACTGTTCGATGATTTCCTTTAAGCGTGCGTCGGTGTATCCTTTCACTTCTTTCACATCGTAGCCGTTGGCAATGAGCCAGGTTTCAAATTTAGGGTGAAACACATTGTATTCTTCCCATGCATCGCCCACCTCATCCACAAAACTCACCGTCACATTGCGGTCGTTGGGATTCACTTTGCGGCGGCGTTTATAGCTTACCATAAACACGGGTTCAATGCCCGATGTGGTTTGCGTACAGATACTTACACTTCCTGTTGGGGCAATGGTCAGCATCGAAATGTTGCGTCGTCCAACACGTGTCATTTTTTCATACAAACGTGGTGCAGTTTCACGAATGCGGCCAATGAACGGATTGTTCTTTTCTTTTTCAGCATTAAAAATCTCGAAAGCACCACGTTCTTCAGCCATATCTACCGAACTGCGATATACTTCGAGGGCAAGCAGACGATGTACTTCGGTAGAGAAGCTGATGGCTTCGGGCGATCCATAACGAATGCCCAGGGCAGCAAGCATATCTCCCTCGGCGGTGATACCAATTCCGGTGCGCCGCCCCTGCAGGGCCTTTTTGCGAATATTTTGCCAAAGGCGCAACTCCACACCTTTTACTTCGATGGTTTCGGGGTCGCTTTCAATCTTGTGAATGATGGCATCCACTTTCTCTATTTCCAGATCAACAATGTCGTCCATGATGCGTTGGGCCATCCGGGCATGTTTGCTGAACAACTCCACATTAAACGAAGATTGCGCTGTGAAAGGATTGTCAACATAGCTGTAGAGATTGATGGCAAGCAGGCGGCAACTGTCGTAGGCACAGAGTGGAATTTCGCCACAAGGATTGGTGGACAGGGTTTTGAAGCCCATATCTGCATATGAATCGGGAATGCTTTCACGGATGATGGTGTCCCAGAAAAGGATGCCCGGTTCGGCCGAAGCCCAGGCATTATGAATCAGTTTGTCCCATAATTTGCGGGCATCGATGTCTTTCACAAACCAGGGATTCTCGCTGTCGATTGGATATTGCTGCCTGAAAGTGGTGTTGTCTTTCACGGCCTGCATAAATTCGTCGGTGATTCTCACTGACACATTGGCGCCAGTTACCTTACCGAGCTCCATTTTGGCGTCTATAAATCGTTCAGCATCAGGATGTTTAACACTGATGCTCAACATCAGGGCGCCACGTCGTCCGTCTTGAGCCACCTCACGTGTTGAGTTGGAGTAGCGTTCCATGAAGGGCACAACGCCTGTGCTGGTGAGTGCGCTGTTTTTCACGGGGCTTCCCGTTGGGCGGATGTGCGAGAGGTCGTGACCTACGCCACCACGGCGCTTCATCAGCTGCACCTGCTCCTGATCGATTTTCATGATGCCACCATAAGAATCGGATGGACCATCGTTTCCGATCACGAAGCAATTGGAAAGCGAAGACACCTGAAAGTTGTTGCCAATGCCTGCCATCGGGCTACCCTGAGGCACGATGTAACGAAAATCGCGTAATACCTCAAACAATTCGTCTTCCGACACGGGATTGGGATATTTCTTCTCGATGCGTGCAATTTCAGCGGCAAGCCGGCGGTGCATGTCGTCCGGGGTGCGTTCATACAAATTGCCATCGCTGTCTTTCAGGGCGTATTTGTTCATCCAGACATTGGCAGCAAGTGTATCGCCTTTGAAATAGGTGGTTGCAGCTGCCAACACTTCCTCGTGACCAAAAATCACTTTTTCCGGTGATTGTGGCATTGGTGTGGCTTCTGCAACTGACTGTTCAACCAACGGCAATGTTTCTTCAGCGTCTTTTTTTTCGATTCTCATTCTCATCTCCTTCATCTTGTCATAAAAAGTGCTCTCTTTCTCATCTTTCACCGGGGTCTCCAGACTTGCGAAAAGATTGTTTTCCATGATAATCCTGTGTGTTTTTTGTTTAATTAGCGAATAAAGTTTTGTGCTTAAAGGTCTTAGTATTTCCGTGCAATGATTAGAACGGAGGTGCAAGATAAAACCATTTAACAGATCGCAACAGCTTTGAGCAAGGCTGACAAGCTCAATTTTTAAACATCATATTGTTGATAACTCATTAAATGGGCGTTGCTCAAGGGAAAGGGCCAGATCGACGGGGATGTTAATTTTTTTTGGCACACCGTCTATCATGCCCCGCTTCAACAGTCACGGAAGCCTACTTTGACCACAACATCTTGATTGCGACCAGAATAAGTGTTACCGCAAAAACCTTCCTTAAAACTGTTTCGGGTATGGAAAGTGCCCATTTTGATCCAAAATATCCTCCAATGAAGAAGGCAGCTGCGATGATGGCAGCGTATTTGAGGTTGAGCGCACCCGCTTTGTAATAGTTGATCACGGCCAGCAATCCGATGGGTGGGAGCATCAGCGCCATGCTCGTGCCCTGTGCCTCGTGCTGGTTCATATGCAGCAACCAAAGCAGGGCCGGAATGATGATGAGGCCGCCGCCCAGGCCAATCATACCACTGAAAACGCCTGCAACCAGGCCAATCAGAAGTAGCAAAAGAATGGTACTAAATGTCATGTTGTGCATCTTAAAAATCAAGACTGAATGAAAGGTAAAAAACAGGTTTGTTGATCCGGGCATCCTCAATGCCCCATGCCACATCAGCACGAACAAAATAGCCCAGCAGGGTTGTACGTGCACCCAAACCGAGACCACCAACCAGCGGATCTTTTTGCTGCTCAACAGAGATGGTGAGCGGTCCGTTATAAATATAACTGGTATACAACGAGTTGGAAGGGTCATATGGATTCATTCCTGTCCAGGCGGTTCCAAGGTCACCAAAGGCTGCTAACTGAAAATTTCGTATGAAAGCAGCACTGATGGGGTTGTGAAACAGGTAACTGAAAACCGGGAAGCGAAGTTCAGAATTGATAACAACAAAGCTGTTTCCGTTGCGGATATTTTGATGGAAGCCCCGCATATTGGTTGCCAGGGTTTGGTAGGCGTAATTCTGTCCATAATCAATAGGTGTTTCCTGGTTGAATTTGGGAATGAGCCAGTTGTCCACACCTCCCATATAATAAATGAGTTTGTTTTGACCAAAGGAGGTGCTTCCGGCAATCCGGTTGGCCCAGATGAAATTGCGGTGCAGGCGTTGGTAATGCCTGATATCAAATCCTAAAACAATAAAATTGTCGGCGGAGGCATCCACGAGCTGGTAATATTCGCCAAAGGCTTTCCACCGCATGCCGGTGTAAAGGTTGAGGTCGATTTGTCGGGTGTTGTCGAAAACAAGTTCGCCTCGCAGGCCGGCCCAATTCTCGTATTCGTTTTTCTTTCTCAGATTTGTCTGATCTGTAGATAGATACACTTTCATATCGTTGCGGTAAATGGCAGTGCCTTTCACGGCAAATGTTTCCCTGAAAGGCCAACTGAGCATGTAGAAGGCCTGGTGCGAATGGGTTCGGGTGTAGGCTGTTTCGCCGAAGTCTTCCACCGTTTGCCGGTGAAGCACAATGTGCTTGTCGAGTCTGCGTTTCAGATTGCTGAAAGAGAGTGCATATTCATTGTTGATGAGGTTGGTATTGAGCCGCACACCGGCGCTGATTCGGTAATCTTCCAACAAGTCGATCAAGTTTACACCCATCATGATATTAAATCCGGGATTGAGGTAGATGGGCGATCCTCCTCCGCTGAAAGGCTGATAGCTGTAGTTGATATAGGTGAAATCGACCTGTGTCACCAATTCGTCATAAAAATATTCAACCAGGTAGTTTCGCCGTTTTGGGGGTGATTTTTTTCGGGTTTCTTCGGTTGGTTTGCCTTGATTCAGTTGACTGAGCCGACGACTACCGCTCACAACAAATCCGCCCTGCCGGGCAGGTGATGCAACTGAGGAAGTATCGCTCAGCACAACAGGTCTGAAAACAGACTTAAAGCTTTTTCGGCCCGATTGAGAAGTTGCTGGTTTAATTTGTCGTTCGGCAAACTGCTGCTGAAGCTGACGCAGATAGGGTGTGCTGTCGGGTTGAAAAAGGCCCTCGCCCATTTCTCTTCCTTCAGTCAGGCGAAACAGTTTTTGTCTGTCTTTTTGCCAGGCTGTCACGTAAGCATGGTCAGCGGGGTTTGCAATCGTGTAATAGCGGATATTGCTGGTGAAGGCTGTACGTGGTGCAGATTCCATGAAATAGCGATAATGAACGGTTGTGTCGACAAATGCAATGGCACTGTCGAAACGCCCCTGAAAGATATTGTCATATCCGTTGGCATTGCTAAGGTAAGCAATGCTTCCTGCCTGGCTTTGCTGCGGTGATTTTTCCGAGGCAAGGGGAGTATCGCTCAACCGCTTCAACAAGGTTGATTTTGTTTGTAAATCATATGCAAACAAATCAAAATAGGGTTCCTGGTCGCCAGGCTCATCCTGCGGTTTAAGGGTGTCGGAGTTGCGATTCGAACTGAATACCAGCAGCTTATTGCCTTGCATAAACACCGGTTCGAGGTCGGTGAAATAGTCATCAGTAATTTGTTGGTGGCTGTTCGAGGGTAGATCGAAGAGGTAAATATCGGGTTTGCCTTTTCGAACGGCCGACATCACCATTTGCTTACCATCGGGGCTATAGCTGATAGAGGTGATTTTTTGAAAATCAAACATGTTTCTGCTTTCGGTGCTGCCATCCGTGAGGTTGTAAAAATACAAATAGATTTTGCCTTTTTCTTCCAGTACAAAGGCAAAAATCTCGCCTGAAGGATGCCAGGCTGTGAGCGGAAAGGAAAGGTCGCGTTTTTCGTCCGTAGCGTACCCTGTTTGGTACATTTTCTTTTTCTTCCCGCTGCGCATGTCCAAAAGCCAGAGCTTGATGAGACCTTCATCGTTGCTGACATAACTCAGGTATTTTTCGTCGGGGCTGATGGAAGGCCGCGTAAAGCTGCGGTAGATGCGGTATTTAAGCGGAAGTGCCTCTTGTGGTTCAACCATTTCAACACCCTGATATTGTTGCTCATAATAAGCGTACCAGTCCTTCACAAGCTGTTTGTATTTCACACCTGTTGCATATAAAAAGCCACTTTGCACATTTCGGCCTGCCTGTGTGAGCTGAACGATCTCGGTGATGATGCCCGGGCCGTAGGTTTTTTCCAAAAAACGCCAAAAAGAATGGCCGGCCACCGTGGCATCCTCTCCTGCCAGCTTGTTGAGTTTTTTGAATCGCTTGTTGATTACACCTTGCCGCATCAATCCATCAAAGGTGGTGTTCCAGTCTTCTGACAAATAGGACAACAAACCGTTTTTATACCAATCGGGGAGATTGAACAAGGCTGCATCCCGGATTTGAGCACCGATACTGCCACCACTCATCATTTCATTCAGAAGCACATCGGCAATGCCAGCCCTGATCTGTTTCTCAAAATTCAGGTAGTTGCCATCGAAATAAAGAAACACCTTGCTGCCAACGATGTGGGTAATACCGCCGGTGTTGTATTTCTGCTCCGAAGCCAGGCCGATGTTGCTTTGCTTCAAATCGCCCAGGCTGTTGAAAACGATAAACTGGATTTTCTCATTGAGCGATGTCTGCAATTTACGCTGGATCACGGGCAATTGTTTTTCGGCATATTGGGCAGTATATTGGGCAAGCTCCTCGCCATTGAGATAGAAATAGGTGTCGAAATCGCCAAAACGGTAATAAAACCAAATGGTATTTGACCATTGCACCCTGCTCTTGCCAAAGCTCATATTCGATCCGTTGTAAAACTGCGCCTCGGCCGAAAATGAAAGAAGTAAAAGGAACAGCAACCCCAACCATTTCATATAATTGGCTGAGTGTGAATAACCTGATGTGGGTATTGCTGCAATCATGGAGGTGCTTTTGCAGGGGCTAAAGTAATACAAATTTGAAGATGGCTTGCCGGCCTGAATCGGTCAAACAGTGTATCTTTGCCGCCTTAACAAGGATTTTTACATGAATGTTCAAGTAAAGAAATTCGTTTTCAATGCCTTTCAGGTGAACACCTATGTGGTTTACGATCAATCCGGCGAATGTGTGGTGATCGATGCTGCATGCTCCAACAATCAGGAAGCCCACAAACTGCAGGCTTTTATCGAGGATCATCACCTGAAGCCAGTTTGCTTGTTGACCACCCACACCCACGTTGACCATATTCTCGGTAATCCATTCGTGGCAGATACATTTGCATTGTCTTTGAGCGGTCATGCCGATGCAACCATCTATCTTGAGAGCGCCTTACAGCTTGCTGCTGCCTATGGCTTGCCCCTCAGCCGCGTTGAGCCGGTTAAAACCTACCTGCACGAGGGTGATGTGGTAAAGTTTGGAAACACAAAACTGCAGGTGTTTCACACACCCGGACATGCCCTGGGCAGCCTGTGTTTCTATTGTGCCGAAGCCGGCTTTGTCATCACTGGCGATGTGCTGTTTAATCAGAGCATTGGCCGCACCGATTTGCCGGGAGGCGATTACGAACAGCTCAAAAAGAGTATTTGGAGCAAGCTCTTTGTTTTGCCCGATCACACTTTGGTTTATCCCGGCCACGGTCCGGAAACCACCATCGGAAGCGAAAAAGTGAACAATCCTTTTGTTGCGATTGGCTAGCCGCGTCCTGTAACCTGCCGTACTGATTCAGCAATGGCTTTTGGATCAATTTGTTCCATGCAGTTGAAATGCCCCTTTGGGCAAGCCGGGAAGCCAATTTTGCTGCAGGGGCGACAACCAAGATTTTTAATCTCAACTATGGCCACGCGCTCCGGATTGCTCACAATGTAGGGATACATGCCCAAAGATGGCACTGTGTTTCCCCACACAGAAACCACCGGTTTGCGAAAAGCGGCTGCAATGTGCATAAGGCCCGTGTCGTTGCTGATAACAGCCCGGGCATGTTCGATCATCCAGGCCGACTGACCCAGTCGCAGCCTTCCACAGCTGTTCCACACATGATTTCCAATGGCAGCTTCAATTTCTTCAGCACGCTGCATATCCTCCTTACCACCCAGTAGCACAACGGGCAAATCCAGTTGCTTGATGACCGCGATTACTTTGCTGGCAGGCAAAATTTTGGTAAAATGATTTCCTCCAATCACAAAAGCAAAATAGCCCTTGTGCAAAAAGGCTGGCAAATCAGCCAGCTGCAGGCGGTCGGCCGGGGGTATAAAAAAATCGAGGCCTTTACCGTCGTTCACCACACCCAGGCTGCGCACTGCCATGAAATAGCGGTCCACAATGTGCACATCGGGCATCAGGTTAAGCTTGAAGCGCACCAGCAAATACTTGTTAAGGTTGAGCTTAGGAAAACTGCTGCCGCCAACGCCCAGTGCAAAACGCACCCTCCACGAGCGCAGGTTGTGATGCAGGTCAACCACATAGTCAAACTTCTCTGCCCGCAATCTGTTGATGGTTTCGGCAAAATGGCCGAGCACATGCACCTGTGAAATCCAGGGGTTTTCACGAAACAGGCTATCAAACTGAGGCTTAGTAAGTGCATGGATTTCAGAATCTTTAAGCTGCTGCTTTAAACAGCGGATCACGGCACTCGTCAAAACGATGTCGCCGATGGAACTGAAACGAATGACAAGAATCTTCAAAAAAAACAAGTCTTTGTTGCATGCAAAAGTAAACCATTAATCAACGCCGGATATCGACTTTGTGTCGGCCTGCTGCTTTCGGTTTGGCGTGTGGCAATAATGGCTAACTTTGCCCCATGCATTGGATCGACACGCACACCCATTTATACCTTGAGCAGTTTGACGATGACCGTGATCAAATGATCAGTCGGGCCATCGCAGCCGGAGTTGACACCATGCTCTTGCCAAATATTGATGCTGACAGCCTCGAACCCATGCTTAGGCTCTGCGATCAATATCCCACTCATTGTTTTCCCATGCTGGGTCTGCACCCTACCTCGGTAAAAGAAGATGTGAAAGAACAGCTCACAACACTTGAAAAGATGTTAGGGAAACAAAACTTTTGCGGCATCGGCGAAATTGGCATCGACCTTTACTGGGACAAAACCTTTGTTGATGCGCAGGTGATGGCTTTTCGAGCGCAGATGGAATGGGCCAAGGGGCTCAATCTGCCGGTTGCCATTCACACCAGAGATGCGTTTCCGATGATCCTCGACCTTGTTGAATCGGCACAAGATGGACGGCTGAAAGGTGTTTTTCATTGCTTCACAGGTGGAATCGAAGAGGCAGATCGGATTATGGATTTGGGAATGATGATGGGCATAGGGGGTGTGTTAACGTATAAAAAATCAACGCTGCCCGAGGTGGTGAGGCATGTTCCCGTGGAATACCTTCTGCTCGAAACAGACAGTCCGTTTTTACCACCTGTGCCCCATCGCGGAAAGCGAAACGAAAGCAGCTACCTGATCGAAACTGCCATCAAACTGGCTGAAATCAAGCAACTGAGTTTGGAGGAGCTGGCTGCCGAAACTTCAAAAAACGCAGACATCCTATTTAATATCAGCAAATTATGACAGAGGAAAGAACGTCGGTCCTTGTGATTTACACCGGAGGTACAATTGGTATGACCAAAGATCTGACAACAGGCGCACTTGTTCCGTTCGACTTCGGGCATATTTATGAACAGATGCCGGTCTTGAAAAATTTTGATTACAAGATAGACATCCTTTCATTCGACACCCTCATTGATTCATCCAATATGAAACCCTCGTTTTGGATCAGACTGGCAGAAATGATCGAAGAAAAATATGAGCAATACGATGGTTTTGTGGTGCTTCACGGTTCTGATACGATGGCATATACCGCCTCGGCTTTGAGTTTTATGCTCGAAAATCTGAACAAGCCGGTTGTTTTTACAGGCTCTCAACTGCCGATGGGCGTGATCAGAACAGATGGGCGCGAAAATTTTTTAAACGCCATCGAAATTGCTGCAGCAAAAGAGGACGGTCTGGCCATTGTTCCGGAGGTGGCCATCTACTTCGAAAATCAGTTGATGCGTGGAAACCGGACCACCAAGTTCAACGCAGAACGTTTTAATGCATTTGTTTCGGGCAATTATCCATTGCTTGCCGAGGTGGGTGTTCACATCCGCTTCAACCGCAACAACATACTCAGGCCCAATTTCAAAAAACTCAAGGTGCATACCAGGCTCGACTTTAACGTTACGATCCTGAAACTCTTTCCCGGTATTTCGGAGAATATTGTCCGCAGCACCCTTGCCATTCCAGGTTTGAAAGCCTTGATTCTGGAAACCTTTGGCTCAGGCAATGCGCCCACCGATGAGTGGTTTATTGGCTGTTTGGAAGAGGCCATACAGCGTGGGCTGATTGTTTACAACGTAACACAATGCAAATCAGGCTCGGTAGAGCTTGGAAAATATGCTACCAGCCTCGGCCTGGGCAAGATTGGTGTGATTGGCGGTTACGACATCACCACCGAATCAGCCCTTTCAAAGCTTATGTACCTGATTGGTGAAGGCTACCCGAAAGACCGGGTGATCGAACTGCTGCAAATGCCCATTCGTGGCGAAATGACTGTTGATTAATAACTTAACATATTTATTTAAACCGGTATTTTATGAAATGGTTCCCTATTGTCTTTCTTTTAACCGCTTTCATCCCCGGCATCAGCAACTTGCAGGCGGAAGGCTTATACCTGATCAAGACCAATAATTACGAGCATCAGATCCAGCTGGCTTCAAATCCAGCCCTGACGATTCACCTGTATAAAGACAATTGGGTGATTGCCTCAGCTACTCACCCGCCAAAAGCGCAAAGCGTGCTGCTGGATGCCACAGCCTGGTCAGAGAATGAAGCATATTACTTAATGTATGTGCAATCTTCTGATAAAGAATCCTTTTTAGCGGAGCGACCATTTGCAAAGCTATTGTATGAAGCATCAGGCATGCTCATAGTTTCGATTCCGGCAACACAAGTCGGCCTGACTTTCCCGACAAAACAAGATGGCATGGTGCATATTCCACAACGGGAGGCAAAACCCATCATACAAAAGCTTCAATTTGAAGTAAACCGCAGCGAACCCGACCCTTTTGTGCAAGGCTTGCTGGACCAGGTTTCTGCCACCAACATCACTTCCAGTGTGCAGCATCTGCAAAATTACGGCACACGCAATGCCTACCACGCCCAAAGTGTGGTGGCACAAAACTGGATAAGGGATCAGTTTGTCAATCTCGGCTTGACAGTTGAATTGCAAGACTTCAACATGCCTTCGGGAAGTGCCAGCGACAACGTGATAGCCACACTCACCGGCACAAAATATCCAAACGAGTATATCGTTGTGGGCGCGCATTACGATTCATACACCGGAGGCCCGGTTGCCCCGGGTGCCGATGACAATGCCTCCGGTACGGCCGGTGTGCTCGAGATTGCCCGCATCCTGGCCAGTCACACCTTCGACAGGAGCATCATTTTCTGCGCTTTCTCAGGCGAGGAATATGGCTTGTATGGCAGCGAAGCCTATGCCGAACGCGCAGCCTTGCTGGGCATGGATATCCATGGCTATTTTAACCTTGATATGATTGGATACCTCAAGCCTGGCAATACCACTATCAAGTCGTCGTTGATTTATCCAGCAGGAGCGCAAGAACTTGCCGACTTTTATTTGGAGGTAGCTGACACATACCTTCCTGATTTTGAGGTGAGTCCGGGCTATTTGTCGGGAGGCGACAGCGACCACACCTCCTTCAACAACAACGGTTTTATGGGCATTTTTCCATTTGAAGCCGTTCCGGATTACAGTCCCTACATTCACACCACCAACGACATTGTTGGCCCCAGCTACAACAACGAAAATCAGGCTGCCATTTTCACCAAAGCTGCCCTGGCATCAGTGGTTACGCTTGCAAACAGGCTCACACCGCCGCGCGGCTTGACAGCAATGGCAGGCGACGGTATTGTGGAGCTCCAATGGAATCCGATGCCTGATGCAGCTTCCTTTAATGTTTACCGCAACGGGGAACTCTATCAAAATGTGGAAAGTGCAGGATTCTCTGACATTGACGTTGAAAACGGCACTGCTTACACCTACTATATCACTGCCATTTATTCCGACAGCAATCTTGAGTCGGATCCCAGCAATGAGGTGACAGCTACACCCATGCCTCCACTTGCCTTGCCCTTTGTGACGGATTTTGAAAACGGCGCACCTTATTTTGAGTTCAGCGGGGGCTGGGGCATCAGCACCACGCAAGCACACACGCCTACGCATTCCATCACCGAAAGCCCTGGCGGTCAATATCAAAACGATGTCACCAGCTTTGCCTATCTCAGACCATTTAGCCTGAACAATGGGTTTACGGCAGCAGAAGTATCTTTTTGGACACGCTTTGATTTGGAAAGCAATTACGATTATACATGGTTCGAAATCAGTACTAACGGCACCAACTGGATCACATTGGGTCAGTTCAATGGCACCCAAAACAACTGGCAGAAAAAAACATACAATTTGGCGGCCTATCTTGGTGAACCGTATGTGCAGTTCAGGTTCCGGTTCGAAAGCGATGGATCAGTGACGAAAGACGGTTTGTATGTTGATGATTTTGAGATAATTACTGAGGGTGGTTTGCTCAGCCAAACCACCACGCTAAACGAAGGATGGAATACACTTTCGAGTGTGATTATGCCAATTAATACGACATTGGAGGAGCTGTTTGCACCGCTCGGCAATCAGTTAATCGCTGTTCAAACCATGGATGGCGTGTATTTGCCGCAAGAAAGCATCAACACCATTGGGGATTGGACACCCGGAACAGGCTACAAAGTGAAAATGGCTCAGGCAAGTGGGTTTTCTATTTCGGGTGCTGATTACACCAATGCATCAGTGAACCTCCATCCAGGCTGGAACCTGATGCCGGTACTCAGCACATGCGATGTTTCGGTTGAGCAGTTGTTTCAGGGGCAAACCGATAACCTCATCATGCTGAAAGAAATGGGAACAGCGCAAGTATATTGGCCTGCCTTCCAGGTCAACACCCTGCCAACACTCGAACCATCTAAAGCCTATATGGTGAAAGCAGCCAACCCAATGAACATTGTTTTTCCAGCATGCAAATCGCAAGCAAAGGCCAGAAAAAACCAGGTCATCAGCAGCCCCCACACCCACTTGGTGATGCTATCGGAAGCTGCGCTCACCATTGCACAGCCCAGCGACCTTATTCTGGCTTTCGACAGTCAGGATCTGTTGGTAGGTCAATATGAGGCAGGATCGGGCACACCTGCCGTTGTTGCTTTGACCGGTGACGATAGTCTAAGTATTGAAAAAGAAGGACTTGCGATGGGAGAGGTCATACGTTGGAAACTGCTTGTGGCTTCAACAGGTTCCTATTTCGACCTGGAGGCTAGCTACAACACACAAATGCCAGATCAGCAATATTATGAGCATGAAGGCATCTCGATGATCGATGGTTTTGAAACAGATGTTGTGGGCATTCCTGCCTTTTCTGATAATTTTCGGATTCAACCCAATCCGGCAACAACACACCTCGATATCATTACCGGGTTTTCCGGACGATTCCAGGCAGTCATAAAGGATATGACGGGTAAGATGGTTAGAATGATTGAAGGCGATCAACATGCCAGGGTAGATTTATCCGACTTTAAAACAGGAGTTTATTTCATTCAGTTTTTCCAGAGCGAAGGTACATCTACACGGGTTTTCGTAAAAAAATAGTGAGTTAGCAGGCATAACCAACAATAAATGAATATTTTAGCAGTTTAGAAAGAATACAAAGAGTTGTTACGGCAAAAAAGCGTGGATGCGGTAAAAAAAAAGATGTACTTTTGGCAGCCGTTAAAAATGCGCTTCAAACGGAGCAAACTGGAGAGATGGCCGAGTGGTTGAAGGCGCACGCCTGGAAAGTGTGTATACCTCAAAAGGGTATCGCGGGTTCGAATCCCGCTCTCTCCGCAAAACTTATAACAATTTTAAAGAGTGTGTTATGAGAATATTTTTACATTTGTCGCTTCGTAATCCTTAACAAATTAATTTATAATCACACAAACGGAATTAATGTAGTAATCAACACTTTTAACTATGAAAAAATTAATTGCACTTCTCTTTTTTGTTGGTATGATGACTTTCGGTGCAGGTTACACGGTTTTTGCACAGGAAACTCAAGCCACTCAGACTGAAACCGAAAAACCGCTGACTTTCCATGAAAGCATGAAAGAAAGGTTCATCGAAGGTGGTCCGGTGTGGATGGCTCCAATTTTGTTGACCCTCATTTTTGGTCTTGCCATTTCGATGGAGCGTATTATTTATCTCACATTGAGTGCAACCAATACTACAAAACTGCTTTCAGGCATCGAAAGTGCACTGAACAAAGGTGGTGTTGAAGAAGCTAAAAAACTTTGCCGTGAAACCAGGGGCCCCGTTGCGAGCATTTTCTATCAAGGCTTGATGCGTTATGATTCTGGCATCGAAGAAGTTGAAAAAGCAGTTGTTTCATATGGCTCTGTAATCACAGGTCGTATGGAATCAGGCATCAGCTGGATTTCACTGTTTATTGCACTCGCACCCATGCTCGGGTTCTTGGGTACAGTAATCGGTATGATTCAGGCTTTTGACGATATCGCTGCTGCCGGCGACATTTCTCCCCAGATCGTTGCAAACGGTATTAAAATTGCTCTGTTAACAACGGTATTCGGTCTGATCGTTGCCATCATTCTGCAAATCTTGTACAACTACATTATCTCCAAAGTTGATGCTTTGATCAACAGCATGGAAGACACTTCCATCAGTTTTATGGACATCATGTACAAATTCACTAAAAAATAGTACCCATGCAAGAAGGTTTTGAAAAATATATCAAATGGGGTTTCTATGCTGTCATGGCCATAGGAGCATTGCTTGGTGTGTATTTTTTCATGAGTGATTCATTTGAAATGATGATTCAGTTCTCGTATGTTCTGATCATCCTCACAGCTGTTTTTTCATTTGTTTCACCTGTGTTCAATTTCATCCAGCATCCAAAAAATCTCAAAAACTTACTCTTCACCATAGGTATTGTTGCAGTTATCGCAGTGATTTCTTATCTGTTTGCAGGCAATTCATACTCTGCATTAGAGCTTGAGCAACTTAAAATCACTGCATCTCAATCAGTATCCATAAGTTTTGGGATTGTATTTACAACTGTTGTAAGTATCTTGGTTTTGGTAACTGTATTATTCTCAAGTGTTTACAAATTCTTTAAATAGTAAGCCATGAGAAGAGCAGCTCCCGAAATCAATGCAGGGTCAATGGCCGACATCGCCTTTCTGCTCTTGATTTTCTTTCTTGTGACCACGACCATGGATGTGGATTCGGGTATTACCCGTCGTCTGCCACCACCTGTGGACACACCAGACAACGTGAAGATCAAAGAAAGAAACATCATGAATGTTTTGATCAACAAAAACAACAGGTTGTTGGTAAATGGTATCCCCGGGGATATCAGAACCCTGAAAGATGTTGCCAAAGACTTCATGACCCCACGTTATCCCGACGATCCTGCCCACCCCGAAGTGGAAGAGCTTGATATTCCTTTGATTGGAAAATACTATTCTTCCAAAGGTGTGATCTCGCTCAAAAATGACAGGGGAACTTCCTACGACATATACATACAAGTGCAGAATGAGCTGGCACGTGCTTTCTCTGAAATAAAGGATGAGCTTTCCAAAGATAAATTTGGAACGAAATACTCTGCTTTATCGAAGGAGAAAATGGAAGCCATCAACGAAGCAGTGCCTGTACGTATCTCTGAGGCTGAACCTGAAAATATTGAAGGAGGAAATTAGCATGTCGAAATTTAAATCCAGCAAGACAAAAGGCACCCCAGCCATCAGCACATCGTCTCTTCCCGACATTATCTTTATGTTGTTGTTTTTCTTTATGGTTACAACACAAATGCGGGAAACTTCGCTGAAAGTGAAGATGAAACTTCCTATTGCAACCGAAATTCAAAAGCTTGAAAAGAAGTCGCTTGTTAGTTACATCTACATTGGACCTCCTACCAATACTGCCATGTATGGTACTGAGTCGCGTATTCAGCTCAACGACCAGTATGCCCGCGTAAGCGACGTGCCCGAATTCATTGCCACTGAGCGTGAAGCCCGAAACGAAGCAGACCGCAACTTTCTGACAACCTCACTCAAGGTGCACAAAGACACCAAAATGGGCGTGGTTACGGATGTGAAACAAGAACTCAGAAAGGCCAGCGCTTTCCGTATCAATTACTCGACCCTCAAAGGCGCTACGAAATAACACAGCGCTTCGTTGAATAAAACAAGGCCTGGCAAATAAATTGCCGGGCCTTTTTTTATGCTGCCCTGCGCGAAATGAAAACCATGACCAGCATTGAGAGTGCAGCACTTGCAATCACAACAATAAATGGAGCTCCCTCACCAAGCTTTTCCATCTCGCTTGAAATGATACCATTGTGATGCAAATAAAAAGCAATGACTGCAACACCATTATTCACAAAATGCATCAGCATCGGCAAACCAATGCTTCCTGTATAGAAAAATGCATAACCTAAAAACAGGCCCAGAACAAACCTCGGCAATAGCCCGTAAAATTGCAGATGTATGATGCTAAATATCAATGCAGTTAAGATAATTCCTGCATGGTTTCCGGTAAATTTTATCAGGTATTTCTGCAAGACTGACCTAAACACCAATTCCTCGCCAACAGCAGGAATCAAGGCGACCATCAAGAGATTGACAAGAAGACCTCCCACAGTTTCGACACTTAAAAAGAAGTTGGTCAATTCCTCAGCTTGTGTTTCTTTTGCTTTTATCCAATTTTCAAGACCTGATAATGTATCAGGCAATTTGATGGCATGATTGATATCCGAAAGCCAGTGAACGAAAGGCAAGCTCAGAAACATGAGGACAAGGGCAGATAAGATTACTAAATTTTGCGGGAGATTCCTGACACCGAGAAATCGCCTGATATCCGTATCCACCAGCCATGCCAGTGCAAGAGGGGGAAAAATAAACAAGCCAAGCTGAGAGCAAATCTGAACAATGCGCGCAGCTGCAAGGTTGCCGCCAGCCTGCAGAAAATTCAATGGTTCGCCAGGACTCAATAAACCGCCCGTATAGAGGATAAGTATGCCACTCAGCATTCCAATCAACACACCAAAAACCAACAAGCCCAGAAACATAAAAAACTGAAAAAATGGGGTGGTTTCGTGAAAAAGTGGTCTCAACTTCATGGCAAAAATAGGTCTGGGTGAAAATTCGTGCAAAAGTAGTATTTTTGCCGCCGCTTTAGGAGAAATCGCGTGGCGAGATTCAACATCTTGATAACCAAACTGTTTTAACTTGATTAGAATTGGAAAACTTGAAATAGGGGAATTTCCCATCCTGCTCGCACCAATGGAAGATGTGAGCGACCCGCCCTTTCGGTATGTGTGCAAGCTCTTTGGGGCTGACATCATGTACACAGAGTTTATCTCGTCAGAAGGATTGATCAGAGATGCGGCCAAAAGTGTTAAAAAATTGGATTTCAGTGATTTTGAGCGCCCTATTGGCATTCAGATTTTTGGACACGACATCGACTCGATGATCAAAGCTGCGGAATATGCCGAAAAAGCACAGCCCGACATTATCGACATCAATTATGGTTGTCCGGTGAAAAAAGTTGCTTCCAAAGGGGCAGGCTCAGGCATCATGAACGACATTCCAAAGATGGTTGCCATGACTGAAGCGGTAGTTAAGGCCGTGAAACTTCCAGTAACGGTGAAGACCCGCCTGGGATATGACGAAGACCGCAAGGATATTGTCGAAATTGCCGAGCGCCTGCAGGATGTTGGCATTCAGGCAATCACCATCCACGGAAGACTTCGCACCACACGATCAAGTGTGCCAGCCGACTGGACTTTGATTGGAAAAGTGAAGCAAAACCCGCGGATGCACATACCCGTTTTTGGAAATGGGGATGTGGTTGACGGGCCATCAGCCAAGTATTTCCGTGACAATTATGGCGTTGACGGGCTGATGGTTGCGCGCGGCAGTTATGGAAATCCTTGGATTTTCAGAGAAATCAAGCAATACCTTTCGCAAGGAACACTTCCGGAGGTTCCCGACATACATGAGCGCATCAGAATTTCGCGCCTGCACCTTGAGAAATCGATCGAATGGAAAGGAGAACGGCAGGCGCTGATGGAAATGCGCAAACATTGGGGCGACTATTTCAAAGGTTTCCCACATTTTAAACCATTCAGGATACGCATTATGCAAGCCAATTTCTATGATGAAATGGATCAGATTTTAAACGAAATTGCTATAGCGTTTGATGGAGTTGCGCCTGTTTTGACTGACAATGAACAAATTAATGAACCTTCAGATCTTCCCGGAGAATGCCGTTTATAAACAGGTCGCGCACGCGTTCAGGTTTTTCCAGTTGATAAACTTTAAGCCCAAGCTCACGAGCTGTTTCGATGTGCTCAGCCGTATCGTCGATAAACAAAGTTTCAGCGGGCTTGAGCCTGTGCTGATACAAAACAAATTCAAAAATCTCCGGATCTGGTTTGCTTAAATGTAAATCGAAACTGAAATAAGCCTTTGTAAACAGCTGATCAAACTCTCTGTATCCAAACCGCAGCTGAAGGTCGCGCACATACACATCGTAATGGATCTCGTTGGAGTTGCTCAACAAGAATATCGGGTAGTGCTTTTTTACTTCTTCAAGCACCTTGATTCGCTCTTTTGGAATATCCAATAGCAATGCATTCCAGGCGTCATCAATATCCTGATCCGAAATGGGAATGCCCACAAAATCGCGCACTTTATCACGAAAAACCTCCGGCGTTAGGATACCCCTTTCGAACTTTTGCATGATGTCGTGCTGAAATTCCTTTGAACGAAAGAGTTCAAGGTTCTCAACACCCAGGTTTTTAAGTTCGTTTAACGTTTGCATGGGATCGATATCGAGGATGACACCTCCAAAGTCGAAGATGATATTTTTTATGGTTGTTGGCATAGCTACATGGTTTATTTTTTATTGCAAAATTTCGACACAAAGTTGTAACTTTGCATGCGCTTTGCAAAAGCATTTGTAGTTTTTCTTGTTAAAAAATGCTAATGCCTTCAAAGTAAGTAATTACTGGATAATTGTAGTTCTACTTGTATTGGGTTATGGTTCCTCCGTCCACGTTCGGAAAGTTGAGCAAAGACTCCCCCGAAAGCTTTCGGGGCAGTAGGTCCCAGGAAACTGGATAGGTT
>CAZBMR010000043.1:0-28327 GCA_964492695.1 uncultured Lentimicrobiaceae bacterium
CCTGACGATGACCCAGGGCCACCGCCGAAATTACACCACGTTGACGGACGTGACCGGGATCGCTATCTTTTCATGTGTGGGTGACCGCACCCCTGTTGGAAGTTCGCCATGGCCTCAGACCAACCAGATCGCTAAGAGGGATGTCAAAATCGCGCGTGGGGAAATTGGAATGGAAGTGCCTGAAATCGTTCAGAGGGGTCTAGACGCAAAGCTGATTGCAATTGATGCCGACCAGAAGAGCGTTTCCTACCGCGCCCAAAATAAGAAGTACCGCCTGAGCGATCCTGAGGAGATCGTCCGTGCCGGTGCTTATGTCGCTTTGATCTTGGACTATGGATACCCAGCTGACCAGCTTGATATTGAATTTCCGGTCCCACATCGCGTTCCGAGCCTAACCGCCGACATTGTTGTCTTCAAGGACAGGGCGCGAAAGACCCCTTACATCGTCGTAGAGTGCAAGCGGGAAGAAGCCAGCAAGGGCGAACTGGATCAGGCTGTCGAACAGGGCTTCGGCTATGCCAATTCCTTGAAGGCAGAATTCATGTGGATGACGTCGGGCATCCGCAATGACTATTTCAAGGTTGCCGGGTTTGGCGGCATGGAGCGGGCCGAGAACCGAGAGCCGGACATCCCCCGCTTCGGCAAGGCGGATGTCGCGGCCGCTCGCTTCACAAAGGGCGGGGTCAACGGCTTCGAGCTGAAAGTCGTCCAGGAAACCGAGCTGACCCGAAAATTCAAACTGGCGCACGATGCCCTATGGGCGGGCGGCAAGCGCAACCCGGCGGAAGCGTTTGATGAGCTCGACAAGCTGATCTTCTGCAAGATCTGGGATGAGCGCGCGCCGCGTAAGCCGGGTGAGCCTTACGACTTTCAGGTCTTCAAGAGTGACCGCGACAAGGGCGATGATCTGAAAAGGCGTATTCAGGCAATTTACGAACAGGGTCGCGCCAAGGACAAGGAGGTGTTCCAAGACGACATCCGCCTGTCTAATGCCGAGCTGCAAACAGTGGTTGGTTATCTCGCCGACACGAACCTCAGCGAAACCGACCTAGACAGCAAGGGCCGCGCGTTCGAAACGTTCATGACCGGCTTTTTCCGCGGGGAGTTTGGCCAGTACTTTACGCCGCGCAATATCGTCAAATTCATCGTCGATGCGCTGCCAATCACAAATGAAAGCGCGGTGATCGACACGTCATGCGGCAGTGGCGGTTTCCTGCTGCATGCTCTCGACAAGGTGCGTCGACAGGCGGACGCGATGGCTGAGGATGGCTACTTCACCAAGGGGGACCGTCAGCACTGGAAGCACTGGCACGATTTTGCCGAGAACAATCTATACGGGATCGAGATTTCCGAAGGGATCGCCCGCACCGCTAAAATGAACATGATCATCCACGATGATGGCCACACCAATGTCATTTCGCATGACGGGCTGGAATCGATCGATGCCATGCGCTTGGCGACTGGCAACCAGGGCTTCATCCCTGAAACCTTTGATTTCATCATCACCAACCCGCCCTTCGGCTCGAAGGTCAAGCTGGCGGAGAAGAGCTACCTGCAGAATTACGATCTTGGCCGAAAGGACATCGACTGGGTCGACGCCAAGATGAACAATGTCCGTGTCGTGCAGAAAGACGCGGGCAACGGTGAGGTCATCCGCTTGACCTTCACCGAAAAGAACCGAGATCAGCAGACCACCGAAGTGCTGTTTATCGAGCAATGCCACCGTTTCTTGAAGCCCGGCGGCTATATGGCGATGGTCATCCCGGACAGCATCCTGACCAATTCGTCGATGCAATATGTCCGCAACTGGATTGAGGAGCATTGGCGGATCGTAAGCGTGGTCTCGCTGCCGCAGTTCGCCTTCGCTGCCAATGGGGCGGGGGTAAAAAGCTCGGTGCTCTTCCTCAAGAAGTACGACGCCAAGACGACTGCTGCGATCCAGCGGATCAAGGAACAGGCACAGGACAAGCTGCATGATGCGAAGGACGGCGGGAACGCGCTCGAAAAGCTGATTGCCGAGAAGAAGCTGGTTCTAAAACGCGGGGATGCAGAGTGCCAGCGCATCGATGCGGAGATGATCGCCAAGGCCGAGGCACTGTCCGAACAGGGCACTTTAACCCCAGCGATCCGCAAGGCTTTGAAGGCCGAGGCTGAGGCCGCAAAGACCGAGCATATGGAGACCGATGCGTTCGCGCAGTGGAAGGCCGACACCAATGATGATTACAACGAACGCATTGAAAACCTGCGCGAGGCGCTGAACGACAAATATCTGGCCGAGGTGAAGGCCAAGGTTTCCGACTATGAAATCTACATGGCGATTGCCGAGGACATTGGCTACGACGCCACCGGACGCCCCACCGCCAGCAATGAATTGGAGGCCGTGGCGGCGGAGCTGAGCCGGTTCATCGCCCATATCGAGGCGGGAGCGTCGCGCCCTTTTGCCTAAGCCCCGATCTTGACGGAGAGCGTTTCTTCGTCGTGGGTTGGGGCCAGCTTACAGGCAAACTGATGCCGCGCCTATATTCGCCGAGTGTGGTGGGCTTCTACGAACAGCTATGGGCGGCGGACGGCGCACGCCATTTGCGGGATTTGGTTTCGCATGGCTACTATGGCGTACTGCCACCGGGCGACAGTTATGCCGATGATTTGCCCATCCGGTTTATTCGGTCGGCAGAAATGAATGGTGATCTGGACGTTGATCTTGACGATTGCCCGTTCGTTGAAGAGCAATATTACATCAAAAAGGCGCGGGTTCAGAAGGATGACGTGCTTCTGGCCGTCAAGGGCGCAACAATCGCGTCCCGCAAATGCGTTGCGCATGTCCGTGAAGATGTCGGTCAGGCCATCGTCAACGGCTCGATCTACCGGATGCAGGTAAAGCCGGAGGTAAACCCTCGGTTTCTGGCAATTGTTCTCAGCACCGAAATGCTGAAGCGGCAGATGCGCTTGGCACTGACCGCCAACAATGGGGTCGACTATCTCGACAAATCACTCATCCATCATCTGGTTGTGCCCGCACCTGAACGGACGATGCAGGACAAGCTCGTAGCAACCTATGATGCCGCGATGGCAGCATCGATTTCGGCTAAGGCCGAAGCCGCTGCGCTGCTGGCGTCGATTGATGATTTTCTCCTGTCCGAACTCGGCATTGTCTTGCCGCCGGAAACAGAAAACACGCTGGCCAACCGGACCTTCCACGTGAGCGCCCACGAACTCGGCGGCTCGAGGTTTGATCCGACCTTCTTCAGTAAGAGATTTGTCAACCTGACTGATGCGCTCGGAGATAAAGCCCATAAGCGGCTGGGTGAGGTTTGCACGCTCTCGAACGAGAATTGGGATCAGGTCAGTTTGTTCACCGACACATTCCCCTACCTCGAAATTTCTGAGATCGACATTGGCACGGGCGCTATCGGCACAGTGGCCGAAACACCCATTTCGGAAGCACCAAGCCGCGCCAGAATGATCGTGCGGCAACACGATATCCTTGTTTCCACCACCCGCCCTAGTCGGGGCGCAATAACTCTGGCGGACGAAAGCCTAGAATATCCGATTATAGCATCTACGGGATTTGCGGTGATCCGACGTGTTGTATCCAGTCTGATAGATCGGGAATATTTGTTCTATGTCCTGCGGTCAAAAATAGGTTTGAGGCAGATGGAGCAGCGGTCCAGTGGTGGAAACTACCCGGCGATTACCTCCACAGAATTGAAAAGGCTCATCATTCCGATTCCCAATTTGGATTTGCAGCAACAGATCGTTGCGGGTTGCAAACAGCGAGTTTCTGACGCTCTGGCTCTGCGCCAAAGGGCGAATGACGAACTTGAATTCGCCAAGCGCAAGATCGAGGCAATCCTGCTGGGAGGGACGGCATGAGAATAACCTTCGAAGGCAAGTATGGCCTCTCTCTTGGCGGTTTCCCGTGCATTCGGGGCTACGCCACGCTGCGCGATATCGCTCGCGTCTCGGCAGCTGATCCTGCCTATCAGCGCGAGCTGACGCCTGAGCACGTAGAGGAGATCAAACGGTACTTCGAAGCGGGCGAATACCTGTTCTTCCCTGAGATCATTCTCTCAGCCACCCTTAATGTGGCCTATGGGGAGGCCGGAGCGCCGGCAGACGACCCTTTGCAGCTTGTTATGCGGGGGCAAAAATTCACGTCCAACACCAACGATCTACGAATCATCCCACGCACTTCTCGCTATGACATATCGGTACCCGACGGTGAAAGGCTGTTCAAACGCATCGACGGCAATCACCGGCTGAGCGCGCTGGAGGCATTGAATGACGAAAAATACGACCGCTTCGTCGCCCCGTTCTGCATCATCTTGTTCAGCCAGGCCGATGCAGCCCGCAATGAAAAGGCGCTGTTCCACAACATCAATTCCAAAGCGCGCAAGCTGACGAGTGAGGAATCACTTCGCGGCATCATCGACGATAGCGATGGTTTTCCCGACGAAGTGTTGAACGGACAGTTCGGTGCTGAATACCTCCAATGCCGCCAATTGGGCGCACGGCTGAACTTCGATTATCTGCCGCACCTTCGGACCGTGTTTGGGAAGATAACCGGGGTGCAGGAATGCTATCGCTCAACGCTGATACAGTCCCTGCAAGATGTGCAGGGCCAGTTTAGCCGGCTCAAGATCGGCCAACTCCCCGATACCGATGCATTGTTCAACGCGATCCGCGCGGTCAACGATATCTATGCCGACAAACGGCTCCAGCATTCGCGCACGCAAGGCCTGTTCGCCGCCTTTTTGTTTTGGCAATTGAAACCGGGCGCAAGCGCTGGCCAGATCAGCCAATTCACAAACTGGGTCTTGCGCACGCACCAATATGAACTCAGCTCCATCAATGCTGCCGACCTGATCAAGATTTTTGAAAAGATCGCTGAATCACGTAAGCGTCAGATTTTCATCTCGATGTGGTTTGCGGAAAAGACGAAGCAGAATTTTGATGCCATCAAGGCGGCCATCGATGATCTGAACAAGGAGCATCAGCTCGACATCAAATTGCGCGAAATCCGTGTCGATAGATTCGACACTGGATATTCCTATAAGATCAATCAAGAGATTCTTGATTTGATCGAGAACTCCGGCCTGATGATTGCCGATCTTTCCGGCGGTAACAAGAATGTTCACCACGAAATCGGTTACTTAATGGGCCTTAATCGGGGGCGCGGTTTGCCGGACGAGAACTTTCTGCTGGTTCACAACGAAGCGATAGGTTCTCCCGACACGGACATTGGCTTCAACCTTGCGGGTGACAAGCAATTGAGGGTGAAGGATTCCAATGCTCTACGCGAGGAGGTGAAGCGGCAAATCGCAATATTCTACGGCCTGACCGATGGCGCTGGTAGCTGAGGGCATGATCAAGGGGGCATTGAATGCGCAAGGATGAATTCCGTGACTGGCTGGGCAAGCGGTTGTGGAAGGGCGAGCCCCTGGCGGACAAAGCCAAAACCAGTCGCTGCCGTCGGTGCCAACGGGTTGAACGTGGCTTGCAGGGGCTGGGTTTAGCAGAGACAACGCTGGAGGAGGTCTTTGAAGCTGGTCGCTGGGATGCTCTCCTAGCCCGTCTCGCTGACCTGAAGAAAAATCCTGCAGCCGATCTGGACGCGGTTCGATCGGTAGTGCCGCAAGCCAAGGATCCTCAAGGCCAGTTGGGCAATCTGCACGCAGCCATAACGCAGTACGGTTACTTCCTGGACGGCCGTGATCCAAACTACGGGGCAAGTGAAGATCCCGTCGATAGCGATGAGGGTCCCGACGAGGAGCTTCTCGCGCGATTTGATGGAGATTCCCGCTTCAGGGAGGCGCGCAAAAACTGGTCCGACGAACAGCGGACGGCATTTTGCAACATGGCGCGTGCGGTCCATGATGCCGGGCTAGATTGGTACCATACCAACATCCCGCAGATACGGTTTGGCCGACGGTCTCCCGGCGAAGACAAGGCGCCGGGTACTCTTGGCAGCGTGCAATTGCGCAGAAACAGCGGGTTTCTGGAATTCAGCCATCAGCACGACCGGTTGAACCTGACGGGCACATATCAGCTCGATGAAATGGCAGCCGATGAGTTTGTAAGTGTCATCGAAGACGCGGAAGAAGTGATCCGCAGTTGGCTCCCGCCGCAGCCACCCCGTCCTGGCTTCTGGCCCGATGAGGCAGCTTCCGATGACGTCGAATCGCAAGCCGATCGCATCCGACATTATGTATTGGCACATTACATCGAACCAGCCCGAAGGCGTGGCGATTCCAGCGTAACCGTCATTGTGGGGCCGCTAAACAACGAAATGGGCCTGCACATGGCCTGGCCAAACATATGTCAGGCACTTGAGGGCCGGAAGTTTCTAGAGCTAGCCAAAGTTCCTGCGCCAGTTGCTGAGGGGCCAAGGCAAAGCACCACGCGGAAACTGACATTCGATTTATCGGAAGGAGCCATCTCAGTGGCCGAAGTAAAGCCGAGCCCCCAGAACCTGATCCTCTACGGGCCACCGGGCACGGGTAAGACTTATCGCACCGCACTCGAAGCCGTGAAGCTCTGTGATCCGGATGCCGATTTTCCTGCCACCGAGGGCGGTCGGAAGGCGCTCATGAAGCGTTACCGCGAGCTAGAAGCCGAGAAGCGGATTGCCTTCGTCACCTTCCACCAGAACTACGACTATGAGACGTTTGTCGAAGGTCTGAGGCCAGAGACCGCTGAGAATGAAGGTGGTTCAGCGGGTTTTCGGCTTGAAGCACGAGCTGGCATTTTTCGAGAAATCTGTGCTTTGGCCGACCAAGCGCGCCACCGCACAGCACCTTCCGCCGATGCATCAGCTTACGATTTTTCCGGTCGCCGCTTCTGGAAGATGGGACAAGGTGCCATTGGCACTGAGGATGACGTTTATGAATCCGCCCTGGCAAACAATTACGTAACCCTCGGCTGGGGCGGTTCAATCGATTGGAGCGATGAGCGATTTTCCACATTTGACGCGATCAAGGCCGAATGGCTCGCTCAAAACCCGGACGACACAACGCCAAGCAATTGGACGCAGACTTGGCCGTTTCGCTGTGAAATGCAGATTGGTGACATTGTCATAGTTCCGTACGGCAATACCGCCTTTCGCGCGATTGCCGAGGTGACTGGCGAGTATCGGTTTGAACCTTCGGCTGATGGTTATTATGCGCATCGCCGTGATGTACGATGGCTCCTCACATTGGATGAGCCTTTGCCGCTCGACACAATTGTCGACGGCAACTTCACGATGCGCACGCTCTATTCCTTGCCGACGAAGCGCGTAAACTTGGCTGCTCTTGGCCGGCTAATTGCTGGGGACGTCGAGAACGATGACGGAGAAGAGACCGAGACGGACGGGGTTCCAGACCAGTTTGTACTGATCATTGATGAGATCAATCGTGCAAATATTTCAAAGGTTTTCGGGGAGCTCATTACCCTTATCGAGCCAGACAAGCGGCTCGGAATGCCGAATGAACTAAAGCTAACGCTTCCATATTCAAAAAAACGAGACTTTGGTGTCCCCGCAAACCTCCACATCATCGGAACGATGAACACGGCGGACCGCTCCATCGCTTTGCTCGACACAGCACTTCGTCGGCGGTTCAATTTTCGGGAAATGGCCCCGGAGCCCGACCTACTTTCGGACGCCAGCAAACGGACAGGAGTCGACCTTGTCCAGGTCCTGACCACCATCAACCAGCGGATTGAGTATCTCATCGATCGCGAGCACCGCATCGGACACGCATTTTTCATTAACTGCGAGACAGCCGAGCAAGTTCACGCCGCCATGCGCGACAAGGTCATTCCCTTGTTGCAGGAATACTTCTTCGAGGACTGGAGCCGCATTCATGCGGTGCTGGGCGACGGGTTCATCCGGGAAGACATGCTTGATCCGCCACCGGGTATCGAAGGCGACCGGGTTTCGAGCTGGTCGGTGCTCACACAGTTCAAAGCCGATGCATTCGATCGACTGATCGGCAAAGTGGTCAAGGTGGCGGAGGAGCCTGGCGCATGACCGCCGAGTTGGCCACCCATCTGCTCCCCCGTGTGTCTCTCGAGCGGGTTGCCGCCTGCTCGTGGCGGGAATGGTTGGAGTGTTTCCCGCCCAGCCCGACCGAATCTACCGATCGCGCCATAGCCCGGTTACACCCGTGACCCATCTGACCGCCCACGAATGGGGGCCCACTGGCGTACACAATGACACCGGCGTAGCGCCGAAGAACGCCTTCACCCGGAGTCAGGCAAATGCCCTTCTTCGGGCTGCGCGATCGCATATGCTGGCTAATCAATCCGGAACCAACATCCTTGTAGATCGCTACAGCGAGCTAAGGGCCCAGCAAGTTGTTGGAGTTATTGCCGCCCCGGGTTGCAGTCTCGAAATTCTACCCAAAATCGATGCCGCGTCAGATGAGAGCGACGAAACAATCCGCGTCCGGCTTGTTACCATGCTCGATGTCGCGCTTGGGCTGAAACTCGGGGACGGACAGGCGCTGGCCATGGCGCGGCAGAAGGAAACCCTGCTCGACATTCTGATCCGCCTGTTTGCTGATCGCTTGCTGACTGAGACCAGGCGCGGCTTACCCCGCGCCTACATCCATCAGGAGGACGACCTAGCAGCGCTGAGGGGGCGGCTCGATGTCATCCGTCAGTTCACCCATCACGCGGTGCGGCCCGACCGGCTTGCCTGCCGCTTCGACACTCTGAATCCAGACACCCCGTTGCTACGGATCATGAAGGCCTGTGTCGTGCTGCTGCGCAGTCACGCGCGCGCGCTGGAAACACAGCGGCGGTTGGACGAGCTCCGTTTCATCCTTGCCGATGTGAGCGACGTGGCTATCGGCGCACTACCCTGGACGCAGGTGCGCATTGATCGGACAAACCGTCGCTGGGAAAGCCTTTACGAACTGGCGAAGCTATTCCTAAAACGTGAATGGCAGCGCACCAACCACGATGCCAGAGCAGGCCAGGGGATTACACTGCTGTTCGCTATGAACGATCTGTTCGAAGCCTATATCGCAGCTCTTGCGCGCAAGGCTTTGTTTGGGACCGATCTGACCGTACTTTCGCAGGGTGGACTGCGCTATTGCCTGATGGAGGAGTGCAAAGGCGGCAGGCCGCGCTTCCAGACGACGCCGGACATTCTGATCAAACAGAATGGGCGGGTTCAAATGGTGATCGACACCAAGTGGAAGCTGGTTGGCCGAAACCCCGAAGACAAGAAACGCGGGGTGTCGCAGTCAGACGTCTATCAGATGATGGCGTATGCCCGGCTTTATAAGTGTCGAGAGGTGATGTTGCTATACCCACATCACGCCGGTCTTGGAGCCAACGCTCTTCACGCCAGTTATGCCATGATGGTGGGCGATGAACGGCTACGGATTGCAAGCGTAGACTTGATTAGCGGTAAAGAAGCGGTTCAACAGCAGTTGGCGGAATTGATTGCTTCTGTCGTGGCCGCCTCGGGGGTGGCTGCATAATTTGGCCACAGTGGGCTACGGGCGCCGATTGGCGCCTGGTTGCGAACACATTCGGTGTAGTGCATTGGACATCGATATACCGTCCTTAGCGATTTGAGTCCTCATCGAGGACCAAGCCAAAGCGCGAAACGGTATTTTTGACGGTATCGAATCGGCGAATCATGGCAACAAAGCATTGTGATATAATGCCTTGTCCGCACGTCACGGTCCCTCTTCTGGCACCAGTCAACCACTTTATCGTGTTGTTTTTACACGATAAAGTGGAGTTTCTGAAAATCTGATCCCACATTGATTCCCACATTTCGTGTGGGTCGTGGTGATCCTCGTCGGCCCTTTCTGGGACGCCAACCCAACCTCGCTGATACCATCATCTGCTTTTTGGCTGCGACACGGGACGAATCTTGACGGTGCATCGCGCTGGCTGCTGCGAGGTTGCAGCGGTCCTGCGGCAAGCGTCAATGGCATCGCGGTTGTCGCGCTGGATGTCAGCGGCCTGCACCAGTGCATTCCATGCCTCAGGGCTGTCGCTCTGCATCAGCCGCGCGCCTGCATCCCAGCGTGAAGGTGCGCCCACGATCCGGGCTGCCATGCGCTCGGGCCAGTGCCAGCCGTCTGGCATGGCACGGGCAACGGTGCCTGGGAGGAAAGACCATAGCAGGATACCCGCCAGCACGGCCCCGCCCGCCACTTGGTAGAGCTGCTGCCGCTGCTCGGAGGCGGTGCGCGCATGGGCTGCGACGCTGCGCATTTCCAGGGCAGCGTGGTTCAAGTCGCTCCGGGCCTGAGTGATCCTGTCCTGATCACTGCGCCTCGCGGCTTCGGCTACGGCGGCGATCCGATTGCCGATGCTGTCAGGGGTCATCTGCATCGCGGGATGACCAGCCATGCCCTTCAGGCTCTCGCTGATCGCGCCCATCCGCTTGGCCATGTCGGTCAGGGTCGCGCCGTAGTCGGGAATGACAATGTCTGCACGCTCGGCGGCCAGGTGCTGCACCGCCCGGCGCATCAGGGCCAGCTCGCCTTCAAGGCGGGCAAACGCCTCGGCGGCGGGATCGCCTGCGTCCTCCGGAGTGGGCGGGTCAGGGTCGGGTTCCGGCTCAAGGTCCAGCGTCAGTTCCACGTCATCCGTATCTGTATCCATTACGCTTCTCCTATAGGCCCATGCCGATTGACCGGCTCCGCTCCATCGTGATGGAGGCGGCAAGGTCGCGGGCCAGATCGCGACCGAGTTCTGTTTTGATGCCAAGCTCGCGGGTGCGGCTGCGCAGCAGGGATTCAACCTGCGGGTCGCGCTCCAACCCCTTCGCCATCTCCGTCATGCGGCCCGTGAGCCTTTGCGCGCCATTGGTGTCACCATCGCGCTGCATGGCCTGTCGTGCCTGCCAGAGCCGCTGCCAGTCGCTTACAAAGCGGTCGGCGCGCTGCGCGGGATCGACGCGGATTTCGGCTTCAAGCTGCATGGCGCGCATTGCGCCCTGGCTGCGGCCATCGGCGGCCTCGCGCGCCAGCGAGGGCTGGCGCTGCAAAGCCCTGGCGAGGTCCGCTGCGCCATAGGGCCGGATCGCGTCGAGCGCCTTTCCGGCCGTCTCCAGCGCGTCGCGCTGATGTGGCAGGGTCGGCAATCCCTGCTCGCGCATCTGTCCGATGTCAGCGGCGGCACGCGCATAGCGCTCGACCGCCCGGCGCTGATCGGTCCGGCCAACCTGATCGGTTGGCAGGGCTTCGAGTTTCTGGACCTGCGGGCGAAATCCGGCGAAGATCGACTTCGCCCGTTCCGGCAATTGCCGGGCGATCTCCACGATCCGTTCGCGGAAGGTGATGCCGCGCCGTTCGGCGAACTGCTGCTCGGGCTTATAGTCGCTCGCCATATCCTTGCCACGCTCGCGGCTGAGGGTGCGGACCAGTTTCGACTGATCGGCGAAGTCGTCGCGCCCATAGTGCAGGGCAAGGCCGTCACGGTGGCGAGACATCGCCACATAGGCACCGTGGCTGTCCATGCCCGGCGTCGCCAGCACATGCGCCCGGTCCACGGTCATGCCCTGCGCCTTGTGGATCGTCGCGGCGTAGCCGTGATCGATGTGCGCATAATCCTTGGTATCGAAAGCCACGTTGCGGCCATCGTCAGTGCGCACGGCCATGCGTTGCGGCGTCACCTGTTCGACGGTGCCGAGTGTGCCATTCTTGACGCCCAGACCCCGCTCATTGCGCAGGAACATGATGCGGTCGCCGCTGGCGAACTGCCGCTCGCCCCGTTCGGCGCGAATGGTCACGTCGTTGCCCAACTCGCCACTGGTGCGCAGCTTTTCTCGTGCCGCGCTATTGAGCTCCCGCACCTCGTCATTGGTGTGGGTGAGGATGATGCGCCTATCGTCGGGGCTGGCCTGCCGGTCGCGATTCCAACGCTCGATCAGCTCACCACATGCTGCCTCCCGCGTCTCGGCAACATGCACCATGCCGCGTTCGTCATAGGCCTGAATGGCAAGACCAGTTCGCCCGGTGGCAAGGTGCCGCGTTGCGTCCTGCTGCCAGCCTTCATGCTGACGACGCACTTCGCTGATTTCTACGCTGCCGTGCCGTTCATGGATCGCACGGAAGGCGGCTCCGGCTTCGATAGCCTGGAGCTGTTGCGGGTCGCCGACCAGGACAACTTTCGCGCCTACATCGGCGGCATGGGAGAGAACGCGCTCCATCTGGCGCGTGCCGACCATGCCAGCCTCATCGATGACAAGAACATCGCGCGAGGTGAGCAAATCGCGGCCCTGGCTCCACTGGTGCTCAAGGCTGGCGATGGTGCGCGATGCAATGCCCGAACCGTGCTCCAGCCCCTCTGCGGCAATCCCGGACAGCGCCGCACCGCGAACGGTGTAGCCCGCGCTCTCCCATGCCTCGCGCGCAACGCCCAGCATCGCGCTCTTGCCGGTCCCGGCATAGCCGACGACAACGCTCAAACCCCGCCCATAGGTCACATGCTCGAACGCTGCGCGCTGCTCACCGGACAGGATCAGGCCGCGTGTCTCGGCGCGCGCCAGCGCTCCTTCCCGGCCATGCTGATCGACGCCATGCCGCTCACGTTCCGCCAGCAATTCTGACGCACGACCGAGCCGCTGTTCGGTTTCGATCATCTGGCGCGATGTGAACCGGTCTTCGCCGCGCCCGTCTTTGCCCAGCGCGATCAGGTCGGATGATCCGCGCACAGCGCTCATGGCCAAATCGAACTGCTCCTTCCCATCGCTGTGCCGGTGCACGAACATCGCAAGATCGCGGTTGGTGAAGGTGGCTTGCTGGTGAGTGATCGCGTCGAGCGCGATGGCGGGATTGGCAATGATCCGCTCGCCATTACGCTGTGCGACAGCGCGGTGCTCTTCGATCCGCTCGGCCTCAAGCCCGCGCCCGCCCATCCTTGATGCGGCAGGGCCGATCTTGTCCTGCGGCTCCAGCGCAATGCCCTGCGCCTCCAGGCTGCGGTGATCGATCCGCGCGTCGATATCGAGTTCTGCCAGGCGCTGGTTGACATGCTCGGCCCAGCGCTCGCGCCATTGCTCAACCAGCTCGGCCTTGTTCCACTCACGCACCTTCGCGCCGAACCCGTCTTTGCCGACTTCGCGCCCAGTAATCTCTCTCATCGTGAGCATGACATGGGCGTGAGGCTTGGGCTGGCCGTCCGCGCCAATGTCCCAATGGACATTGAGGTCGGCGATCATGCCCTTTTCGACGAACTGGTCTTGCGCAAACTCCCGCGCCAGCTCGATGCCCTGTTCCTTGGTCAGCTCGCGCGGAATGGCGAATTCGACCTCGCGGGCAAGCTGCGCGTCCTTGCGCTTCTCGGCGGCTTCGACCGCGTTCCAGAGCTTTTCCCGGTCGGCAAATTCCTCAGGCGCGCCTTCCGGCAGCAGCACTTCGGAATGGATGACGCCGTCCTTGTTGGTGAAGTCATGGTCGCGGTCGAGCCGTTCGTCGTGCAGCCGCTCGGCCCCGCGATAGGCCGCTGCCGCCACGGCGCTGCGCCCGCTCGACCGGCTGATGACTTTGACGGAGAGGTGGAAGATCGCCATGACGGCAATCCATCTACGCCATGAGCGCGACGTCGGCACGACGTATAAGCGCGCCCTCCCATGATAAAATCCTGCTCGGGACTATCCAGTATCAGGCCGTCTCGACGACTCTACAGCATTGGGAGAGCATCGATATTATCATCAGCGCATCACCTCTCAATGGAGAACTTCGATGCGCAAACCCCGTGACTTTGATTCGGAACTGAAGGCGCTCGCCGACAAGGCGAAGCAACTGAAGGAACGCCGCGTGCAGCAGCTCGGCGAACTGGTGATCGCCACCGGGGCCGATGCGACCGACGCCGAAACGCTGGCCGGTGCGCTGCTCGTCATTGCGGAAACCAGCGAAGCCCAGAGAAAGGAGGCGTGGCGCAAGCGCGGCGCGGCCTTCTTTCAGAGCAAGTCGCGCAAGCGTGGCGATGGACCTCAAGGTCAGCCGGATGGCACTCTCCCGCTTGACGGCGGCGCGGCATCGGCTTGAGGCAGTGAAGGCGCGAACCGACATGCGTGAATGGCAGGTCAAACGCCGCGAACGCACGCGGCAACTGATCGAACTGGGCGGCCTGGTCGTGAAGGCCGGACTGGTCGAACTCGCAGACGACGATCGCGCCACGCTCTACGGCGCGTTCCTTACGGTTGCTGCCAAGCTGCGGGGCGAGGAACGGGAGCAGGCGCTGGTGCTCTGGAAACGCAAGGGCAAGCGGGCGTTTGAAGCGGAAAGCGGTTAAGCCTTGGCATCGCTCAGCCTTGGCAATCTGTGTGCTCCGTGGCCCGCTCATTACCCGCAAGGATCAATTCGGCGAGGGAGTCGAGCTCTCGTTTCGCGGCCTCCCAGCCCGGCATCTGCTTGGTGAGCAAATCAAAGAATCTCTTGCTGTGGTTGTGTTCGACCAGATGGCAGAGTTCGTGGAGAATGACGTATTCAATGCAATGGCGAGGAGCCCTTATGAGCGCGGGGTTCAGGTAAATCATTCCGCCCGGCGAACAGCTACCCCATTGCGTTTTCATGCGCATAAGCTTGACCGGCGGCCGCGCCTCGATCCAACTCAACCGGTCTGCGATTTCCGAAAATTTGTCGCGCAGATATTCGTTAGCACGCGCTTCATACCATCGACCGAGTCTCCGTCTGACGGCAGCTCTGTCGGCCACTGGCAGGGTTACCTCTAGCTTGCCGCGCAAGAGCTTAACTTCGGAAGGCTGCGCGTTGCTCTCGTGGACAATGAGCTTGTGCCGCCGCCCAAGATAGAAATGCGTTTCGCCGCTCACATATTCACGCGGTAGCGCCATTTTTCGCGCTGCGATTGCGGCGGTCCGATGCTGGAATATCCACCTTGCACGTCGCTGGGCCGCCGTTCTGATCTGGTCGGCGTCCTTATTCTCAGGTGCTTCAATTTCAACGTCACCATTGGGGTAAACGTGGATGCGGATGCGACCAGTGACGGTTGCGGTTTGTCGCACCAGGCACGATACCTCTTGATCGCCGTATCGAACAATCATGCGTTCGCGCCATTACCACGAGCAAGCCCGACACGGGTGACCTCGACGACCTTGTCGGTGATGACTTTGGCTTTGTCCAAGCCGGTCAATCCGAAAAGACGCGGCAATAAGGCCTTGCGGATGGCCGCTTCAATGTTTGCTGGATTCAGCGAATTTTCCGCGATGGCGCTTTCGACGAATTTCTCCATATCTAGCGCCGCCCGGATGAACTCCTCCTGATCATGTCCGTTTGCGACCGCGTCGCTCATCTCCAGCCGGATGATCCCGAAATAGGCACTGGCGTGGCGGTGACCTTTGAGGCCTTTGGGCAGATCGTCGACCGTCTTGGCCGCGAGCTTTTCCTCCAAATCCTTGAACAGGACATATTGCTTGTAGGGGTGATCGAACAGCGCGGAAGCCTCCGCAATGGCTCGTCTGAGAAGGTCGGAAAAAAACAGCTGCGCGTAGGGATCGTCGGCCAATTCCTGCTCGATCGTCTTACGCACTCTGGATCGGATGATGTCGGTTTCGTTGCGGGTTTTCTCAGGGGACCAAGTCTCGGCGGGCTGCTGATTTCCAAGCTCGTTGACGATCAGAACGCCGTCCACGTTCTCCACGTCCTCGCCCACAACATAACGATCGACCAGTCTCCTGATCTGGTCCTCGTAGGCACTGTAGTCGACGGTTTCCTGTGCATCTTGTTTCACGATCTTGCGCAGGTTGGAGAAAAATTTGAGGTCGCGCTTGTACTCCGCAATCTGTGCTTCGGTGATCGACGCGTCCTCGAAGAATGAACGCGATCCTAGCGCGATCTTGAGGCACATGCCGTAGGCTGTCAGGGCCTCGTAGAAATCCTCCCTGATCTTCTGGTTCAGGTCGATAGGTATTCCGTCATCGCTCTCGCGGGTCTGCGGCACCAGGAGCTGCCGGTACTGCTCAATGTCCGCCCTGTTCTTGACTGGCTTAAAGATTCTCCAAAGCTCGGCGTGGAGGGAGGGCAATCGCTTATACTCAGTGCTGACATCGGCATAGAGTTCGTCAATGTCATCGAGTTCAAAACCGCCCTGCGTGCGTTCTGCTAGGTCCTGATATTCGGTGAGCGCGGTATCCAGCGCCTTCAGAATGCCCCGATAATCGATGAGCAAGCCATATTTCTTCTGCTCATGTAGCCGGTTCACGCGGGCAATGGCCTGGATCAGATTGTGCTGTTCGAGTTTCTTGTCGATGTAGAGGACAGCGTTGCGTGGCTCATCGAATCCGGTGAGCAGCTTGTCGACCACGATGAGTATGTCGGGTCGGCCCTCGGTCGAGAAATCCTCGATCACCTGGCGCTCGTAGTCCTCGGCGTCGCCTTTGACGTTTTCCTTCCACCATTGCAGCACCTCGGGCAATTCTGCCTCATCGACTTCCGAATGGCCTTCGCGCGTGTCTGGGGGGGAAATGACGATTGCGCTGCTGACCAGGCCGGTTGCATCCAGTGCCTTCTTGTAGCGGATGGCTGATCGCTTGGAATCGGTCGCCAGCTGACCCTTCAGGCCGAGATCGAGATCCTTGAAATTCTCCTTGAAGTGGGTCGCGATATCGAGTGCGATCAGATTGATCCGGTCGCCAGAGCCATAGACCGCGCCCTTGGTTCCGAACTTCTTCTTGAGATCGCCCTTCTGCTCATCGGACAGGCCAGCCGTGACCTTCTCGAACCAGTTGTCGATCGCCCGTTCGTTCACGTCGAGGATCGGCTTGCGTTCTTCGTAGAGCAGCGGCGTCACCGTGCCGTCCGAAACCGCGTCCTTCATTGTGTAGGCGTGGACAATCCGACCAAACTTGTTAGCCGTCTTGTCGTCCTTGAGGAGCGGAGTGCCGGTGAACGCAACATAGGCAGCGTTTGGCAGGGCCTTGCGCATTCGCTCGTGGTTCTCGCCGCCTTGACTGCGGTGGCCTTCATCGACCAGCACGATCATGTCAGCACTGTCGTTCCGGCATTCCGGGTGGCGCGCCGCGCTGCCGAACTTGTTGATGATCGTGAAGATGATGCGCTCGGTTCCCTGGCCGATGCGCTTTGCAAGGTCGCGGCCCGATTGCGCCTTGGCCCTCCCCGCATCCTTGGAGCCGATGTCCGAGCCGAAAGCGCCGCCGGTCAGGAAGTTGCCTGCCAGTTGCTTCTCTAAGTCGCGCCGGTCAGTCACGACGACTAGGCGGCACGCCTTCAGTTTGTGGTGGAGGAGCAGCGCCTTGCAGAGCATCACCATCGTGAAGCTCTTGCCCGAACCGGTGGTGTGCCAGATCACCCCGCCTTCGCGCGCGCCATCGGGTTTGATCCGACTGATCTGGTCAAGCAGCGCGCGGATGCCGAAGAATTGCTGATGGCGCGCGACAATCTTGTCCACCTTACGGTCGAACAGGACGTAGGAACGCACGAATTCCAGCAGGCGCTCCGGCTTGCAAAGGCCGATCAGAAGACGGTCCTGCGCGGTCACCTCCTGCTCGTCGCTCCACAGATGCTGGAAGTGATCCCGAACCTCGCGGACATGGTTTTTCAGGATCGCCGCGCGCGGATCGGTCTCTTTCGCCGCGTTCTTGATCTGGCGGAAGTGGTCTTCGGAAAACTCCTCCTCGCGCCATTGCGCCCAGAATTTGCGCGGGGTCCTGGTGGTTCCATAGCGGCCATCGGTCATGCCGATTGACAACAGCAGCTGGGCATAGGCGAACAGGTGCGGAATTTCCTCCTGTCCCTGGTTGCGGATCGTTTGGCTGATCCCTTCGTCGACCATCGACTTGTTGGGGTTGCCACTGTCAGGCCGCTTGGCTTCGATCACCAGCAGCGGGATGCCGTTGGTGAAGCCGACGATATCGGGTCGCCGCGTGTGGGTGCCCGGTACGGCGAGCACCTCCATCTCATCACTGACAACAAAGCTGTTTGCCAGCGGGTGCGCCCAGTCGATGATCGGCACAGTGACGCTGTGCTTCTTGCCATCGACGAATTCGGTGACGGTGATGCCCAGAGTGATAGCGTTGTAGAGCTTCTCGTTGGCGGTGATCAGCCCTTCATTGAGCGCGGGCGACGTCAGCTCGCGGACGATCTGGTCGATCGCATTGGTCGAAAGCGGATAGGTCCGCCCCTTGTAGTCGAAAGTCCGCCGCCGCAGCTGCTCGACCAGCACATCGCGCAGCACCACGCCCTGATTGCCGCCGCGCGCGGCAAGGCAATCCTCTGGCGAGAGATACTCCCAGCCCAGCGAAACTAGCGTTGCGAGGGCCGGAATGTGGGAACTGTAGAGTTCGGCGGTGTTGGGGGTGATGGACATGGTCAGAGCTTGTCGAACACCGAACCGATCCGGGGTGCGAAGAGCCGTTCATATGCTCTCAGAAGGTAGGTGTCCGTCATCCCGGCAACGTAATCACAAATGTCCCGCAATGGGTCGTCGCTGCGCTGGTATTTGCTGTAGATATCGGGCGGAAGGAAGCTCTTTGGATCAGACTTCAGGACTTCGAATACGGAGATGACCATCATCTGACCCTTGAATTCCAGATGTTGGACACTCGGGCTGAAGATCACTTCCTCGCGAATGAAATCCTTCACTGCTTCGACAAACCTCGCCACCAGCTCTGGCAGTCGAGCACGATATCGCAGACGCGGTTCCTCGAACTCAGGTAAATCGTCAATCTCAACGCTGGTGATGACGAAATTCAGAATTCGATTGATCTGATGTTTCCGCTCGGCGCCGTCCGCGAAAAGTCTTTCAACCAATCCACTGAATACGTCGTTGCCGTACTTCCCGGCGTAGTTGCTGTTCAGATAATCCAGCAGTCCCTCGCACTTCTTTGGAGTGACGTGCCGCCGAAAACCATCTTGGTCAACGAGGCGGAGCGCCAATGCGTCTTCCATGTCATGGATGCCAAAGCTGATATCATCAGCCAGGTCCATGATGCTGCACGCAAAGGATTTGTGTCGGGCCTTGGCATGCTTGCCCTCCTTCAATTCGAAGGACTGAAACGCCTCTCTGTCAGTCCCTGAAAGAGGTTGAAGCAGCCATTCAACCACATCTCTTTCGCTGTCCATGTAGCACTTTGGTGGCTTTGAAGCCTCGCGATCCAGCAGCGGGGTGCCGCTGGTTTCGGGCAGCATTCGTGGAGCCTTGGCCGGATTGGCAACATCACTAAATGCGACCGGATACTTCAGCACACCAAGCAGGGCCTCACGGCAGAGGTCGGCACCATCCGCTTCAGAGAACTTCTCCAGCTTCGAGAGGATGCGGAGCGTCTGCCCATTGCCTTCAAAGCCACCGGCTTCACGCATGCAGTAGTTAAGCGCGACCTCTCCTCCATGACCAAATGGTGGATGCCCAAGATCGTGGGTGCAGGCGATCGCTTGCAGCATGCTACGTTCGGGAATGAACTTGATAGCGTCATGGTCCGGGAAGCTTTGACGAAGTTGGGCACCAAGACCACCAGCGATCTGCGCCACTTCAAGTGAGTGAGTCAGCCGCGTGCGGTAAAAATCACTATCGCCGAGATTCAGAATTTGGGTCTTGCCCTGAAGGCGGCGAAATGAGCCGGAGTGGATGACGCGCGCGTAATCAATGTCGCCGGGTGTGCGAGCGTCTTGTGGCTTCTTGGTCCAACCGGACTTGCGTTCTTGCCAGATCATTTTCATGCCCCCCAGACGTTGGCAGAGGCTGCGTCGTAGAAGGCGACCTCAAGCGGTGATTTGTGATGACGTGCAGCGGCCAGCGCGTTTGCCCTTGCCATGATCCGCTGGTTGTCCGGCGTCAGTGGATCGCCGTAGATGCCTACGTAAAGCTTCGGAAATCTGCCGCGAGCCAATCGGTTCAGGATATGGTCGTCATTCTCGGCCAGCGAATGGCCGAAGATGAAGAAGCAGTGCTTCCCCTGTTTCACGTTTGCTGTCAGCTGTTTGAAGCCTTGATAGAGATAAGCGTTGTGGCGGATTTTCGCCTTCTTCTTCGCGCTAGTCCCTTCCGCAACGAACAGCGGATAGGCATCAGCGGCAATCGCGGCACGGGCCTGTTCGACCAGCGGAACGCCTTTCCTGATCCAGGTGTATTTCTTCAGCTCCGCCCCGGAATCGAAGAGGTGAAGTGCGCCGTGAAGGAAGTGCACCCTGGCGTCGTGCGCCCCGGTTTCGCCCTGCCAAACAACGTAGTCGGCATCGGGATCATCTTCATCATTTCCGAAGCCGTCGTTCGTCGCCAACGGGATCGGCTCATCGAACGGCATGTCATCGTGCATCAGCGTCCAGTAGAGCAGCAGGTCGTAGTTGAGTGTGAACACCTGCCCATCGTTTGCCAGGAAATGTGACAGGAACTGACGGCACGCCCAGAACTTCTGATCGGGAATATCTGGTGGGATGTGCGGGTGGTTGCCCGCGATGGTCTGGACCAGAATTTCTTTCAGCGCTGCCGCGTGCTCCAGCATCTTTGCAATCGCGGCGGCTCCATGTGGGACATAGGCCGGCAGGATTCGTGCGGCGTTTTCCAATGCACGGATCGCCGCTTCAAAATCCTGGGTGCCTAGCGCTTCAAAGACGGCGACGACTTCCGGCACTTGGCTGAAGTCAGCTTGCGCGAACAGAGAGCCATAGTGAAAGATATCGGCCCGGCAGGCGATGCTGAAGCCATTGCCAAGTAGCAGGTGGCGCTTTGAAAACTGGTTCGAGTCGGCAATCGCCTCAGCGAAGGTCATCAATGGCATCAGGCCACCTCGCTTTCCGGGAGTTTGACCCGCCGTTTGCCGGTGAGCAGTTGCTGCATCAGCGCGGCTTTCTCCTGGCGGAGGGCGGTGAGTTGGGATTGCAGCTCGTCGGCCATCACTCGAGTGGCCTTGAACACTTCTGCAATTGCCCGCTGTTCGTCCAGCGGTGGCAGGGCGAACTTGAACCAATGCTCGAAGTCACCGGGCATATGGGGAATGCCAGAGCCTTCGCGGATGGACCGGATGCGTTCGGATGCCTTCTCCATGAGCGATACAACAAAAACCGGATCGGCTTTGGCTTTCGCCAGTCTGTAGCGGCCAACGGTTGATGAGACCGCACCCGATAGGCCGGTAGCCACCTTGCCCGCATTTTCGCCGTCCCAAAGGACAAGGATGTCGGTCTCAACGCATAGCAGCGCCTCTGTCGACGTAGTGTAGTTGGAGAATTCACCAAGGAATGACGTCGACCCGATGTATGGAACACCGTCGGCATTTTCGTTCGTTGGGACAATCTTGCCCTTCGCGCGCTTCACTGAAAGCAGATCCGCTAGCGAGACTTCCCGCCACTCGCCCGAAAAGCCGGGGAGGCGTTTTTCTGGCAGGGTGGTGCCTTGCGGGAGCAGCTGCTGCATCAACGCCTTCTTCTGCGCACGGGCGTTGGCGATTAGCGCCTCGACCGTCTCGATGGCGCGGTTCCAATCAATGAAGAAGTCCGCGATGTAACGTTGCTGCCTCCTGCACTGGGGGACAGGGACTTCGATTTTGCGAAGATCATCAAGTGTGATTTCCACAAAAGTGCTGCCCTTAGTCACAGAGTGAATACGGCGTTGAACATCGGCACTTGCCAGTTGGAAGAAAATGAAATCTCGGTCGAAATCATCGGCGACCGAAATTCGCGCCGTGCCTTGCGTGAGGTTCGCCTCCACAAGTTCATCCGGGACGATGCTGGTGTCCCCAATATTGCCGCGCAAGGATATCACAATGTCGCCGGGAACTACGGTTGAACGTCCAAATCGCTGGTGAATCTCGGGAGCAGTCCGCTGAAGGGATGAGCAGTCAATCGGACCACCGATGTCGGAACTCTTGAGATACGGCACTCCGGTCGGATCGTGTGGGCCAGCCTGAACGATTCCGTACACGATTTTGGATTTCGCGATGGTTGCCAGCGGCACCGATCGCCACCCCTCCGGAATCATTTCGCACCGCCTTTGCCCTTAGTGGGCTTGCCAGCGGCCAGTTTCTTCACCTTGGCGGTGGCCTCGATAAAATGCTGCTCGACCGCGCTCGGCGCATTGATCGCGCGGTTGTGCCAGCGGTCATATTCGGCATCGACATGGCGCTGTGCCTGTTTGGCGGAAACCCGGCCCGCGCCATCGAGCAACGGGTGATCGCCCAGCTTCAGGAAGTCGTCCAGCTTGGCGATCCAGTCGGCCATGTGCATCGGCTTGCGGTTCTTTGCCATGGCCTCGGCAAATTCCAGGAAGGCGACGGTGATGCGGTTCAACGTCTCCATCTCCTCATCCTGCAGATAGTTCTTGGCGATCTGCGCGTCCTGTTTCGTGGGCAACCGCCCCCGCTTCTCGCCGGGCCAGCTGGTCAGCCCCATCATCGGCTTGGCGGCATCGGCGCGGGCCAGCTTGGTTTCCGCCGCCGTTTGGCCATGGGCGGCGTGGTGCATCTTGTTCTGTACCGCCTGGAAGAACTGCTGGCTCGTTTCCGCCTTCGGATCATAGTCCACGGCGGTGGCGTAGATATCGAGCACCTTCTTGTAGAACAGCTTTTCCGACGCGCGGATATCGCGGATGCGGGCGAGCAGCTCTTCGAAATAGTCGTTGTCCGGCTCCTTCAGCCGGGCGTCGTCCATGACGAAGCCCTTGACCAGATACTCGCTCAGCGCCTCCGATGCCCAGCGCCGGAATTGCATGCCCCGCAGCGACCGCACGCGGAAGCCGACCGCCAGGATCATTTGCAGGTTGTAGAGCAAAATCTGTCGGGAAACCTTGCGCTTCCCCTCGGTTTGAACTGTCAAGTTTTCTTTGACAGTTGCCGCTTCCTCCAGCTCGCCCTCTTCCAGAATGTTCCGGACGTGAAGGCTGATGCTCTGCTTGGTGGTCTGGAACAGCTCGGCCATTTCGGCCTGGCTCAGCCAGACGCTGCCATCGCTCGCCTTAAGGCGGATGACGGTAACGCCGTCTTCCGTCTGGTACTGGATGATCTCGCCCGCCATCAGTAGCCAAGCTCCCTGAGGTAGCCGTCCATCTTCTCTTCCAGTGCGGCGAGTTCGGCCTTCAGCTTCAGGCGCTCGGCACGGACAGCGACCAGGTCGATCTCTTCCTCTTCCTCGAAGGTGTCGACATAGCGCGGGATGTTGAGGTTGTAGTCGTTCTCGGCCAGTTCCTCGGGCGTGGCGAGATAGGCGTATTTTTCAACGCTCTCCCGCTTGCGATAGGTCTCGACGATCTTCGCCAGATGATTTGCATCAAGCTGGTTCTGGTTCTTGCCCGCCTTGAATTCGCGGCTGGCATCGATGAACAGCACCTTGTCGTCCGTCTTGGTCTTGCGGAAAATGAGGACGCAGGCCGGAATGCCGGTGCCGTAAAACAGCTTTTCCGGCAGACCGATCACGGCTTCGAGCAGGTTTTCCTGGATCAGCTTCTGCCGGATCGTGCCCTCGCTCGATCCCCGGAACAGCACGCCGTGCGGCGCGACCACGGCCATGCGCCCGGTCCTCGGCTTCATCGTCTCGATCATGTGGAGGATGAAGGCATAATCACCCTTCGTTTTGGGCGGCAGCCCGCGACGGAAGCGCCCGAACCTGTCATTCTCCGCCGTGTCGACGCCCCACTTGTCCAGGCTGAAGGGCGGGTTTGCGACGACCACGTCAAAGTGCTTCAGCCGATCATCGGCATCCAGCAGCTTGGGGTTGCGGATGGTGTCGCCCCATTCGATGCGGTGGTTGTCCTCGCCGTGGAGGAACATGTTCATCTTGGCGAGCGCCCAAGTGCTGCCGATCGACTCCTGCCCATACAGTGCATAGCGCTTCGACCCGCCGAACTTGGCCTGCACGCGGCGTCCGCACTTCATGAGAAGCGAGCCGGAACCGCAGGTGGGGTCACAGGCTTCCTCGCCCTCGGCCATGTCCATGATCTCGGCCATCAACTCGGAGACTTCCGGCGGTGTATAGAATTCGCCTGCCTTGCGGCCTGCATCGGCGGCAAAGTTCTTGATCAGGAATTCGTAGGCGTTGCCGATCACATCGAGGTTGCCAATGCGCGACGGGCGCATGTTCAGCTCGGGACGCGAGAAGTCTTCCAGCAGGTGGCGCAGGATGTCGTTCTTCTGCTTCTCCTCCCCCAGCTTATTGGAGTTAAAGCTGATATCCTGGAACACGTCGCGCAATTTGCCGACGTTCGCCTCTTCAATGGCGTGAAGCGCCTTGTCGATCCGTTCGCCGTTACCCGGTTCGTGCCGCGCCTTGTAGAGCGTGGTAAAGTTGGCGGATTCCGGCAGAACGAACCGCTCGTTCGTCATCAGCTCCGCAATCAGCTCGGGCGTGTCGCCATACTGCTTCTTGTATTCGTCGTAGTGGTCCTGCCACACGTCCGACAGGTACTTCAGGAACAGCATGGTAAGGACGTAGTCCTTGTAAACGTCGGCAGAGACCGTCCCGCGAAAGGTATCGCAGGCAGCCCAAACGGCCTTGTTCACTTCGTCCTGTTTGATCTGGTCGTTCATGATGCTCTCTGTTCGTGTCGAATTGACGAAGCTGCCAGCAAACGTTTTGCAATGGCAGCCATTTCAGCCGTTCTAATTTCAATAAGCCGAATAAGGGTCGCGCGTTCAGCCTTCGCTGCTGCGTCCAGTTCGACAATGCGCTGCTGCTCGGCCAGCGGCGGAACGACTATCTGCAACTGCTCGACAACTTCACGCTTGAGATTCAGGATGTAGGAGCCAGTAGCACCAGCAGCGAAGTGGTCCTGGGCTGGCTTCTGGTTCAACTGCCAGGCAAGGAACTCCGGCAGAATTGCTTGCCGCTTGGCCCGAATGACAAAAAAGTGGGGAGAGCAAACGACCTGTTCCTGCCGTCCCTCCATATAATATGCGATATTGCGCACGCCTCGCGTCGAAAGGATTACGTCCCCCTCGGCGAGAAACGCCTTTGCGCTGATGCGAGGTAGCGCCACCCGCGAAAGGTTGGGCCAGTCGATGCCATTAACAGGGTCGGCGTTACGCATCTGGATGACAGCGACCTCGCCATCGGGGAGCTCGTCAACCTTGCCGCGAAACGGGTATCCCGCCGAGATGGTGGCAATCCGAGCCAAAAAAACAGAACAATTTGCATCAACGGCTTTCATGCGATCCATATGGCCGCTTAGGGCGCCGTCGTCAAGGCCCATATGCATCAATCGCGTTACTGCAAACTTTCTGGTCTCGCCTGCCGCTTTCGCTCCAATCATTCCGTGTCGATTCTTTGCGCGATTCGTGCGTAAGAATTCGTCATGCTTGGCGCGAAATTCCGCCTCTTGCGCGCAAAATCTCGGCCCAGAAACAACCAACAGCGTAGCTCGGAAAATTTTCTGCCGCCCACGGCACGATTACATTGGCGTCCGTGTTCGTCTCTAACCTTCCGTAGCCGTCTCTATCCTTGGCTTTGTCTTTATAGTCACGTGTTCGACAGGCTTCGCTGACCGCGAATTGGCCTTGCATCCGGAGGTTGGGCAAACAAATCTTGCACTCAGGGGGTGTCAGAAACGACCAGCGAATGGAAATCCGTACCATGTCCAGCACCGACAAAATCATCCGCCTGAAAACCGTACTCGCCCGCACCGGGCTGTCACGCTCCACCATGTATCGCAAGATCGCCGAGGGGACCTTTCCATCCCAGGTGAAGATCAGCATTCACGGCGCAGGCTGGCGCGAGTCTGCGGTCAACCGTTGGATCGACGATCCGGTCTCGTATCGCAATGAAGGTGCAGTACAGTGACAACGCCGGTTGCCGAACCAATTTGCGTGAAGGTCAACGAGGCGGCACGCATGATCGGCGTCGGGCGAACCAAGCTGTATGAGCTGATCGCTGCGGGTGATGTCGAAGCAGTAAAGCTCGGCAAATCTACGCGCATAGTCACCGCCAGCCTTCACCGGCTGATTATGCGGCAGCGCGAGCCGGAGTAGGCTCGCCTGCCGCCTCGGCTGGGTCGATGCTGGTGGCGGCCTTTCCGGCATCGAGGAACTCTGCCCAACGAGCCATCAGATCGCGGCGTTTGTCGAAAAAGTCCGTTCGCCGATAGGCGGCTTCCACCTGATTGCTCAGCTTGTGCGCCAATGCCTTGTCGGCAACTTCCTTCGGGAAATCTGTCTTCTCCGCTGCCCAGTCCGTGAAGGACGAGCGGAAGCCGTGAACCGTCGCGCCGGTGATCCCGTCGTTGCGGAGCAATTTGGTCATCGTCATGTCACTGATCGGCTTTTCGCCGTCTGCGGAGAATACAAGCCCGTCATCGCTGGTCCGCTCTTCCCACCGCTTGCGCAGCAGCGCCACGGCGGGCGGCGACAGTGGCACGACATGGGTTTCACGCGCCTTCATGCGCTCGCCGGGGATTGTCCAAATGGCCTTGTCGAGGTCGAATTCGGTCCAAACCGCAAAGCGCGTCTCGTTAGAGCGCACAGCGTTGTAGATCGTGAAGCGCAGTGCATCTCTGCCAGTCGTAGGCGACGCTGCTGCCAATTGGGCCATAAGTGCTGGCATCTCGGCAAACGGCATTGCTTCAAGGTGCACCGCTTTCGCTGTCTGGCGCGGAAGGCCCTTTCGCACCGAACGCAGGGAAGCCTCCTCGGCCCGCCAGCCCTTGATATGGGCGAAGTCCAGGACTGCGCCTATGCGCTGAAGCAGGCGACGTGCCGTTTCCGGTATTTCCAGCCAGATGGGCGACAGCACGGTGACAACACAGGCGCTGTCCACCTGATCAACCGGCTTGGTGCCGATGTGCGGGAATACGTGGTTCTGGAAGCTGGAAATCCAGTTCGCGTAGCGGCGGTTCTTCCAGCCCTCCTTCAACGCGTCGTAGCAGTCGCGGGCTGCTGTCTCGAAACTCGGTATGACTTTGCGTGCCTTGCGCCGCTCAGCCACCGGATCAGCACCAGCCCTAACTTTGCTCCGCAGCGCCGTTGCCGCCTCTCGGGCTTCGACAAGGGACACGTCCAAGGCAGAGCCGAGCCCGTAATCCCTCCGTCTGCCTTTGTGCTGCATACGCAGCACCCAAGTTGCCGCGCCGCTCTCCTTGACCAGCAGGCAAAGGCCACGGCCATCAACGTGACGGCCCGGTTTCGCGTTCTTCACTTTCAATGCAGTCAGTGCCATCGTTCGAGTCCCGTTTAGGGAATCTTCGGCTTCAGTTCCCACGGAAAGGCCGCCGAAAATGCTCCCACATTCGTTCCCACAAATCAGTGGGATTTCAGGCAAATGTGAGCGCCCGACCGCGAACACCTTACAAGCCAAATTGGCAAAATTACAGTGTGGTGAGGGATGCCTCGGCATTGCCTGAGACAGAATTTTTACGCCTCTTCTGGGCACCATTTCGGAGTCTTCAGACTCCAGTCCTCCTAAGTCATTGAAAATACGGAACGGATTCGCTGTTTCAGCGGTTCTAAACCCGTGTCCGCGCTGGTATGAAAGACGTGAGGCAAATGCCATGCGGATGACCCCACGCTTGGCCTCAAGAGTGCCAGAAGTCCATGTTTTAATTGGATTTTCTAGGAATTCCAAAGCGGTTCTATGTGTTGATTCGAAATCCGTGATCGGACGACCGCAATTCGCCACCATTTCAGCCGCTCTCGCCTTCTGAGCTTCCAGCGATGCCAACCGATTCTCGTAAGCATTCAGCACGGCAGGTGACTCCGTGTTGACGATACGATCCACGAGTTGCTCGATCTGCTGTTCGAGCAACTTCACCTCAGCTTGAAGCTGCGCGCGATTGCCGTGCGAGGCGGCCACGCGCGCATCCCACAAGTCGCGGAACAGATTGACCGCGAGAAGATACATATCATGCGATGGGCGAAGCGACGCGAGAAGCTCTTCGAACTCTCGCTCCATCACATCGCGCTTGATCGACTTCCCATACGATGAGCAGCCCTTCGTCTGGCAGAGATAGTATGGATAGCGATCATGCCGACCCGTCGTCCAACAGGCGCGATAAGGTTGACCGCAATCATGGCAGAGCACCGCGCCACGCAAGACAAAATCGAGCGCGATATCTTTTCGGGCAGGTGCCTTCGCATTGCCCTTCAAACGATCCTGCACCGCACTGAATGTCGCAAGACTGATGATTGGCTCGTGCTTGCCCTCACGCATGTGGATGCCCCATTCGGGGTAATTCAGATATCCTGCGTAGTGAACGCGTTCGAGAATTTCGAGCACGCGCTCGACAGATAATGTTTCGCGACGTGACCTAGGCCACGCCGGATGCGCTTCTAGATAGCGCATGATTTCGGCAGGCCCTTCGAAGCGTCCCGCTGCATAGCCTTCGAAGATTTCCTGAATGACCGACGCGAGAGGTTCATCGCGCACGAGCAGTTAGCGTCCGCGCTCGTGGTGTAATTTCTGGTGTAGATTGAGATGATCGCATG
>CAZBMR010000044.1:0-25921 GCA_964492695.1 uncultured Lentimicrobiaceae bacterium
AGGTGTAGCTCGTGACAGCGCCCACCGAAACGCCATCCACCAGCACATCGGCCACATGATAGCCTGTGGCAGGGCTTAACGTGAATGACTGGGTTCCGTTTTCTGGCACCGAAACAGCGCCGGAGGGACTGATGCTGCCATTCGGACCGGCTGATGCTGTGATCGTAAACCCACTGGTTGGGATGGCAGCAACCTGACCATTTGTATAAGTGATGTTGGTTATGGGAAAAATACCAGCAGTTACTTCGCATTGGCTTAACTGGAAAGTCAGGTCGGTTGTGGCTGTACCGGAGAAAGTGAATTTCATGTCGAAAACTCTGCCGTTGGGCATATAGCCATTTCCCGGGTCGTAATAAACGATGCTTAATGTGTTCCCGTTTTGAAAGGCCTGATAATTTGGTACCGTAAAACCAACCTTGTTTTCAAGACTAACAAATTGTAAATGAGTAGGATCAACCACAATTTTGAAAGTGAATGAGTTAACATTTTGTGTGAAACTCAGCATTTCAAGAGGAATCAAAACGGTTCCGGCAGCAGATGTAACAGTCCCTATTTTTACTTCGGGGTTAAGGGGCACACGGCTTTCTGGTCTGGCTGATTTTTCTTGTCCAAACATGAAAGTGGCTGTTACCATGAACAGCACAAATAACAATCGTTTTTTAAACATGGGCATAAATTTATAAGTCAACTGTTTTGGCTTCCCAAAATCCAGTTCCGCCAGATTCTTCGCCTTGATGCGTAATCGCTTAAACTGAGGTTGTATTTCAGTCTAAGGTGTTGGAATACAGCAGGTGTTGTCAATTGGAAAATTGGTGGCGAAATTACAATTTTTTTAAGCTGCAGCACGATTTTGGCCATCAATTTATTGAGCCTGATGATCGTTTTCAGTATCTTTCAATTGGTGCAGACGGTTGATGTTGGAAAAAGGCAATGCTTTCGGAAGCTCATAAATTTCAATCACAAGCTGTTCGACCAGGTTTCTTACCTTAAACTGCCTTGCTTCCAACAGCTTAAGGATGATTGGATAGCATGAATTTTTATAGATACCAATGAGCGGATGCAATCGGCCATCGTGCTGAATGACAATGGCATCGGCTTTTCCGATCCGTTCCAGCATCGAACGATACAGCTGCGATTGAATGTTTGGTACATCGCAACTGGCGATAAGGTAGCCATCGGACGGAAAAGCTTTCATGGCTGCCTCCATGCCAGCCAACGGACCAGCATCAAGAAAGTTGTCCTGAATCACAGGAAAGCCCAGCAATGCCAGCTGTTGATTATTTCCACTGATCGTCAATTGATTACAAACGGGCAGCAAGGCCTCAATGCTGTAATCAATCAAGGTTTTACCACGAAAGACGAAAAATGCCTTGTCGCTGCCAAAGCGGCTGCTTTTTCCGCCTGCAAGGACAATTCCTGTGATTGTGGCCATGTTTTTTTTGCGAAAATACAAACAGAATGCAAGATGGAAATGAAAAACTCAACCTTCGCTTCACAGGCGTTCTTTGTGTAGATTGATGGTCTTGCCTTAACTTTGCAAAATGATAAAGAAGTTTTCTGAGGGAATGCATCAATATGGCATTTTGCAAAACGGGGATCGAATCCTTGTTGGCATAAGTGGCGGAGCTGATTCGGTTGCCCTCGTACATTTGCTCCATCAGGCTGGCTATGTTGTGATTGGTGCTCATTGCAATTTTGGGCTAAGGGGAAGCATGTCTGATTCAGATGAAATGTTTGTGAGAAACTTTATGAACGAGCTTGGAATATCGCTCGTTGTTAAAAGATTTGAAACAGCAGCATACGCAAGAACTTTAGGAATCTCTATTCAAATGGCAGCGCGTGATCTGCGATACGCGTGGTTTGAATCATTGATGATCGAACTTAACTGCCGTGCAATTGCAGTGGCTCATCATGCTGATGATCAGCTTGAAACATGGATGATTAATTTTATCAGAGGATCGGGAATAAGAGGTTTATCTGGCATGAAGTACCTAAACGGGAACATCATAAGACCACTGCTGCGCGTTCGACGGACAGAAATTGAAACATACCTGAGTGAGCAAGGCGTGAGATATGTTGAAGACAGTTCCAATGCTGAAACAAAATACCTGCGCAATAAAATAAGGCATTTGGTGCTGCCAGCCATTGATAGCATCGACAGTCAAGCACTGGAAGGAATGCTTAGAAGTTTGGAATTGCTACAAACCGATGCAGCATTGCACGAGCGTTTGATTGACAAAGAACGGCAAGAGCTGCTTGTGCGTTCAGGCGATGCCTGGCATATTAGCCTGAGCGACTGGATGATGAAGCCTTACGCGTCTGCGTTGCTCTTTTCCCTCATCAACCCTTTTGGTTTCAAAGGGGATGTTATCCAAAACATTTTGAGGTCTTGCGGCCGAGGTGTTGGTGCACAGTTCTTTACGCAAGATTGGCGGCTAACCATCACCCATTCGGAGCTCCTCATCACACCTTTGAGTAGCCAGCTTGCAACAAGCGAGTTTGTTTTGTTGCCCGAAACCAGGTCGCTGACCCAGCCGCTTGGCTTATCTATCGAAGCTTTACCTGTTGAAAAAATAGCTCATTTGAAGCAACCTCCTGTTGTTGCATTGCTGGATTTTGAACTGCTTCGTTTTCCGCTACGCCTCCGTCTTTTCAAAAAAGGTGATCGTTTTCATCCTTTTGGCATGCCCGGTTCGAAACTGGTGAGTGATTTTTTAACCGACCTTCACGTTTCGAGGGCCGAGAAAGAAAAAACATGGATTCTGGCCGATGCCGCTGATGAAGTGGTTTGGATTGTGGGCCGGCGTATTGACGGACGTTTTGCAGTTTCTTCAACCACCACTGATGTATGGTGTATAAGGCTGCACTCGGAAAATGCCGGATTATTATGATGATTGAAAGGCTTTGGTGTGCTTGTTCTTGGATACCGCAATTTAGAGTTTCTTCTAAATAACACGCACCAAGCAACCTCATTCATGGCAAAGTTGTCATACCAACACTTAATATTTCATAAAAGCCATTGATGCCACTTTGGGGCGTTGATGTCAAAAACCTAATTTTGCAGCACACACCTATGCACATGAAACATTTTTTTGTCCGTTCAGGCCTGCTGGCCCTGGTTTTCTTTGCTTCATTGGTTCAAGCTCAGGTGCTTGAACCTGTCAAGTGGCGGTTTAGCACCGAAAAGCTTTCGGCTGATGAATACAACCTGGTTTTTATTGCTGACATCGAACCCAAATGGCACCTTTACTCGCAGGACATTCCCATGTCGCCGCCTGCCACAACTTTTTCGTTTGAAAAAGGAGAAGGCTTCGAGCTGATTGGTAAGGTTTCTGAGTCGCCTTCTGTTGAGCAATACGACCCCAATTTTGAGATGACACTGAAGTTTTTCTCAAAAGAAGCCACCTTTAAGCAAAAAGTCAGGGTGCTTCCTGGTCAGTCTCCTGTCATCAAAGGCTTTGTGGAGTTCATGAGCTGCGACGACACGCGCTGTTTGCCACCGGCAGAAGAATCGTTTTCCTTCAGTATTCAAAGTGAAACAGATGCTATTCAGTCATCACCAGAGATTTCTGGTCCTGGAATGCATAGTGGTCCGCTCGACCCTGTGAAGTGGACTTATGCAATCGAAAACAAAGCCAGCGGAAGTTTCGACCTTGTTTTTAATGCATCCATCGACAAGGGTTTTCATCTCTATTCACTTCACATTCCGCAGGATGGCCCACTTCCCACCGAATTCAGCTTTAAACCATCCGATGCATTCGCTTTGAGTGGCGAAATGAAAGAAGATACAAAAGGCATCACCGCCTTTGACGAGCAATTTAAAATGGAAATCACCTACTTCGAGGAAAAAGCATCGTTCCGTCAAAGAATCAGTTCCACTGAAAAAGCTTTTTCGATTTCTGGTGAGATTGCCTATATGGTTTGCAACGACCAGGGATGCGTGGCGCTTTACCACGACTTTGACATTCCTGTAAAGGATGCAAAGCTGGGCACAGATGCCACCACCGAAACTGCAGCGGCCTCAGGCATGCCCCAGTCGGACATCACAGGAGCAAATGCCTCCTTGTGGGGATTCTTTTTGTTGGCCTTTCTGGGTGGCCTGGCCGCTATTCTCACTCCTTGTGTGTTTCCCATGATTCCGATGACAGTGTCATTTTTCATGAAAGACAAGGAGCATAAAGCAAAAGGCCGCATCCAGGCCGTGATTTATGGCTTGAGCATTATGGCCATTTACACGCTTATTGGTTCGATTCTTGCTGTGATTGCCGGTCCTGATATTGCCAATTGGCTAAGTACGCACTGGATTCCTAACATTTTGTTTTTCATCATCTTCGTGGTTTTCGCGGCTTCGTTTTTTGGCATGTTCGAGATCACCATGCCACATTGGATCGTAAATAAATCCGATGCCAAAGCCGATCAGGGTGGCTATATGGGTTCGGTTTTCATGGCGCTCACACTGGTGCTTGTTTCATTCAGCTGCACCGGCCCAATTGTTGGAACCATTCTGGTTGAATCGGCCGGAGGTCAGGTTTTGAAACCCATCATCGGCATGTTTGGGTTCTCGCTGGCATTTGCACTTCCGTTCACCTTGTTCGCATTCTTTCCGGGTTGGCTGAGCAACTTGCCTAAATCAGGCGGATGGCTCAATTCGGTGAAGGTTGTGTTGGGTTTTCTCGAACTGGCCCTTGGTCTCAAATTCCTGAGTGTGGCTGATCAAACCTATCACTGGGGCATCCTCGACAGGGAAGTCTATTTGGCATTGTGGATCGTTATTTTCTTCCTCATGGGATTGTACCTGCTTGGAAAATTGAAATTTGCACACGATGATGATGTGCCTTATTTAAGTGTTCCCCGTCTTGTTTTCTCGATCATCACCTTTGCATTTGTGGTGTATTTGATTCCGGGCATGTGGGGTGCTCCGCTAAAAGCACTTTCGGGATACATGCCACCCATGCATACCCACGATTTCGACCTCAACAAAATGATTCGCGACAACAGCAGCCTTGCCACCGGAAGTTTTAGTCAGGACAATAAGCAAAACGAGTTATGCGAAACACCTAAGTTTCACGAAAAATTACATTTGCCACACGGTTTGCAAGGTTATTTCGATTTTGAGCAGGGATTGGCCTGCGCTAAAGCCACCAACAAACCGATGTTTATTGATTTTACGGGTCATGGTTGCGTGAATTGTCGCGAAATGGAAGCCAATGTATGGAGCGATCCTCGGGTGCTCCGCATCCTGCAGGAAGAATATTTGGTGGTGGCACTTTATGTGGATGATAAAACGGAGCTTCCTCAAAATGAATGGGTTACTTCTACTTATGACAACAAGGTGAAGAAAACCATCGGCCGAAAATATGCCGATTTTCAGATTACAAAATTCAACGTGAACGCCCAACCTTATTATGTACTGATGGGGCATAACAACGATGTGCTGGCTCAACCGCGTGCCTACAACCTGAATGTGGATGAATTTGTAGCCTTCCTCGAAGAGGGTGTGCGCAACTTCAAAGCCGGAAAATCTGTTTACAGCATAAAATAATTGCCATTGAAAAGATAAGGAATCGGTTGATTGAAAGTGCTTTGTTGGTTTATCCAGCTTGGTTTTCACAAACGTAAATGGATGGGGCTAATATCGGCCTCATCATTTTTTTTGACAGTTACAGACGATACCCATAACGATTGCTCATCATTGAAACACAATTCCCTAAGGAAACTCAAGGTTTTATTCATTTTACAAAGTCTTCATAATTAGGTGTTTAAATTATTGACCTTATTCAAAAATCATTGCAAAAAAAAGCGGGACTGTAAAAACAGCCCCGCTTCAACGCACTAACCACAAATTACTAAAAAGTAATACTTTTCTTAATAGCCATTGTTCTGAGTGGCCTGGCTATTGTTTCTCATCTCGTCCTGAGGAATTGGGAACACTTCATGTTTGCCGCTAACAAAACCAAACGGACCCAGCACGGTGGCGGCATCGCCCCAGCGAACAAGGTCGAGGAAGCGAACGCCTTCAAAAACAAGTTCAAGTTGGCGTTCGGTTTTGATAGCCTGCATGATGTCGCCGGTGAAAGGAGCAAGTTTCGCCCGTTCGCGCACCTGATTCAGGTAGGTAGCAGCTTTTGCGTCGTTTCCGGCCATGTGATTGGCTTCGGCTGCCATAAGCAATACATCGGCAAAGCGAATCAGGCGCAGGTTGGTGCCATAGTTCAATTCGGGAACTGCTCCGTTTTCGCCACTGGTTTCGTCCATGCGTGTGCCGTATTTCACGCGGATGCATCCATCCCAGCCATAAGAGCTTTCGTTGGTCCAGTCGCCTCCCAGGGCGCGCAGGTCGGCCAGCGAAAGAATGGAGGCAGGTTTGCGAACAGTGTCGCCTGCAGCCACAAACACATCATAAGCAGCCTGATGGGGGTAGTTGAATCCCCAACCGCCTATGAGGCCTGTTGAGCCGGCAACGAAATAGTCGCCACGAGGACCGGTGAGTTGCCAGGTGATGTTGTTTTCCATGGCACGGTTGCCACCCCACTGGAAAGTGCCCCAGTCGTAGCCGCTGGTGGTGGTCCATGATACTTCAAAGATCGACTCGATGCCAAATTCGGATTCTTTCAGGAAGAGGGTTGAAAAATCAGCCTGCAGTGCATAAACGCCTGAATTGATAAGGGTTTCGAAAGCGGCAGCCGATTCGGCATACTTTTTCTGATAAAGCAGCGCTTTTCCAAGCAGTGCCTGAGCAGCGCCTTTCGATGCCCTGAATTTATCGGCTTCGGCATATTGACTCTTTTCTGGCAATGACGCAATAGCCTCGTTCAGGTCTTTCTCGATCTGGGCGTAAATGGTTGCCGCATTGGCAAATGGCTGGCTATATTCGCTTGGCGCAAGCTCGTTGAGAATGAGTGGGCCTTGTCCGAACATCGAAACAATCTCGAAATAATAATAAGCACGCAAAAACCTGGCTTCGGCAAGAATGCGTTTTTTCAGGTCGCTGTCGTCTGTCACATTGTTCAGCACGAGGTTGCAGCGGTAGATGCCAAAATAATTGGATTGCCACACGGCTGTGATGGGAGCATTGCTCGGCCCATAGGTGAATTTGCCAAGTTCCTGATATGGCGGCTGGTCGCCTGCATCGCCACCACCCACATTCGATTCGTCAGAGGGGAATGTTTTCACAAGATAGGAGCTGTTCCAGTCGCGGGCGTTCATCCACTGCAGGATGTCGTAGGCTGCAATGATGGCCCTGCTGGCGTCTTCGTCGGTTTTGTAAAACTTCTCAACCGACATTTTACCGATGGGGTCAACTTCGAGAAAATCCTTGCTGCATGCCGTGATCATGATCGTCAGGGCCACTGCAAACAGTATTTTGTATGATGATTTCATTGATATCTAATGTTTTATGTTTATGATTGTGAATGAGTTGATTAGAGGGCGACAGACAATCCCAGCATGATTTTGCGAGGTGTCGGATAGTATCCGCGGTCGATGCCAAGTCCTGAATCGTCAGCGGTGCTGGCAGCCGGGTCCATACCTGGATACTTCGTAAAGGTGAAGTAATCATCCAGCGAAAGCGAAATCCTCAGGTTTTGCAAAGTGTTGTTCGTCACTTTTCCCGGAAGGGTATAACCAATCTGAATTTGTCTTACCCTGACATATGAACCTTTGAAGATCATCAGGTCGCTGTTGTAAACGTATGGGCTCGACTGATCGGCGCGTGGTCTTTCGTTGGTGCTGCCTTCGCCTGTCCAGCGCTCGTCGAAGAAGAATTGCGGACGGTTGGAGGTGGAGCGGTCGTAGCGGTTCCAGCCCATCAGGATGTCGTGACCATGCACGCCCTGCAGGAAAATGCGCATATCAAAATTGGCATACGACAGGTTCACATTGGCTCCCCACATAAACTTGGGATGCGGATTTCCAATGTAGGTTTGGTCTTCGTTGTTGATGAGGTTGTCGCCATTGGTGTTCACCACGATGGGATCACCCGGAACAGGGTTGTATCCTGCCAATCCGCCATTTGCGGCTTTGTAGGCATCAATCTGTGCCTGATTTTGGAAAATGCCGTCGGTTTGATATCCACGGAAGAACCAAACAGGTTGATTCAGTTCAAGATAAGTTGCAGTCCATCCCGTACCAACCGATTCTCCTCCAACCCTGTCGAGCAAGGGGTTAAGGTAAGTTACTTCATTTTTCATGAAGGTGGCGTTGGCATTGATGTCGTATTTGAATGCGTTGTCGTAGTTTCTGTAAGACAATTCAAGTTCCACACCCTTGTTGGTGATGTCGCCGGCATTCACGAATGGTGCATAATTACCAACTGATGGGGGAGGAGTGCCGGGAACAAGCAGGTCTTTTGTAACCTTGTTGAAGAAGTCGAAGCCGATGGCAATGCGGTCGTTCAGCATGTTCATGTCGAACCCGAGGTCGAGTTGTTGGCTTGTTTCCCATCTGAGCTCTGGGTTGGCAAGCAATTCGGGCTCAGCACCTGTGTAAAAACCACCGCCTGGTTTGGGATATTGAATGCCCGAAGCAACAATCAGCGAGCGGAACTGGTCGGGAGTGAGGTTGCTCAGGCTGCCATTGCGGCCCCAAGAGGCTCTGATTTTGAAGAAGTTGATCAGGCTTGATTTCCAGAAATCTTCGCTCGAAACAATCCATCCTGCCGAAACGGACGGGAAGTTGCCCCAGCGATTGTCGTTGTGAAGGAGCGATGTTCCATCACGGCGGAAAATGGCACTTAATAAATATTTGCCATCATAATCGTAGCTGGCACGTGCAAAATAGGATGAAGAGCGGTCGTCGCGCAGGTTGCCACTCACTTTTCCATCGATTTCAACACCCCCATGTTGTGCAAAATCATCATCTTCAGCAAAAATTGGTCCGCTAAGGGTTTTTACATATTTATAGGTGTACCGTTTGGCCGAAACACCGGCTACAGCCGAAACATTGTGTCGGCCACCAAAAGTTTTGTCATACGAAATATAGTTTTCAAACATCCAGGTGAACCAGGTGTCGGTGTTGTCGCGGGTGTTGGCCTGTGTGTTCATTCTTTCTGATGAGAACCAGAAGGTTGGATACCAGGTATGATACAATTGGTTGGCAACATCGGCACTTGCGCGGGTGGTAAACTTGAATCCCCTCCAGCTGTCATCACCCAAAGTCATAAAGATGTTGCCCATGAACTTGTCCTGAGTTGTGCCGCCTTTTAAAATGGCCATCTGAGCGAGCGGGTTGGCGATTTCACCTTTCACATAGGGTGAAAGGCCATAATAAAGTCCGTCTTCGTTTGCTACAAGCGTGCGGCCCTCGTTGAGCGCAGCCTGGGCAAAATCGGGAAGTGCACCACTATAGGTAACAGGTGTCAACGGATCGAGCATGAGGCCCGAAGCCACAAGGCCGCTGAATTCATCGTTTTCGTTGATGGCGTTGCGTTTGAAATGGGTATAGTTGAGGTTTGTTCCAACCTTAACCCATGATTTAACCTGTTGTGTGATGTTTGAATGCAACGAGAAACGCTCATAGTTTGATTTGTCGCCACCAATCACACCACCTTGCTTCAGATATCCTCCTGATACATAATAGTTTCCCTTGTCAGTGCCACCACTAAACGAAAGATGGTGACGCTGCATCATGGCGTTGTCCAGAATTTCGTCCATCCAACGTGTGTTGATGTTTGAATTCGTAGGAATGCTAACGCCTACATTGGCTTCGTTTACCCATGTGGCATAGCTGGCTGCATCCATTGGCTCGGTATATTTGCCAATGCTTTGGCTGCCAAATTGCATATTGTATTCAATCTTTCCGGCACCTTTTGTGCCTGCTTTTGTTGTTACAAGCACCACGCCATTGGCAGCTTCTGCACCATAGATGGCAGCCGAAGCAGCGTCTTTCAGCACTGTAATGGCTTCGATATCTGAGGGTTCAACATTGTCGATGTTGCCCGAAACCATGCCGTCAACCACATACAGTGGCTGAGATTTGCCATTGGAAGCCACACCACGGATGATGAGTTTTTGTCCGGCACCAGGTGACCCTGAAGTGCTGACTACATTCACGCCTGCGATGCGTCCCTGCAATGCCTGATTGACATTGTTGGTGGGCAGCTGGGCCAGCGCCTTGTTGTCCATCTTAGAGATTGCTCCGGTGATGTTCGATTTTTTCTGAACACCGTAGCCAACCACCATCACCTCGTTGAGGCCGACCACGGCTTCCTTCAGCACGATGGTAGCCATTGTGTTTGCTGTGAGGCTTTTTTCAATGGTTTCGTAACCAACCATCGAGAATGTGAAAGTAGTTGTTGCTGCAGGCGCACTGAGCTGGAACGAACCCGTGAGGTCGGTGATGGTGCCATTCGTTGTTCCTTTTACAACAACGTTTACACCCGGGAGCGGGTCGCCGTTTTCGGCCTGAACCAGGCCTTTAAAGTTGAATTGGTTCTGTGCAGTGAGCATCTGAGCGCCCAGCACAAACCATACGAGCAAGAACAGAATTTTTCGTGCGACCGATGCCGTCGAAACTCCGTGGCCATGGTCTGATTTTGTAAAATGTTGCATTGGTTAAAGTGAATGATTTGATGAATAAATTGAAATGCTGGTTTCTTTGCGGTGTGTGACTTGGTTAAATGATTACGATGTGCTCATAAATTGTCATAATTTTGGTTAGACATATGCGTTAAGAACAGTTAGTGTAATAAATACACAAAGGCAAAATTATTGATTTTTTAACATGAAGTATAAAAAAATTAAAAAAATGTTAATTTATAAACATTCTAAATAAAATGCTACATATTATATTGTATATGAATGATCTAAAACATAGGTTGAATATTTTTTTTAAAAGGCCTTTGAGTTTTTGAAGGTGATTTGAAGACAAATATGTTATAGTTTTGCAAAGTGTAAAATATACGCAAATAGCCAATGGAACCTATTATCAACAATCTCTCGGTGGATTGCATCATCTTTGGATTTGACAATGCCCGCCTCAGTGTCATGCTCACCAAAAGAGAACTTGTGGATGATGCCACGCAGGAAATCATTTTCACCGACTACACGGTTCAGGGTCATCATGTGCTCGAAGGTGAAAATATCGATGCGGCTGCCCGTCGTGTGCTTAAAGATAAAACCGGCCTTGATAACATTTATCTGGAGCAGTTTCATACTTTCGGTGAAGTTGGACGAATTCAGAACGAACGCGATCAGCTCTGGATAAAGGCAAAATTTCCGACCGTTGCTGCACATGTCGTCTCGGTGGGATATTGTGCGCTGGTTGACAGCCAAAAAGTAAACCCAGATGGCCAACACCAATACACGCGCTGGTTTCCGGTCGACAACCTGCCGATGCTTGGCTACGACCATGCACGAATGATCGAGAAAGCGCTCGAATTTCTGAGGGCAAAAATCCAGCGTGAACCACTTGTTTTTGAATTGCTTCCCGAAAAATTCACCTTGAGCCAGCTTCAAAATCTCTACGAATGCATCCTGGGCGTTGAGCTCGATCGCCGAAATTTCAGAAAAAAGATCAACCAGATGAAGTACATCATTCCCCTCAACGAAAAACAAAAAGGTGTGGCACACAAACCTGCCCAGGTGTTTCTTTTTAGCCGCGATGTGTATGACCGCACCAAAAAGGAAAAGTTTGATATTCTGAGCTAGACATGCGCTGCATCGTTGTAATAACCTTATCTAAATAACTTTAAATCAATTGATTAATAGAAATCTAAAGCAATGAATCCGCATCAGCGTATTGGTTTTCTCGAAAAAGCTGGCTATGCCCTGGGCGATGGTGCTGCCAATATTGCCTGGCGTGGTGTTGCTACCTTTTTGTTCATCTTTTATACGGATGTGTTTGGTATTAGTCCTGTTGCGGTGGGGATGCTGATGCTCATCACACGCTTAAGCGATGGCATCACTGATGTGCTGATGGGCATTGTGGGCGATCGCACTGAAACGCGTTACGGTAAATTCAGACCATGGATACTGTGGACGGCTATCCCGCTGGGCGTGATTCTGTCATTGCTTTTTACAGCGCCCAACCTCAGCGAAACCGGCAAAATTGTATATGCCTACATTACTTACATCACCTTTACCCTTGTTTACACTGCCAACAACATCCCATATGGTGCATTGATGGCGGTGATCACAGGAGATGATAAGGAGCGAACGGTGATTGGCTCCTACCGGATGGTGGGAGCGTTTGCCGGGGGTATGGTGGTTCAGGGTGCACTTTTGTTCCTGGTCGTTCAGTTTGGCAATGTGAAACCCGGCATCGAATTGCTTCGTTTGGATGACCAACGCCAGATTGCCGTCATCAAAGTGCCTGTTGATGTGGAAAATGCACGCATTACCACAAACGATGGCATTGCCACATTCCGTTTGCTGAACGATCAACTGGCTGATTCGATGCCATTGAACACCAATGCGCTGAGCTGTTCGCTCATGGCCGGGCAAACACTCCGGCTGGAAATGACATCAGCAATTCCTTTGACAACTGCCGATATTTCGGTGATTGATCAGCGCAAGGGATATAGCCACTCCATTTATCTGATGTCGGTTTTTTTGGCCCTCTTCATGATACTCACCTTTTACAGCACCCGGGAGCGGGTTCAACCTCCGAAGGCACAGAAAACCAGCCTTCGTGAAGACCTCGCCGACCTTATCCGCAACCGGCCATGGATCGTTCTCCTGATCATCGGAATGCTGTTTAATGTGTATAACTCAATCAAGCAAGGCGTTACGGTGATCTATTTTACACATTACCTTCAAAACCAATTGCTTTCAGGAAGCTATCTTGTTGGCCTGATGCTTGCTTCAATTGCAGGAGCAATGGCTGCCGGCCCCCTGGGCATCCGATGGGGAAAAAGGAAACTTTTTATCGTTGCATTGATTTTCTCGGCTGTAACTAACACATTGTTATGGTTTTACAAGCCTGATGATATCTATCTCATCTTTATGACAGGCATGGCGTCAGAATTTGCTTCGGCGATTTTCCCAACCTTATTTTTCGCCATGTTGGGCGATGCAGCCGACTATTCAGAGTTTCGCAATCACCGCCGGGCAACAGGGCTTGTATATTCGGCAGGTTCTTTTGCTACTAAGTTTGGAGGTGGCATTGCAGGCGCCATCATCGGGCTTGTGCTTGGAGCATTTCATTACAACGGACAGGATAGCAGCACAATAGCCGGTGCAATACCCGGAATCGTCATGCTCATGAGCTGGATACCCGCTGTGGTGGCACTATTGGCGGCAGTCATCATGTGGTTTTATCCCCTCAGCCAGGAAAAAATGGACATGATAACCATGGAACTTCAACAGCGCAGAACACTCGAACAGAACAATTCATCCTTATACAATAACCGATCATGAAATACGGTCATTTTGATGACGAACGCAGAGAATATGTCATCACCCAACCAGCAACACCTTATCCCTGGATTAATTACCTTGGAACAGGTGGATTTTTTAGTTTGATATCGAACACGGGAGGCGGATACAGTTTTTACAGGGATGCGCGCCTGCGCCGTATCACACGCAAAAGATACAACAGTGTGCCCGCCGATGATGGAGGTAAATATTTCTATCTCAATGATGATGGCCTTATCTGGTCGCCAGGCTGGAAACCGGTAAAAACCAAACTGGATTCCTATTGTTGCCGGCACGGCCTTGGTTACACCACCATTGACGGATCGTTGAACAAGCTACAGGCATCGCTGCTCTGTTTTGTTCCGCTTGAACTGAATGCCGAGGTGATGCGTCTGAGGCTTGTGAATCAGTCGGATAAACCAAAAAACCTGAAGATTCATTCTTTTGCAGAGTGGGCCTTATGGGATGCATTGGATGACATGACCAATTTCCAGCGAAACTTCAGTACTGGTGAGGTGGAAATAGAAGGCAGTTGCCTTTACCACAAAACTGAATACCGCGAAAGGCGCAACCACTATGCATTTTTTGGGGTAAACACACCTTTGGCTGGATACGAAACGGACAGAGATGCTTTTTTGGGTTTGTATAATGGTTTTGAAATGCCGCAGATGGTTGCCGATGGCCGTGCCTCCAATTCAGTGGCCCACGGATGGTCGCCTGTTGCATCCCATTTTATTGCGTTGACCTTGATGCCCGGCGAGACGAAGGATCTTATTTTTGTGCTGGGATATGTTGAAAATGAGGCAGATGAAAAGTTTAATGCAGATGGAACGATCAACAAGGCGCGGGCACATGCGCTTCAGGCTGCGTTGGCTGATAATGAAAAGGTGGAATTTGAGTTGAAAAAACTCAATGATTTTTGGAATGGCATGCTGGCCAACTTTCAGATGAAATCGACAGATGCCCGCCTCGACCGCATGGTCAATACCTGGAACCAGTATCAAACCATGATCACCTATTTCTTCTCACGAAGCACTTCTTACTTCGAGTCGGGAATTGGTCGCGGAATGGGCTTTCGCGATTCAAATCAGGATATCTGTGGCATGGTGCATCTTCAGCCCGAATGGGCAAGGCAGCGCATTATCGACCTGGCTTCCACGCAACTGGCCGATGGCGGTGCCTATCACCAATACCAGCCCCTCACGAAAAAGGGAAACAGTGATATTGGAGGAAATTTTAACGACGACCCGCTTTGGCTTATCTTCTCAGTGTCAACCTACATCAAAGAAACGGGCGACTGGTCGTTGCTCGATGCCGCAGCTCCCTTCAACAACGCGGGCGAAGATTTTCCTGTTTTCGAACATATAAAGCGGGCATTCGACCACGTGGTGAACAACCTTGGACCTCACGGTTTGCCGTTGATTGGCCGCGCCGACTGGAACGACTGTCTCAACCTGAACTGTTTCTCCGAAACCCCGGGCGAGTCGTTTCAAACCACCAACAACAAAATGGGGCGTACAGCCGAATCGCTCATGATTGCAGGAATGTTTGTACTCTATGGAGAAGAATATGCCAAAATATGTGAACGCACTGGACGACAGAATCTTGCAGATATGGCAAGAAAGCATATTCTTGACATGAAAATGGCTGTGGAGCGATACGGATGGGATGGCGAATGGTTTTTGCGCGCCTTTGATTATTATGGAAACAAAGTTGGAAGCCACGAGAATGAAGAAGGGCAGATTTTTATCGAGTCGCAGGGTTTCTGTGTGATGGCGGGCATCGGCCTTGAAAATGGCATGGCCGACAAAGCACTTAAAAGTGTAGAGGAACGCCTCGCTACGCCATATGGAATTGTCTTGCTCAATCCTGCCTACACAAAATATCATCTCAACCTGGGTGAAATATCAACCTATCCACCTGGATATAAGGAAAATGCAGGCATTTTTTGTCATAACAATCCCTGGATCATCATTGCCGAAACAATGCTGGGACATGATGACAGGGCTTTTGATTATTACACGCGTATTTGCCCGGCATACCTTGAAGAAATACAGGAATTGCATAAAACCGAACCCTATGTTTACAGTCAGATGATTGCCGGAAAGGATGCCCACAAGCCCGGAGAAGCCAAAAATTCATGGCTCACGGGAACAGCAGCCTGGAATTTCTACACCGTCAGTCAGCACATTCTCGGAATAAAACCCGACTATGATGGATTGCATCTTGAACCCCACCTGCCGTCGTCAATCAACGAAATTCACCTCATCCGTGCTTTCAGGGGCAATACATATAAAATACACATCAGGCATAATGGGATAGGTGTTAAAGTGTTGACTGTAAATGGGATAGAATGGAATGGGGCGCTTCCGTGCGAGGGACCGGGACGAACATATGATGTAAATCTTATCTATTAAATTAACTTTACGGTAAATTTTTAATGATATGAACACGATATTCAAACACGTATTTTTTGTGTGGATGCTCATGTCGCTTTCAAGCCTGAGCGCCCAAACCAACAAAGTGATCACCGACCCTCTTGACCAGCGGGTGATGGAGCTGCTTTCGCGCATGACACTTGAAGAAAAAGTTGGTCAGATGAATCAGTTTAGCAACCCCTATGTTCAAACAGGGGCCGGGGCCAACAGTCGTCAGGCGCAAAGTTTTGATCAAATGATTGCCGACGGAAATGTTGGAAGTTTTCTCAACGTGTTGGGCGCCAACGAAACACGCCGGCTTCAGGAGATTGCCGTTAATAAATCCCGTTTGGGCATTCCGCTCATTTTCGGCTATGATGTCATACATGGTTTCAAAACAATTTTTCCTATCCCATTGGGCGAGGCTGCCAGTTTCGACCGTTCAGCCATGGAGAAAAGCGCGCGCATTGCTGCCATCGAGTCAGCAGCCAATGGGCTTCACTGGACTTTTGCGCCCATGGTGGATGTTTCGCGCGATGCACGATGGGGCCGTATCATGGAAGGAGCCGGCGAAGATGTTTACCTGGGTGAACAGGCTGCAATTGCCAGGGTGAAGGGATTTCAGGGCGCCGATCTTTCAAAAGATAACACCATTGCTGCTTGTGCAAAACATTTTGCTGCATATGGTGCTGCCATTGCAGGTCGCGATTATGCCGCCGTTGATATTTCGGAACGAACCCTGCGCGAAGTTATTTTTCCGCCTTTTCAAGCCGCGATTGATGCTGGCGTTGCCACATTTATGTCCTCCTTTAATACCATCAACGGCGTTCCTGCATCGGGCAACAAATGGCTGCTGAATGACGTATTGCGCGATGAATGGAATTTCAAAGGATTCGTAGTGTCCGACTGGAATTCATTGGGCGAAATGATGGCTCATGGCAATGTTGAATCGCATTATGATGTTGGATTACAGGGAATTGAAGCGGGGGTTGATATGGATATGGAGGGACGCATCTACATCAGCGAAGTGAAAAAACTGCTGGACGACAAAAAAATTACCATCGAACAAATCGATGAAATGGTGGCAAGAATCTTGCGTGTAAAATTCCAGCTTGGATTGTTCGATAATCCCTATCAATATTGCGACGAAAAGAAACAGCAAGAACTCACCATGCATCCCGATCACCTGACAGCAGCAAGGGATATTGCCCGCAAATCGATGGTTTTGCTTAAAAATGAAAAGAACGTTCTGCCACTTTCAAAGGAAATCAAAAAAATTGCTGTGATTGGTCCTCTTGCCAACGACAAGGATGCTCCCATTGGAAATTGGCGTGGCAGTGCCGAAGCCAATTCAGCCGTTTCATTGCTCGAAGGCATTCAGGCAGCCGTTGGTTCATCAACTGAAGTGGTTTATGCCGAAGGCTGTAAGCTGGTTAACAACGAAACACAAAGCTTCTTCACGCAGCTCGATGTCAACACCACCGACCGCAGTGGCTTTGCCGATGCCATTGCTGCAGCACAGCAAGCCGATGTGGTGGTAATGGCACTGGGCGAAACCGCCTATATGTCAGGCGAATGCCGTAGCTATGCCGACATTTCGCTCAAGGGTTTACAAGTGGAACTGCTCAACGAGATAAGAAAAACCGGTAAACCCATTGTGCTCACACTCTTCAACGGTCGCCCGATGGTGCTCACCGATGTTGTAGGTCAAACCGAGGCGCTGCTGGTTTGCTGGTTGCCCGGCACTGAATCTGGTCATGCCATTGCCGATGTTTTGTTTGGTGACTACAATCCATCAGGCAAACTGCCGGCTTCATTCCCTTACCATGTGGGCCAGGTGCCAGTTTATTACGAGCAGTTGAGCTCCGGCCGCCCTTATGACCCCAATCCCGAAGGATTCAGTACCAAATACCGCGACATTCCCAATGCACCCTTGTTCGCTTTTGGTAAAGGCTTGAGCTATACCACCTTTGAATACACCAATCTCAGGTTATCTTCAACCGAATTGTCGAAAAACGGTTCATTGAAAGTGACATTAACCATCACGAATAAAGGCAACTATGATGGCGAGGAAGTGGTGCAGCTCTATGTGCGCGATCTGGTGGGAAAAGGCATTTCCCGTCCATTGCAGCAATTGAAAGGATTCGAAAAAGTGATGGTTCGAAAAGGAGAAAGCCGCGAAGTGTCCTTCACCATCACGCCCAACGACCTTGCATTTTGGCGCCTTGATGAAAAATGGGCACCCGAAGCTGGCGAGTTTCAACTCATGATCGGGAGCGCTTCGGATGACATCAGGCTAAAAGAGAAATTCGTTTTCATGGAATAGTTTTCAATTCAAGCAAATAAAAAAAAAGGCTGCTTTTCATAAGCAGCCTTTTTTCTGTTCTTCGTTTTTATTTTGATTGAGCAAAATAGTGGTAAAACCATGTGATGGTTTCAATGCCCTTGAAGAAATGTTCAAGCGGATAGTTTTCGTTGGGGGAGTGAATGGCGTCCGACTCCAGACCAAAGCCCATCAACACCGACTTCAGACCCAAAATTTCCTCAAAAGTTGAAATAATCGGGATGCTGCCACCACTGCGTGTTGGAATAGGCTGTTTTCCAAAGGTTTGCATATATGCCTTTTCGGCTGCCTTATATGCTGGAATATCAATGGGGCAAACATAGGCCTGGCCACCGTGCAAATACTCAACCTTGACTTTGACCGAAGGAGGAGCAATTTTTTCAAAGTGCTCCTTGAAAAGCACTTCAATTTTTTTGTGATGCTGATTAGGTACAAGACGGCACGAAATTTTGGCATAGGCCTTTGATGGAAGCACAGTTTTTGCGCCTTCGCCTGTGTATCCACCCCAAATTCCACACAAATCAAAGGTGGGTCTGATGCCGGTGCGTTCGATCGTGGTGTAACCCTTCTCGCCTTGAACTACCTCAATATCAAGCGCCTTTTTGTAAGACTCCTCACTGAATGGCGCCCTGTTTAACAATTCGCGTTCGGCAGGACTGGCCTCAAGCACATCGTCATAGAACCCGGGTATGGTGATGTGGTTGTCGGCATCGGTGATGGACGCAACCATCTGAGCGAGCGTGTTGATGGGGTTTGCAACTGCACCGCCAAAAAGCCCGGAATGCAGGTCGCGGTTGGGGCCGGTCACTTCCACCTGCCAATAGGCTAAACCACGCAATCCGGTTGTGATAGAGGGTATGTCCGATGCAATCATGCTCGTATCAGACACAAGAATGATGTCAGCTTTGAGCATATCTTTATGCTGCGTACACCATTTGCCTAAATTCGGAGAGCCAATTTCTTCCTCGCCTTCAATCATAAACTTCACATTGCAAGGTAGATTCCCAGTGCTGACAAGGGTTTCGAAAGCCTTGGCATGCATAAAGGCCTGGCCTTTGTCATCGTCGGCACCTCGTGCCCAAATCTTGCCATCGCGTATTTCAGGTTCAAATGGAGGGCTGGTCCACAACTCAAGCGGGTCAACAGGCATCACATCATAATGTCCATAAACCAGAACAGTCGGTAGTTTCGGATCGATTATTTTCTCGCCGTAAACAACAGGATTGCCATCGCTTGGAATCACTTCGGCTTTATCAGCACCTGCTTTCAGAATGCTGTCGCGCCAGTATTCTGCCGCCCGCACCATATCTTGCTTGTGCTCGCTTTGTGAGCTGATGGACGGGATGCGGATAAGCCCGAAGAGCTCGTTCAGAAAGCGGTCTTTGTTGCTTTCGATGTAGGATTTTATTTGTTCCATGCTTTCAATTTTAGGGGATTCATGATGTAAAATTAAACATATTGGAAGAATGGCAACTGCAATCGCGGCCCTTGAAATCAACAATTAACTTATTTTGGGAAGAAAAAAGCATCGGCCGTTTTCCATAGGAAAGCGGCCGACATGCAGTTCGTTGCCGATTCGAGTTTAGGATTGACCTTCTAAGATTGACTTAAGATTGCTCAGGCCAGTTTCGAAGTCGCCGGCAAGCATGGCTTCAAAATCCATGAAAACCAACATCAGGTTCATGGGGTAGGCCATATGTCCCTTGAATCCCCATTTGACGATGGTTTGCTCTGCGCCAGCTGCTTCAGTTATCAAATAGGCTTTTTCCTTCGATTCGAAAGGTTCAAAAAAACGAAGTTCATAATCAATTCTTTGCCCTGGGGTGATGGAAATGATTTCTTGTTCACCCTTGCCAACATCAGGATTGTCACTTTCCCAGGCAGAAACAAAACCAACTGTGCCATCCTCGCCAGAAAATGTCTTCTTCATATTTGGATCCATACTGGCCCATTTGCTGAAGTTGTCCTGATTTTTAAGGTACTTCACATAGTCGAAAACTTCTCCAACAGGTTTATTGATAACAATCTGCCGCTCAACAGCATAGTCTTTTGCTGTAAAAAGTGCAATAATCAGCGGTATCGAAATGAATGCAAGCAAAGCAAGCAGAATGATTCTTAAAACTTTCATAAAGTCTGGAATTTTTAGTGCTACGCAAAGGTAATGCCCTGTCACTAAAAGTCAAGGCTTTACAGCGTTTTAACAGTTTATTGTGAATACCACGCAGCGCCACATCCCGCATTAAATAATACGAAGAAAACAAAAGCCATCGACGGTGCAAAGGGCTCTGCAGGCTGATGCCTGAGAAAGAAGCATTACCAACTCAGGATTGGATAAAACAATCGTTGGATGGATGAATCAAACACTGAAGCATCCGGCAGACTATCCCAAGATCAGCCGGCAAACACTTTTATAAACTCCCATCATGTGCGCGCAAAAAATTGACACCACGCTCCGTCAGTGCATAAGCCTGCTGTTTGCTTTTTTCAAAAGATTTGATCGTAAAATCAATCAAACCCAGATCCAAAAGAGGTTTTAGATAGGTATTCTTATTGCGCGACTGATAGGTTAAACCCAAAATATCTTCAAAAATAAACCTGCCTTTTTTTGGTCCATCAACACAGAGGTGCAGAATCTTCAAATGAATTGGCCCCAACTGTTCGGGCGTAGGCTGCGGTTTCTGTGGCTTATTTCGATGATAAACAACACGGTCTTCTTTCAATAAACTATTTTCATTTTCTTGATACGCGCCAATTTCGTCAATCAGCCAGTCGGCATACTCCCTAACCCTGGAAGCTAAAAAATAAGGGAGATTCAATAAATAAAAAGTCTTTCCCTGATTGGTTTTCACTTTATCAAGCTGGAGATTGCCTGCATAGAATCGTATTCCAAAATGAATAGGAGCATTGTCGATAAAAATATGCAAAGATTTGAGATGCCCCTGAGCTCCTGATTTTACCTCAATCGGGATGAGTTTGCCTTTGTAGGGAAATAGAAAATCCACTTCGGCATCAGATTGGTTCTTTTGTCTTACCCAAAACTGCAGCTTACTCAAACTTAGCGACTGAAAAGAAAGAAGTTCCTGGCCAACAAGGTGTTCTATCATCCTGCCCTGATAAATGTTGCTCAGGTCTTTGGTTCCCAAAATGTCTTTTTGCAGTCCGGCCATAAAATTGATCAAACCAGTATCCAAAAACTGAATCCTTGGTGTCTTTTTGTAGTCAGGCTCAAGTGGTAAGCTCGTTCCGGTTGTGGGATAAAGTATCGAAAGCAGATGCGTTTTCTCCAAAGCACGAAGCACCTCGCCAATTGCTTTCGAGCCGTAGTTTGCCTGTCCAAACTGCTGAAAACTCGTTCGCTGACCAGCTTTTAAAACAGCTTGCTGAATACAAAACCGAATCAGCTGCAATTGCTGTTCATTTTTGGCATACTTTTCCGCGTCCTGCAAATAGGAGTTGAGAAGCGAATCATAAATCGATCCCAAAGCAGTGATGTCTTTATAAAGACTAAAATTGTGAATAATTTCGGGCATACCACCAATGAGGGCATATGTTTTAAAAGCACTAAAAAGCGCTGGCAATGCATACTTCTCGATGGGGGTTTTCCTGAATTCGGCCAATAACATGTCGTCTTGCACCGCAATGAGGTATTCCTCGAATGAAAACGGTCTGAGAACCCTGTATTCAACGCGCCCGACCGGAAACGTAATGTTTTTTCCAAGCAGTGTTTCCAGCATGCTTCCAGCCGCAATTACTGCCAATTCAGGAACCTCCTCCTTAAAGTAGCGTAATAAGTTGACAACTTTAGGTTTTTCCTGTATTTCGTCAATAAAGAGCAAGGTGTCAGATAGATACGTTTGCTGCGCTCTTTTTTCCAAAAAAATAACTGCAACGAGCTCATGAATGGTCTCATATTTCTCAAAAAGCAAGGCGTCTTTTGGTTGCTCCAGATTGAGATAGATGTACTGCTTGAATTGCTTTCCAAATTCATGAACAAGCGTTGTCTTGCCCACCTGGCGAGCTCCATGTATCACCAATGGTTTTCGCTCGGTAGATTTTTTCCACCTTTCCAATTCCGCTATCAGTGCTCTATAAAACATCTTTCTAATTTTTCTACAAAGATATACATTTTCCCAGAATAAGGGTTATTATTTTAATATTTTAACCCAAAATAAGGGTAAAATTCTTTATAATGTCACCCAAAGTAAGGGATACTTCCATAGATGATTTATTAAAAATTGTTTAAAACAAAGATAATCAATATATTAAATGATATCTTTTCTATCTGATCTGTTCCTGGTCTGCTTTGCTTGATTGTTGTGAACCAAAGTTAACGATTTGCTTCCTTCACCATATTTTCTTTGGAGTTGGCTTACGAGCGATGAATAACCTGGAGGCAAAGCTTGGCTCACCAATAACATCAATGGGATTACATTTTTTCGAGTTTTATCAACTGAATGATTGATGCATTTTCTTTTTTTTCTGGCAGTTTGCACCAAATTCGCCACGGTGAGCTGAATTGAGACCCGTTTTTTTTTGACTTGAGAAGGCCTTCGTATATTCTTCAAATCTTTCTTAAGTGCCAGAAAAACAATGCTATATGCTTTCGATTTGGACACGCGTTTTAGTGGGAAATTGTCTTAAAATTTCGCTTGATCTCACATAATCAGATACTTAACTGATCCCCTCAAGGTTTTAACAAGTTTTTTCAAGCCTCGTGATATTGATCTCCCATATTGGCTGTCATAAATTTGAAAGAAAATAAAACCGGACAAAAAAATCAAAAAAACAGAAAAATGAATTGTATTAAAAAAATCATTCTTGTTTTCTTTGTCATCTTCAGTGGGGTTAATATTTCGCTTGCAATGAATGTGGCCATTATAGGGAGTAATGGTAATAGTAACATTGTAACTTATTTAACAAATAATGGTTTTTCAGTTACTGATTATTCCACAACCATTCCGTCTGCTGCGACGCTTGCAACCTACCATGCTGTTGTATTGTTGCGAGTGAATGGTAATGACGACTTAAAAAATTGGGTTAATAATGGCGGTTTATTGATAACCGAATGGTCGGCAGCAGATTGGGCAGTTTCTAATGTGCTCTCTGCAACTGTTTCGTCCTCAGGATCAATAGGCTCAGGAACAAGTATTTCCTTTTCAGGAAGTACTCTCGGAGCGAAATTAAGTATAGGGCTTTCAAATCCATACTCTGATGGAGGTGCTTCCGAATTCTTTTACACTTTTGGTTCTATTGGAAGTGGTGTTGAAACTCTTGCTACTCGGCCCACCAATATTCCTGCTATCTTAGGTGGTGCCTATGGTTCTGGATATACGTTTGTCATTGCTTATGATTGGGCTGACGGATTTCCTTCTACCTCTAGTAATAGCGGCATTTTATTGAAAAATGCATTGAACTCTGGCGCATCAGGAGGATCGCCCGCGCCCGCTAATCCTACTGGTGTTAGTGCTACTCCTTCGACTATATGTATTGGTTCTTCAACCCAACTCACTGCCAATGGCGCTCAGGGCACAGTTTACTGGTACACTGCCAGCTGCGGCGGAACTCAAGTCACAACCGGCAATCCGGTCAGCGTATCCCCGACAACAACTACTACCTATTACGCCCGCAATTATGACAATTCACAATTCAGCTCAGGTTGTGCCTCGGTGACAATTAACGTCAATCCGTTGCTGCAATACCGCAGCACACAAAGCGGCAGCTGGACCAATTTGGGCAACTGGGAACAATATAACGGATCATCATGGGTTGCCGCTACCTCCTATCCCGGTCAGGTTAGCAATGGTTGTTCAAGCCCATTGGTCACAATAAGAACCGGACACCTTATGGAACTCAGTGGGTCGGATATCACTGTTCCCAACCTGAAGGTTGAAGGAACCGGAAAGCTGACAGTGAAATCTTCAGGAAAGATTTTTATCAATAGCCAGTTACAACTTGATAACCAAGCAAGTGGGGCAATTGTGGTGGAATAAACGAATTCTGGAAACCGACATCTAAAAAGCAATGAAAACATCGACTAACTATTTACCAATCAATTTTTTAATTGGTTTGTCAATTCTGGCACTTTATGCTGGATCAACTTATGCTCAGCAAACCCACAGTTATTATTTTCAGGATTCTTTTGCTGAGGGAGGGGGAATAGGGCCTGCACTTGTTGAGGTGCTTTCAGGAACCGCAACGAACGGATCATATCAAAACCAGACAATCAACACGAGTACCGGCACTTGCGGAACGGGCACCCAAAAAGTCTTTGCATTCAAAGAAGGTGGGGGTGTGTCGTATCCTAATAATTCATTCATAGGTGGCACATACACCATTCATATTTTTTTCAAGTTCAACACAGGTATGTCAACAAGCTACAAACGTGTGATAGATTTTAAAAACTCAACGAGTGACAATGGCTTATATATCAACGGTGATGACCTGAACTTTTATCCAACAGGAAATCAAGGGACTGCGAATTTTTTTCTGGCAGATACCTATTATCTTATAACACTGGTTAGAAATGCAGCAACAAACATTGTGAAGGTTTATGTGAATGGAGAGTTGTTTGTATCGAGTTACAATGATAATAACAGTTATTATGTGCCCTCAACAACCACAACACCCATCATATTTTTCAAAGACGATAATTCTGTTTCGGGTGAGGACGCACCGGGTGCAATTCGGTTTTTATCGCTAAAACCTGTTGTAGCCACCGATGCTGAGGTTGCTGCCACATGGTCCAACATCTGCAATATTACATCCTGTATTCCGCCCGTCATAACTTGTCCATCGAATGTTAGCACCAATGTTGAGTCGGGTCAGTGTTTGGCTTTGGTCAACTATGGAGCTGCAACTGCAACAGGAGCAACCGAACCCATCACCTATACGCAAAATTCGGGTACTTATTTCCCGATTGGAACCACAACTGTTACGGCTACTGCAACAAACGGAACTTGTAGTTCTTCTTGTTCATTTACTGTCACGGTGAATGGAACAGGAGGTGGAACAGCCGGTGAAATCGAAATAAGGGGAAACAATGTTTCAATTGTCAATGGCGATTTAACAGCTTCATCCACTGATCATACCAATTTTGGTAGTGTGAATGTTTCTTCTTCGCTTGCGCGAACATTCACCATCAACAACCTGGGTGGAAGTGTTTTAAATATTCAAAGCATCATCACATCAGGGGTGAATAGCGATGAGTTTGTGGTGGGTGGCATCACCTTGCCGGCAGCAATACCTGCAAGCGGCTCAACCACTTTTACAGTTACGCTGACCCCCGCAGCCATTGATATTCGAAGTGCACTTGTGCAAATTTCAAGCGATGATTGTGATGAGTCGAATTTTACATTTGCTATTCAAGGTAATGGTTTGCAAGTTGAGGTTAGCAACCCTACGTCAGTTAGCTCCTCTTTTTCAACCATTTGCAGTGGTCAGAGCACCCAACTCACCGCGAATGGTGCGGTGGGTACAGTGTATTGGTACACTGGCAGTTGTGGCGGAACACTGCTCACCACGGGCAATCCCATCACCGTGAGCCCTACCGCCACTACCACTTATTATGCCAGAAACTACAGCAACAGCCAGTTCAGCACCGGCTGTGCTTCAACCACCATCACCGTCGATCCGTTGCTGCAATACCGAAGCACACAAAGCGGCAACTGGACAAGCCTTGCCAACTGGCAGCAGTTTGACGGAACTTCGTGGGTGGCTGCAACTTCTTATCCGGGTCAAGTTACAAATGGCTGCGCCAGTCCGCTCGTAACCATCCGCACGGGCCATCAAGTGGAAATCAGCGGCAGCGA
>CAZBMR010000045.1:0-2747 GCA_964492695.1 uncultured Lentimicrobiaceae bacterium
TTCAGTTCCACCTTGATACGTGATTTGCTGTAGGTGTGCAACTTGCCTATGGCTTCGAAGCTGATGATGAATCCCCGGTTGATGCGGAAAAAACGGGCGGGGTCGAGCTCGTTTTCCAGCTCGTCAAGGCTTTGGTCGAGTGGGTAGCGTTCGCCTGATTGCAGCACGGCAAACACAATTTTCTCGACGATGTAGAAATATGCAACATCCTGAACCTGAAATGCTTTGATTTGCTGACCTACTTTCACCATCAGGCGTTGCAGGTGTTTTTGCTGCACAGGCTGAAGCAGTTTGGCCAATTGGGAATAGTCGAACGCAGCTGCGGGCTGATGGCGTTGCAGGTATTTCTGCAGGGCAGCTTCGAGCTCATTTTTGCGCAGGGGTTTGAGCAGGTAATCCACGCTGTTTACCTTGAAAGCCTGCAGCGCAAAGGCATCGAAGGCAGTGATAAAAATGACGGGGCAATCCACTTTCACCCTTTCAAAGATGCCGAAGCTGTTTCCGTCGGCAAGCTGGATATCAAGGAGCATCAGGTCGGGCATGTGGTTTTGCTGCAGCCACGCCACCGTAGCGGCAATGCTGTCGGTCATTCCAACTACCTGTGCATCAGCATAGAGTTCGAGCAACAGGCGTTTGGTGCGTTCGGCTGTGGTTTCTTCGTCTTCAACAATCAGTATGCGCATTTTCTTCATTTGTGTGATTGTAATGGTAGCTTTTGCTGCATGTTTTGCAAAAATGACTTGCAAAAATCCCAAAATTACCTTACTTTTGGGATAAATACATCAAATTGGAGCAACGAATTAAAAATCATGCAATATGAGCACAGATATCGATCTCGTTAAAGTATACACCGGCCGGGGTTTGCTGGTGCAAATACTAAAGGATGAACTTGAAACAGCGGGTATTGAGACCATGATTCGTGATGATTTCTACGCCGGGGCCTTGTCGGGCTTTGGGGCAGTGCCCGATGTGGTTGACCTTTTTGTGCTGGCCGAAGATGCAGAAAAGGCACTGCCACTTGTTGAAGATTTTGTGCGTACGAACGAATCGCAGGAGGAAGCATCCAACGAATGATCTCAGGGATCACCGTTTTGCTTCATACAATACAGGCCAAATTTTCCCTCAGTGCGCGATGGGTTTAGTGCCGTGGCACGCTATTTCTTACCTTTGCTGCGCAGCCAACGGGTTGCGTATAAACATCAAGAAACCTATGAAGTTTGACCGGAAGCGTTTTAGTCGGTTTTTGGTATTCATTCCGGCGATGTTGCTGTCGTTGGCAGGATTTACACAACAGCCTGTTTATCTGTCACTTACTGATGTTATTAAAACAGCACAGGAGCGTTCGCCCGAAGCCATGATTGCGCGTCATCGTTTCAAGCGCAGCTATTGGGAATACCGCAGTTTCAAGGCCGGATACCTGCCACAGTTGAGTTTGAGCGCCACCCTGCCCAATTTCAACCGCACCATCGATGCCATCACACAGGACGATGGCACCGAAACCTATCTCGAACGCACGCTGGCGCGCTATTCGGCCAACCTCTCGCTCACCCAGAAAGTGGGCCTCACCGGTGGTGAGGTCTATCTGCAATCGGGATTGCAGCGCCTCGACAACTTCTATGCCGACACCTCCACGCGGCAGTTTCTTTCATCACCCGTGACCATCGGCTTCAGGCAGCCCATTTTTGGCTACAACGCTTACAAATGGGACAAGCGCATTGAGCCCATGCGCTATGAGGAAGCGCGTCGCCAATACCTCGAGGCCAACGAAGAAGTGGCATCCACCGCCATCAATCATTTCTTTAACCTGCTGATGGCCAAGGTGGAAAAAGACATTGCGCTGAAAAACCTGGCCAACTACGACACCCTCTACAACATTGCCAAAGGACGTTTTGTGCTGGGTAAAATTGCCGAAAATGAGCTCCTTCAGCTCGAGCTCAACCTGTTGCGTGCAGAGGCTTCGGTGGAAACCGCCGACCTCAGCTACCAAAACATGCTGTTCAGTTTCAAGTCGTTTTTGCGGATGGAAACAACTGAACAAGTAGAGCTGCTGCCACCTGGCAGTGCCGACTTTTACAGTGTGCCGGTGGAAGCCGCCCTGGCCGAAGCCCTGAACAACACCTCTGCGGGTCTCAATTTCGACCGTCAGCTGCTGGAGGCCGAAAGCAACCTCAGCATGGCGCGCACACAAGGCCGCTTCGAAGCCGAAATCAACGCCAGCTTTGGGCTCACCCAAACGTCCGATGCCTTTGACAAAGTGTATGCCAACCCGCTTGACGAAGAGCGCATCAGCCTGGGTGTCACCATCCCCATCCTCGATTGGGGACAAGCCCGCGGACGCATCAAAATGGCCGAATCGAACATGGAACTCGTGCGCACCACCATCGAGCAGGGCCGCAAAGATTTTGAGCAAAATATTTTCCTGAAAGTGATGCAGTTCAACATGCAAAAAAACCAGATGAAAATAGCCGCCAAAGCCGACACCGTGGCCCAGAAACGCTTTGATGTGACCCAAAAACGCTACATGATCGGTAAGGTGAACGACATTCTGGAACTCAACAATGCCCAGATTGACAACGACAACGCGCGCATTGGTTACTACAGCGCCCTGAAATCATACTGGACCAGCTATTATGAACTACGCCGGCTGACGCTCTTCGATTTCAGAGACAAGCGCAAGATCAGTGTAAATCCGGAATCGGTGCTTTGATGGGTTGGGGGTTGATTTGTTGATGCGTTGATTTGTTGAT
>CAZBMR010000045.1:2847-25788 GCA_964492695.1 uncultured Lentimicrobiaceae bacterium
GTTGATTTGTTGATGCGTTGATTTGTTGATTTGTTTTGGGGTTTAGGGTTTAGAGTTTGGATATGAGGGGTTTAAGTAGCTGAATAGCATTGACCGCTTTGTGAGGAGTATTGGGCTAAATAAAACTAATTGTACATTCGTTGACAAACATATTCGTGCATTCGTGGCTCAAAACATAAGCCGGAGAAACTCATTATTCGCAGCGATTTACGAAAAACTGTAAAACATCACCTAATACCTTGATGGACAATTAATTTGCTGTGAAAAATGTGGTCGTTGCCGGAGAGCATCACAACATACACACCCGTCCCGAGTTCTGGCATTTGCACCGCTGTTTTGCCGTCAAAGAAACGTACATCCTGCCTGATGAGCAAGCGTCCGTTGAAATCGAAAAGCTGAAAAACGCCGGATTCCATATTCGCGGTCACTTTTATCAAGCTGCCTGAAGATGCAGGATTGGGCACCATTTCGCATCCCGACTGTGCGAAAATGGCAGCAGTTGAAACGCTTTGATCCGTCGAAAACCGGCTCACAAACTCCCAGATCAGTGCCGAGGCGCTGATGTCCATATTGGTGATGCCAATGCCGGATGTTGCGGTATTTCCGGGCCAGGTGTGGCCGCCGTTCACCACCTTCAGCAGGCGCACTTCGCTTCCTTCGCTGCCATCGGGCCACACATAAGCCTCCACCGTTGAGCCTTCCGACACCAGATCGGGATAGGTAAAAGTTTGAGCTTCAGCACTGCAGCCATTGTATTCTTTCCAGTAATTCAAACTTGCATCCACCGATAGAAAACTGCTGTTGCCATTGTAAGGCACCACAAAATCGGCTGTTCCGTGCACATGCATCACGGGCACAGGACGTTGTGGGTTGCAGTTGTTGTAGGTTGGCAGGGCCATGGTGCCGGCCACTGCTGCGATGGCAGCAATTTTTGAAGAAGCTTCGCAGGCCAGTCTGTACGACATAAAGCCGCCGTTGGAAAATCCTGTGGCATAAACCCTGTTCGTATCAACCGGTGTTTTCGCTGCAATGGTATCAATCAGGGTGGTAAGAAAACCGACATCATCAGCCGTTGATCCGCCGGTGATGCCCACATTCCAGCTTGTCAAAACGCCATTGGGGTAGGCCACCACAAAATCATGTGCGTCAGCCAGGTCGTTAAATGCTGAGTAGTTCATCATGGCTTGCCCGCTTTGCGTGAATCCGTGCAATGCCAGCAGCAGTGGCCGGGGTGTTGAAGCCACGGCCGAAGGCACATAAAGCGTGTAGGATCTGCTGATGCCATTGTGAACAAAGCTAAAATCCTGCTGTGCCGAAACATGGAGTGCTGTTGCTGCAAGCGTTAGAAGGATCGAAAAGAGCCGTCTGAAGTTTTTGCAAAATGCGATTGAAACCATTTTGAAACAACATTTAAATGGTATTAAAAACAGACTTAGCGCTTTGGTTTTTGCGTTGTTTTCTGCGCCAAAGCACATAAATCATGAGGCTGAAAAGCATGATTCCGGTGAAAGCACCAGCCACATATTGTTGAACCTGAACCCGTTGGCGAAGTTGCCTGTTTTCGTTCTCGAGTTGATCGCGCAAAAGCAGCAATTCATCAGCCCGCTGACGAAATTCGGCTTCCGAAGCTTGCAGATTGTTGAAGGCATCGGCCAGGCTGTCGTTTTCCTGACGGTAGGATTGATACTGAACCAAAAACGAAGGAAAATCTTTCAGATCAATGAAGTTCTCCATCATCAAATCGCGCACAATGCTGCTGTAGGTGACGATGCCATGTGCCTCAGCTGCGTGCAGACAGTTTTGCAGCTGGGTATTCGATTGTTTGAAATCACCCATTTGTCTGTATGCTTCGCCCAGGTGATAAAAAGTGCGCACTTCGCCCTGTGCTGCACCAGCTGCCTGATAGATCAGCATGGCGCGTTCGTACAGTGGGATTGCCCTGGAAACTTCATCCTGAGCCACATACACATTGGCAATGTTGAGCAGTGTGTGCGCAATGGGCACAGGCGAAGCTTCGGCCTCTCTGATGTGCAGGGCTTCTTCAAAGTATCGTAAAGCTGTGGGATAATCTTCGAGGTCGTAATAATAAATCAGGCCGATGTTTGAGCAAGCCCTCGAAAGCATCTCATCATGACCGTTTCGGCGGGCAAATGACATCGTTTCTTCCAGCAGGGCAATGGCTTTGTCATTTTGATTCCACTGCCAAAGCACCTGACTCATATTCATTTGCGCAAACGACCGGTTGATCGAATCGCCCAGCTTGCCAAACATAATGCTTGCTTTGTAAAAAGCATCATGCGCCTCGTTGAGGCGTCCGGTTTCGAACCAGGCATTGCCCCTGTTGATGGTGGCCCAGGCCAGCAGGCTGTCGTTGTTCAGGGTGCTTGCAAGCAAACTCACCTTTTCGAAATAAAACAAAGCACTGTCGTATTCCGAGACGTTGGTTTTTAAATTACCGAGCATATTGTTTAGTCGCGCCAGGTTAAAATCATCGCCCAAATTGCGGTACAATTGCAGTGATTTTAAAAAATATTGGTAGGCAAGGTCGTAATCACCTGCAAGCTGAGCGCTTTGGCCCAGCGATTTACATATTTGTGCCTTCAACACATTTAGCTGGTGCGCTTCGGCATAGTCCAGTGCTTCCTGCCCCGATTTCATGGTTTTTTCGAAGCTTACCAGCCTGAAAGCCTCAGACAAGGCAAGCAAACTCGCCGCCCTGTCGGCACCCGTTTGTTGCTGCAAAACTGTGTTCAGCGAATCGATGCGGGTCATAATGACGTCCTGTGTGCGCAGAATTTTGGGCACAATCAAAGTCAATCCAGTCAAAAAAACAATGGCAATCCTTTTCATTTCAGGGCAATATTACGGTTTTTAATCGATAATTTGATGCAATTCATTGCACATATGAGGCATGACAGGATGTTTTAGCGCCTGACTGCCTTTTCGTTTATCTTTGCCAAAAAACCGGAAGCCTTTATGATCAGATCAATGACGGGATATGGCAAAGTGCAACAGCAACACGGCACATCTAAAATCACCATCGAACTCAAATCGCTCAATAGTAAACAGTTAGACCTCAGCCTGCGCTTGCCGGCCGATTTCAAGCTCATCGAAATTGAACTGCGCAATAAAATCGCAGAAACGGCGAAACGTGGAAAAATTGATTTCACTGTTAATGTGGAGGGCAATGGCCTACAAAAAGCTGGGCGTATTGATCAGGCAGTGGCTGCCACGGCATTCGAACAGCTGAGCGAAATGGCCTATAACCTGCGCATTGCCATGCCGGACGACATGGTTTCGGTCTTAATCAAATATCCGGGTGTGGTGGTGAATGGTGAATCGGAAATTCCAGTACCTGAAGAGCTGGTTGAAGCCATCAATACTGCTGCCAATGAAGCACTTGCAAATTTTGATGCCTTCAGGATTCAGGAAGGTGTGGCGTTGAAAACCGATATGTTAGCGCGCATTGCACTGATTGTTTCGTTGCTCGAAGAGGTGGAGCCATTTGAAAACCAACGCACCGAATTGTTAAAAAACCGACTCACCAAAAACCTCTCGGAAGTGAGTGACCACCTCAAATTCGACCCCAACCGGTTTGAGCAGGAGCTGATTTATTACCTCGAAAAACTCGACATCAGCGAGGAAAAGGTCCGCCTTCGGCAACACTGCAATTATTTTTTGGAAGCCATTGACGAAGATTTTGCAGGAAAAAAACTGGCTTTCATTGTGCAGGAAATGGGTCGTGAGATCAATACGCTGGGCTCAAAAGCCAACGATGCCAGCATCCAACGCATTGTGGTTCAGATGAAAGATGAGCTCGAAAAAATCAAGGAACAACTTTTCAATATCCTCTAAGATGCCAACCAAAGGAAAAATGCTGATTGTTTCGGCACCTTCGGGTGCCGGGAAAACCACCCTGGTCAAGCACCTGCTCTCGCAGATTCCGGAACTGGGGTTTTCGGTTTCGGCAACCTCACGCCCGCAAAGACCCAACGAAACACATGGAAAAGACTATTTCTTCCTCAGCCCGGAAAGCTTCAGGCAAAAGATTGCTGAAGGGGCATTTTTGGAATGGGAAGAAGTGTATGAAGGCGTTTTCTATGGCACCTTACTCGAAGAAGTGAACAAGATGCGCAATGCCGGAAAGCACCTGATATTTGATGTGGATGTAGTTGGTGGCGTGAACATTAAGAAACATTTTGGCAACGAGGCTTTCAGTATTTTCATTCAGGCACCTTCTATCGAAGTGCTCGAACAGCGCCTGCGCAACCGCTCGTCCGATCCGGAAGAGAGCATCCGCAAACGTGTTGAAAAAGCGGCCTGGGAAATGACTTTTGCTCCCCGGTTTGACCTTATTTTTGTGAACGACGACCTCGATCAGGCCCGCACTGCATTAACTGCTCACGTAAAGAAATTTCTCAGCCAGTCATGAAACCTGTCTATCCCCTCACCTATCGGGCAGCAGAGTTGCCAGCATACAACGCCAACACGCTCAGGGCTTTGCTGAGCCTGCGCATCAGCAACCGCAGCATTCAATCACTTGAATCGGGTCAGCTGCTCATCAAAATGGAGGCCGCCCCCTGCAATCCCTCCGACATTGCCTTTATGCAGGGTGGCTACAATGTGGTGAAACCCCTGCCTGCCGTTCCGGGTTTTGAAGGCAGCGGTATGGTGGCAGATGTGGCGGGCGATGTGGATAAAAGCTGGATCGGCAAACGTGTGTCGGTATTCGTTCAGGGCGATGGCGATGGGAGCTGGGCTGAATATGTTGTTGCAACTGTTGGTCAGTTACTTCCGTCAAATCAGGGGCTTTCTGCCGAACAGGTAGCCATGTTTTTTGTGAATCCCTTCACCGCCTTCGGGCTTATCGAAGCAGCACAGGCACATGCTTGCAGCGGCATCATCCTGAATGCAGCCGGAAGCAGACTCAGCGCCTGGGTGCTGGCTTTGGCCCGCGAAAAAGGCATTGCGGTTAGCGGCATCGTACGCAAGCAGCAAACAGCCGAAGCGCTTGCCGGCAAAGGCTTTGCCCGTTTGCTGGTGTCAACGGCTGATGACTTTGACGCACAATTAAAACAAGCCATGAACGATTTGCAGCCAAACGTTTTTCTGGATGCAGTGGCCGGCGAACAAACCGGACTTGTTGCCAACATCTTGCCAACCAACAGCAAAGTGATCGTTTACGGTGGTTTGTCAGGGAAAGAAGTGGCCGGCATCAACCCCTTGCAGCTTATTTTTCGCAAACTCAGCATCAGTGGCTTCGACCTGAATGCCTGGTTTGCTTCTGCCGGAAATGAAAAGATTGCCCAGGTCTCCCGGCATCTGGCGCAGCTGATCGCAGAGGGGAAGGTGGAAACCCCCGTCAGCATTCAGATTGGTTTGGATGAACTGGTGAAAGGCCTTCGCCACTATCTGGGTGCGATGTCGGAAGGTAAGATGCTCATTCGCTTTTAGTTGTGATCATGAAAAAGGTGGGATTGTTTTTTGGCTCTTTCAATCCGGTGCACAACGGACACCTGATGCTGGCCAACTATATGCTCACTTTTGTGCCGCTCGATGAGGTTTGGTTTGTTGTTTCGCCCCAAAATCCGCTCAAAATGGCCGGGGATTTATGGCCCGAAGCACTGCGTTTTCAGCTCGTTAAAGCGGCCACGGCAGGCTTTGCACCTTTTGTGGTGAGCGACATCGAATTTGCAATGCCAAAACCCAGCTACACCATCGATACCCTGGAGCAATTGTTTCTAAAACATCCGTCGGTGCACTTTTCGCTCATCATGGGCAGCGACAGCCTCGAAAGTTTCCATTTGTGGAAGTCGTATGATTCCATACTCGACAAGGTTCGGTTGCTTGTTTATCCCCGCAAAGGCAGCGATGGCGGCGCTTTGAAAGATCACCCCGCTGTGGTTTGGCTTGATGCCCCGCTACTCGGCATCTCATCCACTTTCATTCGTGAGAGCCTCTCAGCCGGCAAAGACATCCGCTTTTTTCTGCCACCACAAGTCTGGAGCATGATTGCTTCGGGGCCGCAAAATCAGTTCAGCACCAAGAAACAATGAAAAGCAGGTGCATGCTGCTTGTTTGGCTGCTTGTTTTGGCCCAAACCGCTGTTTACGGACAGAAGCCCGATCCGGAAGGCGACTCGTTGCACTATCAAAAACTCGAAACACTTTCAGAAAAACGCAAATCAACCAATTTTCTTTATCACCTGATTTTTGTTGATACAGAACCCGGTGAAGCAAGACCTGCCGGCAAACAAGTTGCCGGGAAGCTTAGCTTTTCGCGCTTCCACGATAAGCCAGTGCAGCACATCTACATTGTGGTGCACGACCCTTTTGAATATCACCGCCGCGACAACAACATCAACCCATCGAACCTGTTGATGAACGCCGGCAACAGCCTGCACATCCGCACCCGCAAACTCACCATCCGCAATTTGCTGCTGTTTGACAAGGGTGAGGCATTCGACAGTTTGTTGTTTGTGGAATCGGAGCGTTTGGTCAGGGCACAAAAGTATTTGCGTGAAGTAAAATTCGATGTTGCCGAAAACCCTGATGACCCCTCAACAGTTGATGTTTACATACGCGTGTGGGACAATTGGAGTTTGTTGCCGTTGGCAGATGTCTCCACATCGGGTTTCAGGGTGCGGCTGTCAGAAGAAAATTTCGCGGGATTGGGGCACCGTTTTTCAGCCGACACCCGCTGGAAAATCCCCGGGTGGCAAAACCGGACAGGCTTCAGTTATTTTGTTCCAAACATCTCGAATACCTGGATCAATGCGCAGTTGCGCTATGAGTTTGAAGGCAGCAATGTGCTGGTGCGCAGTGCCGAGGTGTGGCGTACACTCTATTCGCCCCTCACCAAATGGGCCGGAGGAATCTATTTGGGCGGAACACCCATTTCGCAGCGAGGCCTGGTTAACGACACCGTAAAAACCCTCGAGGCACGCATCAGCCGGCAGGATGTGTGGGCTGCCAGATCGTGGAAACTGCTGGGTGGCAACAGTGTGGATGCCCGCACCATGCACCTCATCCTTTCGGGACGTTACGAAAGGCAAACATTCAGCGATCGCCCCACCGGTGCCACCGGGTCGAATCTTTTCGAAGACCAGACACTGATGCTTGCAGGCCTAGGCATCACCTCACGCAAGTTTGTGCGCGACAGCTATATCTTCGACTACGGGAAAACCGAAGATATTCCGGTGGGACGTGCCGTTGGACTCACTCTGGGTTATGAAGACCGCACCACAGGCCGGTGGTATGGTGCAGCCCGATTAGGCTGGGCAAACTATACACACTTTGGCTATGTGAGTGCCGACCTGGAATATGGCACTTATTACTCAAAAGGAACCTTCTCGCAAGGCGTGGTGCGTTTGGGTATCAACTACTTCACGCCCCTCATCGAAGCCGGACGATGGAAACTCCGTCAGTTTATCAAGCCCGAATTTGTGACCGGCATCGACCGTTTGCCCACTGATGTATTGTCCTTCTCAGAATCCATGCGCGACTTTGAAGACTACAATTACAAAGGCAGACACATGTTGGCCATGACACTTCAGCTTCAGACCTATGCTCCCTACAACCTGATTGGTTTCAGGTTCGGACCGTTTTTCTACACCAAATTTGGAATGCTTGGAAACGGCATCAGCGGCTTTCGCTACAGCAAAGTGTTCTCGGTGATCGGGTTGGGAGTTTTGCTGAAAAACGATTACCTCATCGTCAATAATTTTCAAATTTCGCTGGGTTATTATCCCAACCTGCCAGGCAATGGCACCAATGTGTTTAAAACATCCGCCTATCAAACGCGCGATTTTGGGCTGATTGATCTTGAAATTTCCAGGCCTGTACAGGTGATGTACTAGGCAGAAGCATTGGCCTGAACAAAGCAATTTTCGAACAAGGCTGAAATATAAAATGATTTTAATTCATTCAATTTTAATCTGTTGGATGAGTGACAACTTTGTTAAGAACAGCCTTGAGAACCGATTTTATTTGGTTTTGACGCGTGTTTGAACACATAGAGGTGGTTTTTTGAGCAGCATTTTCCAGCCTTAGCACAAGGCTCAAAACCACAAAGCCGTCATCAACATCGCTACATCGGCTTAAAATCTTACTTTTGCATGCGAAATTTTCCCAGTAATTGAAACCCAATTAGCTAAATAAGCCACGGATGTCGAAGAATCTTGTAATTGTGGAGTCTCCTGCCAAAGCCAAAACCATCGAAGGTTTTTTGGGCAAAGACTACCTTGTGAAGTCGAGTTATGGTCATGTGATGGATTTGAGCAAAAATCAGCTCAGCGTGGATATTGAAAATGGATTTGAGCCTCAGTATGAGGTGTCTCCCGACAAGAAAAAACTTGTTTCCGAGTTGAAAAAAGCCGCCAGGGAGGCCGAAATGGTTTGGTTGGCATCGGATGAAGACCGTGAAGGAGAGGCCATTTCGTGGCATCTTTTCAAGGCTTTGGGGCTGAAAGAAGACAAAACGAAGCGCATTGTTTTTCACGAAATCACCAAGCAGGCCATCACACATGCCATTGAAAACCCGCGGAGCATCGACACGCATCTGGTAGCGGCACAGCAGGCGCGCCGTGTGCTCGACCGCCTGGTTGGCTACGAGCTTTCACCCCTTTTGTGGAAAAAGGTAAAGCCTTCGCTCTCGGCCGGCAGGGTACAGTCGGTGGCTGTGCGGCTCATTGTGGAGCGGGAAGAGGAAATCCGGAATTTTGTCAGCAGCTCAGCTTTCAGGGTGACGGCGCAATTCAACGCCACCGTGAATGGTGCGCAACATGCCATTGCAGCCGAGTTGCCCGAGCGTTTTGCAGGGCATGACGAAGCGCTTGCTTTTGTGAAATCGTGTATTGGCGCTGCCTACACTGTTTCGGCCGTGGAGAAAAAACCTTCGCGCAAAACCCCTGCCCCGCCTTTTACCACCTCCACACTTCAACAGGAAGCCAGCCGCAAACTGGGATTTTCGGTGGCCAACACCATGCGGGTGGCGCAAAATTTATACGAGTCTGGGAAGATAACCTATATGCGTACAGACTCTGTCAATCTTTCCGATCTGGCCCTCAATATGGCCAAAAAAGAAATTACAGGTCGTTATGGCAGCAATTTTGTTAAAACACGCCGCTACACCACCCGCTCAAAAGGCGCGCAGGAAGCCCACGAAGCCATCCGACCCACCTATATGGAACATGCCACCGTGCAGGGAACGAGCGAGGAACAGCGCCTGTATGAGCTGATCTGGAAACGCACCATCGCATCCCAAATGGCTGATGCTGAACTCGAAAGAACGATTGTTGACATTCACATATCTTCCAACAACAAGCTGTTTGTTGCGCAGGGCGAGGTCATCCTCTTTGAAGGATTCCTCAAGGTGTACCTCGAAAGTACTGACGACGAAACGAGCGAGGCCGGCGATGGCATTCTGCCACCACTCGTTAAAGGTCAGCCACTGATGCTCAACGAAATGCTGGCAACCGAAAAATTTTCCCGCCACCCTGCTCGCTACACCGAAGCCAGTCTGGTAAAAAAAATGGAAGAGCTCGGCATAGGACGCCCCTCCACTTATGCACCCACCATTTCTACCATTCAGAAACGGGAATATGTGGTGAAACAGGACAGACCCGGCGAGAAACGATCTTTCAAGGTTATTAGCCTCCTGAACAACCAAATAAAAGAGAAAAAAGAAACAGAAAACTATGGTCAGGAAAAAGCCAAGCTTTTTCCAACCGACATCGGGACGCTCGTAAACCGGTTTTTGGAACAACATTTCGACAACATCATCGACTACAATTTTACAGCCAACGTAGAAAAAGAGTTCGACGACATTGCCGAAGGCCGCAAGGCATGGAATCAGATGATCCGCGATTTCTACAACCTGTTCCACAAGCAAATCACCGAAACCACTGACAATGCCGGCAAATTTTCCGGCGAAAAAAAACTGGGTGTTGACCCCGCTTCGGGCAAAAACGTGTATGTGAAAGTGGGCCGTTTTGGCCCCATGGTTCAGATTGGCGATACCGACAGCGAAGACAAACCCCGTTTTGCGGGCCTGCGCAAAAACCAAAGCATGGACGACATCAGCCTTGAAGAAGCCCTGAAGCTTTTTGAATTTCCGAGACTGCTGGGCACTTTCGAAGACAAAGAAGTGAGTGTTTCGCTCGGACGTTTCGGACCATTTGTCAAACACAACAGCGCTTTCTTTAGCCTGCAGAAGACCGACGATCCGGCTTCCATCACCATCGAAAGGGCCATCGAACTCATTGAGGCCAAACGCGAAAAAACATCACAAAGCATCATTCATGAATTTGATGCCGAACCCGATTTGAAAGTGCTCCACGGAAGATACGGCCCCTACATCACTTTCAAAAAGAAAAACTTTAAAATCCCAAAAGGAACAGATGCTGCAGCCCTAACCCTCGCCGACTGCATGAAAATCATTGAGAATCCAGAAAACACTCCTAAAAAACGCTTCGTCAAACGCAAGTCATGATGGCTGAATCACCAGCCGAAGTAAACGAGCACTCAGCAAAATAAAACAGTTTAAAAACATGGAAATCAACCTCTTTCTTGATCCGGTGGACCTTCAGAAACTACCCGAAGCCAATGTCAGGCCCGGACAAGGTCGCCTTGGCGAGAAGATGATCATCCATACCGACCGATCCCATTTTCCCGAACTGGATACGGTGCAGGTGGCCATTGTGGGCGTTCTTGAAGAAAGACGTGCAGTAAACAACACCGGGTGCAGCACAGCCCCCGATGTGGTCAGGGCTTCACTCTATCAGCTCTTTCATCACTGGCCCTCGCTCAATGTGGCCGACCTGGGAAACATTCGTCCGGGCCACAGCGTCGACGACACCTATTTTGCCCTCAATCAGGTGGTGGCACACCTCATCCGCAGAAAAGTGATCCCGGTGGTGATCGGCGGAAGTCAAGACCTTACGTTTGCCATGTACCAGGCCTACGAAAACATGGGACAACTGGTAAACATTGTGTCGGTCGATCCGCTGTTCGACCTTGGCCAGGAACAGCAGGAGGGTCTGTTCGATGCACATTCCTACCTGAGCAGCATCATCCTTCACCAGCCCAACTACCTGTTCAATTATACCAATCTGGGTTATCAAACCTATCTGGTTGATCATTTGGCTGTTGAACTGATGAAAAACCTGCTGTTCGATGTTTACCGCATCGGGCTCATCAAGGCGCATATGGAAGAAGCCGAACCCGTGGTGCGCAATGCCGACATTGTGAGTTTTGATATGGCAGCTGTTCGTGCTTCCGACGCACCCGGCAACGGCAATGCCGGGCCGAACGGGTTCACCGGCGAAGAAGCCTGCCGTGTGGTTCGTTACGCCGGACTGAGCGATAAGCTGAGTGCCATCGGTTTTTTTGACTATAACCCAACCCTCGATCCGCAACACATTACTGCTGAGCTTGTTGCACAAATGATCTGGTATTTTCTCGATGGTGTAGCCAACCGCAGCAACGACCTTCCTGTGAAAGACAGCCCCGACTTTGCCCGCTACATCGTGCGCATCGAAGGTCAGGAAGAGGATGTGATTTTCCTCCGTAGTAAAAAAACCGACCGTTGGTGGATCGACCTCAGCTTTGGGCGCACCGATCGCAAAAAGTACGAAAAGCATCATTTTGTCCCCTGCTCAAAAGAAGATTACGACCTGGCTATGCAGGACGAGATACCCGACCGTTGGTGGCAATTTTTCCAAAAGTTGATGTAATAAAAAGCTTTCTTTTTAGCGGATGGCGAAACCGAAAAAAAAGTTCTATGTGGTTTGGAACGGACGGCGAACAGGGGTTTTCAGCACCTGGGATGCCTGCCAGGAACAGGTAGAGGATTTTAAGGGGGCGCGCTTTAAGTCCTATCCCGACAGGGCCTCGGCCGAAGCCGCTTTTTTAGGCGGACCGCCACCCAAAGGAAAAGCTGCGCCTGTGGTGAAACCGGCAGCCATGTCGTTCGTTGCTCCTCCTGAACCTTTGTCGCTTGCTGTGGATGCTGCCTGCTCGGGCAATCCCGGAAACATGGAATACCGTGGCGTGCTCACCGACACCGGCACCGAGGTGTTTCGCAGCAAGGTTTACCCCATGGCAACCAACAACATCGGCGAGTTTCTTGCCATCGTGCATGCCCTGGCATGGCTTCAGCAAAAAAAACTTTCGATGACGGTTTACAGCGATTCTGAAACGGCCATATTGTGGGTGCGCAATGGAAAAGCACGAACCAAACTCGAACCAACACCGCAAAACGCTGCTGTTTTCGATCTTATACGCCGCGCCGAGGCCTGGCTTGCAGCAAACCGCATCACCGTGCCATTGCGCAAATGGGAAACTGAGGATTGGGGCGAGATTCCGGCTGACTTCGGAAGAAAATAGTTTTTGGTTTTGACTTTGGTTTCACATCCTTAGTCATGGTGATAAGGTTCTCCCCTGCTGATGCTTAATGCCCTGTAAAGTTGTTCGAGAATGATAAGGCGCACCATTTGATGCGAAAAGGTCATCACCGAAAGCGCAAACAAAGCCTGAGCACGTGCATACACTTCTTCTGAAAAACCATAAGGCCCGCCAATCACCATCACCAGCCGCTTTGGCCCGTTGAGCATTTTGCGGTCGAGCAGGGCCGAAAACTCGCGGGAGCTGTGCTGCTTTCCCTTTTCATCCAACAGCATCAGTTCATCGCCTGCCTGCAGAAGCTCGAGGATTTGACGACCTTCCATCTGTTTCTGTTGTTCAAAGCTCAGGCTTTTCCGCTGTTTGATATCAGGCAGCACTTTCAGCTCGAAAGGCACATAATGCACAATTCTCTCAAGGTACTTTTTCATGCCTTTCTCTAGCCATTCCTCATCTGTTTTGCCAATGGCAACAAGCAAAATCTTCATGTTTTGGTTCTGATTTTTGCAAAAGATTTTAATCGGTTTTAAGCTTTCTCAGCCGGGCAATGATGTTTTTGCCCCTCGACCTGAAGCCGGCGCTGCCCTCATCCATCAGCATCAGGATGTGCTGCATCACCTCATCGGCGAGTTCCGGCTCGTTTTGGCTGATGAGCCAAAGAATTTGCATGGCATTGGCCCTCACGGCGATGGGTTGTTGCTCCGAGGCCATCCAACGCAGGCAATCATCAAATAGCACACCTTGAAGTTCTGTAGGTATGGGATAAAAAGCGATGATGCGCAGCAAGTTGCGTCTGATGCTGCCCGATGTGGTGGCACGTGCCAGCCGAATGAGTTGTGATCGAAAAGGCTGCAGCATTTGGGGCTGCTCATCGGCAAGGTGACTCAGCAACCACGAAGCCATCATGGCCTCCCGGCTGTTTAAATCAGCTGTAATTTCCAATGCCTGTGCAATCATTTCCGGGCGCTCTGTGCATAATTTCACCAACATCATGATGTAGCTTCGCGACAATGGCTTGTTCAACAAAGCGGAAAAATCTGTCTTTTCCTTCTCAGTCAGCATCATGCATCATTTCCATTCCACCAGCTCATCGAGCATTATACGTGTTTTTGGTCTGATCACCCTGCCGGCATCAGGCGCATAGCCCAGCGGTGTCATTGCAAAAACAACCTCATCGTCGGCCAATCCGAGGGCTTCGGCAAGCACCTCCTTGTCGAAAGCCTCAATCCAGCAGGTTGACAGGCCCTCGGCATGGGCCGCAAGCAAAAGATGTGTCATCACAATGGCCGCGTCGGAAGCTATGGCATTATAGCCATCGCTTTTTCGGGTCCAGGCTTGCGACAGGTTGCCCTTGACCACAAGCACAGTGTTGGCATCGGCAAACCAGGGGGCAGGATAGGCCTGCTGTAGTCGGTCGAGCAGATTTACAGATCTCACTACAAGCACTTTACATGGCTGTTTGTTGGCGGCCGAAGGAGCCATGCGGGCTGCCTCGAGCACACGTAAAAGTTTTTCGGGTTCTATTTCCTTATTGCCGTCGTAACTTCTTACGCTGTAGCGGCTGCTCACAAATTTGACAAAATCTTCCATAACATGCAGAAATGAAACACGTTAAAAAATTGAAACAACGTATATCAAAGGAGCTAAGGTAGTGCTTATTTGCACTTGCTGCCATGACAATCAACCGCAAAAATTCGGTTGTTGTTCCGAATAAAAGTGTCTTTTGGATTGCGCCCATAACGCATCTGCTGTTGCAGCAAAACTTTCGGCTGTTTAAAATGTTAATTTTGCAGTCCAATTTACTTGCTTCCATGGAAGAAAAACGTACGAACCTGCTCATGCGCAAACCCGAATGGCTCAAAACAAAAGTGCCTGCCGGAAAAACATATATTGCTGTGCGCGACATCGTTGACACGCACAAACTGCACACCATCTGCACCAGCGGCCACTGCCCCAATATGCACGAATGCTGGGGGCGCGGCACGGCCACACTGATGATTCTGGGCGATATCTGCACCCGTTCCTGTGGCTTTTGCAATGTGAAAACAGGAAGACCGCTTCCAGCTGATTTTCAAGAGCCGGAAAGGGTGGCTGATTCGGTTAAAAAGCTCAACCTCAAGCATGTGGTGCTCACTTCGGTGGATCGCGACGATCTGAAAGACGGTGGTGCTGCCATTTGGGCCATGACCATCAGGGCCATCAGACAGCAAAGCCCCGGCACCACCATGGAAACGCTCATACCCGACTTTGATGGAAAGGCCGAATTGCTTCAACAGCTGATCGACGCCGCTCCGGAGGTGATTTCGCACAACCTGGAAACCGTGCGCCGCATCACGCCATGGGTGCGCAGCAAGGCAAAATACGACCTCAGCCTCAAGGTGTTAAAGTACATTGCTGATGCCGGCATCAAAGCCAAGTCGGGCATTATGCTGGGATTGGGCGAAACCGAGGCCGAGGTGCTCGAAACCATGGACGACCTGCGTACAGCAGGCGTTAGCATCATGACCATCGGGCAATACCTTCAACCCACGCGCAACCATTTGCCTGTGAAAGCCTTTATCCATCCCGACCAGTTCAAGTTTTACGAAGAAGAGGGCTTGCGCCGCGGTTTTCGCTTTGTGGAAAGCGGACCGATGGTGCGCAGCTCCTACCATGCAGAAAAACACATTCTTTAATGATTCAAAAGCTTGGTTTCGAAAACCTTGGCTTGATGGACTACCAACAGGCATGGGACTATCAGGAAAGCCTTTTTCAATCGTTGCTGCATGCTAAAAACACACAAGAGACAGCGCCAGCCGGCACTTTACTCTTTGTTGAACATCCCCATGTTTACACGTTGGGCAAAAGTGGCTCGCCCGAAAACCTGCTCGTCAATGAGGCTTACCTGCAAAGCAAGGGCGCGGCTTTTTACCGCATCAACCGGGGTGGCGACATCACATATCATGGCCCCGGTCAGCTGGTGGGCTATCCCATTCTCAACCTCGATGCTTTTCACATCGGTGTGAGGGAGTATGTGTTTCGGCTGGAAGAAGTTGTGATTCAATGCCTTCAGCAATACAACATCCATAGTGGCCGACTTGAAGGTGCTTCGGGCGTGTGGCTCGATGCCGAGGATAAGCATAGTTCGCGAAAAATTTGCGCTATCGGTGTGCGTGCCAGCAGGGGTGTCACCATGCACGGCTTTGCCTTTAACATCAATACCGATCTGGAGTTTTATAACCACATCAACCCCTGTGGGTTTACCGATCGCGGTGTGACTTCGTTGCAAAAAGAAACCGCAGCAGTACAGTCCATGCAATTGCTGCATGACCGCATGCGCCACGCCTTTGAATCGGTGTTTGATGTGGAGTTTTCATGAGTGTTTGAAGGTATAAAGGTCTGAAGATCCATAGGTCTGAACTTTCAGAAGTCTAAAGGGACAAAGGCCTGTTCTCTTGAATATTAATCGGCCCTTAATTCTTTACTTTGATGAATTGCTCAGATATTATATACCATAATCTGAGATTTGAAAACGCTTGAGCAAGCAGAACGAGTCGGACTATTGGTCTTGTAGAAGACCCAAACACTTAAAATCATAAATCATTTAAGAAACTCGGGAAATTGCTCCAGCCAATCAGCTGCACATCCGAAACAAGTCCGGTATGTTCTCCGGCATGAATCAGTTTTTTGTACACAGAAAGGTCGTTTGCAGGAAAATTTTTCAGGTTTTTGAGGTATTCTTTTGTAAAGGTTGTTCCTCCCTTGATCTCAATCGCAGAAATTTCCTGATTTCCATGCTCGATAATGCAGTCAATTTCGTTGCCATTGCTTTCGCGCCAATAAAACACTGCTGCATGCTTTCCGCTGTGCTGTTGCTGCTTGACGATCTCGGCTACGATCATGTTTTCGAACAATGAACCATATAGATAATGAGTGCTGACCATTTCGGCATCTCTGATTCTCAGCAGCGAACACGCAAGTCCGGTATCATAAAAAAATAATTTGGGCGATTTGATTAATCGTTTATTGTAGTTTTTATACCAGGGTTGAAGTTGAAATATGATGAAGCTAGCTTCCAGCAGCGACAACCATGTTTTTGCAGTATTTACACTGATGCCTGTGTCGGTTGCAAGCGAACTCAGGTTGAGCACTTGACCGATACGTCCTGCGCATAAGCCCAGAAATCTTGAAAAAGTATTCAGGTCACCAATGGCTTTAAGCGATCTGATATCGCGTTCCAGGTAAGTTGCTATATATGAGGGATAAAAGTCATTGGGAGATATCCCATATTCATACAGGCGCGGATAAAATCCTTTCCAAATAAGGGTGTAAAAATCGGTGTTATTCTTTGGCAACTCAGTGATGCCAAAGGGAAACAGATGGCTTACATAGACCCTGCCAGCCAATGATTGTGCAATTTTCTCGTTGAGTAAAAAACTCTGTGAACCGGATAAAATATACTGACCGGGAGTGTTTCGCTCGTCAGAAATCACTTGAAGGTATGAAAACAGCTCAGGCATGTTTTGAACTTCATCGAAAATGATTTTTGGACCATTGGTTTTCAAAAAGCCCATTGGATCAAGCCTTACCATCTCTCTGTGATCTAATCTTTCAAGATTAAAGTATTGATAATGAGGAAATATCTCTCTAATCAAAGTTGTTTTACCCGATTGACGAGGTCCGGTTAATGATAAGATTGGAAAGTATGCAAGCTGTTGAACAAGCTTTTCGGATAGGTGACGTGGAACAAACATTCTATGTAATTTTGCAATCCAATTGCAAATATACATACTTTTTTCGCTATCAGATGGCATGCTGTCGGTCATATTTCAGCTGCATTGGTGGCGCTCCGACAGATAGATTTACAAGCATCGAGGCCATTTCAAAGCAACACCCTTGCTCCATTTATTGTTTTCAGCCCAGCACCACCGCCAACACCTCGTGCGAATGCATGCCTTTGAATCCGGGCAGGTGCAAACGGTAGTAAGTGATCAGGTGGTTGAGCAATTGCCGGCGCTCGTCCAAACCGATGTTCAGTGTATGCAGCTCGTCGGGCTGTAGTTTGCACAGCCGCCAAAACAGCGGGCTGATTTCGGCATCGACAGCATGAAAAACAGATGGATGGGGTACGGTAAATTGTCCGTCCATGAGGTCGAAAACAGTGCCCGGTACATAGTGCTGTGTGCTGGGATAAAAACCTAAAAAACGGCTGAGCTCAACCATGAAATAGAGGTGAAAATCGGCAAACTTACCGGCTTGCAAATCAAGCCATTGCAGGCTGTGATGCACAAATTCAAAAAGTGGTGGGTTTGGACTCGCCTCTACCACGGTTTTGTTCAGCAATTCTGAAATAAAAATAACGATGGCGTTTTTTTGAACATGCTGATGCAGACTTTGAAAAGGCACATCCACTGCCACTTCGGTCATAAATTGCAGGTCGCGTCCAGCCTTGATGCGGCTTTCGAGTGTGATGAGTGTCAGCGGCTGAAAAAAGGCTGGTTTAAACCTTGAATGTTTTCCAAAAGCTCCTTTTACCATGAATGAAACCAGGCCATGCTCCTCGGTGAACACCTTGACGATCAGACTCGAATCGCCATATCTGAGCTGCTGAAGAACGATACCCCGGCTGTGCTGACTCATTGCTTGCGCATCATCAGAATCTTGGTCACCAGGGTGTCGACACCCAGACTGTCGGTAATGAAGACAAGGTAAATGCCCGGCTGTACATGCTTGCCATTGAGTATTTTGCCATCCCACACAGCCTGACCACCTTCCGAACGGGTTTGGAAAACCAGGTTGCCACTCAGGTCGGTAATCTTCACAATGGCGTCCTGCACCATGCCTTTGATGGCAACAGGGCCGGTGTGCTCTGCCTTCACCGGATTGGGCCAGGCATACACATCGGTGTTGACTGGCGTTGGTGTTGTGGCATTGCCTTTGAAAGAGATGATGCCATTGGTTGTTCCAAAGAACACCTCGCCATCGTCGGTGATGGCAATGCTGTTGACGGTGTTCGACAACAGGGGGCTGTTGTCGGTGTTGAAATAGTAGATCTGCTCGAGGCCATCGGCCGACATCAGGAAGACACCATTTTCTGTTCCAAACCATTTTTTATTGGCACCATCGATGGCCATCGAAAGAATTTTTTCGCTTCCCAGCAGGTAATCCGCCTGACCTGTGCCGTCGTTTCGTGGCACAAGAATTTGTTGTGCATCGAAATTCGCGCCTGATTCAAATATTTTGGCGGGGTTGTAGATGATGGCCGGACCTTTGTCGGTGCCAATCCACACAGCGCCATCGTGATCTACGGCCAGCGAAAAGACAGAGTTTCCGGGAATGTTGCCGGCATTGGGACTGTTGGTGAGGATCTTTAAACGGTCGTCGGTGGTCACATCCAGCGTGTTGTTGTCGTTGAAAACCATTACAGGACCTTCCGAACGGCGCAGCACCCACTTGTAATTGTTTTTATCAACAATCATATTGCCGATATCGGTTCCGCTGGCATTCGACCCCAGGTAAAACGACTGCCAGCTGCCATCGGTTTTGCGCACCGACAGCATATTGGTTGTACCTGTGTTGGCAACCCAAAGGTTGTTGTAGGAGTCGAAGCCCAACCCACTGACATTCACCAGTGTAGGGTCGGCCAACCATGGGCGCAGGCTGCTGTTGTGTGTGGAGTAGATTTCTGTTTTTTCGTGATTGGTAAACTCGATCACCCCCTCTTGCCAGGTGCCGATATAAGCTTTTTGCGGATTTTGCGGATCGACGGCCACGCTCACATAGTCGCTGATGGTGTCTAAACCGCTTGTGTTGGAAGCGTTGTGGGTTTTCCAGTTGGTTCCGTCGAACGAAAAAACGCCATCGATCATATAGCGTTTTCCCCAGTCGTTGCGTCGTCCGCCCGAGGCCACCCACACCTGATCGCCCGCTGCTTTGAGCTCATACACATTGATTGTCCCCGGTCCATTGGGTTTAAATTGCTCGGCACTGAAGCCATTGTTATGCACCCGAAGCAAGCCCCTGCGACGGTCGCCAATCCAGATGGCTTCGTCTGATTCGTAAAGGCCTGCCAGGGGTTCGATGTTGGCTCCCTCAGGCTGGTATATCGAAAAGACGCGGTCCATGGCTGCGTTGTAAACATAAGCGTTGTAGTGGTTTACAATCACCAAATGATCGTTGTAGGCACGAAACTGCCGGTGCAGATCCGTATTGGTTTTATCGAAATAATCCCATTGGCTGCCGTCGAACACAAACATGGTGTCGGCATTGTAGGCCGAGCGGGTGTAGTTGAGGTAGATTTTGTTACCAAAAGTTTCGATCAGGTTGTAGTTCAGGTTGGGATGCCGCAAGCGCGCATCTTTTGTCCACTGGTTGAAATCGGCCAGGTTGGGGCTGTTCAGAGGAGCATAATAAACGCCATTTTCGGTTGCTGCATACAACACATCATCTAAAATGGCAAGATCCCACACGTTGATGTAGCTTCCCTGCGGTCCGATGAGGTAGGTGTCGAACACTTCTTCGCGCTCAATGTCGAGCACCACGATGCCAAAACCACAAGACAGATATGCGTACTTGTCTTTGAATAGAATGTTGTTAATTGTCTTGTTTCCAACCAGCTCCTTGTTTTTAATGTCGCTGATATTGGTGATGCCATCTGTTCGAACAAGGTCAATGTTGGTATTGCTGTAAGCCACAAGGAGGGTTTGTTCCTGGTTGTTGTACGCAATTTTGCTCACGCCAATATCATTCAAGCCATTCACTTTGTTGAGCAGCTGGAGGCTGTTGTCATTTTTATCGTAAACGAAAAGATCGTAGGGTGTGGCTGCATAAACCTTTGAGCCGGCGAGTTCCGTATCGATCACACGTTGATAAGGTAAATGCGTGCGCCACTCACCCAACCCAATACCCTGAGATTGAACATTCAAACAGCTAAATATCAAAATACTGGCTAAAAAAGCGTAAATCGTTGATTTCATACATTGTGATTTATGGTCGTTGCATTCACCGGGTTTTCATTGGTGCGTTTGTACTTAAGGAGGTGGATAATTTTTCTGTTTTCACCCATGGTTAACGGTTTCAGAGCTGTTTTATTGCTTTGTTTTTGCCTGAATGGCAGGCAGTTTAAACAAGATTCCCAGCTGAAAGTTCAACATGCTGATGGTCCTTTTGTCGGTTCGGATATTTCCATCTGTGGTCCGAAACTGAAAAGCTGCGTCCGATTGCAAAAAATGTGCTCCAAGTCCAATCGAATAACATGGTGTGAGGGCATAGCTCAACTGCGACGACATTCCCCAGGCTAAGCTTCTGTCGAGCGAGGTGGTGATTTCATAATAAGGCGGACCGGTCATGAAATACGTTGGTTTGTAGAGCTGATAAGGACTTCGGCTGGCAAAATAGCCTGCCATCAGACTGGATTCCCACGTAAGGTTCCGGGTCAGCCTTGTGTTCCATCCCAAACCGGCCATAAAACTCAAAATGCGGAATGGTTCGCTGCGGATGGTCACATCCAGCAAAAAAGGGTCGGCTTTCACCTTTTCATAGCCCAGCGTGGAAACATCCACCGCGTGGGTATAATACGAAGCTTCGGCCACCACCATCCAATGTTTCCGAAAAGGGAAACCTGCTGCCACACCGGCGGTGAAGCCCGCAGTTGCAAAACTGCCTTTTGTGAGGTTGGTTGCAGCATAATCGAACAGGGGCAACGATAAACCTCCCCTTGCCTCCACGTATGGATGCCGCTGAGCTGCAGCCCCCAGCGCATGGATGAAAAACAAAAACAACAGCGTTTTTTTCATTCACATTTATTCTGGCAGCGAAAATAACGAAAACAACGTCAGCCCGTCCTGTGGGTTCAGCGGAAGAACGCAAGAAGATATCAAACACTGCTTCGTTTTCATCGTTTCATTTTTTACAGCGCGCTGCAAATCGTACATTTGTGAACAAAATTCACTTTTATGGCTGCTGACAACGATCTTGGCGGAAAATACGAAAAACTCAGGGCGCAAAACTTCGAGCGGCTGAAAGAGCTGGCCATTCTCAACCGCACTTCGCACATCATCCGCGAAAACCGGCCTCCCGAAGAAACCCTGAAGCACATAGCCATGATTTTGCCCGACGGATGGCAGTTTCCCGAGTCAACAGGGGCTAGAATCATGTATGATGGCAAGTTTTATGTTTCAGCGGGCTTTAAACTCACGCAATGGAAACAAATACAAGAGTTTAGCACCATCGACGATAAAAAAGGCTTTATCGAGATCAGCTACTCCAAAGAATTTCCGCAAGCCGACGAAGGTCCTTTTCTGGCCGAGGAGCGCGACCTGATTTTCAACCTGGCCAATATGATCAGCGGGTTTATCAACTCGTTCAAAGGCCTGAGCATCATCGGGAAAAAAAGCCCTGAACCTCCTTCCGAAACCGAAACCCGCAAAGCACCCGAGGCACTTCCGGGCCGAAAGCTGTTGCAAACCTTCCTCAACAAAAACAACGCCGACCGCGACATTTACCACGACCTGATGACCTTCAAGGTGAAGGAAATTCTGCTGATCTCCAACCTCTACGACGCCTACTCCATCGAGCGCGAAGGCCGTTTTTCGGAATATGTGCTGGGGCATTATCACCAGCTGAATCTCACCTCGGTGCCCCGCATCACGGGCGTCACCACCGCCTCCGAAGCCTTCGAGATGCTCCAGTCGAAATATTTCGACCTCGTTATCTTCATGGTGAGCGTTGATAAAAAAACCCCTGTCGAGCTCAGCCGCAAAATCAAAAAAGACTTTCCAAACCTGCCTATCTTCTTTCTGCTCAACAGCAATGCCGAAATCGCCTACTTCAGCAAGGTGAGCCGCGAGTCGTTTTCAATCGACCGCATCTACACCTGGAATGGCGATTCAAACGTGTTTTTCAGCATGATTAAAATGGTGGAAGACCGCATCAACGTGGTCAACGATACCAAAATTGGCCTTGTTCGGGTGATCCTGCTCGTGGAAGATTCGCCCATGTACTACAGCCGCTATTTGCCCATGCTCTATAAAATTGTGATGGAACAAACGCGCCGGATCATCGACGATGTGAGCACCGATGAGTTGTATAAAGTGCTCAGAATGAGGGCAAGACCAAAGATTCTGTTGGCTACCAATTACGAAGAAGCTTGTCAGATTCTGCTCAAATACAAGGAATTCATGCTCTGCCTGATCACCGACATTGACTTTGAAAAGCAGGAGGTGAAAGACGAACAGGCCGGCATTCATTTGGTAGAATATGCCAAAAGCCTTATTCCCGATCTGCCCGTCATCATTCAGTCGTCAGATCCCGAAAACGCCACCATCGCCTATCAGCACAAATCCACCTTCATCGACAAAAACAGCGAAACCCTGTCGCAGGACTTCCAAAGTTTCATCACCCACTTTCTGGGTTTTGGCAACTTTGTTTACCGCGACCAATATGGAAGCCCCATCACTCAGGCGCGCACCCTCAAGGAATTTGAGCAAAAACTGCGCACCATCCCCGATGAATCACTTCTCTATCATGCACAGCGTAACCACTTCAGCCTGTGGCTGATGGC
>CAZBMR010000046.1:0-5607 GCA_964492695.1 uncultured Lentimicrobiaceae bacterium
GCTCCAGTTTGAATCCAAGTTCCTTGGTGTCGGCTGCCAGTTGTGCCATGTCCTCAATTGTGCTTTCGGGATGGCTCGAGATGAAATAGGGAATCAGCTGTTGTTTCAGGCCGGTTTCGGCATTGATCTGCTCAAACTTTTTCTTGAGTTTATAAAACAGTTTGAAGCTGGGTTTACGCATGGCTTTGAGCACACGGTCGGAGGTGTGCTCGGGAGCTACTTTCAATCTTCCGCTCACATGGCGGGTTACGAGTTGGCGCAGGTATTCGTCATAGCCCATTTTATCGCTCATCTCATTGTCATCGCTGAGAAACAGGTCGTAGCGCAGGCCGGAGCTGACGAAGGCTTTCTTCACTTTTGGGTGGTTGTCAACGGCTTTATAGATTTCGGTCAGGGGATGATGATCGGTGTCGAGGTTGCTGCAAATGTTTGGAAACACACAGCTTGGGCGCTTGCAGTTGTCGCAGATTTGCTGGTGGCGGCCTTTCATTTTATACATATTGGCCGATGGTCCGCCCAGGTCGCTGATATATCCTTTAAAATCATCCATTTGGGTGATTTGTTCCACTTCGGCCAGGATGGATTTCTGGCTGCGGCTGGCCACAAATTTGCCCTGATGCGCCGAGATGGTGCAAAAACTGCATCCGCCGAAACATCCGCGATGCATATTCACCGAATGGCGAATCATGGTGTAGGCCGGAATGTCGCCGCGTTTTTCGTATTTAGGGTGCGGTTTGCGGGTGAAGGGCAGGTCGAACGAAGCATCAATCTGTTCTTCGGTGAAGGTTGGAAATGGTGGGTTGATGAAGATTCTGTTGTCACCAACGTTTTGTATGAGTCTGGCAGCATGTGCTTTATTGGATTCCTGTTCGATGTGCCGGAAGTTGCCGGCATAGGTTTTTTTGTCGGCCAGACAGGCTTCGTGCGAGGCAAGGTGGATGTCGCCCCAGGGCGATTTTTCAACATCCCCTTCAGCAGGGCGCATGTAAAAGGTTTGTTTGATGTGGGTGAGCTCATCCAGTGTTTTGCCTTTGTCAAGGGCATGAACGAGCTCGAGCAGGGCCAGTTCGCCCATGCCATAAATGCCGATGTCGGCCCGCGATTCAACAAGAATACAGGGTTTGAGCCTGTCCGACCAGTAATCGTAGTGCGTCACCCTGCGGAGCGAGGCTTCAACGCCGCCAATCACTACGGGCACATCGGGATAGATGGATTTGAGGATATTGCTGTAAACCGTTGTGGCATAGTCTGGTCTGAAACCGCTTTTTCCACCGGGTGTATAGGCATCGTTGGAGCGCAACCGCTTGTTGGCCGTGTAGTGGTTGACCATGCTGTCCATATTGCCTGAGGTGACGCCGAAAAAGAGCCTTGGCTTGCCGAATTTTTTAAAATCGCGGAGGTCGTCCTGCCAGTTGGGCTGGGCCACAATGGCCACTTTAAACCCTTCCCGTTCGATGATGCGGCCAATCACGGCAGCACCAAAGGCAGGATGATCCACATAGGCATCGCCGGTGATGAGCACCACATCGAGCTCATCCCAGCCACGCAGTTCGGCTTCTTTTTTAGTGGTCGGAAGCCAGTCGGTGAGTTGATAAGTACGCATAAGTAAGTTAAGTGAGTGATGCAAAGATAAGCTGAAAATGTCGCATTTTGCCTCAAACCCGGGGCGTGGGTGATCAAGTATCCTTTTATCTGGCGGCATGATTGTCTTTTAAACTAAATGTTATTGGTTAAGTGGACGTAATTTGGCTAAAGTTATGCTATTTATATTTATCTAAGAATCAGAAATTCAATGAAATATAACGAAGTTTAAAAAATTCGAAAAAATACTTGACAGTTAGTGAATAATAACTAACTTTGCCGCATAATTTTACAACTGATGCTAACAGAGCGACAAATTGAGATTTTGCACCGGGCCATCGAGCTGATTGCAGAAAAGGGAATACAGGGTTTAACGCTGAAAAACCTGGCAAGGGAAATTGGCATATCGGAACCGGCCATCTATAGGCACTACGAGAACAAGATAGAAATATTGGTCAGTATACTTGACTATTTTCTTGATCGGACCATGGGTATTTTTGATGCTGAGATTTGCAGGGATGGCTCAGCCATTGAGAAAATCGAACGAATTTTTGAGGCACATTTCGAAGTTTTTTCCGAAACACCTGCTTTGGTCGCTGTGATTTTCTCTGAGGAGATCTTCCGAAACGAGGCAGTTTTAACAGAAAAAATAAAAGTAATTATGGGGCGCAATAGTCTGGTGATCGCATCTATTATTGAAGATGCCAAGGCTAGTGGACAAATTAATCCCGAACTGGATACAAAGCACCTCACGGTCATTATTATGGGCGCGCTCAGACTGCTTGTTAAGCAGTGGCAAATGGCTGAATTTTCGTATGACTTGCGCATCAGCGGGACATCGTTCTTTGTTACACTGAAAAAACTCTTACTCGCTGATTGATTGATAACACCTACAAAATAATTTTTTATGATCATTACACACTGGAAAGAACAAGAGATAAAAGCCACTCCACATGGGGTGGATGTGAGACAATTATACGACAAAGCCGTCGCGCAGGCCATGCACATTCTGTTGCAGCCAGGCGAGCAACTCAAACCGCACATCACGCCGGTGGACGTGTTTTTCTTCGTCATTGAGGGCACCCCCAGCGTGCAAATTGGCGATGAAATAATACAGGTGCTTGAAAACAGTCTGGTTGAAAGCCCAAAAAACGTGGTGCACTGTCTTTTTAACAGTTCAGACAAACCTGCGCGCATTCTTGTCGTTAAAACCCCGAAACCCGTTGCCAATAGCAGATTACTTTAATCAAATTATCAAAAAGGGGATGTGATTTATCATTCCTTTTTTTATCCATCATTAGTTAGTTAATATTAACAAACATTTTTTATGAGAGAAAAAAGCATGAAAACAGCAGCCTGGCTGATCATCGCTGTCAGTTTGGTCATCACCATCTTTTTTGGTTATCAGATTGTTCAAAAGTCGCGCATGGAAACCGATCTTGATAAATACATGCCACAGGAGCACCCTGCCTTTGTCTACAGCGATCAGGCCGAAGAATGGTTTAACATCAAAGATGGTATTCTCATCGCGATTGAGCGTCCCGACGGGATTTATCATTCAGGTACATTAGAAAAGATCAAGGAAATTACAACACAACTTCAGGACATGCCTGAATTTGAGGATGCCGATGTAGTTTCGCTCTATACGGCCGATAATATCGTAGGCACAGAAGACGGGCTCGATGTGAGGGCTTTTTACAACCAAGGGCCTGCGGACGAGGCTGAATTGACCAAGCTGAGGCAGGGTGTCGAAACAAATGAGATGGTTCACGGCAGGCTTGTTTCGGAAGATGGAAAAGTTGCGCTGGTGGTGGCGGCACTCAACGACACAGCCTTTTCAATGGCATTTTACGAAACAATACTTGACTTTGCGCACTCCTTCGAGGGGCCTGAGCAAGTGTATGTGGCTGGCGTGCCGGTGGTTGAAGGAACGATGGCTTTTCTTGGTCCGAAGGACATGAAAAGAATGGTTCCCATTGTAGTACTCGTGATTATCATAGTGCTTTATGCAGTGATGCGCAGTGTGCGAAACACCCTGTCAACACTTATGGTTGTATTGCTAAGTACGGTTTGGACCTTTGGATTGCTTGCATGGATGAATATTCCAATATACGCTGTATCGATCATGATCCCGGTGATGCTTATTGCCATTGGAGTTGCAGATGGGATTCATCTCTACAGTCACCTTGATCTTTTTCTGCGCGAAAATAGTGGAGCAAGCAGGGCAGAGGCCGTCAGAGACATGTTACGAAACATGTGGAAGCCTGTAATCATGACTTCCGTCACCACTGCAATTGGTTTTGTTTCACTGCTAACATCAGAGGTGTTGCCCATTAAATATTTTGGAATGTTCACAGCATTTGGGGTGATGTCAGCCATGGTGTTTTCCTTATTTCTGATACCTGCCTTCATCATGGTTTGGGGTGCCAGACGCCCGATAAAAATCAGTCAAACACATGAAGATCAATCAGGTTTTGGGTCCATTTTTGCTGTAAAGGTGCTCAAATATAAGGTGTTGGTCGTGGGGATTACAATCGCATTGGTTGCCATTTCATTGTTTGGTATGGGTAAAGTCTGGATCAATAGCAGCTTCCTCGAAAACTTTGAAAAAGAAAGTGAGATTGTCCTCACCGATGCTTTCATCAACAATCATTTTGGGGGTACGAGCACCATTAATGTCATTCTTGAAGCAGAAAATGAAGGCGTTTTACTTGGAAGCGACTTTTTAAAGCTAATGGATGACATGCAATTGGAGGTTGAAAAAGTGAATCAGGTGGGGGGTTCGTTTTCAATTGCTGACTACATCAAAAGGATGAACAAGGTGATGCATTCCGATGACGAGGCTTACAATACGATCCCTGATGATAACGACCTGATAGCCCAATATCTTTTGTTGTATGAAATGTCGGGCGATCCGGAAAACCTTTGGAAAGTGATTGATTACGACGGCAAGAAGGCCAACCTCACATTTCAGCTGAAAAGTGATAACTCCAAGGACCTCAAAAAAGCCATCGCTGCCATCGAAAAGTTTAAGCCTGATTTGTCAGCTCAGGGTGTTCAATTAAAATATGCCGGAAGCGGATATAAAGCTTTGGTATTCACCGGATTGATTCTTGAAGGACAGATCAAGAGCCTGATCATGTCAGTATTTATCATCATCATTTTGATTGCCTTGATGTTCAAAAAGTTATCAATAGGCCTCATTGGTTCGGTGCCAGTCATTCTCACGGCGATCCTGAGTTTTGGATTGATGGGCCTGCTGAATATCCCCCTGAGCACCACCACAGCACTCATATCGAGCATTGCGGTTGGCATCGGTATCGATTATGCCATTCACTTTATAGAACGCTACAAAATTTACGCCGGCGAAACAGGCGATAAACTGCGCACCACACAGCTCACCATGTCACATTCAGGAAGGGCCATCACTTTCAATGCCGTGGTTGTAATACTGGGTTTTCTGGTGTTGCTATTTTCTGTTTTCCCGCCCAATCGCTCGTTAGGTGCATTGGTTTCGCTGAACATGCTCACAAGTTTTGCGGCAACCGTAACAATCATGTATCTGCTGCTCTACAAATCCAACATCTTTTTTAAAAAGAAATCTTGACATAGGTGTCCTTTTTCGATTTCATCTAACCCACTTGGAATATGAATAGTTATCAAATCTCAGTTGTGTGCCTTGGTGTGGCCCTGTGGTATGGAGCTTCGCTGCAAGCACAGCAAGGGAATGCGGTTGAGAATGATTTCTTTGGTGCTGTGAAAGCCAATCAGGCAGAGAGTTATGTTACGTTCAGTCAAGGGATTGGCTCAGTCGAACCTTTGATTTTTGAAGCCATGGTTGCGCCTTCGTTTTTGTTGCGCACAAACGCAAATGCACGCTATGGCGCAACCATATCCACGGGCATCCGGCTTCGCATGTATGCCGAACCATCGCTGCCGGTGCGAACACCAAGCTATATGCCCCAAATTACATTTTATCGTCAGGTTCATGGTGCTTCTGCTGACCCATTTATGGGATACATTTTT
>CAZBMR010000046.1:5707-24949 GCA_964492695.1 uncultured Lentimicrobiaceae bacterium
ATTTTATCGTCAGGTTCATGGTGCTTCTGCTGACCCATTTATGGGATACATTTTTTTGAAGCTTGCCCATCATTCTAATGGGCAAGATGGCGATTTCTTTCTTCCGGATGGTTCTGTGAATACCCACAATGGGAATTTTTCAACCAACTACCTTGAAGGCGGAATGTTCTTCAATCGCAGGATCGTGCCCTTTGCGAACACCACCGAATATTTTTCAACTTCGGTGGAGTGGCATCCAAAGATTGATATCAGCCCGGAGCTTGATGGCCGCTATGGCTTTTTACGCTGGCACAACAAGCTCAAAATCTACAAGTTCTCCCTACAAAGGATGAAAGCCTTGTTCGGAGGCAAAAGCCTTACCTACCAAGATGTGCCTGCAGTACAATCTTCGTTGGCAACCACCTGGATATTCGGCAAGAAAAACGATGCTGGTTTTTTCAATCTGAAAGAACGGTTGAATGTGACGGTGCACCTTGCTTTTCGCCCAAAATACCTTAAAGATGTCAGTCTGTTTGCAAGGTTCTATTCGGGCGAAGATTATTACAACATCTTCTATTACAGAAGAATAACGTATCTGCAAATAGGCATTCAGGCCTTTGCGTTTTAAAACGATTTACAAACCTTTTTTATCAAATGTTTAAAAATGAATCCTATGAAAAAAATTCAATTTGCTGCTTTGGTATTGATGGCCACAACCACAAGTCTTATGCAGCCGGTTCAGGCTCAAATCACGGGTAAACAGATTATGGAGCAAGTGTATAACCGCCCAACGGGCCATGACCTTCAGGGCGAGTTGACCATGACACTTACCAATAAACAGGGTGAAGAAAGGGTGAGGCAGCTTAGACAATTTATTGCTGATGATGGCAAAGTTGAAAAAACCATCATGTTTTTTCTTGCACCAGCCGACGTTCGAAATACCTCATTTATGAGCTGGAGCTATGCCGATGGAAGGGACGATGACCAGTGGATTTATCTGCCTGCACTTAAAAGAACCAAAAGGATTTCCAGCGATAGCAAAGGCGATTACTTTATGGGCTCTGATTTCACCTACGACGACTTGGGCGACCGTCATCCCGATGAGGACAATCACAGTTTGCTCAGAGAGGAAAAAGTGGGTGAATTTGATTGCTATGTGGTTGAAAGTGTTGCCAAAGAGCCTGGATATATGTATGGTAAAACGGTTACCTGGGTCATCAAGGATAATTATATTGGCCTGAAGCGGAGCTTCTACGATGAGGATGGCAAACCACTCAAAACATTACAAATCAATCATTTTGAAAAAATCTCTGGTTTTTGGACCATCCTCGAAACCGAAATGATCAATACGCAAAAAAACCACCGCACCAAAATGGTTTTCTCACAAGTGAAGATCAATCAAGGTATTGCTGAAAATAAGTTTACCGAGCGTAGCATGACGCTTGGCCAATAATCATTCATCTGAGGGAGCTGACTGTTTTGCAGTAATGTGATTCGGAACGCACAAGGTTTTTTTTCTGCTAAAACAGTCGCTCCCTGTTTAATCCATTCAAAATGAAAATCATATCAAAATTGCTATTGCTGTGTTTTTTGTTAACAGGCACAGCTGCGTTCTCACAAAGTGAGGCAAAATCCATAAAAATCTCAGGCTACGTACGAAATTATACCGGGCTGCTCACCGAAAGTCCAACTAACTTTTCCATTGTTCAAAACACGTTTAACCTCAACATCGAGCACCGAACTGAAAAAATTGCGATGAAAGTGAACCCTTTTCTGAACCATTATTTCGACAAAGAGCTTGAGCTGGGCATGCGCGAAGCCTACCTTGACCTTTATTTTAAAAACATGGATGTGAGAATCGGAAAGCAACAAATCATTTGGGGAAAGGCCGAAGGTGTTTTCATCACCGATGTTGTTTCGCCAAAAGACCTGCGTGAGTTTTTACTGCCAGATTTTGATGAAATCAGAACAGGCATCACTGCTGTGAAAGCCAACTACTATCTGGGCAACAGCACGCTCGAGGCGGTTTGGTCGCCCGTTTTTACGCCCACACAAATGCCAGAGGCGGGCTCGATTTGGGCACCAGATATGAGTTTTGCGCTCCCACCGGTATTTGAATATAGCCAGGCTCAGATAAAGCCTTCGCTCGAAAACAGCGAACTTTTCCTGCGTTTTTCAAACATGGGTTCAAAGCTCGATTTTGAACTTGTTGGTGGCACATTTTTCTATGACGATCCCTCGTTAAGCATCACCCCAATCATTGATACGGCAAGCATGAAGCCCAATGGATTGCTGGTTGTGCCTACTTATCAGCGTGTGGGAATGGCGGGAGGAAGCATGAGTCTGCCTTTAGGTGCATGGATACTCAGGGCCGAAGGGGCTTACTATTCCGGTCGAAATTTCCAAACAACATCGGGCGGATTTCCTGATGCACTGATTCAGAGAGACAATTTGCATTATATGGCCGGCCTCGACTACACGCTGGCCGGTGTCAAACTGAGCGCGCAATTTATTCAGGAATACATCCTCGATTATGATCAGGGGATTCAAAATGAGGAGTTTGAAAACACCATGACTTTCCTTGCTAAAAAAGATTTTTTGCGCGAGAAGTTGTGGGTCGAACTTTTCGGTTATGTGGGACTAAATTCTTCTGATGCCTTGGTGAGGCCAAAGTTGACTTATTCAATTACCGATGGTTTCGATATCCAGGCTGGAGCGAACTTGTTTTTTGGCAATGAGGGTCGCTTTGGTCAATATGACAAGAATGACATGGTTTATTTTAAATTTAAGTACAGTTTCTGATGGAGACTTCAAAACGTATTTACATGGCAGCACGGAGGGAGTTTTTACTTTTCGGTTTTCACGCTTCCAACCTGCAACGCATCGCTGCTTCGGCAGGCGTGCTCAGGCCGGCCATCCATTACCACTATCGGTCCAAAACCCACTTATATGAACTTTTTGTGCAAGAGCTTGCTAAGGATTTCTTTGATAAAATGGGCGAAATATCTTCGTTTTACTATGAACGAAAATCGGAGTATGTGTGGTTTTTGCTCACTGAGATGCACAACAACAGGGCCATGTTGCTGTCAGCATTTAACAAATCGTCTCGCAAAGATTGGAAAAGCTTGCTCATTGAATTGTTTCTCAGCGAACACCAGAATCTGACCATGATTTTCCGCCTCACGGGTCAGTCGTTGCTAAGCCTTAATCCAGAGTTACCAGACTTGCAGCAGGAGCTATTGGTTTAATATTGGCAACGAATCTAGTTTATCCAACAACAAATAGTCGCCTTCATCCATCTTAAAACACACAGCATCAATGTTTTGCTGAATGTGCTCGGGGCTGCTCATTTTTGGGATAGCCATCATCAGTGGTTTATTCACCAGCCAGTTGAGCATGAGTTGATGGGGTGTCTTGTTGTATTTTTCACCAAGTTCAAGCAGCAGGGGATGCTCCGCAACGGTGTTTGCTCCTTTCATCACCGGCCGCCAGGCCGTGATGCTGATGCCTTTTTTCTGACAATAGGGGATGATTTCTGATTCAACATGGTCGTTATAGGTGCCTTTGTTGCGCGTAAACAGGTTGTATTCCACCTGATTGGTGATGATGGGCGCATCGGTATAGAATCCTATTTCGCCCAACAGTTTGACAGGGAAGTTGCTCACGCCAAAGTAACGTATGATATTGTCGTCGAGGAGCTTGTTGATGGCACTCAGGGTTTGGCTCAACGGAATGGCCGGATTGGGCCAGTGAATAAGCAGCAGGTCGATTTGATCGATGCCCAGCCGGTTTTTGCTGGCTTTGACGGAGCGCAGCACTTCGTTAAACTGCAGCTTGTCGCCGGCAACCTTGGTGGTAATGAAGAGCTGCTCACGGTCGAAATTGCGGATGGCTTCACCCACAAGCCGTTCGGCATGGCCCGCGCCATACATGGCAGCAGTATCAATGTGCCGGATGCCCATACCCAGCGCTGTTTCGATGGCGGCAATCCAGTGTTTGTCGGCGCTGTTGTCGGCGGTCATTCGGCCACCCATTTCCCAGGTGCCAAGTCCCAAAACAGGCAGTGACAAGCTGTTGTGTATGTTGATTTCAGGAATCATCGTCATGGTTTTATCAGTTGTGTGATGGTGGATAAGGCTTGTTCGGACAAGGGGTGTTGCTGGCCGAGCAATTGGCTCAGGATGTGTATTTTGGCTGCATTTTCAAGCACTTCAATGCGGTCGAAAGCTTCAGTAAGCGTGGTGCCTACCGCCAGCACACCGTGGTTTTTCATCAGCACGACATTGCTTTTTTGCACGGCTTCGGCCACTTCATGAGCCAATGCTTCAGTGCCTGAAGTTTCATATCCGGCAAAGACCGGTGTGCCTAACACAGCCCAGGCTTCGGCAGTGAGCTTTGTGTTGATGGGGGTATAAGTTACAGTGAATGAAGTAGCTACAGGAGGATGTGCGTGAACGATGGCACATACATCAGGCCTCGCAGCATACACTGCCTCATGCATGGGCGTTTCCATGCTGGGTTTTAAATGAGGTTGCAAAAGTTTGCCGTGTTGATTCAGGATGCCAACTTCTTTTGTCTTCAAATGTGCTTTATCTGTTTGGGAGGCCGTGATCAGCATCCAACCTTCATGCTTCAGGCTGATGTTTCCTCCGAATGAGGTGGTTAAGCCCCTTTTATACAGTCGGCGCATGAAGGTGGCAACATCTTTTTGCAACTTCCTCAACAGTTTGTGCTCTTCACTTTGTTGCATGATTTCAACTTAGCTGATGTTCAACAAATGTGCTATGGCTGCCTGATCGGCTTTCACAAGCCCGTGTTCAGTGATGATGCCCGTGATGAGGCTTGCCGGGCTAATGTCGAAAGCAGGGTTGAGAGCCATACTTCCTTCAGATACTACCCTGATTTGATGCAGCTTACCCTCTGTGTCAGGTCCTTCCTGAAACAACACTTCGTCGGCATGCCGCTGTTCGATCACAATATCTTTGCCTTCCTTACAGGCAGCATCGAAGGTGGAGGTGGGAGCAGCCACATAAAACGGAATGCGATAATGTGAGGCCAGAATGGCCCTGTCGAGGGTGCCGATTTTGTTGGCCACATCGCCGTTGGTGGCAATGCGGTCGGCACCAACAATCACCAAATCAATTTTTTGTTGTGCCATCAGGCTGGCAACGGCATTGTCGGGCACAACCATGTGCGGAATGCCGGCATTGTGCAACTCCCAGGCAGTGAGCCTTGCTCCTTGCCCGCGCGGTCTGGTTTCGCCGGCATACACAAAGATGTCCTTGCCTTCGTCGTGCGCCGTGTAGATGGGCGATAAGGCGGTGCCATAATCCACAAAAGCCAGCCATCCGGCATTGCAGTGTGTTAATATACGACTCTGATGATGAATGAGTTGATTGCCGTGAAATCCAATTTTACGGCTGTCGTCAATGTCTTTGGCTGCCACTTTTTGAGCAGCTTCAACAGCAGCTTCAACCGAAATTTTTCCTGCCTCATACACCTGATCAACGGCATAGAAGAGATTCCTGGCAGTGGGGCGCGTGGCTTCAATGTTTTTTTTAACCTGTAAAACATAACCGGTGGCATCATGTGCTGGTGCTTCCAAAAATGCCTGTGCCATTGCAAATGCTGCGGCTGCGCCAATGGCACCGGCACCCCGCACTGTCATGTGCCTGATGGCATCGCATGTTTCGAGATGATGCGAGCAAGTGTGAATCACGAACGACCATGGTAACAAGTTTTGGTCGATCATCTTCACCTCACGGCCTTCCATCCAAATGGTGAGATAAGCTGTGCCATTCACTTTCATGGTTCCAGTTTGTTGGATTCCAATAGCTTAATGGCAATGGCCGACATGTTTTCGACGCCTGTCAGCAGGCTGTTTTCGTCAATATCGAAGGTGGAGGTGTGCAGGTTTCCGCTGATTCCGAGTGCGCTGTTGGCTGTGCCCAACCTGAAGAAACAGGCCGGAACCTGATGGGTGTACCAGGCAAAGTCCTCAGCGGTCATACGCTGATCAATGTGGAGCACATTTTCCGGGCCGCTGATTTCTTCGGCAGCCAACCTGGCGATGGATGTTACGCCGATATGATTGATGAGCACCGGATAGCCTTTCAGGATGTGAACATCAGCGGTGGTGCCGGCAGCCATAGCGGTATGGTTGGCAATTTCCTTTATTTTTTGCCAGGCTTTTTCGCGCCAGGTTTCGCTGAAGGTGCGGAAAGTGCCGGAAATGATTACTTCATCGGGAATGACATTGTGTGCGCCTTCGGCGTTGATTTTTCCAAACGACAGCACTGTTGGCGTTAGCGGTGGTGCCATGCGGCTGGCAACTTGCTGCAGATTCACAATCACCTGGCTGGCCGTGAGAATGGTGTCTTGAATCAGGTCGGGCATGGCCGCATGGCCACCCTTGCCACGGATGGTAATCGTCACTTCATCACTTGAAGCCATGAATGGCCCTTCGCGAAATCCAACCAGACCGGCTTCCATGGTGGGCAACACATGCAAGCCTACAATAGCTTGAACATCAGGATTTTCAAGAGCTCCTGCGGCAATCAGGCCTACAGCACCCCCAGGTAATTTCTCTTCAGCATGCTGAAAAAGCAGTTTGATGCTCCCCTCAAACTCGTTGCGCAAGGAGTTCAATACATGTGCAGTTGCCAGCAAAATCGCCGTGTGTGCATCGTGTCCGCAAGCATGCATCACGCCCTCGTTTCGGCTGCAATAGCTTTTCCCTGTTTGCTCTCTGATGGGCAAGGCATCCATGTCGGCCCGCAGGGCAATGCACCTGCTTTGTGGGTTTTTGCCTTCAATCAGGCCAACAATCCCATAACCTGCCACCTGCAATTGGTGTGGGATGCCCCATTCTGTGAGGCGGGATGAGATATAAGCGGATGTTTCCTTTTCCTCGAAACTTAGTTCAGGATGTTGATGAATGTGCCGCCTGATGTGGATAGCCTCCTGATGTTGCTGACGGGCAAGCGTTTTAATGCGCTGAAAAAGTAAATTCATACCTTGATCGTGGGTTTTCACCCTCGCAAAGATAATTTAAATTTGCCCCCTGAAAACTTCCCTTTATAACGCCGTCATCAATGGTTATGGTTTTGTATGATTTTAGCGCCTGAATCGAAATGAAAACCGCCAACGTATTCCGTAAAATATTGACAGGCATCGCGTTAATAACCGCTTTCAATGCATTTCCCGCAGGACTTGCTTTTGTTCTAAAACCAGATGGTTCGTTGATGGGTATGTCAACAAACCTGTTTCGTTTGCCCCTTTTTGCTGATTTTTTAATCCCGGGACTGTTTCTTTTAATCGTTATAGGAGGTAGCCAGTTGCTTGCTGCTATTTGGTTGATTAAGCAACACAAGCATGCCCTTGCTTTCAGCTTATATGCAGGTTTGATGCTGGTGGCGTGGATTGTCGTTCAGCTTATAATATTGGGATATACCAGCTTTCTTCAGCCAATGATAGGTGTTTTTGGTCTCAGCGAAATGACGCTTTCGGCCTTGCTGAAGAATCAGAAGAATACGGAAACATTTAAGTAACTACCTGATATCAAATTGATTGTCGATAATCAGCTTGTTTTCAAAACTTTCGGCAATGTGTTCCCAATGCACCAGTTTGAAGTTTTGGGTGGTGTCTTTGCCATTGTTTTTGTTGTAGCCATCCTGTGCAATGAAAAAGCCATTTGGAAATTTTTCTCCAAAGTTAAAATTGCTCACATCAATGCCATCGGTTTCCATCACGCCATCTGTTGCAGTGCCATCAGTGATGCTGAAGCAGCCCAGGAATTTGTTTCGGCCGTTGCGCTCATACACGGCATAGGTGTTCAAACCTTGCACGGATGCCAGCAAATAGCCTTTTCCATTTTTGGCATAGTAAATCGTAAGCCCTTCAATATCACTTGAAAGATAGGGTTCGGTGGTATCGGCAACCAATTTTCTGTCGAGCGGAAGGCTGGGTTCGGCAAAATATTTCCAAATGCCAAAATTTTCTTCACCTACATACAAATAACCAAGCTCATCATCTGCAACACAGCCTTCGGTTTGCAGGCCAACATGAAAGCTCCTTACCTTTTTTGCATCGATTTTTGCTTCTTCTGTAGCAAAAAGTTCCCATTGCTCCATTGCTCCGTCCTTGCTGTTGATAAAAGCGTAATATTTACCGGTTGGCTTGCTGTGATACAAGCAAAAACCATAAACTTCATCCAGACCCGAAATGATGGTTCGGGCGGCAATTTCTTTCAGCAGGCCAGAGTCGGGCTGAATGTAATAGATTGATATGCTGTTGAATGACCTGTTGCTTGCAGCAACAATGTCCACTTTTTGATCTCCCAGCGGGAAATTGTATCGGATGTCAACATTGTTCACGCGGCCGCTTTGAACAAACTGTTTCAGCTTTCCATCGAGGGTATATGCCGCTAAACCGGCTTTTTTATTGGTTCCAATGACAAGGCTTTTGGTTGGGTCCGTTGGATGAATCCAAACAGCAGGGTCGTCAGCCGAATCGCCGTTCGTATCCATAGGGTCCGTTTCAATGGTGGCTTGAACCGTCTTGCACGGAAAGTCGGATTTAGATTTTTCCCATGGCAAATGGTTGCAGGCACTCAAAAAAACAACTGCTGTTAGAATTGTAATAATAACTTTCATGAATATTTGAAAAAATTGATCAAACGCAAATCACTGCTTTTAAGGTAGTTGGTAGCTGATACATCACAATATTACCGGTTTTGGTACGCCTGTCAGCCAACATTTTCCACCCTAAAGGATTTGCAAATGTACGGACTGAGGTCCATTTTTGATCTCAGTTGGGTTTAAGTTTTTATTAAGTGGCGGTTGGCGATTTGGATGATCTGCATTTGCAGGGGCAGCAATCAATGACAAAACTCCTTTTTTTGATTACTTTTGCGGCATGGAAACGAAACGTCAGCAAAAAATCAGTTCGCTGTTATACAGGGAATTCAGCATCATTTTCCAACAGGACTTAAAGGCGCTAACCGCAGGAGCCCTGGTCACCGTTACACGGGTCACCGTTTCGGCCGACATGAGCAGTGCCAAAGTGAACCTGAGTATTTTCGGAACTCCCGACAAACAAAAGATACTTGATCGCATCAGGCTTCATGGGCGCGAAATCAGGGGTGTGCTGGGTAATAAGGTCCGCCATCAGCTCCGGCTTATTCCTGAGTTGCATTTTTATGTGGACGATTCCCTGGACTATATTGAGAAAATTGACAACCTGCTCAAAGGTGAATAAGCCTGCAAACCATGCAATACGATCCCATCAAACGCAGCCTCGGAAAGGTGTTCAATCAATCCCTTTTTTTACGCAAATTGTTCTACAACTTGTTGGATATCTTGCTTCTAAGAACATGGCACGTAAAAAAGCAACTTAGAAACTTTCGTTTGAACCGGGGTTCACAGCCTGAATTGCTGGATGCGGGTTCGGGCTTCGGGCAATATGTTTACTATTTGTCCAAAAAGTTTCCAAAAGCCTCAATCCTTGGGCTGGATGTGAAAGAAGAGCAAGTGGCAGATTGTAATGCGTTTTTTCAGAAAGCGGGAAAAAGCAATATTGCATTCGAAACAGCTGACCTTACGGAAATTGCTTTCTCAAACCGTTTCGACCTGGTGCTGTGTGTGGACGTGATGGAACACATCGAAGAAGACCGAAAAGTGTTGGAGAACTACTTCACTGCGCTGAAACCTGGCGGTATGTTATTGATTTCCACCCCTTCAGACCAGGGGGGGAGCGATGTTCACCACGATCATGAGGGGGATGGTGCCGTAGGCTTTATCGATGAGCATGTGCGCGATGGTTATGCCATGGCTGAACTGGATGAAAAACTGAAAACGGCAGGCTTTACCAAAACATCTCTGCACTACCAATACGGATGGCCGGGGAAAATTTCGTGGCGTTTATCCATGAAATATCCTATTCTGATGCTCAATGTTTCACGCTTGTTTTTCGTTTTGTTGCCGTTTTACTACCTCGTTGTTTTTCCTTTCTGTCTTATCTTGAACGGGTTAGATGTCAGTTTAACCCATCGCACAGGCACAGGGCTCATTGCACGGGCATGGAAATAAATCACTGAAAGCCCGCAGCGCGTGAACTTTCCATTTTATATAGCACAGCGGTATTTGTTGGCAAAAAAAAGCCACAACCTCATCAACATCATCAGCTGGATTTCGGTGGTTGGTGTAGCGGTTGGCGCGTTTGCGCTGATAGTAGTGCTGTCGGTATTCAATGGGTTTGAGCTGGTGATTGGTCAGCTTGTACAACGCACCACGCCCGATTTGCTTGTCGAACCGCGTCAGGGAAAATGGATCAATCGAAATCAGACCATGCTGAGTGAACTGGCAGATATGCAGGGAGTTGCACATTTGGTTGAAGTGGTGGAAGAAGATGCCTTGTTCAGGTTTGGCGATAAGCAACACATTGGACGGCTCAAGGCAGTTGGTTCCAACTACAGCGAAACCGGAATTCTGGACAGCCTCCTGGTTGAAGGAAGCGCTCAAACCGAATCCGGACAGGTATTTCAGGCAGTTGCTGGTGCAGGTGTCGCCTGGTCGTTGGGCCTGCAGTCAACCACGCGACTTCCGGTGATTCAGGTGTATGTTCCGGGAAATGAGGCGGCTGCCTCTCTGGCTGCCGACCCGGGTTTCGAGGTGGCCAGCATTGCTGTGGGGGGAGTATTTGCTTCGCAACAAGACGTGGATGCGCAACTGGTGTTTGTTCCACTCCGTTTTGCCCAGCAGTTGCTTGCGCTCGACAACCAGGTTAGCTACCTTGAAATATACGTGCGTTCGGATAAAGATCTCAAAACTGTTCAAAAAGATGCGCAGGCTTTGCTTGGAGCCAGTTTCACTGTAAAGGACCAGATTCAGCAACAGGAAACACTTTACAACATCATGAAAAGTGAGAAAGGCGCTATATTCATCATCCTTACCTTCATCCTTTTTATGGCAACTTTCAATGTGGTTGGCTCGCTGGCCATGCTCATCGTTGATAAACAAAGGGATACAGAAATACTCAAACAACTTGGGGCTTCTTCAAAACGCATCCGGGACATCTTTTTCATCGAGGGACTGCTCATTTCACTCGCTGGCGGAATGGCTGGCTTGTTGGTTGGGACATTCGTTGTTTGGCTGCAGGAAACTTTTGGCCTGATTCAACTCGGCAACGAAAGTGGCGCATTCGTCATCAATGCCTATCCCGTCGATTTTCGGTTTCTGGATTTCTTACTGGTTTTTCTCACCGTTTTTGTCATCGGAAGTGTTTCTTCGTGGTTGACTGTCAATCGCCTGGTAAGAAAAATGGCTTTGCCCGATGCGGATTAATGTTGTTTGATTAAGTTTGCAAGCACAACAAAATCATCCACGCTCAGCTGCTCAGCCCGCTTGTTCAGTAGATCGGTTTGAATCATATCGGGTCTTAGAAATTCTTTCAGCGCATTGCGCAAGGTTTTGCGCCTTTGGTTGAAGCCCTTTTTTACCAGCTGCACAAAAAGTTGTTCGTCACAATCAAGTGACTGTACCTGATTGCGCTTCAGCGTGATGACCGCCGACTTTACCTTTGGCGGTGGATTGAACACTTTTTCCCCAACAGTAAATTGATAATCAATCTTATACCAGGCCTGTAGCAATACACTCAATATACCATACGTTTTATTGCCCGGCTTTGCTGCGATGCGCTCGGCCACTTCCTTTTGAATCATGCAAACCACCTCATGCACTGCCTGTTTGTGTTTCAGAATCTGAAAGAAAATCTGGCTGCTGATGTTGTAAGGGAAATTTCCGATGATGGTGATGGGTGCCTTAAAGGCCGTCAGATCGCTTTGCAGAAAATCTTGCTGAGCAACGTTTCCCTGCAGCTTTGGGAAGTTATCGTTCAGATAGGCAACCGATTCCTCGTCGATTTCGATAATTCTCAGTTTATCAAGGTGTTGCTCTATTAAAAACTGGGTAAGCACTCCGGTCCCTGCGCCTATTTCGATGACGGTTGCCGTTTGATCACCCACAAGATCTACAATTTTTCGGGCGATATTTTTATCGGTGAGGAAATGCTGACCGAGGTGCTTTTTGGGTTTTACCATTTTTTATTGGAGTTTATCTCCGCGTAAAAGTCGGTATTTTTGGCGTGCGCGCGACGCAAAAACACTCACCGGGTATCGTGTGAAAACCCACTCATACTTTTGAGCCACGGATTCGCTTTCGGGATGCTTGCTCTCGTTGAGCTGTGCACTTCTGAACAGCGCATCGTCTGCCAAATAATGATCGGGAAACTGGCTGTAAATTAGGGTAAGCAGCGAGTCGGCCTGCACCTCTTCACCTGCAATGAGCTGCAATTCAGCCTGTTTAAGCAGGATATGGGGTTTCAAAACCAAGCTTTGGCTATGTCTTCCAAGCGAGTCGAGCAAGGTTGTTGCGGCAAGGGTATTTTTGCGGAAAACCCACAAATCAGCTTCAGCAAAAGCCTTCAGGCTGAGGCCGGTGGTGTCGTCAGCCATCACATCACTGATCAGCAGCGATAACTGCATGGCATCGTTGGCAATCAATTTCGATGTGGCTGCCTTAAGCACATCAAGCTGCGTTTGTGCCCAGGCAAATTCGCCAATGTAATACCGCAGACGGGCATTGCGAAAGCGTGCTTCATGCCCGATCGGCTCGTTTTTTAATGCTTTGTCAATCTGACTGTAAAGCAGGGTAGCCTCCCAAACATCTCCAGTAAATAACAGTATATCAGCTTTTTGCATTTTTATTTTAGCTGTCTCAAGCTGACTGAGCGGAAGTTTTAAAGCCTGATCCAGCGTTTGCATCGCTGCACTGGCATCGTCGAGATAATAGGCCATGATGGATGATTGGGTGTAAACCAGCTGTGCTGTAACTGGGTTAAAACCTTCATTTTCAAACACCTTTTCCACTCCAGCTGAAATCTGCTTTAGTTCGGTTAAATCAGGTTTCGGTTTTCCCGACGCAAGCGCGAAACGCACATTCAGGCTGCCAATTTCAGCATCAAGGTAATGTGCACCCGTCCGACCTTTTTTCAAAAGGTAGTTGTATCCCTGGAGTGCAACCTCTGTGGCTTCGTTTGCCCTGCTGATTTCGCTCAGCTCCAGAATACGCAGGTCGAGCTCGCCAAAACGACGGTCCATGGCCATAGCCTGACGCATGGCAGTGCCATAGTCTTTCTCCTGCAGGGAAAACCAGATCAAAAGGTCTCCAAACATCAGTTTATCTGGATGTTGTTGTGCTTTTTCGAGTAGTTTTTCACGAACAAGCTCTGTCAGGCTGTTGTCCACATCCATATAAGTTACCGATTGAATGCGGCTCTTCACCATTTCGCCCTGGGTGGGATTGAGCTCGAGCCATGCAAGGTAATTATCCATCATGGCAGCAAAATTCCCTGTCATGAGGTGAAGGGATGCCTGCTCCATAAAGAAGCCGTCGTTCACACCCTGCAATTGGCTGCCCCAGGCGTACATTTCGAGTGCCTCTCCGTCGAGACCTCTGGTTCTAAAGTTGTTGGCGGTGAGCAGTATCAGATTTCTGTCGGCAGGCGTATTGCGAATGATTTCGTCGAATGCTTTTTTTGCCCCATCGGCATCGCCTTGCAGTTTTTTCAGATAGGCCAGGTCAACCTGTGCCTGAACCTGGTTTTGATTGCGGGAGGCCCTGCGCGCAAGGCGCTCTGCTTCATGGTAGCGCTGCAACTGAATCAGACACTCAAAATAATTATTGTAATAGTGGTAGGCCTTGTATTTGTCATAAAGCCTTTCGTAGATTGGCAGGGCTTTTTCCCATTCCTTGTTTCTGTAAAATTCCGACGCCAGTTGTTCGTCCACGCGCCTGGGGTCTTGCTGGGGCACTGCAACAGGAGCTATCTGCTGGGCATGCAAAGCCGGGGCGCAATATCCTGCTAAAAGGAACACAAAAAGATAAAACAAAAGCCGTCTTCTCATCGTATTAGGGATGTTTGGCGCGGTCTTGTTCGAGCGTTTCAACCAACAGCAAAATAGCCTGGTATTTTGCATTCACAAATTCAATATGTTGTTGTGATTCTGATAGGTGTGCTTTCAGTGCAGTCAGTTTCCGGCTTTCTTCGCCTGGAGGCAATGCCTGCTTTTCCCTTGCTTTTTGTAATAACTTGACGTCTGCTTCGGCTTTCTGAATCAGATTGGCCAGCATCTGTATCTTTTCCGGGAGTTCCGAAACAAAAAAACTGGCATCATTCAGCGATTGAAGTGCAACTGTGTTTTGCTGCCAATAGCCCGATTTTAACTGATATTCAATTCGGTTAGCGGTTTTCCTGATGGAGTCGGTTTGAAAATGCTGCAATGTTTCATGATGCCGGTTTAGCTCCTGCACCAATGAATCCAGCTGCGACAACTCCATGCGTGTCTGGTTAACAGGTTGCCCACAATGGGTCATGCCCCATGCGAGTGCGAGCAGCAGTGCAAACCGGAGCTTATATTTTTTCAAAGCCGGTGTATGGGTGCAAAGCTTTTGGTATGCGAATGCCATCTTCTGTTTGATTGTTTTCGAGCAATGCTGCCACAATGCGCGGGAGCGCCAGCGCACTGCCATTCAGGGTATGAGCAAGTTGTATCTGGCCATTTTTCTCTTTGATCCTGAGCTTCATACGGTTTGCCTGGAAGCTCTCGAAGTTGGAAACTGAGCTCACCTCGAGCCACATTTCCTGGGCTGCCGAAAACACCTCAAAGTCGTAGGTGAGTGCTGAAGCAAAACTCATGTCGCCACCACATAGTTTCACAATACGGTAAGGTAGTTCAAGCTTGTTTAGCAAACCTGCAACATGTGCGCGCATTTGCTCCAGCACTTCATATGATTTTTCGGGATGCGCCAACTGCACAATCTCTACTTTGTCAAATTGGTGCAACCGGTTTAGCCCACGCACATGCTTACCCCATGAGCCCGCTTCGCGGCGAAAGCAATTAGAATAGGCCACGTTTTTAACAGGTAGTTCGCTTTCCTGTATGATGACGTCGCGGTAAATGTTTGTCACCGGCACTTCAGCAGTCGGAATCAAATAGAGGTTGTCGAGGCCGATTGTGTACATTTGTGCCTCTTTGTCAGGGAGTTGCCCGGTTCCGTAAGCTGAGGCTTCATTCACGAGCAGGGGAGGCTGCACCTCCTGATAACCGGCAGCAATGGCTTCGTCGAGGAAGAAATTAATGAGCGCCCGCTGCAGTCGCGCGCCTTTACCCTTGTAGAAAGGAAAACCGGCACCGGTTACTTTGTTGCCAAGCTCAAAATCCACCAGGTCGTATCTGGCGATCAGGTCCCAGTGAGGAACGGCGGTTTTTGGCAAGAGGGGCATTTCGCCTGCAGTGGCAACCACCAGGTTGTCAGCAGCTGTGCGTCCGTTAGGAACACTTGCATGCGGGGCATTGGGTATTTCAACCAGTTTAGCCTGAATGCTGTCTCTGAGTTGATCCAGTTTTTCGCCCAACTGACGGCTCTGCTCTTTCAGTGTCGCGTTCTTTTCCTTTAGCACGTTGGCTTCGGCTGTTTTTCCCGATTTGTAGAGCAACCCAACTTCCCTGGCGATGTTGTTCATTTCGGCCAGGGTGTCGTCATTGTCTTTTTGGGCCTGCCGACGTTCATCATCCAGACTGAGAATTTCGTCGATAAGAGCGGTATGATTGAAGTTTTTGATGCGAAGCCGGCTGATGGCCTCATCTTTTTGGTCGCGCAAAAAAGGAATGGTGAGCATATTGAAAATTTTTATGCAAAAGTAATCTTTTGCTGTTTATTCAGGGCCTGCCGACTGGCTTTTTATGGCTGGTTCATGCGGTTGCGGATAAATAAAAAAAGCCTGCAACATTGTGCAGGCTTTTATTTCTTGACGGCTAAAGTATTAAGCCTCGGCAGGAATCACTGAAATGTATGACCTGTTGTCACTTTTCTTGCGAAACTCAACCTTTCCATCAACCAGGGCGAAAATGGTGTGGTCTTTTCCAAGACCCACGTTCAAACCCGGATGATGTTTTGTGCCACGCTGACGAACGATGATGTTACCTGCCTTGGCAACCTGTCCGCCATAAATTTTCACACCAAGTCGTTTGCTTTCTGATTCACGACCGTTGTTCGAACTACCAACTCCTTTTTTATGTGCCATTGTTTATCGGTGTTTTGTGTGATTACTCGGTGATGTTTTCAATCAAAACCTTGCTCAGGTATTGACGGTGTCCGTTTGACTTTTGAAAACCTTTTCTTCTTTTCTTTTTGAAAACGGTTACTTTGTCGCCTTTGAGGTGTTCAACAATTTTTGCGTCAACTTTGGCACCGCTAACAACAGGCGTACCCACTGTTATCTGTCCTTCGTTGTCTATCAACATCACTTTTTCAAAAGTGATGCTGCTACCTTCTTCTCCTTCAAGACGGTGTACAAAAACTTGTTGTCCTTTGCGAACCTTGAACTGCTGTCCTGCGATGTCAACTACTGCGTACATAATATTTTACAAATCTTGTGATTAGACCCAAAATCGGACGGCAAAAATACAAAAAAAATTGATTTACAAAACTTTCTTTCCAAAAAATTATCAACGCGCTCAGGAAGCTTTTGATGACACCTGCTGCTTTCGTTTACTGTTCACAAGCACTACTCCTGCAATAATCATTGCAGTCCATAAAAAATGCCAGTGACTAAAATATTCTCCATCCTGAAAACCCCATGCCATGGCAACAATCGGGATCAGGTAAGTGACGGATGATGCGAAGATAGGGCTGCTGATTTTGATCAGGTAGTTGAATGCCACCATGGCTGCTGCAGTGCCGATCACTGCCAGAATGCCAATAAATCCGACACCTTTCCATGCTTCGGGATTTGATTTAAGCGTGACAACCACTTCCGAAAACCCGAATAAAATGACCGTTGCAAAAATTCCTGCAATGAAGAAAGTCACCGATGTTATGTGTAATGAACTGATGTGACGCAGTTTGGCTTTGATAAGGTTCACATTTACTGCATATAAAACTGTGGCCAGTATCACATAGGATGCATACTGAATGTTGAAGCCGAAGGCCTTACCGCCACTGATGCTGATCAACCCAACAGCTCCGGCCAGGCCGATGAATATACCCAAAATATTAAGTGGGCCGGTTGTCAGTTTGAACAGAAAGTAACCAACAGTAAGTGTAAAAAGTGGGGTGAGTGAATTAAGTAATCCGGCCGTGGCGCTGTCAATCCCTTTTTGCGCCAACGCGAAAAGAAAAGCAGGGATCAGGCTGCCAAGAATCCCTGATGTGCCAAGCCAGAACAGGTCTTTCTTGCTCATGCGTGGTAAAGCACTCAGCGCAAATGGCAGCAAACTCAAAAAGGTGATAAAAACCCGTAGTGAGCCAACTTCCAGTGCATCAAAAAACTGAAGCCCTCTTTTGATTAAAATAAACGAGCTGCCCCAGGTGAGGACGAGGGCAAAGATAATGATCCAGGAGGTAATTTTTTGGCTCATGCGCCTTTAACTAAGTTTGGCCCGCGAAATTACATTGATTTTGCATCCACTGGTATTTTGAGGCGCAATCGGGCATTGATCCGTTACGTTTCATGGGTAACAAATGGTGGTCAGGGGCGGGAAATGGCGCTGGCATTTTGAAAATCGGATGATGCAAGTAGTTCATAATGAAACAAGAAAAAAGATTTTCACTACGTTAACTGAATGGATACACATTGATTCATATTTTTTTCACTAGAACTTGAATTGTTTCAGGAAAAAACTACATTTGTCATTGGGAAATTTGTTTGCAGCAATCTGTATAGCAATTTTTTTTTGTTCAACTATTATTAACCAAAACAATGTAACATGAAAAGGAAAACTACTTTCCTCACGTCGCTTTTTGCGATTGTCCTGGGCGCGTTGTTCATTTATGGTACTTCCGTACCGGTTAATGCACAACAAGCCAAGAGCAGTAATGAGACCGTTTTGGTTGACTTGCATGACTATCCGTCAGGCGGCAACCAAACATCTTATTACCGTGGTAACCTGAACGAAGGCTTCGAGGGCACCACCTTTCCACCTTTGGGATGGAAAGTGATCAATGGTGGCGATGCCAACGCATGGGTGCGCTACACAACTACACCTATTGCAGGTGCTGCTTCTGCAGCTATCACCTACAATTCAAGCGTAGCCCACGACGACTGGTTGATCACCCCTCAGTTGGCTCCGAGTGCTGATAACTACACCATCAGCTTCAAAGCCAAGAATCAAAGTACTTCCTACATTGAGCTTTTCAATGTAAAGCTCTCAACAACCGGCAACAATGCTGAAGATTTCACAGTTGTCCTTGCCGAGAATGTTGGACCAGGCACAACAGCAGTTGATTACTCTTTTGACCTGAGCGCCTATATTGGCCAGCAGGTTTATGTGGGTATTCAGGCTATCTCACTGGATATGTATAGGTTATATGTTGATGAATTTACTGGTCCTGCCATCGTGTTGGGCCCGGCAAATCTTGTTGTAAACGGACTGAACAAAACTTACAGCAAAATTCCAGAAACCCTCTTGCCTGCTTCTATACAGTTGGCAGCCAGCGTATTCAACACCGGATCTGTGCTTAACGATGCAACAAACGTAAGCTTTGGTGTGGCCGAAGCTGGATTTAGCTCAACAGGCGCCATTGTGGTTCCTTTGGAAAATGGTGTAAGCCAAACGGTGAATGCAGCCTCCAGCTGGAATACCTCAAACCTGGCACTTGGCACCTATAATATATTGTATGAAGCATTGCACTCAAGCAGCAACGTGGACGACCGGACTGACGACTTCGCTCTGGAAGTTACAGAAACGGTTTACTCGCGCGATGCTGGCGTTGTGGTAGGTGGCGTTGGTAGCAACACTGCCGCCATCACCTTCGGTATGCCTTTCGATATTCCAACCAATACCCTGTTTAGTGGTGTTCAGGTTCAATGGCCGGCAACCCTCGCCGCTGCTGATCTGACCTTCAACTTTGCTATTTATGAGGTTGATGCTTCCAATGCTGTTCTTTCAACTGTATATACCTCTGGCGATGTTGTCAGAACGCAGGCTATGCAAGGAACAACGGTTGACTTTACACTCGACGCAGTTGCTTTGCCTGCCGGTAAATACATGCTGGCAGTAAAACAATTGGGTAATGTGAACGTAGCCATGGGTTACGACATGAAATCCTACGGCGCACTCTATATCGGTGATGTTGCAGCTGCACCTGCAGCCTTTAGCCCCAATACAAGCTTTGGCAACCTCACCATGAGGATGTTGATCAA
>CAZBMR010000047.1:0-20043 GCA_964492695.1 uncultured Lentimicrobiaceae bacterium
CCAAACTGAACATCGTGCTTAAAGACGGCAAGGAAGGCACAAGCTGGGAGGTGAAGTAGTTCTGAAAAATGGCTTATTTTGATTTAGTTAAATATGGGCTCAAAATAAAATGAAGAAGTCATTATCCCCCCCAGGCGATTTCATTGATAAAGTAGTTTTATTGCTTAAAAACGCAAGGCAAAACGTTGTAAGTGTTGTAAATCACACGATGGTATCTGTTTACTATGAAATCGGTAAAACTATTGTTGATGAGGAACAGCAAGGCAAAGAACGTGCTGAATATGGGAAAAAAATAATGTCTTCATTATCTACTAAATTAACTTCAGAATTTGGAAAGGGGTTTTCTCAGAGAAATCTTGAACAAATGAGACAGTTTTATCTCACTTATTCAAAAACGCAGACAGTGTTTGCGGAATTGAAGCTAAGTTGGTCGCATTATTTATTTTTGATAAGAATAGATAATGTAGACGAAAGAAGGTTTTACGAGATTGAAGCTTCTGAAAACAACTGGAGCTTAAGGGAATTACAAAGGCAATTTGGCACAGCACTTTATGAACGGCTAGCTTTAAGTAAAGATAAAACAGAGGTTAAAAATCTTTCAGAAAAAGGGCAGGTTATGAATAAAGCACAGGACGCAATTAAAGATCCCTACGTTTTAGAGTTTCTTGGTTTGCCCGAAGAAAAGCGTTATTCGGAAACAGAGCTTGAACAAAAACTAATTGACAGATTAGAAACTTTTCTACTCGAACTGGGCAAAGGATATGCCTTTGTTGGTCGCCAGGTAAGATTTTCATTTGATGATAAACACTTCAGGGTAGATTTGGTTTTCTATAACCGTATTCTTCAATGCTTTGTTCTGGTTGATCTTAAAATTGGGGAAGTCTCGCATCAGGACTTAGGTCAAATGCAGATGTATGTGAATTATTATGACAGATTTATACGACTTGAACACGAGAACCGAACAATTGGGATTGTGCTTTGCAAAAAGAAAAATGATTCACTTGTTGAAATAACGCTGCCTGAAAATAATGAACAAATATTTGCAAGCAAATACCAAACAGTTTTACCAAGTAAAAAGGTGTTAAAACAACTCATTGACAGGAAAAGTGAATAACTCGGAATTGGAAGCAAATAAAGAATAAGCCACCAGCGATGTGATCCGCGACATCCTCGCCAAACTGAACATCGTGCTCAAAGATGGCAAGGAAGGCACAAGCTGGGAGGTGAAGTAGCAGCTGCAGAAATATCGGCTTACTGTTTGCGTTTGAGCAGCACGGTTTGGGTATCAGCGAAGTCGCTGTGGATGTCATATAGATTTATATCGCTGATCTTCTCCATTTCCTTTTTCGAGCAATACACAAAATCACCCGGGATTTTGAAGTCGTTGTCAATGACCACTTTCACTCCATTGCCCAATCGGTTTGTATAAAAGTCGAGCGACGGCCTGAACGACCACGAACTAACAATCGTTTTTTGTTCCCCGCTTAATTTAGCTGCCTGTATTGTATTGATAACATCTCTGGTGTTGGCATCAATTTTCCATTCCAAAATATATTTGCTGTTCATATTCCTGACAAAATGATAACCCAAAGGAACAGCGAAAAAAGCAAAGAAAACAATGCCAGCAAACCAGCCTATTTTTGGAAACCGACTTACGAATGAATGCGTCAGATCAGCTGCAAGATAAAACAAGCTTAAGCCAATCAGGGGGATAAAAAACAATGAAGTCCTCTCGGCAGGGTAAGGTATCTCAAACACATGAAACTGAATCACAGCAGCAGCTATCATCAAAGTCAGTAGAGCAAAAACAGCATTGAGGCTGGTTTGCTTTTTCCGTAAGAGCAAGATCACCGTCAAACCGAAAAAAAGAATGATAAGCCCCTGATAAATCACTTTCCAAAACGCTTCGCCATAGTAACTTAAATATATAGACCTATGGATAAGGAGGCGCAGCGTAGATACAATAAAACCCTGTTGCCCACCGAAATAAAGTTCCTTATTGTCTTGCAACAATCTCAGCATATTGTATATCTGATTGATATGATACAAGTTGAGACCAACTATTAACAAGAGACTAATAACAATTATTTTATCCTTTGTCATACTCCCCATTTTGAACGTTCTTACAAATTCAAACAAGAAGAGGGAGAGTAGGGCAATGTTTAAATTGATGAGTATGAAATTGGCGTATGCTGCCAAAAGACTGAATGCCATAGAAAAGAACAAATCCCTGACAAAGGTTTTCAGATCACCAGGTTCACGTGCTTTTAAGAAGTAGTAAACAGCCATCAATCCAAAAGCCATTGCCAAACCATATCCACGTGCCGCTGAGAAAAAATCAATCAGATAAGGGTTGAGCACCAACAAAGCAAAACCCGTAAAATACAAAAACGGATACCTCAGATATGGTTTGAGCAAGCGCCATAAAGCAAGGCCGTAGATCAGAAAAGCGAGCACATTTGGAAAACGCAATGTCAGCTCAGCATGGCTGCCCGAAATGGCAACACTTTGCTTCATCAGCCAGGTGTTTAAGAGATGGTTGTTGGCGGTGTGTTTAAACGGGCTATCCCCCCCCCCCGGAGGATTGAACAATGCTGTAGGTGTTGCATTCGTCGTGCGTGAAGGCCATACGCCCGGCCCTGATAGCAATGTAAACGAATAAAGCTAAAACTATTAAAAACGAAAGAATGCTTGTAGTTTTAATCGAAATTGTTGGGCTTTTTTGATTGGTCATCAGCATCATCAGGTTGTTTTAAAAGATGAAACAAAATTAAATACTTCTTTTGCTGCAACAACAAAAAAAACGCTTACTAAGTTACATCTTTATTCTTTACATAAAAACAAATAAAGCACTCAAAATGAGTGCTTTAAGTGAATTTTTGTAGCCCCACCAGGACTCGAACCTGGATTTAAAGTTTAGGAAACTTCCGTTCTATCCCTTGAACTATGGAGCCTTAACAGGGGGATTTATTTTCGGCTGCAAAAATAGGCTTTTTTGTTCAAAACGCAACAGCCTACACCTTACAACCTTGGTGCAATCAATTGTTCCAATTTCACAAGATCGGCAGCAAACTTGCGGATGCCGTCGGCCAGTTTTTCGGTGGCCATGGCATCTTCGTTGAGTTGCCAGCGAAACATGCGTTCGTCGGGTAGTATTCTATCCATGTTCATCGCTTTGGAAGCTTGCGCATCAAGCTTAAGATCAATGGTTTGTTGCATGTTTTCGAGTTCAGCCAACAGCGAAGGCGCAATGGTGAGCAGGTCGCAGCCTGCGAGTTCGATGATTTCGCCTGTATTGCGGAAACTGGCACCCATCACTTCGGTGGCATAGCCAAAATGCTTGTAGTAATGGAATATTTCAGTCACTGACAACACACCGGGATCTTCGGTGGCCGGAATGTGATCCACTTTGCGGCTGGCCTTGTGCCAGTCGAGAATGCGTCCAACGAATGGGCTGATGAGTTGCACGCCCGCCTCGGCGCAGGCGATGGCCTGTATCTTGCTGAACAGCAGCGTGAGGTTGGTGCGGATGCCCTCTTTTTCGAGCACGGCAGCAGCCTGAATACCTTCCCAGGTGGCGGCAATTTTGATGAGGATGCGCTCGCGCGGGATGCCGTTTTGCTCATACATCTCGATGAGGTGGCGCGCTTTGTTGATGGTTCCCGGCATGTCGAACGACAGGCGGGCATCCACTTCGGTGGAGACGCGGCCAGGCACGATTTTCAGGATCTCCATACCAAAATTCACCGAAAGCCGGTCGAGGCAAATGCTCAGGCGGTGGTGCTGGCTGTAGGCAGCTCCCCTGGCATAGTGCAAGGCTTCATCCACCAAGTCTGCATAACGCACATCTTGGGCCGAAGCATAGATCAATGAAGGATTGGTGGTAGCATCCACCGGTTTGTATTGCCGCATGGATTCAAAGTCGCCGGTGTCGGCCACCACACGGGTGTATTTTTTAAGCTGAGCTAAAGCGTTTTCCACTTTTAGTATTTTTTATGTTGATCTATAGTTACTTAACTTCGCTACCATTATGAAAGTCCTTGGTTGGACTCACAAAACACAGCTTGCCTTCGCTGTTTTCGGCCATCAGAATCATGCCTTGCGACACCACCCCACGGAGTTCGCGGGGCGCAAGATTCACGAGCATGAGCACTTTTTGTCCGATAATTTCTTCGGCGCTGTAATGCTCTGCGATGCCGCTCACCACGGTGCGCTGATCGAGGCCTGTATCCACTGTGAGCTTGAGCAGCTTTTTTGCTTTTGGCATGGGTTCGGCAGCCAGAATGGTGGCCGTACGAATATCCATCGAAGCAAATTGCTCGTAATCAATGGTGTCCTTTTGTGGTTTAACTGGCGGTGCAACAGCTTGTTCGTTCGCCTTTTTGGTGTCGAGCAGTTTTTGAATTTGTGCTTCGATGGCGGCATCTTCGATTTTTTCGAAGAGATAGCCTGGCTCTCCCAGCTGATGGCCTGCTGTGAGCAAAGGTGTCCGGGTGGCTTGCTGCCAGTTTTCACATTCCAGGCGCAGCATGGCCGACAGTTTTTCGGAGCTGAAGGGCAGGAAGGGCCTTGAGAGAATCATCAGCCTGGCCACCACCTCGAGCGAAACTGCCAGGATCGTTTTCACCCTTTCGGGATCGGTTTTAAAGAGCTTCCAGGGTTCGTTTTCGGTGAGGTATTTGTTTCCGAGGCGTGCCAGATTCATCAGCTCTGAGAGTGCCTCCCTGAATCGGAACAGCTCGATGCTTGAAGCAATCTTGGCCGGAAAGGCATTCATGAGGCTGATGGTTTCGCGGTCATTCTCATTGAGTTGGTCCATGGCCGGAACCACCCCGTTGAAGTATTTCTGGGTGAGCACGAGGGTTCGGTTCACAAAGTTGCCATACACGGCCAGCAATTCGCTGTTGTTGCGTGCCTGAAAATCGCGCCAGGTGAAGTCGTTGTCCTTGGTTTCGGGTGCATTGGCCGTGAGCACATAGCGCAGCACATCCTGTTTTCCCGGAAAGTCAGCAAGGTATTCGTGCAGCCATACGGCCCAGTTGCGTGAAGTGGAAATTTTGTCGTTTTCAAGGTTCAGAAATTCATTGGCCGGCACATTGTCGGGCAGGATGTAGGTGCCTTCGCTGTGGAGCATGGCCGGAAAAATGATGCAGTGAAACACAATGTTGTCTTTGCCGATGAAATGAATCAGTCGTGAGTCATTGCTTTTCCAGTAGGGTTGCCAGTCTTTTCCGGTTTTTTCGGCCCATTCGCGGGTGGCCGAAATATAGCCGATAGGGGCATCAAACCACACATAGAGCACCTTACCATCAGCACCTTCCACCGGAACTTTCACACCCCATTCGAGGTCGCGGGTCACGGCACGGGCTTGTAAACCCTGATCAATCCACGATTTACATTGTCCGTAAACATTGGTTTTCCAATCGTCCTGATGCCCCTCGATGATCCATTTTCTAAGCCATCCTTCGGCCTGATCGAGCGGCAAATACCAATGTTTTGTTTCGCGCAAAACGGGCACATTTCCACTGAGTGCTGAGCGAGGGTTGATCAGGTCGAGCGGGCTGAGCGAGGTGCCGCAGCGCTCGCACTGGTCGCCATAGGCCCGTTCGTTGCCGCAATGCGGACATGTGCCGGTGATATAGCGGTCGGCCAAAAACTGCGACGCTTCTTCGTCGTAATATTGCTGCGATGTTTTTTCGAGAAATACGCCCTTGTCATACAGGGTTTTGAAAAACTCCGAGGCGGTTTCGTGATGCACCGGCGCTGAAGTGCGCGAATAGACATCGAACGAAATTCCGAATTCTTCGAACGAATCTTTGATGATTTGGTGGTAGTGGTCAACCACTTGCTGCGGCGTGAGGCCCTGCTGCCTGGCTTTGATGGTGATGGGAACACCATGCTCGTCAGAGCCGCCAATGAAAACCACGTCCTCACCCGTCATTCGCAAAAAGCGGACATAGATATCTGCAGGCACATACACACCGGCCAAATGGCCGATGTGGATTGGTCCGTTGGCATAGGGCAATGCCGAGGTGACCGTATAACGTTTGAATTGTTTACTTTTGGTTTCCATTTCCGAAAAACATCATTGATACTTAAAAAAACGCTGCAAAGTTAACCAATAGTTCACACATGACCACGCCCCCTCCCCTGCAAAAGGCCGACACCATCGCCTTTGCCTCGCCAGCCAGACTTATCACGCAGGCCCAGTTGCAGCCGGCTGCTTCGTTGTTGGAATCGTTTGGTTTTCAAGTACGTATTGATCCTGAGGTGTTTGATTCACATCATCAGTTTGGAGGAACAGATGAAGCCAGGGCAGCACATCTCAACCGTTTGCTGCACGACCCCGATGTGAAAGCCATCATAGGTAGCCGCGGTGGCTATGGCAGTATGCGCATGGCCGATCTTATTGATTTTGATACGCTTAGTAATCAGCCAAAATGGTTGGTGGGCTATTCCGACCTCACCGTGCTGCATGCCTGTGCCCACAACAGGGCTGGCGTTGAAAGCCTGCATGCCCCTATGGGTATCGACCTTGCCCATGCAACGGCTGAGTCTCAGAGATCGCTTGTTGATGCATTGAGCGGAAAAAGTCCGGAGTATTTTTTTATGTCTGAAACGGCCAATCAGGCAGGCATGGCCTCAGGCAAGCTTCTGGGTGGAAACCTTTCGATGCTTTACAGCCTGGCGGCCGCCGGACGTATGCCCGACACCGATGGCTGCATCCTGTTTATCGAGGATGTGGATGAATACCTGTATCATATTGACAGGATGCTGCTTAGCCTCGATAATGGCGGCTACTTTGAAAGGCTTTCGGGCTTGCTGGTGGGGGCGTTCACTGATATGCACGATCACGAGGTGGCCTTTGGGCAATCCGTCGAAGACATGATAGTGGAACATTGCGGCAAATATGGCTTCCCCATTGCTTTTGGCTTTGATGCAGGCCACCAAAATGCCAACCACACCCTGATACACGGACGCACAAGCAGCCTGCAGGTTAGTAACGAAGGCTTCAGTCACTTCAGTCAAAACACCTAAAAAACACCACTCCATGGCCGATCACAACGATTTGGGAAAATTGGGCGAAGAGCTCGCATTGAAAACCTTGCGCGAAAAGGGATATAAGATACTGGAGGTCAACTGGCATTATGGGCGCGAAGAAATCGATATCATTGCCATGGATGGCGACACCCTGGTGATTGTGGAAGTGAAAACCCGTGCCGGCACCTGGTATGGCGAGCCTGAATTTGCGGTGACGCGCTCGAAACAAAAGGCCTTGATCAGAGCTGCTGAAGGCTATATCCAGAAAAACGACATCAATGGCGACACCCGTTTCGACATCGTTTCCATTGTGATCACTCCACACGAACGCAAGGTGGACCACATCGAGGATGCATTTTATCCAACCCTGAGATAAACGGCAGGGCTTATTGCCTGTGAAACTTCGTGCGGTCTGTTGCATCATTTTGCATATTGTGCTACCTTTGTACAAGTCTTGAAATCATATTCCATGGAAGACCACAAAACAAGTAGTGACTACCTTTCCGAAATTGCGCAACTCAAAGACACGGTTCGCCGGCTAGAGGCGCAGCTGGAACAAATGAGCCAATCGTCGGAAAGAGACATTGAACACCGGATGGCACTCACCATCAACAACATACCTTTAGCCATTCTCAACACCGACCGGCATGGATACATCACTGCTGCCAACCCGGCCTTTTTGAAGATTTTTGATAAGCAGGCCAGCGAACTGATCAACCAGCAAAATATCAAGTTTTTCGAGCCATTTCAAAACACCGAACTGCATCAAAAGCTTGAACAACTGATAGATAACCTCATTGATTTTGACATTGAACTGGCTATTCCCTTTACAAAAAAGGAGGCCTTTTTTCGTTGCAGGGGTTTAAGCATTAAAAGTCGTATCAGTGATGCCATGAGTTTCCTGATCATCATTGGCGATGTTTCCAAGCGAAAACTCACTGAACATGAGCTTATTAAGGCCCTCGAAAAAGCCGAGGAAAGCGATAAACTGAAAACAGCTTTTTTGGCAAGTATGTCGCACGAAATCCGTACACCGATGAATCACATCATTGGTTTTACCGAATTCATGAAAGACCTGAGCTTGCCGGCTTATGAGCGTGAGGAATATGCAGGAATCATTTACGACAGCGGACAACTTTTGCTTCGGCTGATTGACGATATCATTGACATTGCCAAGATCGAATCGGGGCAGATGCACCTCTATATCAGTGTGTTTAACCTGAATGAGGTGCTCTATTCCGTTTTCAAGGCCTTTAACGAGATGCGCGGTCGCAGGGGAAAAGAGCACATCAACTTCAATATTCAACTCCCTGAAACCAACGGCACTGTTTTCATTCGGTCGGATGCCGTGCGCTTGCAACAGATTTTTTACAATTTGCTCGACAATGCCTTCAAGTTCACAGAGCAAGGGCAAATTTCGATGGGATATACCATTGATGGTCATAAGATTGTGTTTTTTGTGGAAGATACAGGGCCCGGCATTCCAGCTAGTCAACAAGAACATATTTTTAAGCGCTTCAGGCAGTTGGACTATGGTCCAACCAAGAAATATGGTGGCACAGGATTGGGTTTGGCCATTGTGAAAGGACTTATTGAGCTGCTCGAGGGAGACGTACAGGTGCATTCGCCCGAAGGCAAAGGCACAAGGGTGAGCTTCAGTCTGCCCGGTCTGATTCTGCAGGGAAGCACCAAACCAGTTCAAAATCTGAGGATTGAACCAAAAACGAACTGGTCAGCTTACACCATCCTCATTGTGGAAGACGAGCGCACCAACTACAACCTGCTCATGATCATGCTGCGGCCTTCGCAGGTGAAAATCATCTGGGCCGACAATGGCAGGAAGGCCATCGAGATGATGGAGGCCCATCAAAACGAGATTGATCTGGTGCTCATGGACATCCGTCTGCCATTGATCAATGGTTACGATGCCACCAGAGCCATCAAAAAAATCAGACCCGATGTGCCGGTGATTGCGCAAACCGCTTATGCCATGGATGTTGAGATTCAAACAGCCATGGAAGCCGGATGTGATGGCTATGTGACCAAGCCGATAGAACGAAATCTGCTGCTCGACACCATTGCGGCTCATTTACCCCAGAAGCGGCAAGGTTCGTAGTCGTTGCTATTTCCAAACAATAAATAAATTGGTGGCTTCATTTTTATTTTGTTTATTTGTTCACCAAAAACAAATTTTATGAAGCTGAAAGGAAACATCTTAGCCCTGCTGCTGCTTGTTGTGGCCATCGACCTTGCTTTTGCGCAGGAAGAACAAACACAGGAACCCAAACGTGTTAAAACAGGCTGGACCTTTGGTGCCTTGCCGGCCATTTCTTACAACACCGACCTGGGATTTCAGTACGGTGCACTCGTGAATTTTTTCTACTACGGCAACGGCAAAACCTATCCCAAATACCTTCATTCGTTGTATGCGGAGGTTTCGCGCTATACCAAAGGTAGTGGAATAAACCAGTTTTTTTATGATTCCGAACACCTGATTCCTGGGGTCAGAATCACCTCCGACTTTAGTTACCTCACCGAGAAAGCCCTTGATTTCTACGGATTTAACGGATACGATGCCGTTTTCAATCCAGAATGGTCTGACGATCAGGAGGCCGATTACATCTCACGCATGTATTACCGGCATGAGCGCAAGATGCTGCGTTTCATGACCGACTTTCAGGGAAAGTTGGGTGAAGGAAACCTGCGTTGGGTGGCTGGTTTTGGTATCCTGAAAAACACCATCGCCCCCGTTGACATCGAGCGCCTGAACAAAGGCAAGGACGAAGAAGACAAATTGCCGGATGTGCCAGGCTTGTTTGACAAATACGTGGAATGGGGCGTGATCGAGGAAGGCGAAAAAGAAGGCGGTTGGTCCAACTATGTGAAATTGGGTCTGGTTTATGACACCCGCGATTTCGAGCCCAATCCCATGAAAGGCATTTGGAGTGAGGTGGTGTTTTTTGTAGCGCCGGGCTTTTTTGGCAATGGCGACTATGGTTTCAGCAAAATTTCAGCCACGCACCGTCAATATTTTACTTTGGTGAAAGACAAGCTGTCGTTTGCCTACCGGCTGAATTATCAGGGAACAATCAGGGGAAATGTACCTTTTTACATGCAGCCCTACATGATCAACTCTTTCAGCAACACCTCCAACACCGATGGTTTGGGTGGATCGAAAACACTGCGGGGTGTGATTCGCAACCGCGTGGTGGGCGATGGATTTGTGTATGGCAATGCCGAGTTTCGCTGGAAATTTTTCAGAACCGAAATATGGAACCAAAACCTCTACCTCGGTTTGAATGCCTTTGTTGATGCCGGTCAGGTGGTTCAAAAAGCCGACATCAACATGGAAAATATTCCATCTACCATCAACAAGGAAGACTTTTTCCTGGAAGGCGAAGAGAAACTACACACCAGCTATGGCGCAGGATTGCGTGTGGTGCTGAACGAAAACTTTATCGTGGCAGTTGACTATGGCCGTCCGTTCGACAAAAGAGATGGTGGTGGCGGCCTGTACATTGGCCTCAACTACCTGTTTTAAAAGAAACTAATGGCTAAACAAAAAGCGCCCGCAACAATGTTGCGGGCGCTTTTTGTTTGCGGACAGCCCTGGATGCATCATGATTGATCCGAAGCCAGCCATTCGGCATAGCTGCTGGCGGTTTCGCGCAGCAAAACACTTACAAGTGTCAGATTAGCAGGTAGTTTGGTCTGGATTCTTTGGGCAAAATCAATCACCATCAACTCGCTGGTAGGTTGATAAGGCAACAAAATCACTTTTTCGAAGCTGCTGTGCAAATGCCCTGTGATGGATTCCGGCATTTGGGCATTGAGTACCAAAGCGTGGTCGAACACGTGAATGATTTCGCTCCATACGATGCGTTTCAGATCGCCAAAATCCATCACCATGCCCAGTTTAACATGTCCCGGATCAGTGATGGGTTCTCCGATGATGGTCACTTTCAGCTCGTAGGAATGCCCGTGCACATTGCGGCAAGGGCCATCATAGCCCAGCAGTGCGTGGGCCATCTCGAACTTGAACTCTTTGGTAATGCGTATCTTAGTCATTGAACAATCATTTTAGAATGAGTTTTTGGGTATGAGCAGCATGCGATTCTCCAGACAGGCTAACAAAATAGCACCCGGGCTGAAGATCAGATGTGTTGATTTTGAGCACTGTAGATGACAGATCTCCAGACATTGAAAAAACAGTTCTACCGCTTAGGTCATGGATGATCAGTTTGTAGGCCAATTCGGGCATCATGGCATCAATGGCCACCGAAACACTTTCAGTGGCGGGGTTTGGCCACAGTTTCACGTTGAGCACCGCCGCAGGCGCATCAGTGCCAGCAGTTGGGTCCCAGATGAGTCCGGCAAATTCGGGGTGATCAATAAAAGGGTTGCGGTTTTGCTGTATTTGATACACGGCATTGTTTCGGTCAATTTCTTTCTGACTCACAGGATCGAGGGTATGCCATTGAAGCAGCAAGGTTTTGGCCCAGGGCATCAAATCAGCCCCAAGCGTCATGTCGCTGCCAGGCCAGTTGGCGTCTTCGTTGTAATAACGTGTTGACATATACATGATTCCGCGTGCCAGATCGCCTTTATACGCGTCCACAGGTTCAAAAGCTGTTCCGGAATAACCAGGAGTAGCGCTGCTGCCCAGACGCGAGCCGTTGGTGGAGGTCCAGCTGGCTTGTCCAACCTCGCCATATGGAAAATTGCTTCGCTTGTTGTTGACATACCCGTCGGTGGGCACAATGTGAAACAAATCGGTGTACATGGGCAGCTGATCATCAAACCAGCTTGCCGGAAAAGAGTGCTCGCGGTTGTAGCAATCGCCCTCGCTGTTATAGTTGCCGCACTGATCGGTCACAAAAGTGTATTCATAGGCAGCCGTGCCGTTGGGGATGTCGGAGTACATGTCCCACACCTTGCCATTTGGTTTTTGATCTGTTAATATAAAATGCTGCCACAGTTGCGCATAGGTTTGAGCCTGATGGTCGTTGATGATTTCGTGCAAGGCAGCCTTGAGTGCTGTGCCACTGAGTTGAGCCGTTCCATTGTAATAGCCCGGTGGAATTTGAGCGGGGGTTGACAGGCCCGCCAGCATCATTGCGGCGAGCAGATTGAATGCCATCTTGAACATTAAAACCAGTTTTTGGTGATGAGGTAAACAAATGCGACCAGCAAAATGATGGAAGCAGCAATCATTTGAAACAAACTCGACAGCAAGATATTTGTTCGGGAAACATTCATGCTGATGCCGGCAATCGACCAGCTGAATCCGGCAGCCACAAGCAAAACGGGCATCAAACCATTGAAAGGTGAAAAATGGCCGGCAGTCATCCCGATGATGAGTGTGTTGATGCCGGCAGCCACGGTCATCATCAGAAATTTGACATAGTTGTCAAATGAGAAAAGTCTTTCGCCACGCCGTATGCGCATGGCTTCCATATACATACGAATTCCCACTGCAGCCATAATGCCGAAGACCACCCATTTGTAACGAATCACAAATACATGCATAAAGGTGTCGCCCAGCAAAGCCCCCAGGTGGTACATCACACCTTGAATCAGCCCAAACACGGTGGCCAGCAGCAGATTGGTCAGGTGCGGATTCCGGTGATCGCGGTTGAGGCCCAATGCAAGTGGAAAAGTGTTGTAGGCCACTGCGATGATGAAAAGTAACTGCAGAATTTCTTTCACTGAGGTTGAGGAATAAGCATGCAAAAATAGGATAATTTACCCGAACCTCCGTTAGTCGTCTGCTTGAAGGGATTCGGGGGATGCGTGCACGAGTGAAACAATTTTCTCCAGCCATATTTTGTCGGTTTCGTCAAACGAGGCAAGCGCGCTGCTGTCAACATCGAGCACACCAACAATATTGTCCGACTGGTCGAAAACGGGCACAACAATTTCGGATTGCGACCGGCTGTCGCAGGCAATGTGTCCGGGAAAAGCATGCACATCGTCAACCAGCACGGTTTGTCGGCTGTTGACTCCTGCCCAGCAAACACCAGTGTCTTTGGCCAGGTTGATGCATGCCAGTGAGCCCTGATATGGTCCCACCTGAAGTTTTCCATCTTGCAGCAAATAAAATCCGGTCCAAAAAAAGTAGTCCATTTTGTGATGCAGCACAGCTACAATGGTAGCCATATTGCTGACAGGATTATTGCTTTTAACCAGAAGTTCACTTATTTGCCGGTACATTCTTTCGTAGCGGCCAGATTTCTTTGACTGATCCATGTGTGTTGCCTGATAAGGTGTAAAAAAAGTGAGCAAAAATACAGCTTCGCCTATGTTTAAAATGTTAAAACTTATCAAAATCGTAAAAATCAAGCATTTCCGAAACCGTTTGAAGTAAATTAGTTTATGGCAACTATTTGGATTATCTATCTGATATTGTGATATATAGAATTTTTTGACTATATTTTAACAAACAGTAAGCACTTGAATATGACTACTTTTGGCGCAGGAATGCAACAAGTGCTTGTTGCTGAACGATTCATTTACTCACTAACAAAAAGAAAAAATGAGCATCAAAAAACAATTGCTGAAGAGCAAACCTGTTTGCAAAGTAACTTTCAAGGTCAGCAAAGCCGAGGCCGGTGCAGCCGGACAGGTGGCTATTTTGGGCGATTTCAACGGATGGGACGCCACAGCCGATGTGATGAGCCCCCTCAAGGACGGCTCGTTTAGTCACACCATTGAGCTGGAGATGGGAAAAAGCTACCAATTCCGCTACTTGGCTGATGGTGCAACATGGTTTGATGAACCGGAAGCTGACGGACAGGCTGCAGGAGAGTTTGGCACCGCCAACAATGTGATAAACGCCTAAAATGCAGCACACGTTCATTGCTGACGTGGTCCTGACAAAAAAACAACAACCCGGGTTTGAAACCCGGGTTGTTTTGTTTTAAGCCTTTTCCAGTTTCACGGTGAAATGGCGCAGGATAGGTGCTTCATGCACAATGTTATAGCCTGATGTGATTTGGTTTCGTCTTTCCCACACATTGATAAGGCTGGCAGCCACATACTGCATGTGGTTGTTGGTGTAAGTGCGCCGTGGAATGGCAAGCCGCACCAATTCAAGGTTTGGAAATCGGTTTTCGCGCGTCACAGGGTCGCGGTCGGCCATGATGGTTCCTATTTCCACGCCCCTGACACCTCCTTCCAAATACAATTCAACCGCCAGCGTTTGGGCAATGTATTGCCCGCGAGGCACATGCGGCAGAAAGCGTTTGGCATCCACAAAAATAGCATGACCACCAAAGGGATATTGCACCGGAACGCCTGCCTGGCGCAGCAATTGTCCCAAAAATGCCACTTGTCCGATTCTGGTTTCAAGGTAGTCGAATTCTGTGCCTTCATAAAGGCCTTGCGCCAATGCATTCATGTCGCGCCCCGACATGCCGCCATAGGTGACAAAGCCTTCGAACATGATGTTGAACACGCTGGCCTGTTCAAACAATGCCTCGTCGCGCATGGCAATGAATCCACCCATATTGACGATGGCGTCTTTCTTGCTGCTCATGGTCATCGCATCGCCGTAAGAGAACATTTCCCTCACGATGTCGCGAATGTGCTTATCGGCATAGCCTGGTTCACGTGTTTTGATGAAGAAGGCGTTTTCGGCAAAACGTGCTGCATCGAAAACTACCCGAACACCATATTTTTTCGACAGGGCAGCCACTTCGCGGATATTTTGCATCGAAACCGGCTGTCCGCCCGAAGTGTTGCAGGTGACGGTGATGATTACCATGGGAATTTGGCCGGCAGGATAGGATTGATACACTTTTTCGAGCTTATCAAGGTCGAGGTTTCCTTTGAAAGGATGATCAAGCGTGGTGTCGTAAGCGGCGTCAATGGTGCAGTCAACAGCCGTAGCTTTGCGGAATTCGATGTGTCCCTTGGTGGTATCGAAATGGGCATTGCCCGGAACGATATCGCCTGCCTTGATCATGGCGGAGAACAATACGTTTTCGGCAGCCCTGCCCTGATGGGTTGGCAAAAAATAGCCGAACCCTGTAATGTCGCTGATGGCATTCTTTAGCTTGAAATAAGAAGAAGCCCCGGCATACGATTCATCGCCGAGCATCATTTCGGCCCACTGCCGATCGCTCATGGCTCCTGTTCCCGAATCGGTGAGCAGGTCGACAAACACCTGATCGCTTTTGAGGTTAAAAAGGTTGTAGTGGGCGTCCTTGATCCACTGTTCGCGTTCGGAACGCAGGCTGCGCCGCAAGGGCTCAACCATTTTTATTTTGAAAGATTCTGCAAATGGTAATTCCATGATTTACTGATTTTTAAGATAAAAAGATAAGAAAAAAATGAGTCCGCGCCGATGCACGGACAAGCGGCAGTTAAATCAGGAAAACCTGTCGCGCTCCTTGATATTGAGGAAATTGAGCCTGGCACTTGGCACAAGGACCATCATGTTGAATGTGTTCTTTTTAGATGCGCTGCAAAACTAATGCAAACGATTTAATCTGTCAACATCAACCCCCGAAAAAGTACTGGGCTGGAGCATGGTGAAAGAAACGAACTTGCCACTACACGCTTGTTTTTTCCGGTTCAGCAGCCTGTTTTTCCGGTTCGGCATGTTTCATTTTGAGCCAGACTAAGTCATGTTGTTTCTTTGTTGCATCAAAAATCAATTGTCATGAAAAAATACTGGAAAATTCTCGCAGGGCTGGCCGTGGCAGGTGCACTTGCAGCTTTGTATGTTTTTGTGTTTGTGGTGAACAAATCACATCCCGACTATGAAAAAGCCCCTGCTGATTTCAGTGTGGAAGCCCGCAGCATTTTTGATGCCTATCGCGCCGATGCCGCAAAAGCTTCGAAAACATATGATGGCAAGATACTGGAGATCAGTGGCGTACTATCTGGGGTTGAGAGCTCAGGTGCCGAGGTGATTGCATTTTTTGTGCTCGAAGAAGGTTTGTTCGGTCCAGAAGGCATCCGTGTTCGCATGCTGCAAAACCAGCACCTGGCCAGCCAGGCGCTCAGCGCAGGCAATCTGGTAAAGCTCAAAGGCTATGTGACAGGCTATAACGAAACCGATGTGCTCCTTGAACATGGATCCATCGTTCAATAATACTCATCAAAAAATAATCAAATACCTATCATGAAAAATCTCAGTTTCTATCTCGTTCTCGCATTGTTGCTCGCAATGGGCAGCACAACAAAAGCACAAAAGTTTGCCACCAAAACCGGCACCATCCGTTTTTATTCCGAGGCGCCGGCCGAAAACATCGAAGCCATCAACAAGCAGGTAAACAGTGCATTGGACACCCAAACCGGCGATTTTGTTTTCAAAGTGCTGATGAAAGGCTTTCAGTTTGAAAAGGCACTGATGCAGGAACATTTCAACGAAAACTATGTGGAGTCTGACAAACATCCCAATGCTTCGTTTGCAGGGAAAATTACCAATCTTTCAGCCATCGATTTTACTAAAAATGGCACTTACGAAGCCACGATTGACGGAAAGCTCACCATTAAAGGTGTCACCAAAGATGTTTCAGAAAAAGGGACTTTTACGGTGAGTGATGGCGTAATCAACGGCAAATCTGTGTTTTACATTCAGCTTGCTGACTATGGCGTTGAAATTCCAAAAACAGTGATGAAAAATATTGCCGAAAAAATTGAAATAACGGTGGATGTGGCACTCCTGCCATTGAACAAATAATCGCGCCCGGCGTTTATACACTGGTTTTGGTTTTACATTTCAATTCACCTTTTGCAGGCGTTTTTTTCGAAAAGCGCCTGCTTTTTTTGTTGTGGTTGTTGTCACATTTGCTATCTTGCGTCCCTGATAATTTTTTAATCATTCACCAACACATTCAACTTATGGGCTTTGTATCTGAATTTAGGACATTTGCCATGCGGGGAAACGTCATGGACATGGCAGTAGGTATCATCATTGGGGGTGCCTTTGGGAAAATCGTTTCATCATTTGTGAACGATGTGATTATGCCACCCATCGGCGTTTTGGTGGGCGGTGTTGACTTCAGCAACATTAAAATCATTCTGAAAGCTGCCGTTATGAACGGGGCGGATGTTGTGAAACCTGCCGTGACATTAAACATCGGAAACTTTGTGAATACAGTCATCGACTTTCTGATCATTGCCTTTGCCATCTTTATGATGATCAAGGCCATGAACAACCTCAAGAAAAAAGAAGAAGAAAAACCTGCTCCCGCGCCTGTTGCCCCGGAGCCAACTGCCGAAGAAAAGCTCCTGACTGAGATCAGGGATTTACTTAAAAAACAATAAATCCTGCCCCGAAAACCTGAACATCAGGATGGCCATGCTGGATGCACGCCATCCTGATGTTTGCTGCTACATAACAGCCCGCCAATGAACTCTGGACAAATTTTTCAAATACAGCTCAAAGTGCGTGATTATGAGTGCGATATGCAGGGCATCGTGAACAATGCCAACTATCAGCATTACCTCGAGCACGCGCGGCATGAAATGCTGTTAGCCCATGGATTGGATTTTGCGAAACTCACCGCCGAAGGAATCATCCTGGTGGTGAAGCGCATTGAACTTGATTATGAAGCACCCCTGCGCAGTGGCGATCAATTCACCGTGAGCTGTGAGCCGGTGCGCATTTCGCCCTTGCGTTTTGGCTTTAAGCAAAACATTTTCAGGTTGTCGGATGGCAAGGCCATCGTTAGGGCATTGGTGGTGGCCACTGCCATCAATGAAAGGGGACGACCTTTCCTGCCTGCCCAAATCGAGCAGCTTTTTGGCTGATTTTCTCTCCATTTCATTTTCCCATCCTGCTGAATACGGTAAAAGTCGTAGTTAAAATACGTCTTTCACCTTAATTGCAGTGGCCTTGATGCACTGTAGTTTTGGCCCTGTAATTGCTTTTTAAATTTTCACACTTTATGGGCCACCTTCAAAAATATTTCACAGGGTTTGCTGGCAGCATTTTCACCGCCATTGGTGTGAAGAAAAGCAATTACACCGCCACGAACCCTGTGACTTTTTTCCTCCACTCAGTTTTAACCAATTCTACCAAGATGAGAACCCACAGAAATCAGCTTATTCATTTGATCTTCTTCTTGTTAGTTATGTTGCTATCACCTTTTGTAAGGCTGTATGCACAAACGCAAAACTCCGATTTCGACCGTATCAAACTCACCGAAGTCAACAAAATCTTTTCGGGGCTGGCCCTTTCCCCCGATGGCAAAACCCTGGCCGTGAGTACCAAAAAAAATGAGCCCATTAAGCTGTTCGACCTCGAAAGTCAACAATTGATCAGCAGCATCGAAGCCGGGAAATGGTATGCTGGTTCCAGGATAAACTATTCATCCAAAGGTAGTTACCTCTTGGCACAGGAACTCATGTTTTACGACCTGATCGAGAACAAAAGACGCAAATACAATTTTGAGTTGATTGATGTGAGCACTGGAACAATCGTGAAATCGTTTGACGATGTGCAGGAAGTCATGGTGTCGAACGACGAACAATCTGTGGCTTGTCTCTCGCAAGGCGTGATCACCCTGTATGCCTTGCAGGGTGGAGCAAGCGAAAAGGCTATCAGGGTTGAGGATGCTGCTGATGCATTTGCCCTCAGTCCCGACGGTAAGACACTGGTCGTTTCACACCTGGTTTCTGCTGCCATGCTTAAGGCCGATCCACGGTTTAAAAAGAATAAAAAGGCAGCCAAAATGGCCCTGAAATACCAGCAACAAATCAGCTTCTATGATGTGGAAAGCGGCAAGCGGCTTAAAACACTGAACGACCTGTATGACATCATTTACCGCCTGCGCTGGTCGGATGATGGTGCGCATGTGTATGTGTTTCAACTGCCCCATCTGAAAGTGATGACCAGCAAACAGCTGATGGCAACGGTGAACATGGTGGATGCCGCCAGCATGACCTCCATCAGGCGCGGGCTCACATCGCAAGCCATCGGCCATCCCGACATCCGCCTCAGCCATGATGGTAAGTGGTTTGCCATCAACTCAAAAGGCAGAAAATATCAGGAAATACACCTGTATGACTACGCTTCGGGGAACCTCGAAAAACGGTTTGAGCTCGGACAGCGTCTGTTTCAAAAAGGCGACGATGGCGAACGTCTTTTGCAGGACGAACGACCCTCGTTTGTTTTTCTTCCTGACAATCAGTCCATCCTCATTGCAATGGGCAATCAACTGGTAGTGTGGAACATCTTTGAAGACCAATAAATGATAACCATGAAAAATCAACTGCTTTTCTTTGTGCTGCTTTTGTCGGCAACCAGCCTGATGGCGCAAAACCGCCCACTCATCGAATCAAAAGAAGCCATTATTGCGCAGGCCATCCACGAGCTTGATTCGGCCATGCGCGCCCCCGATGGCGAACTATACCGGTTTATTGTGAAGGAAAACATCAAAGGCCAATACACCATGCAACTCACCATCCGCGACAAAGGCCATGTGGTTTCGGTGTTTGTGGCTGACAAAAAAAACGCCGACATTCCATCACAGAATAAACTGAAAGACAAACTGTTGGAATACCGTTTTGGATTTAAGATGCCTAAAAACAAAGACTATAAATTCAACTATCAATTCACCCTTTAATCTCTATTTTTTATGAAACGAATCCTTCTTTCTTTATTAGTGCTGTTTCAGTTCGGCATGTTGGCTGCTCAGGAAGACATGCCCGTGGTTTGGGAATCACGTTTGAGTCATCAGATATTATTTTCCGGCACTGGCGTGGAGGGCGAGACCAGCTACGCCGCTTCGGAAAAAGACATCACACTGTTTGACAATGCCACCGGCAAAGTCATCTGGACGAAAGACTTTGGTGATATTGCTCCCAAATTGCGGAAGATTGACGAGCTGATTCCTTTTTGGGAATCGAAAACCGTTTTCCTGTTCGAACGCAAACTGGGCAAAGACCAGATTGCCTGCATGGATCTGGCAACCGGAAAAAGCTTGTGGACTACCGATAAGTACCAGGATATCAACGAAAGTTCAGTTACCTATATCCCTGAAGAAG
>CAZBMR010000047.1:20143-24658 GCA_964492695.1 uncultured Lentimicrobiaceae bacterium
ACCGATAAGTACCAGGATATCAACGAAAGTTCAGTTACCTATATCCCTGAAGAAGACTGTTTTGCACTCAGCTTAAAAAAATCGCTGGTGTATATCAAAGCCCGCACGGGTGAAGAACTTTGGAGTACCGAAAAATTTAAAGGTGTGGTGGGCCAATACTATTACGATGGTTCGGACCATACGATGACGATGGTCAACTTTGTTCCGGGCGCCCTCGAAGCACTCCTCACAGGTTTTAAAAACCAGATTGTGAAAATGAATATGGCCAACGGCGAAATTATTTGGGAAAACACCTACATCGGCAGGGCTGAGCGCAAAGTGATTACCAAAGAATTCCTCTTTGAGCTGGATGTTGCCGACAACAAAGTGTTCCTCCGCCTGAACGGGATGCAGGTTTACGACTATAAAACAGGCGCGCAGCTTTGGTCGGCCGCTTTCGATTTCACACCTGATAAACTGGTAGGGAAACCATCAGGTACCAGGGTGTTTGGCGTCTATGGCGCTGTGGCCGACCCTGTGATTGACGGTCAGGACCTCTATGTGCTTGATATGGTGAACAAACGCAGCCAATATGTAAAAAAATACGACCTCAAAACAGGCAACCTGCTTTGGACTTCGGCCGAAATCAAAGATGCCCGCGCCATTCCCGGCATGCGGGTTGAAAACGGCAAAGTGCTGCTGCAGATTGGTGGTGTGGTTGAAGTGCAATATGAGCGTACCTACCGTAGCGGCGACCAAATGGTGACCGAAACAGCCATTGTTTTCGACAACGTGAAACCCAATGGAATTCAAGCATTTAATGCCGCTGATGGCACCAAAGCCTGGGAATCTGAACGCTTCAAAAAAGGCATCACCAATATGATTTCGTTTGGTGGAAACACCATCGTTTCCAGCGGCAAAGAGCTCTACTCGCTCAACATCGAAACCGGCGCTGAAAAATTTTCTGTGCCGGTGAGCAAAGGTGGTGTGGGCAATGCACAGATGATCCTGCCTTTCAAGGATGATGTGATTGTTGTGGTTGGAGAAAAAGGCGTCTCAACCTTCAATGTGAACAATGGTGAGCTGCTTAACTCAGGAAAGTACCGCACATCCACACTCGAGGGGGTGGTGGGCAACATTCTGGTGATGAAAACAGCCTCGGCTGACATCGGCACGTTCGACCTGAACACCTGCAAGTATAAAGATTTCAAAGCCCGTAAAGGTGCCATTACAACACTGACAAATGAAGGTGACTATGTGTATGTGTACGAAAAGCGTACGGTGACAAAGCTCAGCACGCGGTAAAACAGTTTTTTTCTCATACGTAGCGGTTGTATGCAGCAGCATGCAGCCGCTTTTTTTTGCTACCACCCAAAATTCCACCTGTTTTGTTACTACCTTTATGGCAATGAATTGAACTGCAAGTTGTTTAAAAACATTTTAATTAATTCATTATGAAGAACTTAATATTAATTATGATGCTTAGCATCATGTTATCACTGAGCATCAAAGCCCAGGACTACACCAATTTCATCAGTTGCAAAGTGGACGGAAAGGAATGGAAAGCCGAAGCCAAACGTATGAAAATTCCGGCCTTTGGTTTCGAATACCTGGCCGTGGCGGCATTTCAGGTGAGCCCTGATGTGCAGGTGTGGATCAGAATGTATTATTTCAAAGATCAGATCAAACCTGGCACCTATCCGGTGATTTCGGAGGTGGCACTTGAAAAATCTTCGAAAAAGAAAAAACCGGAAGAAAACCCCGTTTGGGTGCTGATCGACTACACCGAGGAAACCAAGGGCCTTGGCCATGCATTCCACGATGGCGAGTCGTTGAGTGGCACACTCATCATCGAAGAAGTGGGCGACAAATTTATCAAAGGCAGCTTTGAAGCTGATTTAACGGGTGTTTACTACAAAAAACGCACCATGGCCACGGTCACTGGCTCGGGCATCAGGGGCAACCTCGAAGAAAAATTGCTTACCAAAGCCGGCGGTGGCATGCTGGCAAACGGAGGACCGCACGACCACGACAACACCAAAAAACAAGACGAAACCGACACCATCAAGCTCACCGAAGGCCGTTTCTTCCTCGATTGGAGCAAAGCCAAAGAAGAAAAGGAAAAAACGGAAGAAAAGGAATAGCGCCTTGTTTCGGGCATGCAAAGCCGTTAGCTGATTTCAAAAAGCCTGACGGCTTTTTTAATGGTATCTTTGCTGCCCAAAAATGAATTCATGCCGAAGCATCTCTATATCAAAGTTTTAGGCTTTGTACTTCTTTCAGGCATCTTGCCTGCCACTGCCCAAAATCTGCGCATCAACGAGCTGATGTCGTCGAATGCAGCTGTTTTGGCCGATGAAGATGGTGATTACCCCGATTGGATTGAGCTGTACAACGCAGGTTCCACCACCCTCGTGCTCGAAGATTACGGCTTGAGTGACGATCCCGAAGAGCCATTCCGCTGGATATTTCCCGACGTAGCAATACCTCCCAACAGCTATCTGATTGTTTTTGCATCGGGCAAAAACCGTAAACCACTGAATGGAAACCTGCATACCGATTTCAGCCTCAGCGCCCAGGGCGAGCCCCTCATGCTGGTCAACCCCAATGGCTTAAGGGTCGACAGCCTGATGTGTCCACCGCTGCAAACCGACATCTCATACGGTCGTTTGGGCAATGAACCTGAAATCTGGAAGTTTTTTCAACCCTCCACGCCCGGTGCTCCCAATGCCGACAGTGGCTATGGAATGCTGGCTCCGGAAGTGGCGGTGAGTCACCCTTCAGGCTATTATGGCGCTGATTTTCTGTTAAATCTGAGTGTCTCAGGCGATGCCGTGATTCACTACACCACTGATGGCAGCCTGCCCGACACGGCCAGCCCGGTTTACAGTGCGCCCATCTCGATTCACTCACGCGTGGGCGAACCCAACACCATTTCGATGATTCGCACCAACAACAACTACGACCCTGGTCCACCCTATTACGAAGGCTGGCAGCCTCCATTGGGCGAGGTGTATAAAATCAATGTGATCCGCACACGCGCATTGCATCCCGACGCACCTCCCGGTCCGGTGAAATCGCTCAGCTATTTTGTTGACCCTCTGCTACATAACAGATATACCTTGCCTGTTTTTTCGTTGACAACCAACAACGAACATTTGTTTAGCGACGAAACCGGTATTTATGTATATGGCAACCACGAAAACTACTACCAGGATGGCATGGAGTGGGAGCGACCGGTAAACCTGAGCCTGTTTGAAAAAGACGGATTACAGGCTTTTAGCGAAGATGTGGGCATCAGAACACATGGCAACACCACCCGCAGCCGCCCACGCAAATCGCTCAGGGTGAGCACGCGCAACGAATATGGAAACAGCTGGCTCAATTACCAGCTTTTTCCGGACAAGAACACCCAACTTTTTAAACGCTTTATCCTTCGTAACTCCGGAAACGACTGGGATCAGGCTGTTTTCAGAGACGGTTTCATCCAGTCGCTCATGCGAAACCTCGATGTCGACAGGCAATATTATCGGCCTGTTATTCTCTTTATCAATGGCGAATATTGGGGCATTCACAACATCCGCGACCGCTACGACGAGCATTATATCGAGGCCAAATATGGCATTTCCGAAATGGAAATGACCATCATGGAAAACAATGGTGAGTACAAATTTGGCAATTCGGCCGGGCAGAGTCACTACAGCGCCATGCGCAACTATGTTTACACGCACAGCCTCACCAACAACAGCAACTTTGATGAACTATCTACAAAAATGGATGTAGAGAGTTTTACCGATATGCAGATTGCACATATTTATGCGATGAATACCGACTGGCCCGGAAACAACACGCTTTATTGGAGATATGTGAGGGTTGGATACGATCCACAGGCATTGAACGGGCGCGATGGACGCTGGCGCTGGATGCTGCTCGATATGGATTTTGGCTTCGGGCTCGATTTCAACTATGTGCCAGGCGTTGATCAGGGCGCTGCCCACAACACCCTCGCGATGGCTTTGCAGGCCAACGGCCCTGGCTGGCCCAACCCCGACTGGTCCACGTTTTTTCTGCGCAACATGGTGAAAAATGTGACATACAAACAGTACTTCATTAACAGGTTTTGCGACCTGCTCAACACCGACTTCAATGAAACGACGGTTGTTGCAAAACTCGATTCGGTTCAAAACATGCTTCAGCCCGAGATGCAGGAACACATCAACCGCTGGCGCCGACCCACCACCATGAGCGAGTGGAACGGCCGCGTTCAAACCATGCGCAGCTTTGCCCAGCAGCGGCCGGCCTATGTGAGGCAACACCTGAAATCGCAATTTAACCTCTCCTCCACTGCCGAGCTGACCGTGCAGAACGACCAAAACCATATGGGGGCTGTTCAAGTGAACAGCGTGGTGATTCCTGCCGCCCAATTCTGGACCGGAACCTATTTCAGGCAAATCCCGCAAAAGCTCAAAGCCCTCCCCAAACAAGGCTATCGATTTGTGCGCTGGGAAGGCGACATCAACCAAACCAGCGAAACAG
>CAZBMR010000048.1:0-24015 GCA_964492695.1 uncultured Lentimicrobiaceae bacterium
CATAATTCGGGTTTGAACCCAGGGTTACCGTGATTGGATATGGTCCAACGTCTGAGAACTTAAGCGCTGTGGTTGCTAAGGTGTAATTCAAGGCATCGCCATTCACGGTTCCGCTGACCACTGCCGTTAAAGCTGGGTTGTCATCGCCATAGGTTTTGCTCTTTGCATCTGCTACTACCGTGGCTGATTTCTGACCAACGGTCAATACAGCATTGGTGGGTGTTACATCGTAATTCGGATTCGAACCTAAGGTTACTGTGATCGGATAGGTTCCAACATTTGAATACTTGGCTGCTGTGGTTGCTAAGGTGTAATTCAAGGCATCGCCGTTCACGGTTCCGCTAACCACTGCTGTTAATGCTGGATTGTCGTCGCCATAGGTTTTGCTCTTTGCATCTGCTACTACCGTGGCGGCTTTCTGTCCAACTTCAAATGTGCTGGTATTCAGCGGAGTAAAGTTATAGTTGTTATCACTTGCTGTTCCAAGAGAGATTGTAGTGTGATAAGTTCCAACAGCATTATACTGTGTGTAGTCAGTTCCTAATGTGAAAGTTACATTGTCCAGACCACTTGCATTATCTGTCCCAACAAAAGCTCCGTAGGTTACAGATACCGTTGGGGCAGCGTCGCCATAGGTTATATCTGATGCAATGGCAGTGACTGCCAAATTTGCCTTTGCCACTTCCACATTCACACTCCCAGTCACCACGTTATAGGCGGTGTCGTTGGTTGGAGTGAATACTACTGTAGCTGAATAAGTTCCAGCGTTGGGTACAAAGGTTGGCGTTTGGAAACTGAAGGTTCCTCCCACTGCACCACTGCTTGGCGCACCTGTATAGCTGGCACTTCCACCACTCAATGTTGCATTGGCGAGCGTTTGTCCGTAAGTGATTCCGGCTGCAGTTGGAAGGGTCAATGTTGGATCGGCTTTCGTTGTACCAATTGAACCATTGGTGAAATAGTCATTTGTGAAGGCCGGATAGGTTGGTTCAACATTTTGTGCAATTTGACTGATTGCTCCAAATGTGATGTTGGCTGCGTCGAAGGTGTAAGCCATTCTCAGGTCGAAAAGTTTTGCCCCTTCAGGGATCGAAACATTGTCAGTGGACGATTTTGTCCATGCAACAAACACTGTTCCGGCTGCATAGCTCGATGTCCAGCTGCCGCGCGAAACGAGGTCGCTGCGTTTGTTCACAATTGTAACATTTCCGGAGAAAACAATCTGACTAAAGTCAAGCTGCAATTCAAAGCCTCCAATGTTGTATAGCTGGTGGGCATATACCGGCACATCAATGGTTTTGTATGGGAGTGACAGATAGGTACTGCCATTGTTCACACTGATGCCAGGCACAATATCAATCTGGGTAACCGAGCCATCGTTAAAGGTTGCAGTCAGCAGATTAGCGGCGGCATCACCGATTGAGCAGCCAGAAAAAGTGAGGGCGGTATTACCCCCCTTGTAATTGAAATTGAGGTCGAAAAGGGTTCCATCAAGTTGAGAAACAACCTCATAATCAGACCACAACACTGTAATGGTTGTCGTATTTCCGCTGGTGGCAGTGCTCGACTGGATTCCACTGTAAGCCTGGTTGTGCAGTGTGGGCGAATCGAGCACCCTGTTATCGTAGCTGATAAAGAGCGTGAATGCTGATACACCCGGGTCGATACTGCTGAAATCGGCAGTAACTGCCACGCTCAGCCCAGCACCCGGCACAGCACCGGTTTTGTTTTCGATGCTGACTTCTGCACTTGCAAATGCGAGCATTTGCGCAAAAAGCATCAGGATGATTGTAAATAACTTTTTCATATTTCGTTGGTTTAGGATTTGCTATTCTTCATTTGCTTCACTGTGGGTTAAGGGAAAGTGCCGGTTGGCACTTTCCCGTGATGTATGTTACTTGATATGAACCAGTTTTTGATTTCTGACGTAGGTCTTTCCATTCGAATTCACCAACATCCTCACCGAATACACGCCCATGTCGAGGTTGTAGTGGGTGGCATTGAAGCGGAAGGCGTAGGTTCCTTTCATCAGTTCATCTTCAATCAGTTCGGCAACTGTTACGCCCATCAGGTCAAGCAAAATGATTTTCACTTCTGCATTGGCCGGCAAGCTGTAGTTTACGGTAACCCAGTCCTTGGCCGGATTTGGATGCAAGCTCAGCTCAAGCTTGTTCTCATCAAATCCAATCAGGCCGGTGAGGTTATTTTCGATGGGAGGTGCTACAATCTGCACGCCCTGAATCATTTCTGCTGTGGCATCGCCAAAGGCAGACTGGCTGTCGAGGAATAGCACCTGGTCTGTCCAGCTAACCGGGGCAATGGTACGCATGCTCAATGACATGAGCGTTTCATTTGCCTGCATTTGTGTGCCTGTCAGACTGGTCCAAACAAACCTGATCTGGTTTCCTTCGATCACATACTCATAATCAGGCAATGTTGAGGTGAGGCTTTCAACCTGCACCTTGGTGTCGTCGAAGCTGAGCAGCAGCGAGGTAGCTGCAAATTCAAGCGCATCTTTCAACGAAACCTTGAGGTCAAAATAAACCCCATTGTCAACAATCAATGCCTCGCCTTCCTGAATTGGCAACAACTCTTTCGAAGGATTCGGATTGAAATCACCATCCATATCACCCACCACGCGGGCATAAATATTTGGATAGTAGTTGTTTCCATCGAGTGTTGGATTGGCCAGCGAAGCACTGCCGTTGGTTTCGAAGGTGAGCGGTGTAAACGGACTACCTTCGGCATAGAACCTCCAGTTGCCTGCCGGGAATTGATAGCTCGACGGATTTAGGATGCGGTATTTTGTACCCAACACATCCTGAATAGACAGTGTGCTGCTGTTGTTGATGTCGGCAATGTAGTTCATGAAATCAACATTGTAAGCAGGCGACTGCCAGTATGTTGGCGGCGACTGAACAATCTTCAGCTGCATGGCAAGGGCATCGTTGGCCGATACACTTCCCCAGGCAAGGCTGGTTCCAACTTCCACCTTGGTAACAGTGGCCGGATCGATCAGGTTGAACTGATAAACACCCTGACTGTCGGTGGTCGTTGTGGCCGGGCTTCCTGAGCCACTGTGATAGAGTTTCACCTCAACGCCTTGCATCGGCACATCGGTGCGTGTTCCGTTGCTGATGTTGAAGCGCTTGTAATAGTACACTTTACCCAAAATGGTCAAAGGATCAATCACATTCAGATCGCCATTTACCAGACTGATGTTGTAGTTAGTCAGCAAGGTACCAACAGCAGCAACAGGATCGCTGATCACAATGCTGTAATGGTTGATTGGAGCTGTATTTACAGCACCGGCACTTGTTAGGCTTGCTGAGGCAACGGATTCTCCGGTAACCATTTGAGTGGTTGTAAACTCAGTCCCCATGAAGGTGTAGGTATTGCCAAAGTACTTGGTAAAGCTGTTGGCAGTGATAGTGAGTGCCTTCTGCGAGATGGTTCTGTTCGCCGCTGTCTTCCAGTGGCTGGTTTCCGATTCAAGCACATAGTTGTTCTGATCGGCACCACCCGAGATGATGACACTGGTGTATGTAACCGTTTTTCCACTGCCTGCATTGGCATCGTCAAACACGGCTGTGCGCGTAAACGAGAGGTTGTCGTTGTTCACACGGTCGTCGAAGAATCCAAGGCCTGAAGCGGTGGCTGAGCCGTCATACACTTTATTGTCGGCAGCAAAGTTGCTCAGATGCAGGGTTCTTGGTGTAATGGTGAGTGTGGAAGGCACATAGCTGATGTCGTAGTTGGATTTCAGGAATCCACCTGCCTCAGTCTCGCTGCCAGGATTGATGGCTATCGAATAGGTGCCTGTGTTGGCATCTCTTGGCTCTCCACTCGAGGTGAAGCCAACACCACCAATGGTTTCGCTGTAGGCCATGCCGTCGCCGGCGGTCGAGCTCACCGTGAAGGCTGTGGTGCCCAAGGTCCAGTAATTGGCATCGCCACTACCCCATTCCGGTCCAAAGCCATAGGTTTTGGTTTGGTCGGTAGCCACAAGCGTGAGCAACCTTTCGTTGATGCTGAAGTTGCCACCAACAAAGGTGATCTGGTAGTTATCATCCAGCGAAGTGGTGTTGTTATTGGCATCATTGATGTTGAGCGAGCCGCGGCTGATGGCATAAGTGCCAACAGGACTGCTGCTTACACCCGTGCGTTCAAGTGTACCAATAAAGTCACCTCCAAAAGGTAATGGATCTACTGAACTTTCAAATTCGAATGCCCTAAAGTAGACAGGAGCTGTCGGAGTTGAAGTTGGATCGGCAAAGCCATAGCGTTTGTTCTGACCTGCTACCACCGTGATGGTGATGGGCTTCTTTGTGATGGCAAAGTTGGCCGGCACAAAGGTCATATTGTAGTTGGCATCGAGCGAGGTGGCGTTGTTGTCGTCAACAATCTGCAGTGTCCCACGGCCGATGGCATAATTTGTTGCTACATTTTCGCCACTTGCACGTGTGAGCGCGCCGGTGAAGGCACCATTGTAATAAAGCGGATCAACAGTGGAAGCGTAGGTAAAAACAGGATCGCTGTTGGCATACACCTTATTTTGACCGGCTGCAACTGTAATTGTGATGTCGCGCTTATTGATGGTCAGATTGTTACCTACAAATGTCACATCGTAGTTTTGGGCCAGTGAAGCAGCGCCATTGTTGTCGTCAGCAAGCTCGAGGCTTCCCTGGGTGATGGCATAAGCACTCACATTATTATTTCCGTTGAGTCGAACAAGGCTACCTGTCCAGCCGGCATTGAATGGAAGACTTGCAAGTGCTGGACTTGTGGTAAATGTAAAGGCCGGGTCGCTTTCGCCATAGGTTTTGGCAATGCCTTCATCCACTGTGATGGTGATGGGTTTGCGTGTGATGGCAAAGTCTGCTGTGTTAAAGGTCACTGTGTAGTTGGTGGCCAGTGAGCCGCCTGACAGGTTTTGGCTGTCAACCAGTTCCAGTGAACCTTGCGTTATGGTGTATTCTGTTCCAACTACTTCGCCGGTTTCACGCACCAAAGTACCTGTCCAGCTGGCTGTCTGGAATGGCAGGTTTGCCAGTTCGGGAACGGTTGTGAAGGCAAATACCGGATCAGCCTGGCCATACACTTTCTGCTGAGCTGCTGTCACGGTGATGGCAATGGGCTTGCGTGTGATGGTATAATCGGCACTGTTGAAGGTCACATTGTAGTTTTGATCCAATGAGGCAGTGGCGTTGTTGTCATCACCGAGTTCGAGTGTACCCTGGGTGATGGTGTAATCAGCGGCCACATTTTCGCCTGCTTCGCGTACCAACGCACCAACAAAAGCTGCATTGAATGGTAATGCATCCACTGCCGGTGTGGTTGTGTAGGCATAGGTAGGATTGGCATCGCCATATTCCTTGGTTTGCCCGGCTGTGACGTTGATCGTAATGTTTTTGCGCTCTATTTCAAACTTCACACCGCTGGTATAGCTGATGTTGTAATTGCCATTGATCGTGTTGGTTACACCACCTTGCAAGATATTGTACAATCCAACCACATGTCCGGCTTCGCGGGTCAAATCGCCGCTGAGTGCTACCTGCCTGCCATTGTCCAGTGTTGTTCCGATTGATGGAACAGTGGTATAAGTAAATGGCAAAGGATCGCTGTCGCCATAGGTTTTCTTCTGTCCGCTGTTGGGTGTGAGGGCAATGGGCAGACGTGTAATTTCGAAGTTTTTGCTCACGAAAGTCACATCATAGTTTGGATTTGTGGTGTTGGTGATTGTGTTTTGCTCAATGGCATACAAGCCAACATCTTCGCCACTTTCGCGCGACAGCGCGCCATCAAGTCCAACGATTAAACCATTTGCGAGTTCGTGTCCGATCGCAGGGTTGGCTGTCCAGCCAAACGTTGGGTCGAGCTGACCATACACCTTGTTTTGGCCTGTATTGGCAGTAACGGTGATGGGCAGTCGGTTGATGGTGAACAGCACATCTTCGGTGAAAGTAACAGCATAGTTTGGATTCAGGGTGTTGTCTATCGTTCCCTGAAGGATTTTGTATGTTGCCACATTTTCACCGCTTTCCCTTGTCAAGGCACCCGTCAAAGCAACGGTGTGACCGTTGGCAAGCAAGTTGCCGATGGCAGGGTTGGTGGTGTAAGTGTAAGTTGGGTTCAAATCGCCATAAGTCTTTTGCTGAAGTGCAACAGGCGTGAGGGTGATGGGCTTGCGGGTGATCTCAAACTGATTGGTATTCTCAAAGCTGATGTCGTAGTTGGCGGCCTTATTGATGGATGGATTATCCGTTTGAACAATCGTGAGGGATGATCCGCTGATGAGCATGTTGTAGAATCCAACGTTTTCGCCCGATTCGCGTGTCAAGACACCTGACCATTGATCCCATGCAGTAAGTCCCAACGGTGATGTCACACTGTATCCATAACTTCCCGGATCGGCATCGCCATAAGTCTTGCTTTGAGCTCCGGTGGTGGCAATGGTGATTGGTCTGCGTTCAACCGAAAGGGTGCCATTCACATAGGTAATGGTGTAGTAGTTCGGGTTGAAGCCATTGATACCTGTAGCATTGCTTGGAACAATGTTGTAGTTGCCAACTGTGGCTGTATTTACCGTTCCAGAGCTGGTGAGCGTTACGGAAGTGATGGATTCATTATAGGCGTAGGTATTTGTTAGGCTGCTTGTTACGGTGAATGCCGATGTTCCCAGATTATGGGTGTCGCCATAATAGTTCTTGGTTTGATTATTGGCAATCACGTTGATGGGTCGTGGCAGCACTTTGATCTTCACCTGCGAACCATATTTGCTGGGTTGGGCCATGTCAACGGCAGTTACCCACCATTCGTTTACAGTGGGATAGCTGGGGTGTTCAAAGCTCGGGCGTGTAAACAAGATCGCGTTTGTGAAGGTATGGATACCATTGTCGAAGCCTGCGCCTTCACCTGCTGTAAAGGTGTAGTCGTTCGGATAATTGGTTCCGGCAACGGCAAGGTTATCAGTCAGGTTGAAGGTGATGGTCCCGCTGTAGTTTGTTTTGCGGTTGCCCAAAATGTCAATGGCTTCAACCGTAACACTTTGTACATCACCATAATAATGTTCTGTGAAGCCACCACCAACTGATGTTCCAACACCAGTTACAATGAAATGGCTCAAAGCGGCCGGCCGAACTTCCAATGTATTGTGAACTGCATTGATCACAGTAGCATCCGGATTGTCGAGCGGTGTCACATCAGCGCCTGTGATCAGGTGCTCGCCGGCCACATTGCTGAAATACCAGAAATTGGCAGAAGTAGCTGTGTTGGCAATGTCAACATACGTGATTACCGAACCATTGGCGAGTGTGCTGTGGAAGGTGCCCAACACTGGTGCACCGTTCATCGATGTGAACAAGTAAACCCGTTCGGCCGTGGTATTGTCCGATCCATCGCTGTTTACCACATTGTTCACCAGGTTATCGTAAGCATCATAGCGTTTTACGGTATATGCTCCGCGTTGGCCGCCTGCGATAATAAAGTCGGGAACAGTGGTGAACAGGAACTTATATGTTGCATTGTGGTCAACCACAATGGCATTGGAAGTTACTGTTGTTAAAGCAGGACTGCTCACAAAACTTACCGTAATGGTTTCCATCAGGCGGTAGTTGAGCCCGGTGAAATTGATCATGCCGTTTGCAGCAGTGAGCGTTCTTGTTCCGTACAGTTCATTGCCGGCTGTGCCATTGGCAGAAGCTGTAACAGTGGTACTTTGATCTGCTGTAACCACATTGCCATAGTCATCGCGGATGCTGATGATGGGTTGAACAGCGAGTGCATCGCCTGCGCGAACATAGGCCGAAGGCTGCTGGTCAATGCGTAAATTGCTTGCAATATTGTGAGAGACAGCTACATCGAGGCCCAATCCTGGCGCGGTTTGGATAGCATCCCAAGTAGCGGTGATCGTTGCATTTTCAACCTTCGTCAAAATCATCGAGGCAGTTGATGCAATACCATTGGCAAAGGCAACCGTTGTTCCGCTGCCAAAAATTGTTGCATTAACAGTGGGGTTATTACCATAGAACGATGCGGCAGCACCACTAAATGCGAGGGTCTTATTGCCATCGAATGAAGTTGCAATGTTGTTGTAAGCATCATACATCGTAATGGTAATGGTTTGTGCCACACCAGCCGTTTGAGTTGCTGAACCAGTGATGGCAAAGTAGTTGTTTGCTGCATGGTTCACGGCAACTTCAAGGTCGTAGTTATTTGAGGTGTTGATGGTTCCGTCTGTCACCTTGATAAAGGCCGTTTCAACCTTTGTCAGAATCATCGATCCAGTGGCAACACCATTGGTGAAGCTCAGGCTGGTGGATGTTCCAAATGCTGTTGCTGCAACAGTAGGTGAGACCGCTGCCTTGGGTGAGCCGGGCGAGTTGGATGCTCCACTAAAGGTCAGATCCTTTGAGCCTGTATATCCCAATGCCACATTGTTCCAGTAGTCATAAGCCGTAACAGTGATGGTTTGGGCGTCGCCTGCTGTTTGGGTGCTGGCGCCCGTCACAGCAAAATAGGATGCCGTGTTGGGGCTCACATCAACGGTGAGACGATAAACATGACCGCCATTATCTGCCGGAGTTGTAATACCGGTAGCACCGTCGGTTTGTCCGGCTGTGCCTCCTGTTATCTCAGTTGCAATGATCAGGGCCACTTCATCCCTGTAGAGGGCCATATCCATGGTTGCAACACCATTGGTAAAGGCAATGGCTGTGTTATTTCCAAATGCAGTTGCACTCACAGTTGGGTTGGTGGAAGGAGCCAATGATGGGTTTGCACCGCTGAACCGGAGCATTTTGTCACCGGTATAGTTCGTTGCCAGGTTGTTAAAGGCATCATATGCCCTTACGGTTAATTCCTGACTCGTACCGGCCACCTGTGTGCTGTTGCCGCTGATGGCAAAATAGGCAGGAGCAGCCTGTCCAACCACCACTTCCAGTCCGTTGGGATTTGAAGCTGCGATGGCAAGATTGCTTGCGCCTGTATAGCTATCTGTATAGCCTGCATCTGCATGGCTGGCAACAACATATGCTGTTTCCTCCTTGTAAAGAAGCATGCTTCCTGCTGCAACACCATCCGTGAAGATGAGGGTGGTGGCACTGCCAAAATTGGTAGCTGCAACGGTGGGGCTTGTAGAAGGTGCCGGCGAAACATTTGCGCCGCCAAAAGTAAGGGCTTTCGATCCGTCGAAACGCAGGGCAAGATTGTCGTAGGCATCATATGCCCTTACGGTGATGGTTTGGGCCACACCTGCTGTTTGCGTCGAAGCGCCGCTGATGGTCAAATATGTTGGCACATTGTGCACCACACTCAGGGTGCCGGAAGTTACATTTTGCAAACTTCCCGAGGTGAACAGGATGTTCATATCCTCAGCTTTCCGGTAATTGAGGCCGGTAAATGTTGCCACACCACCAGAGGCTGTTGCGGTCAGGTTTCCAAACAAGCTGACCGTTCCGGTGCTGCCGGTGGCAGCAGAAATGACTGTTGTATTGTCAGAAACCACGAGGTTTCCATAAATATCCCTGATTTTAACAACTGGCTGCGTGCTGAAGGCAATGCCTGCAATGGCTTCGGTGGTGCTGTGTGCAGGCTGGGTGGTGATGGCCAGGTTGTGTGCAATATTGTGATTCACTGTCACTTCCAGATCAAAACTGTTTGAAGTGTTTTGTGTACCATTGCTCACCTTGATGGCTGCATTTTCGGCCTTGTAAAGGGTCATGGTTCCCGATGCAATACCATCGGCAAACACCAGACTGGTGGTTGAACCAAATTCAACACTGGCCAGTGTGGGGGTATTGTTCAGTTCGGAAACATTGGCACCTGAAAAAGTGAGGTCGTGTGCACCATCGTAGGTTGTTGCGATGTTATTGTAAACGTCATACAAAGTAACCGTTATGGTTTGGCTTGCACCTGCTGTCATGGTAGAAGTGGTTCCTGTCACCGCAAAGTAATTGGCAGCAGCATGCCCCACATTCACAGCCAGGCGATAATCATAACCTGTGATCACAGGGGTTGTGATGCTTCCCTGAGTTGCCACAATGTGGATGTCCTCTTCTTTATAGAGCGCCATCGTTCCTGTTGCCACACCCGAAACAAAGGTCATGGTGGTGGCTGTGCCAAAGGCAATGGCACTTGCAGATTTATTGGTGACCGTGGGGGCCGAACCAATGGCTGGTGCATTATCCGGCGAAGGAACAGCGCCACTGAAAGTGATGGCTTTGTCGCCAGTATAGCCGGTTGCCAGGTTATTCCAGGTGTCGTAGGCGGTGACAGTAACGGTTTGTGTTGTTCCGGCCGTCATGGCACCTGGCGCACCAGTTACAGCAAAATAGGTTGCTGCGCCGTGGTTCACATCCAGGTCAAGCTCGTAGCCTGCGCGGGTTTCAACACCGCCCGAAGCACTTTCAGCTGCGGTGATGCTGATGCCGTCTTCTGCTTTGTAGAGATACATGGTGGCTGTGGCCTGTCCGTTGCTGTTGAACGTCAGGCTTACATCGTTGCCCAACACGATGCCGCCAATGGTGGGACTGGTGGAGGGGGCTGGCGAGATGCCTGCTCCGGCAAACTTCAAGGTCTTATCCCCAGTATAGAACGTAGCTGGATTGTTCCAGTGGTCAAAAGCATGTACAGTAACCGTATAAGCTTGTCCAGCAGTCACTTCTGTCAGATCACCCTCAATAGTCACACTGAAGTAGGCCGGTGTGTTTTGTGAAACACTCACTGGCAATCTGTCATCACCAGCTGCATTGATGTTGATGTTTCCATTCACATAGCTGTCGGTATAAGCTGCGGTATGGTTTGCTGCAATCAATGCGTCTTCTTCTTTGTAAAGGGTAAGAGCTGCTGTCACCTCACCATTCACAAAATTCAAAGTGGTTGCGTTGGGGAAGTTGGTGCTGTTCACTTTTGGCAGCTCGCCAGGATTGGGCGATGGATTAGCTCCGCTGAATGTAAGCACCCTGTTGCCAGTGAAACGATTGGCAAGGTTGCCGTATGTGTCATAGGCAGTCACTTTGATGTCCTGTGAAATGCCTGCGGTGAATTCATATTTGCCTTCCAGATTTGGCAATGCACCCGGACTTGCCATATTGATCACAAAATAGTCGGGGATGTTGTGTACAACCACGAAAGGTGCCGAAACGATGTCGGTTACACCAGTGGCCGAGAACCTCAGGCTTACACCCGATTCGGCCAACTCATAGTTGAGGTTTCCAAAGGTTGCTACACCCGAAGCGGCTGTGGCTGTGAGTGTGCCTTTCAGGATGGAATTGCCTGTTTCTTTGATCGCACTCACAACCAAACTGCTTCCTGCGCCGGTGGTGACGTGGTTGCCCCACTGGTCGTTGATATGAATGACGGGTTGCGGATCGAAGGCAATACCGGCAACAGCATTGCCCAGTGCTGAGGGCTGGGTGTTCACGGCCAGTTGAGTAGCCACACCGTGTGTAACCACCACATCGGCATTGTCAACAATGCTGCCATTGATGGAACCTCCGTTGGTGAAGGCTCCCACGATGGTGGCTGTTCCAAGGCCGATGCCGTTCATTCTGAAGGCAGCTACATATTTACCACCTGTTGTGTAGGCAGCTTCAATGTTGGACGAACCTGAAGTTACGCCCACAATGATGCCATTGGCGAGATTGGTCACGCCCAGTGTCACTGTTCCATCGTCGGTGCTCCTGTTATTCAGGAACTGGTCTCTTAATTGCACAGTCACAACCGATGATTCATCAGCAGTGATAGCACCTGGCACAGCCGAGATGGTGGAAGTGGCAAGTGATGCAGTATGAGGCTGGTTTACAACCACATTCAGCTGATCAGTGAGCACTGTCCCATTTACGCTGGCGGTGATTACATTGGTTATCGACATATCTGCCACACGCACCGAAGCTGAGTAAGTTCCATCGTGGTTGTCCACCACCGGAATCGTTACCAGCGCAGGCACGCCCGATTCAAGTGCACCATTGTGGTGGGTGGTTGCTCCGTTGAGCATCACCGAAACTGTCTGGCAGTCGCAGAGCAGGTTGTTTCCGGCGTCGCGCGGCCTGATGGTGACATTGATGAAATCGCCGGCCACCACTTCGGGTGTGCTGGGATAGGTTGTCAGGCTTGGATAACTCGTAAAAAACAATTCGGAATTTGCAGCGCTTTGCACATTGGGTCCAACCACAATGTTTTGAAGCTCACCAGTTTTAAACGCATCCGGAGAATCAGCCACCCTGAGCCAGTATGCACCGGTGGTTGGAATGGTGATGGCATTTGTGAAAGTGCGGATACCTGCATTTCCCAGGGTAAAATTCTGCAACCCATTGGGGAATTGCACAATGGCATCGTTGGACGATTTGAAGTTGATATGACCAACATAGTCTCTCTTAATGTTGTTATACTGGTCACGCGCGGTGACTTTTACACTAAAGCTTGTATTTGAGGAAACACGCACGCCACCTATGCCATGCACTTGCAATGGTTGTTCTTCAACCAGGAAATTTGCCAATGCTTCGGGCCATATGGTGATGGCAGGAGTTGTACCTCCTGAGCCTGTTAAAGTTTCGGTGATGGTGATGGTGGGTGTTTGCTGGGCATTGAAGAAGGTGAAACCGCTGATGGTGCAGCTGCCATTCGTAAATGTTCTTGATCCTGCTGATGGGATAACCGGTGGATTTCCGAGTGGTGATGGATTGGCATTGCTTGTAAACGTAACATCCAAACCACCCGTGAAATCGAGCTTATGGTTGCCATATACGTCGTACAGCTTGGCAAGAACAGTAAACGAGGTTCCGGCCAACACATCCTGCTGATTGCCACTGCCATCGGCATTGGCTACAATGGTGTAGAAATTCAATGGCGCTGAGGTAACCTGAATGCCCGTTTGCTCTCCCTGGGCTGCGCCATCGTTCACGCGGATATAATAGCCAGTGCCATATTGCTTGAAGTTCAGCTGATTGGTAAAGGTTTTCACACCGTTGTCAGAGGAAGCAAAGGTATAATTTGCCGGCAAAAGGGTAGGTTTTGAAGGCGTAACACTCACATTGTTTGAGCTAAAGACGACAGTGCCGGTATAATTGGTTTTGATATTGTCGTAAATATCATAAGCTGTAACCCTCGGGGAAGTAAATGTGCCAGCCTCGTGTGGCGTAACGACATTGTCAACCGTGAAATAGCTCAAAGCTGCCGGTATGATGGTAAAACTCGAGGAGGTGGCTGACGTTAGCCCTGTGGCTGAAACTGTTACGGTATAAACACCTGTTTTTTGGATGTAGGGTAATGAAAATGTGGCCACACCATTTACTGAAGTGGCAGTAAGTGTGCCTGCCAGGGTTCCGCCCGCAGGGTTGGAAGCCAATGCTACTGTAATCACGCGGTCGCTGTTGGTCATGGTGTTTGAGTATGCATCACGGATGCGCACCGTGAAGCTGATGCCCTGACCAGCGATGGTGGTGCCAGGCTGGGCAGTGAACTCAAGGCTGTTAACATCAAAGGTGGCTGAGCGCGAAAAACTGCTGGTGATATTGGCATCCGTTCTGGGGTTGGAAGTGCTGTTATCACTCCAGCGAAGGAAATGATAGCCCGAATTGGGAACAGCTGTAACAGCGGTTGTTGTTCCGTTGTGATCAATATATTGCGTGGTTGTTCCGCTGATGCTACCGTTTGCATTGGCACTGTAGGTGATCGTATGGTCAGTATAGAAACTGGTTGATCCTCCATAGGTTGTGCCGCCATTGTTGGTTGCCCATGCCCTCACGTAATAAAGCGTTGAACCTGTCAAGCCCGAATAAGCATAGGAAAAATTACCTGTGCCCATTGAGGCCGAAGCAGTGACGCTCGTAGCACCAGAGAAGGATGAATTGGTGCTGATCTGGAATCCTGCTGAAACATTTTGGCCTCCGGTACTGCTCACATTGCCGTTGAGTGTTGCCGTTGTTTGTCCGATACTCGTTGTGCTACTCGTCGAAACACTTGGAGGCGTAAAGTTTTGCGTGGTAAAAGTGACCTGTGGCCCGTAATTTGTTCCAACACTGTTGGTTGCATAAGCCCTGGCATAGTATAGTGTTCCCGGAGTTAATCCAGTAATGCTTGTACTAAAGCTTCCTGTTCCAGAACCGATGGATACGCCAGAGGTTGGATTGCTGGAGGTGCCATAGGCCACACCTCTTGCAGTAACGGTTGCTCCACCATCGGCTGAAACATTGCCCCCAACAGTGGCCGAACTTGAGCCAACGGAACTGGCAGCATTGGTTGAAATTGTTGGCAAAACCGTGGTTGTTCCTGCTCCGGAAATACTAAAGTACACGGTTCCGGAGGTGGTACTGGAACTGTAGGCAGTTACAACAATGGTGTATGTACCTGTATTAAAATAATTGCCGCAGCCACCGATCTTCGACAACAAGCCAGCACCACTGTCGTCATCACCCACCTTGAAATTGCTGTTAGGGCTTGATGGGTTAAAACTCGTGTAAATATATAACATGGGGTCAGAAGCTGTGCTGCTGGTAACTTCAATGGTGTAGTTACCGGCTGTGCTCACCGTAAAAGACTGTGTTGCGTATGAAAATAGTGTGCTGCTTGAGTTGATGCTCGTAAATGATCCATAAGTGCCACCGCAGGCATAGCTTGCCGGAAGCGGTTTGGCGAATTTTTGGTTGCTCGACAAGGTTGCCGAAAAGGATTGAGCATTGAGCTCCTGGCTTAGTCCACCTAACAGTATCACAATCAACAGAATCATGAAACCCTTTAAGGTGGAGGCATTGCGATAGGAATTACCTAAACCGCTGTGATCAGCCGGATCAGGTATCCTGTTTGCAATGAATGGTTGATGTAAAAATTGTGCATTCATATGACTCGTTTTTTCAATGTTCACTGATTAGTTACTGAAAGGTTGAACAGACGTGCTCATCTCAACAGTGCATCCGGTCAATGATTCAAGCTTGCTTTTTAACGAGTTGCCCTCTGGTCCGGAAAAAACATCTGCACTGTGAATGATAATACTGCCTTTAACAATGGACGACCAGCCACTGAGATCTGCAGCAAATTCGTCAATGTTTGAACTTGTGATCGCACCGCCGCCGTAATTCAACACTCCGGGTTGGGTTTGAACATAAACAATAAGGTTGTTGATGGTCTTACCCTGCAACATCTGGCTTTGAACATAAAGGGCCGGTTTCTGGCTTTCGTTAAAAAAAGCCTGTGGATTGCTGCTAAACTGTTCCTGAAGCATGGTTTTGTTTGGAGCACTGTTGTCAACAATGACATAGTCAGAATTATGCTGCGCCACCAATGACTGGCTGATCAGAAACAGTACCAAACCGAAGCAGAGGCTGAATCGTGTTATATTACTTTTCATTTTCTTTTGATTTAAGGCAGGGCTTGCACCCTGCCGTTGGTTTATTCTTCTTGTTGTTTAATTGCCTAAAATCATTAATGGACTTGTTGATCCGGTGATTGTTACACCTGCTTGCGGCACAATCGTCACTGAAGTGTAGGATGCCGAGCCCGTGCCACTTGAGTTCAAGGTTGCTGAAGTGGTTTCCGAAGTGCTGGCATATATATTCACCGTGATGACTCCCTGATGTGTTCCATTGTTGATGGCCGTGTAGGCTTCGGCCAGGGTGCTGTAGGCTGCCCTTGCTGTGCCTGCCGTGGCTTCAACCACCACATTGGCAATGGTGAGTGTGCCATTGGCTGCAGCGAACACATAGTTGGTGGCTGTCAAAGCCGAAACAACGGGTGTGATGGTGTAGGTTCCTGCTGCTGTTGACCCTGCTGTATTGTCAGTAAAGGTCACAGCCCCGCTCAACGCTGAAGCAGTGCGCAAAGCAGCTTCTGTTTCACTGTTCACAAATCCGGTCATCGTGTAAGTGTAGGCAGGTGTGGTCTCACCCACTCCCCTGATGATGTCGTCTGCTGTGACAGTGATTGTGACTGCTGTAATATCCCCTGATGTGATGAGGTCAGCCATGCTGTAATTGGTTGCCACACCACCATTGCTGCCATCTGCGCGTGCATAGCTGATGGTGGTTGCTTTGGCAGTTCCTACGTTGGCATTGGCATAGTTGCTGGCTGTTGGCGTAATCGTCAGGGTTTCCGAACCAACATAGCCAGTCACAGCACCCAGCGTAACAGCTCCTGTCGAAGCCGATCCATTGTAAACCTTCGAAGCAACAGTGGTGGCTGCCGTTAATGGAGCGGGTGTAATCTCGCCCGTATTCACAACATAATCTACTGGTTTAGTGTAATTTCCGGCAGCTGGACCTGTTATGGTATAAACAACGGTGATGGTTTTCCCTGAGCCAACGTCCTTTGTATCGTAATTGGCCGTCACCGTATTGATCGTCACATCATCAGCGCCCACCTTGTTGGTGAATGCGTTTGCCGTTACTGCTGCTGTGGCATTTCCATCATAAACCTTTGATAAGGTTAATGTTGGATTGGCAATTGTCAGCAACAAGGGGTTGATATCTCCTGTGGCGGCAATGCTTGCCATGCTGTAGTTGTCAGCATCGCCGGTGCCGTCGGCCAAAGCATAGGTAATAGTAGTCGCTTTTCCATCGGCCACATTGGCATCGGCAAAATTGGCTGCTGTTGGGGTGATGGTAAGGCTTTCGCCTGACACAAGGTTGCTCACCGTTCCAAGGTTGACGGTGCCAGTTGCAGCCGAACCATCGTAGGTTTTGTCAGAGATGGTGCTGCTTGCTGTCAAAGGCCTCGGGGTGATGTTGCCCGTGGTGGTCAGATCGGCCATGCTGTAATTGGTTGCCAGTCCACCATTTGTGCCATCAGAGAGGGTGTAAGAAACAGTGGTGCTTTTGCCGTTTTCTACGTTGGCATTAGCATAATCAGTGGCTGATGTTGCAATACCAAGTGTTTCTGTATCAACCAGTCCTGTTATAGCACCCAAAGTAATGACGCCCGCAGTTGCAGTGCCGTCATACACTTTATCGGCAATTGTTGAAGCTGCCGTCAGGGCTTTTTGAACGATGTTGCCAGTGAGCGTGGGTTGAGTAAGGTAATAGTTAGCCACATCATCACCCGAAATGGTCATTGCTGTTGTGACAGAGATTCCTGATCCAACATTTTTGCTGGCGAATGTTCCAGAAGTTTCTGATCCAATGCTTACTGCATCAGTACCGACAATGCCGCTAAGCTGAGCTCCTGTGATGGCAGCTGTGGTGTTTCCGTCGTATGCTTTTTGAGTAACGGCAGCATTCACCACGGTGAGTTCTTTTTTATTGATGGTGAGGGTTACAAGCGTTCTTGCTGTGCTTGTGCAACCTGTTGAGGCATATCGTGCTTCGGCATAGGCTGTGTAAGTTCCATAATCAGTGCCGGTGGGAGCTGTGACAGGATTTCCACCTGTTGCAGCATCATACCAATCAATCACTGCCACTTCACTGTTTGAGCTCATGGTTGAAGATGAAGCGCTTGCTATGTGTTGATCCCCATCATAAGTTACGGTCAAATTGCCTGCAGTAGGCACTGCCGGCCTTGGATTCACTGTCACAACCACGGGCACCGGCACCCCTGCACCGCAGCTTCCGCCGTTTGGTGTAATCATGTATGTAACCGTTCCAATGGCTGTATTGCTTGGATTGGTAAGGGTTTGGGCAATGGTTCCGCCCGATCCGGCACTTGATCCTGTTATACTCCCTGTGACCGCTGGGCTTGGCCACGAATAGGTTGTGCCCGAAATATCTGCAGTGTTTGTGATGGATGTAGTTTCTCCACTGCAAATTTCATAGGCACGCTGCCCTGTATAGTTTGGAGTGGCATTGATGGTGATGGTGGTTTGCGCACTTACCACCGCGCAACCATTGGCTGCCTGTATGGTATTGGTAATCGTGTATTCACCCGGAGGTGTGAAAATGGCATCAATGGTTCCGGCTGATGCTCCTTCAGCAAAGATCACTTCCGGATCGCTGGCTGTGAAGATGCCAATGTCGTTGATTGTTGAAGGAGATATATTTCCTGCCGCTGGGCAATAGGAGGCTGCCGAATAAGCAAAGGTTGCAACAGGAAGGCGCGTGATAACAATCATGGCCGATGAGGTATAACCGTTCAGCGTTTGAACTACCTCGTAAGTGCCGGCGGTGCTGCTTGCCAATGTAACCTCGCCCGTAGTGGAATTGAGTGTTAAACCTGTGCCTGTGTAGGAGAATGTGCCTAAAACACTGCCGCTGGGCGTGGCTGTTCCTGAATTGGTACAATAGGGTGAGCCTGCATATACGAAGTCAATATCTGGTGTCTCAAGAATCGTTATTACCACCGACTGACCTGTGATGGGCGTTTCGCAGCCGTTGGCATCGGTCACTGAAAGAAGATTATAGGTATAAACCCCTTCAACCTCGGTAGATTGTTCCACAGTGGCTGTTGCAGTGGATGCATTGGCAGTGGTGAGTGTGGTGGTTGCTCCCTGAACGGTGCTGCCTCCCGTACCCATATCTACCCTGTATGTAAATGTATAAGGTGCCGGTCCAACCGAGCCAGTGAATGTGATCACAGGATTGTCTCTGTCTTTGTATTCCTGCGTTTTGTCAGCCGAGACGGTTGCATTGGAAACAGGGAGGATCACAATATCCACCGATCCCGAAACCGCACCACAAGGCGATGCCGCCGGAATGGTGTAGGTGATGGTGAATGTGCCGGCATTGCTGCCCGAAGGATCGATGGCACCCGTGGCTGTGTTGAGGTCGAGTGTGCCTGAGCCCGTATAACTATATGGATTGGCCCCTGGAGTGTAATCATTCACAACTGTCAAGGTAGGGGTTTGGGCTTCTGAAAGAACACCGCAAATGGGTGTGCTATAGCTAAATACACTTATTTCGGGAAGCCTCATGATGCTTACATTTGTTGTGGCCGACACCGGCGAGCATCCTCCACCACCCGGAACGAGGTAAGTGACGGTATAGTTTCCTGTTTGGCTTGTTGCTGGCGTGATTAACCCACTCAAACTGTTGATTGTCAATCCGCTCGGGCTTGCGCTGTAGCTGCCACCGCTCGCCCCGCTTTGCGAAACCGAAACAGCTTCGCTACTGCTGCAATAGCTGGCCGATGCATAACTGATGACGGGTGGCACAGGGGCGTTGCTCACCGTTAAAGTGGCCGTAACCGGACTGCTGTCGCAACCCGTAACACTCTCAGGTGAAAAGGTCACAACATAGGTGCCTGACGATAAACCATAGGGATTGAAAGCACCTGTGCCCGTGTCAAATGAATCTGCTCCCACCGACGGGCTTATTGAGAAGCTGCCTCCATTGGCGCCCACCACAGTAGGTGTAAAATCCGAGTTGGCCGAATTGCAAAACACCAGGCTTGGATAGATAACCTGAGGCGTAATCACCTGATCGGCAATCACAGCCCGGATAAGGAGTCGGTCACATTCCGAGCATCCACCGTCTCCTGTATAATCTACATAGTAAGCCTGCGTGTACTCAAGATAGGGCGTGGTGTAGGTCATCCCGGTGGCAATGGGCGTTCCATAAAACGGCTGGGTGTACCATTTTACATTCTCAGGTGTGAGTGCCGAACCTGTCCATGTTACCGTAAGCGTTAACTCACCGGCACCACAGCGAACAGCATCGTTTCCCTCAATTGGCAGGTTGTAAGTCTGCGCTTGAAGGCCCTGAATCAAGATCAGCAAAAAGAACAGGATGGTTGCTATCCCGTTGCTCTTGCGTGCATGAATTGGGTAGAACTTTTTCATATTCATAAAGTTATTGTTGTGTTTTAAGACTTTAGTTATTCGTCGAAAATCGTTGCTTCTATTTTGATGGTCATGGAAATCTTCTTGGGATTATCTGCCTTCTTCCTTTTTGACAGAAGCGACAGCAAGGCCTCATGTCCAACCGGCTTGGCCAGATACTCGTTGAAACCTGCTGCCACAGCCGATTTAACCGCCTCTACACTGAATTCATGCATAAATACCATCATCGTATCTTTGCCAAACTGCGCCCTCAGCGAACGCAAAATCTTGCTTGTTTCAAGCGCATCGCCCTGATGATCAAACAAAACCGCAAGGGTTTGATTGGCATCGGCAATGCCTTCAATTTTGACTACCGGATCAGTAGCCACTTTCACCTGATATCCTTCCGATTGAAGAAAATCCTTCAGTTCCTCTGCATTTGCTGCATCGTGATCGATTACCACGACCATTTTTGGGGTTCTAAATTCCATATAGGTACTGCTCAAGGCCGCTCCCTAGGTTTTGATTAAAAAAAAGAGGTGACTATTACCGAAAGCGAAGGTATGACCACCTAAAAAGGCTTTCCAAATTTCAGCCCCCCTAAAAATCATTGGTTTTTCTTTTAGAAAAACTGTATCATTCTCTCTTTTAAGTATTTACACTACCAAAATTAAAACCCCGAGCTGCTGACGCAGCTCGAAATACGTTGTTATCTAACTGTTTTTCATTTATTTACAATTTTTCAAAAGAAAGGCTATATGGCCATTTAAACAGGCCAACAACTGCCAAAATCGAAGTAAAAACACACTGATTTTGCTTGATTTTCTGTTCGAAAAAAAAGGTTATCTAATTCTTTTTCAAGCTTTTATCGCAGTACAAAAGAAGGGATGCAGCTAAAATTAGAGATGGGCTGGAAAATGTGGGCCTCCTGCCTGGCGCTGCAAATCACGAAAAGGCAAAAAAAACTTCTGCAATTCGCATGCGATTGATTAAAAACTCTGTCAATAAAAACTAAACCGCATAATAAACGGTGAGCCATCGCAGGCCTCTTGATGCCCCAGGGTCTTAAAAAAAAGCATGATTCAGGCAGCAGCGGGCTGCCTGGCATTCATGCACACGCAAAGCCAATACAGCGCTGTGTTTGATGCGGGCGGGCTTGGCATTCGGCAGGCAGTTCAGGCCGTCAACGAGGCTTAAACACTTGTCACAATAGGGCTAAGTTGGTTGTAAAAAGCTGAAAATAAACTCAAATCAAAATAAGGAATGAAGTAAGACTTCGATTGCCGTCGAGTTCGAGCTTTTTTCTGATTTGATGCCGTATTTGATCTACGCGCGAAAGGGATAGGTTCAATAAATTGGCTATTTCTTTGGATGGCAGGTTCATACGAAGCAAGGCACACATTTGCAGTTCGCTCCGTGTAAACTCCGGATTGATAGCGATGAGTTTCTCATAAAACCCACTGTGCAATTGTGTAAACATCGTTTCGAATTCCGACAAGGGGTCGCGGGCCGACTCACGCACCAGCGCATTCAGTTCTTCGATGAAGGTTTCCTGATCGCGCTTTTTCATCATCCTGAATTGGTAAGGCCCCAGTCGCTCTTTGATTGACTGATTGATCATCAATAAGTTAGCTTGCTGCAACGACTTAAACACCAATTCCTGCTCCCTCATTTCCGATTCAATGCGATAATGGTCTGCTTCCTCTTCTTTCAGTTTTCGCTCCAATTCCATCTTCTCCAACTGACTTTGTTTGAGGGCGTTTTCTTTTTTCAATGAGGAAGCCTTCAACTCGAGCAACTCGCCTCGCGCAATGGATTGTTTGCGCATCCATATGATCAACAAAGAAAGTGCAACAAGCAGTAAAATAAATAAAAACACCAGTATGTTTCTGTACTTAAGGGATGACCTCGCGCTTTCTATTTCATTTTCTGCCAATTGCATTTTTGCATTGAGCAAGCGGTTTTCAAATCGTATGCTAAGCTCGCTGTAAGTCTCGCGCGCTGCCAATGCCAGGAGCGAATCTTTCATGGCTTGTGCAGTCTGGTTGCACCTGAATGCCTGTTTAAAATCTCCAGCCTGCACGTACCATCCCGTTCGTTCAACGATGATCGGATAGCCAAAAGCAAACTGCTTGCTGTTTTTAAACCATTCAACCACTGTATCGGCAAGCAGATGCGCTGCCGCATATTTCCCCTCCTCATGCAGAATTCTGGCTTTCAGAAATTTACCCATCGCCATGACATGTGGAATAACCAAATGGTCTGTTTCCATATCGAATGCCGTTTCCAACAGTTGGCGTGCTTCGTTCAGTTGCCCCAGATGGATAAGCACCTCGGCCTGATACACCAGCAAGGTGGTCACAATGCGTGAGTCGTCCGATGTGACGCAAGCCTCCGAATCGTTGAATATTGTTTCGGCAGCTTCGTATTGTTGCGTATCAGTCAAATACGCCATTTCGGCCATCTTACAGTAGCAGATTCCAGTGGTGTGCCCTATCGCAGCAAACATTACCTCACTTGATCTTAGTTGGTTGATTCCAAGCTGAAAATAATGCCAGGACGCGTTTTTATCGATGTGCTTGAAAAGGCGCCCTAATCCCAAATTTACCAGGCCCAAACCCATTTTGGTGAGTGCGATGGCTGAGGTATCGTTCAACAGGCTATCATAAGTGGCAGCCTCCTGATACATGTCGATTGCCTTGTGAAACCTGTTCTGATCGTAATAAAGGCTTCCCTTGTTGATCAGTAGGTTATTCAAATCCACGATCTTTCCTTCCTTCCTGAAGAAAGCCTCTGCTTTGCAAAGCTGCTCCTCGGCCTCCTGCAACCGGCCCACCTCGCGATAGTGGTTTCCTATCTGCTCTATGGTGCGATGCAACAAATATTCCTGCTTGTCAGCACGAAAAACCGCTTCGGCCTTCTGCAGAAAAAACAACACTGAATCTGAATTGCCATGCATGGTGTGCGTAAACCCATGCACAAAATATATTTTGCCCAAAATCACCGCACTGATTTTTTCGTTGCGCATGGCCAGGCCCTTTCTTGAAAAGTAAAGCGCACTGTCCTCATCAGTATGCCAGTAGGCCGTTGTGAGCTTCACCAGGCTTTCTGCCCTTTGGTCGGGCGTGGCAGCAGATTGCGCGTTGTTCCTCCATTCGGACAGTGATGAGGCGACTACGGGCGAAAGATGGAGCAAACTTAACAAGACCCAAACGATAGCAATCACAACAGTGTGCTGAAACGCAGGCAGTTTGCAAACCGCGATGTATGCTCTGGGCCCATATGTGCGCATTTGGTCGTTCAAAATGTTGTTTTTATTTCTATTGTCATCACAAAGTAAGGTTGGCCGATAGCAAATTAACATGCAGGGTGCCTGTGCGCACAAAAGCTGCTGGTGCGGGCTTGCACCGCTTCAATTCCACGTAATTATGTTCTCCCGTTTTCGCCATCTGTTGGTTAGTTCACGCTGTTTTTTTTTTTGACAGCTCAACAGCACATCCAAAAAAACGCCGCTCACTGTCATATTAAAATCCGATACCGCACTCCACCAGGAGAAGATTACTTTCGAGTGCCATAACCCTTAAAAAACAGAGATTCAAACACAGCTTATCTGCCATATTCATTAACGCCTGGTTTGTATACGTGGTTTTACTTAAAAATAGTTAACAGACTTTATATCACTACCTTCTGCAAACTTTGGCGTAAAATTAAGGAAGTCTTAACAACTTTCCAACTCTTTTTTACGTTTGACGAAAAAAATAATATGTGAAACGATCTTTACGCGGAAAGCTGTGATTTACATCACCTTTCAAAATAAAAAAATGCATCACCAAGCTGCTTCCTGGCACTCAACAGATTTACCAACAGCATGCTTAGCTGGCAGTAGTTTGTCGGTTCCTGATTGGCCATGAATCAAAGCCCGAAGCATATGTCAGTCTTTAAAAAAAAAATTGAAAACTTCCTGCATTCAGGTACTTTTGCAGTCACCTATAATAAATAAGGTGTGCTTGGCGCTAAATTAATGATTGCCCAATTCAAATGAACCAAATGGTGACCGATATCAACAAAATGACTCAAAACCGACAATCCTTAACGATTGCTGTCTTTCTGATTGTTATTCTCGGCACCCTCAAGTTTAGCTTCCAGCAAACCAACATTTTAAGCTACGATTTTTTTGGCTTGTACCTTTATTTGCCTGCTACTTTTATTTATCACGACCCGGGCATCAGTGACCTGAGCTGGCTCAACGCCATCAATGAGCAATACGGCAACACCCCCATGGTTTATCAGCTGCACCCGATCAATGGGTTCAACATCATCCGGTTTTTTTGCGGCAT
>CAZBMR010000049.1:0-23590 GCA_964492695.1 uncultured Lentimicrobiaceae bacterium
CACGAATGAATTTCCAAAAAGGATTCAATGATTCAATGGCTGACGCGTTTTTTTTTCTGTCCACGGATGCTCACGGATGGCTTTCCCTAACGGGAAAGTGGTGGTGTTCACGGATTGTGATGGATGTGAGGCCTGACGGGAGATTATTTTTCTGTCCACAGATGCACACGAATGGCTTTCCCTGACGGGAAAGTGGTGGTGTTCACGGATTGTGATGGATGTGTGGCCTGACGGGAGATTATTTTTTGGGCCGCGAATGGCACGAATGACTTTCCCTGAAAGATTTGAAGATTTGAGGATTTGAAGATTCAATGGCTGACGCGTTTTTTTCTGTCCAAAGATTCACGCGGATGGCTTTCCCTGACGGGAAAGTGGTTTTTTTAGCCAGGGATGTAATGAGGCTTCCTGGCAGATGTTCGGTTAGCCACGAATGCAATGGTGGAGGCAGAGGACGTAAATGAAAATTTTCGAAATAACTTTTAAAAATTATGCTCTTTGGGGGATATTAACCGGATAACACCGGATAAAACCTGCATACGTTTGGCGATATTACACTGAAAAACTTCGCAACTTTTAAATTTAGTTGCAGATTCTACACAACTTATTCGAAAGTGTGTCATGATTACACGTCAATAGAGGTAACATGATTGCTAACGCTGTTACATAATTGGCAACCTAGGCGAGCTGTTTCGAAAAGTAACATAAATGGGAGATGCTGTAACCACTTTGCTAGTTGGTTCCTGAATTGTGACCTAACATTGCCTCACTTTTTTTGCGAACCTTTAAATTTAATTCATGAAAAGTAGAGCATTTATTCAGTCTGTCTTCATTGCGCTGGGCGGATTCCTGTTTGGGTACGATATAGCTATGATATCTGGTACGACTTCTGCTTTGGAGTCGTTGTTTGAATTATCCAAATTTCAACTCGGATTCACCGTTGCCATTGCACTTGTTGGAACGATCATCGGAACATTGATTATTGGCAAGCCTGCCGACAAATATGGCCGCAAAAAGGTGCTGCAGGTTGCAGTTCTGATTTTTGCTTTGGCTGCAGGAGGAAGCGCGCTTTCGCAGCATTGGTACATGTTTTTAGTGTTCCGGTTTATACAGGGTTTGATTGTTGGATCTGTATCGGTGGTTGTACCCATGTATATTGCTGAAATTTCACCGGCCAAAGTGCGCGGTCAATACGTCATGCTCAATCAGTTCAATGTGGTAACGGCCATTTTGAGTGCATACCTTGTGAACTACTTTATTGCTAAAAACGTTGAGTTTTCAGCCTGGCGCTACATGATTGGTTTTGAGGTGATCCCCTCTCTCCTATTTTTACTCCTTTTAATGAAGGTAGATCCAAGTCCGCGTTGGTTAGTGCAGATGGGACGAAATGCCGAGGCAATTCATGTGTTTAAAAGTCTTGGATTTGAGAGCCCTGAAAAAGAAGCTGAACACATTCGCTTGTCACTACAGCATCAGGAAGAAGGGAAAGAAGCCTCTTTATTTACGGGTAAGAATGCATTTGCAATCATGGTGACAGTTTTGATAGCCATGTTTAACCAGCTTGCCGGAATTAATGCAATTATTTATTACGCGCCTCGGATTTTTGAAATGACGGGTTTGGGCCAAGACACTGCTTTGCTTCAGTCTATTTCGATAGGATTAACAAACCTCATTTTTACCTTTGCAGCCTTGTTTCTGATTGACCGTTATGGCCGGCGCACCTTGTTGATGATTGGGTCGGTGGGCATGGTGCTGTTTCTCAGTCTCATTTCACGCGCCTTCTTTTTAAATGCGTTTGATGGCTATTCTGTGATGGTGTATTTGATTGGATTCATTGCATTTTTTGCTTTGTCGCAGGGTGCAGTGCTGTGGGTTTTCATTTCCGAAATATTTCCCAACAATGTGCGTGCAAAGGGGCAGGCGCTGGGCAGTTTTACCCATTGGGTGATGGCGGCCCTTGTGAGCTGGACGTTTCCTATTGTAACCAATATGCCCTCCATTGGAGGAGGATGGTCGTTTGCATTTTTTGCCCTGATGATGGCGCTGCATTTTGTATTTGCATGGAAAGTGATACCAGAAACCAAAGGCCGCTCTCTGGAAGAAATACAGAATGACATTGCAAGACGTCGAAAAGTATCATAAATATCAAAATACGCAATGAATATGATAAGGGTTAAAAATCAAAAAGTATTGTGTCTGGGGGAAGTGCTGTGGGACATGCTGCCAAGCGGACCTGTGGCAGGAGGAGCACCCATGAATGTTGCCATTCATTTGAAAAAATTTGGCCTGGATGTGACAATGGCCAGCAAGGTTGGCAAGGATCAGTCGGGCAAGGAATTGATTGGCTTCATGAAACAATCAGGATTGGGTTTGGAGCTGATTCAGGAAGATGCAGTATTGCCTACAAGTAAAGTGCTGGTTCATCTTGATCAAAACAACAATGCCACCTATGAAATATGCCATCCCGTTGCCTGGGACAACATTCGGCTTACCGAACAACTCAAGTCAAAGGGAGCAGAAGTCGGTTTGATCATTTTTGGAACACTGGCCAGTCGGAATGCTGACACAAGGAATACGGTACTGGGTTTGTTGGAAAATGACAGCCTAAAGCTTGTGGACATCAATCTACGCCAACCCTACGACCAAAAGGAAGTTGTTGAAACCATGCTTCACAAGGCAGACATTGCCAAACTCAATGACGAAGAGCTGGTGGTTATTTCGCAATGGCACAATAAGCATAAACACGATGAAAAAAGCATCATCAGCTGGCTTGCTGATATGTATCAGTTGGAAACCATCATTGTTACCCGAGGCGACAAAGGTGCCATCGCCTATCACCAACAAACTTTTTTTGATCATAAGGGGTATAGCGTACAAGCGGTAGATACGGTTGGGTCGGGCGATGCTTTTCTGGCAGGTTTTGTTGCTTCACTCTTCGAAGGCAAATCAATGCCCGAAGCACTCGCTTTTGCGTGCGCAACAGGAGCATTGGTAGCGACCAAGCGAGGAGGAACGCCTATATATGAGACTTCAGAAATTTACGACATTATGCAATATAACAAGTAATCTTAACCATTCATCATTAATTTATTAAACGCCTTAATTATGAGAAAAATTAACGCTTCACGAAGCCGGGCACTTTCCATTTTGCTTTTAGTTATAATGGGAATTTTCAGCTCTGGTGTCTATGGTCAGAAGCTAGTCAGCGGCCGGGTTACCGACGCTTCTGATCAATCCCCCATGCCTGGAGTTACTGTGCTGGTAAAAGGCTCTACACTTGGAACAACAACTGATTTTGAGGGTAATTTTCAATTAAACGTACCTGATGAAGGCAGTATGATTGTTTTTTCCTTTGTTGGCTATCAAACCATCGAACTGCCGGTTGCCGGCAAAACGCTCTTTCAAATAGCGATGCAGGCTACCATGAGTGAGTTGGATGAATTTGTAGTTGTAGGTTATTCAACCCAGCGAAAAAAAGATCTCACAGGTGCTGTTTCGGTCGTTGAAACAGAAACCTTCGATCAAAACATCTCAGCAAATGCCATGCAATCAATCCGCGGACAGATTCCAGGTATGCTCATCACATCCGATGGCTCGCCTGATGGCTCTGTTGATATAAAGATCAGGGGAATAAACTCTATCAATGCCAATACAGCACCGCTGTTTATTGTAGATGGGGTGCCGACCACAAATAATCTGAATGAATTGAATGCACAGGACATTGCGTCAATGCAGGTTTTAAAAGATGCTTCAGCCGCAAGTATATATGGTTCACGTGCTTCAAATGGTGTGATTATTATTACAACCAAAAAAGGAGAAGCCGGAAAAAGACAGGTAAATTTAAAGGCCAACACAGGTTTGAGTTTTTATGCCAAACGGCCCGAAGTTTTGGATGCATATCAATATGGACAGGCATACTGGCAAGCAGCTGTAAACGATGGTGCGAATCCGAATCAACATTACCTGTACCAGTTTGATTGGCATGAAGATGCTTCGGGAAACCCGATTCTTGATGGTGTTTTTCTCCCGTATTATCTCGATGCAGCAAAAACAATGAAAACGGCGAACACGGATTGGTTTGAAGAAATTTCAAGAATAGGAATGCAGGAATCGGTTGATTTGAGCGTTTCTCAAGGAACTGATAAAGGATCATCCATGTTTTCATTGGGACTTTATGACAATCAGGGCATTATTAATACATCACGTTTTTCGAGGCTTTCGGCCAGGTTGAACAGTGATTACAAATTACTTAACGACAGGTTAACAGTAGGTGAAAACCTTAGCTTCAGTTATTTGAAAGAAACTTCGGCAGATGTTTTGAATCTGACACTTCAAACTCAGCCTGCCATCCCTGTTCGAACCATCGATGGTCTTGGATGGGGAGGCCCGGTTGCCGGCATGAATGATCGCCAGAATCCGGTGCGATTGCTCGAAGACAACAAGCAAAATCACAGCAACTTTTTCAGAATTTTTGGGAACGCCTTCGTTGATCTGAAAATTATCGAAAACCTCAATTTTAGATCCAGTATTGGTATTGATTACGGTAATTATTACAGAAGAAATATGGCTCTGAGTTACAGTTCAGGCTATTTGAACAATGAGACAAACAAAGTAACCAATTTCCAATCACACACTTTCAAATACACCTGGACCAATACACTTAATTACAATTTAAAGATCGGAAAGCACGACATGGCCTTTCTTTTGGGCAACGAAATGTTTAGCGACAGCTATACTGACTTTAGTGCAAGTGTTGAGGATCTGGAGATTGAAGACCCGAATTATATGTATATCAATGCAGGAACAGGCACCAAAGGTGTTTCGGGCAGCGGCACTGGTTACAGGCTTTTATCCTATTTCGGGAAGGCTAATTACGATTATTCCAACAAGTACCTGGCATCAATCACAATCAGATACGATGGTTCCTCCAGGTTTGGTTCCAATACCCAATTCGGAACATTTCCGGCAGCATCCCTTGGTTGGCGTCTAAGTGAGGAAGATTTTATCAAAGACCGTTTTGATTTTATCTCTGATCTTAAATTTCGCGTTGGTTGGGGCAAGACAGGTAATCAGGCCATTGACAATTTAGCACGTTTTTCTATCTATATCGCTGACTATAACGGAGGAAATCCAACCTGGGCATCACCCTGGGGAACGGCTTATGACATCAGTGGCACAAAAGGTGCAGGTTTGCCATCAGGATATCGCAGGGTCAGACTTGGCAACGATGACCTGAAGTGGGAAACAACAACGCAAACAAATCTTGGATTTGACTTTGGGTTGCTGAACCACAAAATTTCGGGCAGTGCCGATTATTTTTACAAAACGACTGAGGATATGCTCTTTGAGCCCGGTTATATTGGCGTTATTGGAGAAGGTGGCAACCAATTTGTAAACGGTGCTACCATGACCAATCAGGGATTTGAACTGCTGCTGACTTACAATGGTAACATTACCAATGAATTGCAATACAGCGTTACGGGAAACCTGGCCTCCTATATCAACAAAATTGTTGATTTGCCCGAATCGGTAGAAAATTCCTATGGGGGTGATGGTAAGGGGAATAACATACTTGGCCGTCCGATCGGATCATTTTATGGATATGTTGCCGATGGCATCTACAAAACCGCAGATGAGGTTGCAAATTCAGCTGAGAGTGTGGGTAAAGGCCTTGGACGTATCAGGTACAAAGATTTGAATGGCGATGGTGTGGTGAATGATGAAGACAGAACCTGGATTGGTGTGCCACATCCCGATTTCACCTACGGTCTGAACATTAGTCTTAACTATAAAAATTTTGACCTGAATATGTTTTGGGAAGGAATCGTAGGAATTGATGTGATCAACGATGCCAAATACCATACCGACTTTTGGAGTGTTAAAGAATCAGGTTCAAACAAAGGTGTAAGGCTGTTGGATGCCTGGTCGCCGACAAATCCTGACTCAGACATTCCGGCTTTGACACTGGTGGACGCCAACAATGAAAACCGGTTTTCGACCTATGCTGTTGAATCCGGATCTTACCTCAAACTAAGATACCTTCAACTGGGCTATTCTTTTCAAATCAAGAATCTGAGCAAAGAAAAAATGAGGGTATATCTTGGAGGGCAAAACCTGTTAACCTTGAAAAAGGTAAAGGGAGACGACAAGTTTACCGGCGTTGACCCTGAAACACCAGGTTGGGGTTATCCAATACCTGTGATTTTAACAGCAGGACTAAATTTCACATTTTAACATTTAAAGCTTGTCATCATGAAAAAAATATCATTTTATCTGGTCATTCTCATATTCCTCACAGGCGCTTCATCATGCAAGAGTTTTCTTGATGTAGAACCGAAGGGTGTTTTAAGTGAAGAAATACTCACCAATCCTGAAAACGTTGAAGGACTCGTTATCTCAGCCTATTCCTCGCTGGGCAGCGATCATTACACAGCACCCTACAGCTTGTGGTCGTATGGCAATGTACGTTCCGACGATGCCTACAAAGGTGGCAGGGATGAAGCCGACATTCAGTCTTTTCACTTTTTTGAAACCTTTGTGTATACCCAACCAAATATGGGTGGACTTGAAGGTGGTGGCGACCCCGATGAACTCTGGTTTAGCTATTACATAGCTATTTCGCGCATCAACAATGCACTTCGGGCATTGAACAATATTTCGGAAGACGATATGCCGCTAAAGCTTGTCAGACAAGCAGAAATGCGTTTTCTGAGAGGTCATTTTTATTTTAATCTGAAAATACTATGGAAACATGTTCCCTTTATTGATGAACTTTTACCTGTAAATGAATATGAAAAGGTGTCGAACGTTGCCTTGACAAACGATGAGTTATGGGAAAAGATTGCGCAGGATTTTGAGTTTGCAGTTGAAAATTTGCCTTATTCACATGCCGAAATTGGTCGTGCAAACAAATATGCTGCCCATGCCTATCTGGCCAAAACCAGACTTTATCAGGCATATGAGCAGGACGATAACCATCAGGTTGTCAACATCAATGCGTCAAAACTTCAGATGGTTATCGACCATTGTGATTATGTTATTGGCGGGCCTTACACTCTGGAAAGTGACTTTGCCAATAATTTCCTTCCGGGGGGCTATGAAAATGGGCCGGAGGCTTTGTGGTCGATTCAATATTCCATTGGTGATGTTTCACCCAAAGGCAGACTAAACTGGGGCGATGTATTGAGTGCCCCCATGGCCGGCGGTTTTGGATGTTGTGGTTTTCATCAACCAAGTCAGAACCTCGTCAATGCCTTTAAAACAGATCAGAATGGTTTACCACAGCTTGATACCTATAATAACACAGATTATGTTCAATCTGACAAAGTTGATCCAAGACTGGATCACACTGTGGCAATGGTTGGCAAACCCTGGAAATATGTTCCTGACCTTATTATGACCGAAAGCTGGATTAGAAATGCAGCTGTCTACGGAACAAATATGTCGCTGAAGGAAAATGTTGCTCCTTCCTGTGACTGCATGGTCAATATCGATCCTTTTTATGGAAACTCGAAAAACAAAATCGTGATTCGGTATGCAGATGTTTTGTTGATGAAGGCTGAAGCTTTGATCGAACTCAATCGTGCTGACGAGGCTTTGCCACTGATCAATCAAATCAGATCAAGAGCTGCCGCAAGCACAGCTTTACTAAAAGATATCAACGGCAACCCTGTGTCGAATTATGAGGTTGGCTTGTATACCAGCATGGGGGGTAAGGAAGAAGCCAGAGAAAAACTTCGTTTTGAACGCCGCCTTGAATTTGCAATGGAAGGCAGCCGGTTTTTTGATCTCGTAAGGTGGGGTATTGCTGGTCAGGTATTGAACAGCTATTTCAATGTGGAGAAAACCAAACGTACTTATTATGAAAACGCACTTTTCACCAATGGACGTGATGAATATTGCCCCATCCCCCAACAACAAATTTTCTGGTCCAAAGGACTTTATCAGCAAAACCCAGGTTATTAATTATAAAATCATTGAGATATGAGATCATTTATCATCGTATTAATTGCATCACTGTTTTTGATAACGGGGTGCTACAAGAGGGATCTTGAAGATGTTCTACCACCGGTACTGTCCTCAGTTACAGACATGAAATATACTTACATTGCTGAGAATGATAGTGTTGAGGTAAGTTGGGTAAATCCCAACAGCATGGGTGGACTAACAGCCATTGTCAATTACAGTGGCGGCGTGCTGGTTTTGCCGGGTGATCAAACTAAGCTCACTTATGGCATTATCAAAACGAATACTGAGTATTTCTTTACCATTAAACTGAAAGACACCCTTGGTAACTATAGCCTTGGACAAACGGTCCGTTTCAATCGCATTGGAGCTTCCAATGTGTCGGACATTGCTTTCGTACAGGAAGAAGACACAGTATTTGTATCCTGGACACTTCCCAACGAGGCATTAAACAATATCAAAGTGAATGTGAAGGCAGAGGCTTATGAAAATAACTATGAACTGGGCGGAACAGCAACCTCCCTCAAACTGGTTGGGCTTCCACTCAACAGTTATCAGTTTACGTTTTCTACAACCAATGCTCAAAATCAGCAATCCCATACACAATATGAAAGCTTCAGGGTAGGGCCGACAAAAATCGCTTTCCTGAGTGTCTATCCAGACATCGGAAGCATCATTGATGACGATGAAATTGCTGCTGCACAATGGTTTGATGCAAACATTTCCAACAAACAATTTATTACTTTTCAGCAGATTCTGGATGGAAGTATAGATTTGAATCAGTTTAGGGTTATCTGGTGGCACAGTGATGAAGTTGGCGGCAAAGATTTGCCTGCCATTGCCAGGAATCCAATTGTCATTGAGGCAATTAACCAATTCTACAAATCGGGAGGCAACTTGCTGTTGTCAATCCATGCTACCATGTATCTTGAGCACCTGGGAAGAATACCCGCAGGATTTTCCGGAGGAAAGGCAATCGGTGACGGTGAAGGCGGTAACAACCCCGACACCTGGACCATCAGTGTCAATTTGAAATCATTTGACAACAGCACTCATCCGATTTACAAGGACTTAGTTGTTAATAATACACCCAACAACGGAAAAGAGATACCCATCATTGGTCCGGGCTGGAAGGAAGACCATAACTGCAATTGGACAGAAGTGCCGGCACCACATGGGTATACGAATGGTGATGACACTTTTATTCCATTCCTCGCCAATACTTTTGGCGTGAAAATGCTTGGGGCCTGGGGTCACGTCAGAGATTATTATATGGTTGCTATTGGTGAAATGATGCCTTTTGGCGACTATCAAGGTACAGCAATAACTTTTGGTATCGGAGCTTATGAATGGAACCAAAACAGTGGTGCGAACCCCAATCAACAACAAATTCAACAATTGACTAAAAATGCGTTGCTTTATTTAAAATCAAAATAATAAATGCTCACAATGAAAAGGAAAAATCATATAATTTCGGGGCTCTTATTGCTGGCCTTAGCTGTAATCACTGTATCCTGCACAAAGGAGCGGACAGAGCTGGAAATGGACAATGCCGTAGAAATCACACAGTTTAGTATTGATGGCCGAAATGGCGTGATTGACCACGATCTTGGAACGATCAAGGTAAAAATGCCAGCCGGAACAGCATCGTTAAATGGCTTAACTCCCCAGTTCACTGTATCTTCGGGAGCGAATGTCAAGCCTGGTTCAGGCCAGGTTGTTGATTTAAGCAGTCCGGTTGATTATTATGTTTCCTCTGGAAACGTCTATAAAAAGTACCGGGTAAGTGCCGAGGTCTTGACAGCACAAATTCTGACATTCAGCATCAATGGTGTGGATGGTATTATTGATGAGGAGAATCACAGCATTGTGGTTGCATTACCGTATGGCACAAACTTATCTGCATTGACACCATCCATTACACTTGCTGAGGAAAACACAATTTCGCCAGCTTCGGGAACAGCGCAAAATTTTACCAATCCTGTTGTTTACACCTTGAGTAGCGGATCAGTTTCGGTACAATATACTGTAAGCACATCCATTGCTGTTACGCCTGATTTGAGTAAAGGACCCATTGGCAATAAAATTGCATTTCTTGGCACAGCAGCTACTGTTCAGGCATTGCCTGACGATGACGAGCTGGCTGCTGCAAACTGGTTCTTCGGTGAATATCCGGATGCTGAATACATTTCATGGACTCAGGTAATGGCCGGACTGGTAAACATCTATCACTACAAAACCATTTGGTGGCATTATGATCAGGCATTTGAATTGCCGGTTGAAGCAACCCATGAGGCTGTGAAAGGTATATTCGGCGACTATATGAAAGATGGAGGAAATCTATTCTTTTCGGGACACGCCTGCCAGTATTTTTGGTCGATTGGTCGACTGAGCCGCACCTACAACATGGCCATTGGAACAGGTGGAGGATTCGAGAACGGAGATACCTGGACTATCGGCGTAAACCTGCCAGGTGTTGACAATCGTAACCACCCGATCTATCAAGGCCTTGCTTTTGACGAGAGTGACGGATTCTTTACTTTTCCAGTCATCGGACCTGGTTACCGCGAAGATCACAATCATGTGATTGTTGAAGTTGCAGCAAATCACGGGTATCCGAACAATCATCCCGGTGCGTATGTATCATTTACCGAAACCAATGATGTTGCCTGGCTTGGTGTGTGGGGTGGAATCAGGGATTATTACATGGCTGGCGTACTCGAGCTTCTTCCCAATGAAACCTACAAAGGGAAAGGTATTTTTATCGGAATTGGTGGATTTGAATGGAAACAAAACGCACAGGGTACAATTAATCCGGCAGGTGTCAATGCATATCAGGATAACATTTATCTTGTTGCCCGAAATACGATTAATTACCTTTCAGATGTGCAATAGCTAATTATACAACAAATGGATTGTCCTGGTGATATAGAAGTCAGCTTTGTGAAACGTTGGTATTCTGCAATTTAAAGCCGGGACAATCCATTAAAAAAAGTAATATTTACCACAAACTCCTATTGATGTTCAGAGCCCGGGTTATCCTCTTTTTGTTGTTGATCCTGACCTTTTCAGGAAGGCTGTCTGCCCAGGACACCTTGCAGTTTAAAATGAGTTTCGACGAGAATTCGGGCAGTACTGAAACACTTGAGGAGGTGAGCGGACTTAGCTTTCCAATTTCAAATCATTACCATCGACCAGAGAGGATAGTTGGTATCAGCGGCAATGCTTTACGTCTCGATGGGTTTTCAACCTGGGTAAGTCTGTACCCCTTCGTGCTAAATGATTTTCATAATCAGCTTTCCATCGAAACCTGGTACGCAACAGAAGCCTTTAATTATGAGAAATCATCGGTTGTCAGTCAGCAATCCGCAACAAAAGGTGTTTCACTCAGCATCAATCGTTTTGGTGCCGTGCTTCTTGAGTATTATGCTGATCAGCAATATTATCAACTTATGACAACACAGAAAATCAGCACTTACAAATGGAATCATCTTGTTGCAGTGATCGACCTATCGGCTCAGATTGCCCGCATATATGTAAACGGCGAAGTGTGGGAAAGTCAGGAAACAGGAAGCCATTCAAGCATACAGCTGGCAACAGATCAACCCCTTTTTGTAGGCCGGAGCACTGACTTTCAAACTGTCGGCGGATTTCCGGTTAGTTGTCTCAATGGAGCATTGGACGAGTTGAGCATTTATAACTCAGCCTTGACAGAAGATCAGATTTTAAGCCATTATCGCCAGTTTCAACATGATGTACTCAATCTGCAGATTGATCCGGAAGTGCGGCATGGACAAGATTGGTTGCGTCCGCACTACCATGCCATGCCAAATACAGGCTGGACCAATGAACCCTACGGGCTCATGTTTGCAGATGATAGATACCACTTATTTTTTCAAAAAAACCCAAACGCACCACAATTGTTTTTCATGCATTGGGGACATTTGAGCAGCCCGGATTTAGTTCACTGGAAAGAAGAAAAAATTGCCTTATCGCCCTCTGTTGGTTTTGACAGTTATGGCGTATGGTCAGGAACAAGTATTTTGACTGACAGCACTCCTGTTCTGTTCTATACCGGTGTTGATGGGGTTAAGGCAGGCATCGGAAGTGCCTTTCCTGCCGATGATTCCTTGATAAGCTGGAATAAACTGCCCGACAACCCATTGATTCCGGCACCACCTGCCGGTTATGCCCATCGTGATTTCAGAGATCCTTATGTTTGGAAATCAGATACGCTGTATTACATGATTGTGGGCAGCGGTTTGCAGCAAAATGGGGGTGGAATTTTATTTACCTATCGCTCGTCCGATCTGAAGCATTGGGAAGTTATATCTCCGCTCTACCAAAGGAATGGAACCCAAACCGGTGAGTTTTGGGAGATGCCGGTTTTTAGTCAGATCGATGACAGCTCATACATCCTGGCTGTAACACCGGTCCCAACACCCTCTAAGCGGGCAGAAACGATTTATTGGGTTGGAACCTGGGAAAATGAAATATTTGTACCCCGCCAATCTGAGCCGAAAAAACTGGAATTGATACAGGAAAACCTGCTTTCTCCGGCCTTTGACAGAGATGAGCAAAACAGGCTGACCTACATTGGCATTATACCCGAGGACCGAAACGCTGATGATCAGATTGCAGCAGGTTGGCGGCATCATTTCAGCCTGCCCAGAGTGGTAAGGCTGCTGGGAGATGGTGTAACAATCGGACAGATTCCACATCCAAACCTTTGCAGGTTAAGAAAAGACACACTTCAATTCAGCAACAGGGTTATTACAATCGGGCAGACAGGAAATTTGACTGAGGTACAGGGCAATCAGCTTGAACTGGAAATGGAATTGTCAGCTTCTGATACTAGTTACTTTGAAATCCAATTGTTAAAAAATGCCTCCTCTACCATTTACACCTCGATTCATTTCGATTTTGAGCATCACAAAGTTGCGCTCGACAGAAGAAAATCCGGATTAAGCACGGCCACAAAAGACTACCGTGAAACAGCCTATGTTTATAGTCAGCAGAAAACGGTTAAGGTAAGCGTGTTTATTGACCGGTCGGTACTAGAAGTTTTCATCGATGATCTGGTAGTATTTTCGGCCAGGGTTTATCCGCCTGAAAACGCTCTGTTTGGCGATCTGATCACACATAAAGGCAAAGTGGAGGTTTTGCACGCTTTTGTGTGGGAAATGAAAAATCTGACCGAATCACTTGATAGCCTCGTTTGTGAACCAGGATGGCTTCCCGATTCTCTCAACACCCTGCCACCAGCGGGCATAGGTGAAACAGAAAAGTCAGCTGACACACCACTGATCTTTCCAAATCCTTCAGATGGATTCCTTTACCTTCGACCAGGGATGATCAGACCTGATCAACTAAGGATTTATAATTTGCTTGGAAAAGCGCTTTATGAGCAGGAGGTGGCTTCCGATGCGCAATCCATCGCCATTAATGCCCAACACCTTCTTCCAGGAATTTACTTTTTACAAAGTATGAAAGATGGAAAAACAATGTCAATTCAAAAGATTCTCATACAATCCAAATGAAAAGAAAACCAATCACCTCTGATCTTCCAATCCTACTTATCCTGGGCCTGATATTTTTAGCAGGAGGTTTGCGTCAGGCCTACAGTCAGGAAACGACACCGCATTTCAGACCCTCTTTTCATTTCTCTCCTCCTCAAAACTGGTTGAACGATCCAAACGGCCTTGTTTATTATGACGGGGAATACCATTTGTTTTATCAATTTAATCCACAGGGTGATCAATGGGGGAATATGAGTTGGGGGCATGCCGTCACGACTGATTTTATCAGCTGGGAACATTTACCTCTGGCAATACCCATGTCAGGAAATATAATGGCTTTTTCAGGAAGTGTTGTGATAGATTGGCATAACAGCAGTGGCTTAGGTGATGGAAACCGTCCGCCAATGGTGGCTATCTATACTGCCACTGATGGCATACAACGTCAGCATCTTGCTTACAGTCACGACAAAGGCCGAAGCTGGCAGAACTTTGCCGGAAACCCTGTTCTAAACCTTTATGATGACGATTTTCGCGATCCAAAAGTCATTTGGCATGAACAAACGCAAAAATGGATCATGGCGGTTGCTTTGGCAAACCGACACAGAATAAGATTTTACGCCTCCTCAAATCTGAGAACATGGCAGTTTCTTCAGGATTTTGGACCGGCAGGAGATGTCAGCGGCGCCTGGGAGTGTCCTGATTTTTTCCCATTGACAGTTGAAAATCAATCCTCCGAGACAAAATGGGTCCTTCAGCTATCAGTTGGTCCCGGAAAAACAAGGTATTTCATTGGCGATTTTGATGGTAATCAGTTTGTTGCCGACAAATACCCTGTTGAAACAGTGGAAGATTTGCCTGTAGGTGATCTGATTGATGATTTTGAATCGGATAGCTTTGATAACTGGTATTCAAGTGGAACTGCCTTTGCTTCTGGACCCACATCCGGGAGTTTGCCAGGGCAATTACCTGTTTCAGGCTATATGGGCTCACGGTTGGCAAATTCATTCAACAATGGTGATCAGGCATTAGGGACATTGAGCTCGATACCATTCAAAATCGAAAAAAAATACCTCAATTTTAAACTGGGCGGTGGCAGTGATCCTTTGCATACCTACATCAAGCTGTTAGTTAATGGTGAAACGGTCTATCGTGAGACCGGCCCGAGGGATGAGTTTTTGGTATGGAAAAGCTGGCCGGTTGAGCAGCTGATCGGACAAGATGTCCAAATAGTGTTGGTTGACAGTTCGTCAGCAAGCTGGGGTCACATTATGGCAGATCAAATGTTTCAGTCGGACACCTCAATGGTTTACCGAACACCTCCTGCAGGTCGCATTCTGGCTGATTTTGAAGGAGCGGATTATGAAGGCTGGTCAGTGATGGGCACTGCATTTGGTTCACGGCCTGCACAAGGCACCTGGCCCGGACAGCAAATGGTGACCGGTTATTTGGGGCAAGGGCTTGTAAATTCTTATATACAGGGCGATGAGCCGATGGGAAAATTGATATCGTCGCCCTTTGTGATCGACAGCAATTATGTGAGCCTGCTCGTTGGAGGAGGCAAGCTGCCCGGGAGCTGTTTTGTAAAGCTGTTGGTAGCGGGTAATCTTGTGGCAGGGGCAAGCGGCATGAATGAAGAGCAGCTTCATTGGGTAAGCTGGGACTTAAGCGCTTATTATGGACAGGAAGCAAGGATAGAAATTGTTGATTCTGCTTCCGGCGGATGGGGACACATCAATGTGGATCATATTATCATGACCAATAATCCACCGGTTGACAAGCAGGCAGTGATGGACATTGTTGACTACGGCATGGATTTTTACGCCACACAATCCTTTCACGATATCCCTGAATCAGACGGACGCCGGATTTGGCTTGCCTGGATGAGCAACTGGTCATACGCATCACAGGTGCCAACACATCCCTGGCGCGGTATCATGTCAATGCCCCGTGAAGTTGGAATAAAGAATACTGAAGCTGGATATGTTCTAACGCAAAAACCGTTATCAAACCTCGAGGTATTGCGTGATTCTTTGGTTCACTTAAAACAAATGCAGTTGGGGAATATTCTTCAGATCATTGATACTATCCGGTTAAATACATTTGAACTGAACCTGATTTTTACCCCGCAGGATACCTCAAAAATGGGAATCAGTATAAGAAAAGATGGAAGTCAGGAAACGAAAATCCTGTATGATGTTCAGGCTCAAAAACTGATTTTTGACCGATCACTTTCAGGAAAATTGACCGAGAATGAAAGCTTCTCGGCTATTCAGGAAGCACCCCTGGCATTGAAGGATGGCAAAGTGAAACTTCAGGTCCTTGTGGATAGGTGTTCGGTCGAAATATTTGCCAATGATGGTGAGCTTGTAATGTCAAATCTTATTTTTCCTGACAGTACAAGCAATGGCTTAGCATTAATTTCTGATAATAATCAAGAATTTATAGACCATTTCGACCTTTGGCACCTTAAGCCCGCTACCCCGAATGCTGTTTCAGAAAAATTCAATGATGATATGTCTGTCATTTTTTATCCCAATCCTGTGGGTGATGAAGATGTAATGTTGAAATTTGAATCCTCGCCTGGTAATAATGCCAGTGTTGATATCTACAATGTAAAAGGTAATCGGCTGACTTCATTTGACGTGTTCACCTCTGACAATCAGATCATCATACCCAATAAAATCTTTAAAACCAATGGAACCTACCTGATTTTGATACGGGCTGCTGATCGCAACCTTGTGAGAAAACTTCAGGTTGTTAAATAATTTTTAATCAATTAAATTCGCATATTATGACTCGCATTCATCACATTTCATTTTTTTTCACACTCATTTTTACAGTTGTCTTTGGGTCTTGTGTGTCCAATCAACAGGCAGAGGTATCAAACCTAAAAGACTCAGAACCCCACCGCCCCCTCTATCATTTTACCCCTGACAGCATGTGGATGAACGATCCCAACGGACTGGTGTACTTTGATGGGGAGTATCATATGTTTTACCAGTATCATCCCCATTCCACTGTCTGGGGCCCGATGCACTGGGGACATGCCATCAGCACCGATCTCGTGCTTTGGGAACATCAACCTGTGGCCCTTTATCCCGATTCGCTCGGATGGATCTTTTCGGGGAGTGCAGTGGCAGACCACCACAACACCTCTGGCTTAGGCAGGGAGGGTGTTACACCTTTGATTGCTATTTTTACTTACCACAATTCCAAACTGGAGCAGGCAGGAAGCAGCCAATATCAGTATCAGGGACTCGCCTACAGCCTCGACAAAGGGAGAAGTTGGATCAAATATGCCGGAAATCCGGTGCTTGCAAATCCCGGTATCAAAGACTTCCGCGATCCCAAAGTCACATGGCACGAACCCACAAAGAAATGGATCATGACACTGGCGGTGGCAGACCATGTGCGGTTTTATGCTTCGCCTGATCTGATCAACTGGACACTGCAAAGTGAATTCGGCAAGGAGATTGGTGCGCATGGCGGGGTGTGGGAATGTCCCGACCTTTTCGAACTGCCGGTGGACAACAATCCAGCAGCCAAAAAATGGGTTCTGCTGGTGAGCATCAACCCGGGTGGTCCGAACGGCGGATCGGCAACACAGTACTTTACCGGACACTTTGACGGAACTGCATTTGTTCCTGAAACAACCGAAATACGTTGGGTAGATTATGGCAAAGATAACTATGCCGGTGTTACTTTCGATGGCATCAGCGAGGCAGACGGAAGACGGATTGCGGTGGGCTGGATGAGCAACTGGCAATATGCCACCAAGGTACCAACACAAGCCTGGCGCAGTGCCATGACTGTGCCACGCAGCATGCATTTGACCGATAAGGGGGGAATTGGTTATTTGAGTTCACAGCCTGTGGCGGAGCTGAACAGGTTGCGAGGTGACCTCATCACCCTGGAATCGCGCCTCATCGGGGAGCAGGCAGAGGAGCAAACTTATCAGACTACCATACCTCAGGCCGCCGAACTACAGATAACATTTGAGTTGACGGACAAGGACGCTCCCAAAAACTTTGGTGTTGTGATTGGTAACAAGCAATCTCAGCATATCGTGGCAGGTTATGATGTTGAAAACCAATGTTTTTACCTGGACAGATGCCATGCCGGGGATGGAAGTTTTTCAGCAGACTTTAGCGGAAAACACATGTCCTCCATACAGCCTTTGGCAGGCAAAACAATACAGATGCACCTCTTTCTTGATGTTGCATCGCTGGAGCTTTTTGCTCAAAACGGTGCATGCGTGCTAACGGACATCTTTTTTCCGACTGCTCCATTCGATCAGCTTAGCTTTTTTAGTCAGGACGGAAGCATCAGGCTTGTTTCGGCAAAGATTTACCCATTGAAAACAATTTCAAAATAGTACTTCATAGTGTTTTTCAGTTTCTTAAAACTGTAGGTTAGTGAGTGATTGTTTGACGCTGCCAGACTTGTTCCGGCAGCGTTTGTTTTTACATGGATGAACAATTGCCTGCCCGAAAGCCCGTATTCCCTATTCCTGCTTTTGCGCAATGAATTCGGATGGCGACACACCGTATTGTTCCCTGAAGCATTTTGAAAAATAAGAAGGGCTTGAAAACCCGAGATCGTAGGCCACCTCGGCCACGGTTCTGCCACTGTCGATCAGGAGGATGGTGGATTTTTTTAATTTGATATTTCGCACGAATTCGCTCACTGACAGACCTGTGAGGTGTTTGATTTTGCGGTAAACATGCACGCGCGACAAGCCCACTTCAGCACTGAGTTGCTCAACACTGTAATCGTTTTCCGAAAGGTGGGCCTCGATGATGGAGGCGCATTTCTTGAGAAAATTGCTGTCGAGCTGCGAAAGTTTACCCTCATCTCGGGCAAGAAACAGCGGATCTTGCTGGTAATATTTTCTGATTCGCTGCCTGTTTTCGATCAATTGTCTGACCCTTACCTGTAAATGTTTGGTGTTGAATGGTTTGGGGATGTAAGAGTCAGCACCTGTCTCCAAACCTTCCAGTTTTTGATCGTAACTGCTTCTGGCTGTGAGCAGGATTACAGGAATGTGGCAGGTGCGGATATCTGATTTTAATCTGCGCGTAAACTCCAATCCGTCCATCACCGGCATGAGCACATCGCTGATGATCAGGCTTGGTTCCTGCACATAGATGCGTTCGAAGGCCTCGGCACCGTTGGCAGCGGTCATGATGTTGTAGTGGTTGCTCAAACTTGACTGGATAAAGACTGAAACATCGGGATTGTCTTCGACGATCAAGATCAGGGGCTTCTCATCCTGAAACAAGGATTTCCCAGTATTAATCAGGGTTTGGCTGTAGTCGGCATAATCCTCTGACACGACGCTTTTACGCACAATTTCATGGGTGGGGTGGTCAAAATCTTCCTCCTGAAGTATTATTTCGTCATCACTGAGGTGATCCCTTCCTTTCTGAATATAGACGAAGAAGGAAGAACCAATGCCTGGCCTGCTGCTCACCGTAATATCTCCCTTATGTAAATCGATCAAACCCTTAGCCAGTGTTAAACCGATGCCTGTGCCGGGAGATACACTGCCTTCTTTTTGATCGACCTGAAAAAAGCGCTCAAAAATACGTTGCTGATGTTCCACTGAAATACCCGGTCCATTGTCGCTGATCTCGATTTCGACTGCGTCGCGGCGCACATCGCCAAAATAATGGTTAGCATTGCGTATATGAATGCCTACGAAACCAGAAAGCGCAGTAAACTTTAAGGCATTGGAAATAAGGTTAACAAGAATTTTATCCAATTTATCCTTGTCAAAATAAACAAGGGCCGAAGGGATATCCGATGAGAATACAAACTCTATTTTCTTGTTTGCGGCCAGTTCGTTGAAAGCCTGTTTGATTTCCTGCACGAATGCCACAACATCGGATTCTGAGGCCTGTAGTTGCATTTTGTCGTTGTCAACTTTGCGTAAATCCATCAACTGATTGATGAGCCGGAGCAATCTGTTGGCATTTTTGAGCATCATCTGCAATTGGTTGCGTTCATCCGCTTTGAGGCGGGCCTGGCTCAGCATGTTTTCCAGCGGGCCGATGATGAGTGTGAGAGGTGTCCTGATTTCGTGCGAAATGTTCGTAAAAAATACCAGTTTTGCTTTAGAAACTTCCTCCAGTTCACGCGAAATGCGCATCATTTCGTCACTTTGGCGTGTGATTTCTTTTTTTTGGTTTTCGAGAACCTGATTGGCCCTGAGCTTGTTGCGATAGGCTCTCAGGAGCAGTGCGGCGAGAAATATAATAAGCAGCAACGAACCCAGGGCCACAAATAACCAAAAGCGCTGACTATAGTAGCGTTCGATTTGCTGATCGAGGTTTTTCTTTGCAAAGGAGATACGTTCGCTCAGGTTGAGGATCAAGTCAGTTTGATATTTGAGTGCCTTGACATTGTTTGCATTGATAACCAGTGTGTTGAGCAGGTTTTCTTTTTGAAAAGGTTCTCCGCCCAGAATTTTATGTGCCAGGGATAGCGCATAGGCTCCTCCCGTAGGATACAATAAAGTTGCATCCAGCTTGCCATCCATGATTGCCTGCAATCCGCCTTCCTGACCCGGAACGCCATCCACACCGATGATGCGTACTTTGTCGCGCAGACCTGCCCCAATCAGCGCTTCGTGAGCACCCATGGCCATCACATCGTTGTGTGCAAACACAAGGTCGATGTTTATGTCGCGGTTTAGCAGTGCGCTCAAAGCCATCCGCGCACTTTCCTTTTCCCAGTTGCCCGCAAGGGAATGTGTAACCTGCAAATCAGGAAAGCTGTTTATGATTTCCATGAAGCCTGCATGTCGGTCGCGGGCTGGTGAGGAACCCTCCAAACCTTTGATTTCCACAATGTGACCGGCTTGATTCAAAGCCTCAACCGCCAGTTTTCCCGCTTCCTGACCAATTTCGAGGTTGTTACCACCCAGAAAGGCAGTATAATGATCGGAGGCAATTTTTCGGTCGATCAATATGACAGGTATTCCTTTTCGGAAGACCTCGCTGACCACAGCTGTCAAAGGTTCAGATTCGTTTGGCGAAACAATCAGCAAGTCGATCCCTCTGAGCATCAAATCTTTGATATCTTGAATTTGCTTCTCGCTACTGGCTTCGGCATCCTTCATGATCAGCTCCATTTCAGGATAATAGATCAGTTCGTTCTGCATTTCCTCGTCCATTGTCCTGCGCCACAAATCGCCGGTGGTGCATTGCGAAAATCCGATAATGTAGTTTTTTTTGCCTTCAGGCAAAGCACCTGCAGCGATAAACGTTGCTATGAACAATGTCAACAATAGAATGAAGCGTGCACTGATGCCTCTCATAATTTACAAGCCCGTAATTAAAGGGATAAAGATAATGAATAATGTTGATTGCATAACCATGGACGAGAATAGCCCGGCAAGTGTTTTTCCTGAAACAGCAGGATATTGCTTCACAATGAATAAAAAAGCCAATCCCTTAGATTCATTCTAAATTTCCAACACTGCTTGCCATCAATTGAAAACTTTCACTTACCTTAAACACCTGGTTGTGCAGCCGGCTGCTTGTGTTGCATTGCCAAGAGGTAAAAGGAAAAAATGAGAGCTGTGATGGACGCTGACGAGGTGTTCGGATGGCTCTTTTGTGGTTTTGATAGTTAATGGTTAATGGATAGTGGTTAATGGTTAAATTCGAATGGCTCTTATGTGGTTTTTGTAAGGTTTGGGATCAATGGAAATGAAGACGTTTGGATTTGATATAGGATGCAGAAAATGAAGGACTTGAATGAGGAAAGCTAAACGGATAATAAATAGCCTGAAGCAGGGGATGCAATGGTTTGCTCCATATGCCATCAACATGATAAATGGATGAAAATGCAATGGTTAACAAAGTGATTCAAAGCGAAGTAAAAAAAGTAAAATGTGTACATATATGCAGGAGGCTGTTGTGTATGTGCAGTTTTTACGTACATATAAGTAAGTTGAACTAAACCGCCCCCTTGCGGAGGCGGCAATTTGATGGTAATTTTGAGGTACCAAACTTAAAATCTACCATCATGGAAAAGAAAAATCTATCCATTGTTGCGTTGCTTGAGCGTGAATTGCAGCTTCGCAACTACAGTCCCCGAACAGCCCACACCTATGTTGAACTAGCTAAAAGAACAGAAGCCCATTTAGGCATTCCTTTCGACAAAGTTACAACAGAACAGTTCAAAAACTACATTCACCTGCGCATTACAAAAGATGGCATTTCAACATCTACGGTAAACCAGTTGCTTAGCATGTACAAAATTGTGCAGATTGACCTGCTGAAACGTGATTGGGAAAGTATCAAAATCAAACGGCCACGCCGGACCAAAAAGCTCCCCGTAGTTTTGTCACAGCAAGAAGTTGAGAAGCTCATCAATGCCGCTGCCAATATCAAGCACAGGGCTATACTTATGCTTGCCTATGGTGCCGGCCTTCGCAGGCAGGAAACGCAGATGATCAAAGCCAGTGCCATTGACTCAGCACGAATGCAAGTACATATCGTGCAGGGAAAAGGCAAAAAAGACCGGTATTCCATCTTGCCCTATAACGCATTGGCCACACTCAGGCAGTATTACAAACTTGAAAGACCAGGCTGCTACCTGTTCGAACCCCAGGGCAAACACGGCAGGTATATGTCGGAGCAGGCACTCAACAGTCTGGGTAAAGAAAGCAGCTTCAAACCGATTGAACAGGTGGATTTCTTTTCATGTATTCCTGCCATAGAATGATAAGTATCTTGTCGCCCTCAATCTCGAGGTAGCCATATTCATAACAAAACTTATAGGTGTTGCTGTTTTTGGTGGTGAAGGTGTGGGTGTAGAACTGGAAATCGAATCCCATTTTGTCGAGGTATTCCTTTTTGACAGTTGATTTGCCCACTGGGCCCAATTGGTGAAGAATCATCCTGTTTTTTCGCAATATTTTATTCACTGCGTTGATAAACTGCTCATGGTCTTTCTTATGTTGATTGTTGTAAGCATTGCGGCATTGGTCGCTGCAGAATTTTTTATCCGAACGGCCAACAAATGGTTCGTTGCAAAACAGGCAATTTTGCTTCATGGCATATCTTTTTGATTTGCAAATATATCAAATTGCTCATCCGTTTCATAGTCGCTTATAAACGCTTATACATGCTTATATATCGGCTATTGGGTTTGGCCGGTTGTAGTTTTGTCGCAAAAAAAACATGGAAGAAAAGAAAAACCTGCCGCATTTGTTTTTGAACCGCATCAACTTAGAAGGAACGAGGTGCATCAAATTGTTTTTTTATGAAAACGATGCCATCCGGCAGCGAATCGCTCAGAATGATTGGATACAATACAGTATGGAGTTAGGAGCTTGGTACACTGTGGATTATAATAATAGCATCGCGTTGATCAAGGATTTGTTTGAGGATATTGCCTATGTGAATCTTTCGAAACTTGAATGGAAGAAGGTGGAAGTGGGGCGAAGCAACATCGGCACGCCGGCTAACTTCCGGGATTTGAAACTTAGGAGCGGATTTGAAGTGATTACCTTGTTTCCGTATGAGATGGACAGGAGGCCGCTGACAGGATTCAAGCATCATTTTGAAAGGAAGCATTATGTTGATGTGATGGCGAGTGGATATTTTAAGTATCACAAGGCCAACAGGATATGGGAGATTGTGGCAAACGGGCAGCGGATGTTTGAAGTTCTGGTCTTTCTTACGGATCGTTTTACGGTGAAGCTGAATGCGGAATTACAAATCAGCGATTTGAAGATAAAGCGCTTGCTGTTGGAGCAGTCCTATGTCAAAGACTATGATTTTAAAAGCTGCCCACTTGAATTTTTGGTTCATCTGCAAAGTCAGAACTACAGCGAAAGCACGCTGGTGACCTACCATAACCTGGTGATCAGGTTTTTGAATGCTTTCAAAGGGAAGAGCCTGGAGGATATTCATCATTTTGGCGTGGATGAGATCAATCATTACCACGAAATCTGGAGTCAGCGCACGGCCCCGGGCCCATCGGTGATGAACCAGTCGGTGAATGCACTCAAGCTGTACTACAAGGTGATGGGGAAAAGGACGCTGATGCTGGAGCAAGTGAACCGGCCAAAGCGCAATAAAGTGTTGCCCGGG
>CAZBMR010000050.1:0-23255 GCA_964492695.1 uncultured Lentimicrobiaceae bacterium
GCGGGATAGTCCGTTTAGCATTTAGGCAAGTGCTGGTTCAGTCTTTTTGCGCCACCACTTTGGCTGTAAGAAACTCCCTGTTCATGCGGGCGATATTGGCCACCGAGATTTCCTTGGGGCATTCGGCTTCACAGGCGTAAGTGTTGGTGCAGTTTCCAAAGCCCAGCTCATCCATTTTGGCCACCATCTTTTGCACACGTTCGCGGGCTTCAACGCGGCCCTGAGGCAGCAGGGCAAACTGCGAAACCTTGGCCGAGACGAAGAGCATGGCGCTGGCATTTTTGCAGGCAGCCACACAGGCACCACAGCCAATGCAGGCAGCGGCATCCATGGCCAGATCGGCATCGCGCTTGGGAATCGGTATGGCATTGGCATCGGGCACACCACCGGTGCGCACCGAAACATAGCCACCTGCCTGAATGATCTTATCAAAAGCCGAACGGTCCACCATCAGGTCTTTGATCACCGGGAAAGGTTTGGCACGCCAGGGTTCGATGGTGATGGTTTCGCCGTCTTTGAAATTGCGCATATGCATCTGGCAGGTGGTGATGCCTTTGTCGGGTCCGTGCGGCCTGCCGTTGATGTAGAGGCTGCAGGCACCGCAGATGCCCTCGCGGCAATCGTGATCAAAGGCCACAGGGTCGTCGCCTTTGGTAACGAGTTCCTCGTTGAGGATGTCGAGCATTTCGAGAAAAGAGGCATCGTGCGAGATGTTACCAACCTTGTAGTTGACAAACTTTCCCTTGTCTTCGGCGGATGCCTGTCTCCATATTTTTAAAGTTAAGTCCATTGTTATCAGTATTTTCCTGGTTGAAGATGCATTATTTATAGTTACGTTGTTTCACCTCGATGAATTCAAAAACAAGGGGTTCCTTGTGCAATTCGGGTTCCGCATTTTCTCCTTTGAATTCCCAGGCGGCCACGTAGTTATAGTTTTGGTCGTCGCGCAAGGCTTCACCTTCGGGGGTTTGATATTCTTCACGGAAGTGGCCGCCGCAACTTTCTTCCCTGTTCAGGGCATCGCGTGCCATGAGTTCGCCCAGCTCAAGGAAATCGGCCACGCGCAAGGCTTTCTCAAGTTCAGGATTGACCATTTCATTTTTACCGGGAACCTTCACATTTTTCCAGAAGTCGGCGCGCAGTTCCTGAATCATGGCGATGGCTTTCTGCAATCCTTCCTTGTTGCGGGCCATACCCACATAATCCCACATGATGAGGCCCAGCTTGCGGTGGTAGCTGTCAACGGTGTTTTTGCCATTGATGCTCAGCAAGCGTCCAATGGCCTCTTTGGCATCCTTCTCAGCTTTTTCAAATTCAGGCAGATCGGTGCTGAAGCGTGCCACCCTGATCTGATCGGCAAGGTAGTTCTGCACGGTGTAAGGCAGCACAAAATAGCCGTCGGAAAGGCCCTGCATCAAAGCCGAGGCGCCGAGGCGGTTGGCACCGTGATCGGAGAAGTTGGCTTCGCCGGCAGCAAACAGGCCGGGAATGGTGGTTTGCAGCTCGTAGTCCACCCACAGGCCGCCCATGGTGTAGTGCACGGCGGGGTATATCATCATCGGTGTTTCGTAAGGGTTCTCATCCACGATTTTTTCATACATCTGGAAGAGGTTGCCATAGCGGGCTTCGATCACATGTTTGCCCAGGCGGTTGATGGCATCGGCAAAATCGAGGTACACGGCCAGACCGGTATTTCCCACACCGAAGCCGGCATCGCAGCGCTCTTTGGCAGCCCGTGAGGCTACGTCGCGCGGCACCAGGTTGCCAAAAGCAGGATAACGCCTTTCGAGGTAATAATCGCGGCGGTCTTCGGCCAGCTCAGTAGGTTTCATCTGACCTTTGCGGATTTTTTCGGCGTCTTCGGCAAATTTAGGCACCCAAATGCGGCCGTCGTTGCGCAGGCTCTCACTCATGAGTGTGAGCTTCGACTGGTAATCGCCATGCACGGGAATACAGGTGGGGTGAATCTGTGTGAAGCAGGGGTTCCCGAAGAAAGCACCTTTTTTGTAGGCTTTCCAGACAGCGCTGCCGTTTGAAGCCATCGCATTGGTGCTCAGGAAGAACACATTGCCATAGCCTCCTGTGGCCAGCACCACGGCATGGGCAGAATGACGTTCGATCTTTCCTGTGATGATGTTTCGGGCGATGATGCCCCTGGCGCGGCCCTCAACAACCACCACGTCGAGCATTTCGCTGCGGGTGAACATCTTCACCGATCCTTTGCCAATTTCTTTGCTCAGGGCGCTGTAGGCACCAAGCAGCAACTGCTGACCGGTTTGACCGCGGGCATAAAAGGTGCGCGAAACCTGCGCGCCGCCAAACGAACGGTTGTCGAGCAATCCGCCGTAATCGCGGGCAAAGGGCACACCCTGTGCCACACATTGGTCAATGATGTCGTTGCTCACTTCGGCCAGACGGTAAACATTGGCTTCGCGAGCCCGGTAATCGCCGCCCTTGATGGTATCGTAAAACAAGCGGTAGATGCTGTCGCCATCGTTGGGATAGTTTTTGGCAGCGTTGATACCACCCTGGGCAGCAATGCTGTGCGCCCGCCGCGGGCTGTCGTGAATGCCGAAAACTTTCACATTGAAGCCCAGTTCGCCAAAACTGGCGGCAGCGGCTGCACCGGCCAAACCAGTGCCCACAACGATGATGTCGAGCCGGCGTTTGTTGGCAGGGTTCACCAGGTTTTGATGCGCCTTGTAGTGCGTCCATTTCTCAGCCAATGGCCCCTGTGGAATTTTTGAATCTAACTTACCCATATCACGTTCTGCTTATGAAAAATAAATGACTAAAGGAATTGAAATGTAACCGAGTGTCAGCACAATGGAGACCAGCGTGCCAGCTGCCTTGATCACAGGGGTGTATTTGCTGTGGTTGAGCCCGAGCGACTGGAAAGCCGACTGAAAGCCGTGCTCCAGGTGAAAGCCCAGCAACAGGATGGCAACCACATAAAAAGCTACATACAAGCCGTCTTTAAACAGCTCCACAACCAACAGCCCCAGGTCTTCGTATGTTTCACTGCCATAGCTGATTTCGGGGATGTGACCGAATTTCGCCTTCACGAAAAAGTTGGCAAAGTGAATCACTAAAAAAATGAAGACAATGGCTCCGGTGTGGATCATGTATTTGGAAAAGAAGGACTTTTCCGACGATCCCTTGCGTTCATACCGCACCGGACGCGCCATCCAGTTTTGAATCTGGAGCACCAGGCCCAGCACAATGTGCAGGGCAAAACCCAGAAACAACACCCACTGAAAGGTTTGAATTGCCGGATTTGTTGCCATGAAATGAGCTGCTTCGTTGAAAAGCTGCCGTGTGTCGTCGAAGAGTATCAACAGGTTGATACTCATGTGTACCACCAGAAAAGTGGTGAGGAAGAGCCCCGCCAGCGACATGAAAATTTTCTTGGTGATGGATGCATACATTACCTTTACCATAACGTGCTTATTGATTTTTGAGTAGAAACTAATAAACCTTTGTGCAAAAAAGGTTGAACTTTTAACATTACTTTTGTGGTTTGGAGTATTGCAACAAATGTAAAGATATATTTTGTTTTTTAGATACATAGAATCTTTCTAAATTGACTTCATAAACCAAAAAAAATGCGCTATCCCGTCGTTCCGCAGCCGCTTTTTGTGAATAACAGGCTCAATTTCAGCAACCTTCTTCCCAAAGGCAGTCTGGCAATTTTTGTGGCTAACGACAAGATGCCCCGCAACGGCGATCAGTTTTTTGCATTCAGGCAGCAGTCCGATTTTTTTTACCTCACGGGCATATCGCAGGAGAAGGCCGTCTTGATCCTTTTTCCCGACAGTCCCGAGCCTTCGCTGCGCGAGGTGCTGTTTATTGAAGCCTGGTCGGCGGCCAAAGCCCAGTGGGAAGGCGCCATGCTCACTGCCGGCGAGGCCCGCGAGTTATCCGGCGTGAACAAAGTTTTGTTTCACGAACAGCTGAATGCCACCCTGCGCGAACTGATGAGCTATGCCCAAAAGGTGTTTCTGCTTGCATATGAATACCCGCGCTATCAACCCACCATCGAAAGTCCGCAACATGTTTTTGCACGCCAGCTGCGCCATGAATATCCGCTCCACGATTATCAGCGTGCTGCCCCCCTGCTCGAGGCTTTGCGCACCATCAAATCGAAACATGAGGTGGAGCTGATTTCGACGGCATGCAACATCACCGGCGAAGGCTTTGCAAAAATTCTACAAAATACCAGGCCCGGTGTTTTTGAATACGAACTGGAGGCCGACCTCAGTCACCTGTTCACCGTGAAGGGCTGCACCGGACATGGCTATCAACCCATCATTGCATCGGGCATCAACGCCTGCACCCTGCACTACAGTGCCAACAGCAGCCAGCTCGAAAACGGCGACCTGCTGCTGCTTGACTTTGGAGCTGAATATGCCAACTATTCGGCCGATTTGAGCCGCACCATTCCGGTAAGCGGCAAATTCAGTCCGCGACAACGACAAGTGTATGAAGCTGTTTTGCGGGTTTTTAAAGCTGCTGTTCCACTTTACAAAGTCGGAAACACCATCAACGGCATCAACGAAGCGGTGTGGAAAATGATGGAGCAGGAAATGATTGGCCTGGGCCTTTTCACCGCAGAAGACGTGCGCCGGCAACCACCCGACCAGCCTGTGTTTAAAAAATACCTGATGCATGGCGTGGCCCACCACATCGGCCTCGATGTGCACGACGGCGGATCAAAATACAGCCCGCTTCAGGCAGGAATGGTGCTCACCTGCGAACCTGGCATCTACATCCGCGAAGAAAAAATTGGCATCCGCATCGAAAACGACATCCTGATTACCGAAGACACACCCATCGATTTGATGGCCCACATTCCGGTGGAAGCCGATGAAATTGAAGCACTCATGAATAAAAACTTATAAATATGAATATGATGTTTGAAACAAGCGTTTATGCACGTCGCAGAGACCTTCTGAAAAAAGAAATTCAACACGGCATCGCCCTGTTTTTGGCCAATCCCGAAGCCTCGTTCAACTATCCGGCCAACACCTATCACTACAGGCAGGACAGCCATTTCTCCTATTTCTTTGGCATCAACCTGCCCGGTTTTGCGGGCTGCATCGACTTCGACAGTGGCAAAGAAATCATCTTCGGTACCGATTTCGATATTGATGACATCATTTGGATGGGCAACCAACCCAGTGTGCGCGACCTTGCCGCCCGGGCAGGCATTCACGACAGCCGCGAATATGCAAGCCTGGCAGCTTATCTTGCTGAAGCACAGTCAAAAGGACGGAAAATACATTTTCTCCCACCCTACCGCGGCAAGGTGATGATCGAACTCAGTACACTCACCGGCATCCCTGTGAGCGGACTTAAGGAAGCCTCCAGCCTTGAACTGATCAAGGCGGTGGTGAAACTGAAAGAGGTGAAAGACAGCCTCGAGATTGCCGAAATAGAACAAGCCGTGGAGGTTGCCTGGCGCATGCACACCACCGCCATGCGGATGGCCAAAGCAGGCATCAGGGAACAGGAAATTGCCGGCACCATCGAGGGCATTGCACTGGCCTATGGCGGCGCGGTGTCGTTTCCCATCATCCTGAGCGTGGACGGGCAAACGCTTCACAACCACAGCCACCACAACATCCTTAAAGAAGGAAGAATGTTGGTTGTTGACGCAGGCGCCGAGCTCAACTCGCTCTATTCCAGCGACATAACCCGAACAATTCCTGTGGGCGGAAAATTCAATCAACGCCAGCGTGAGGTTTACGAAATCGTGTTGAAGGCCAACACCGAAAGCATTGCCGCCATTCGTCCGGGCAAGGAATACCGCGAAAACCATTTTCTGGCTGCCCGCATCATCACCGAAGGTTTGAAGGCCATCGGTTTGATGAAAGGCGATGTGGATGCAGCAGTAGCTGCTGGTGCCCACACGCTCTTTTTCCCGCACGGCCTCGGTCATATGATGGGCATGGATGTGCACGACCTCGAAAGTCTGGGCGAAAACCATGTGGGATATGATGATGAAACCAAACGCGCTTCCGATTTCGGTACTGCCTATCTGCGTCTTGGTAAAAAACTGAAACCAGGATTTGTGCTCACCAACGAGCCAGGCATCTATTTCATACCGGCCCTCATCGACAAATTCCGTGCAGAAAAGAAATTCATGGATTTTGTGAACTACGACAAGGTGGAAACCTATAAGGATTTTGGCGGCATCCGCATCGAAGATGATATTCTGGTCACAGAAACAGGTTTCAGGGTGCTGGGCAAGCCAATACCTAAAACCGTGGCCGAGGTGGAAAAAGAAGCACAAGGTTAATTATTAACTGGGTTGAAGCTATGATTTGGCCCGGGCCAGATCATGGCTTCATGTTTAAAAATCTCAAAAACCTCAACCTCATGAGCAACCGAACCGTGATGACCTTGCTGAGCATTCTTTTTATTTCTGTTGTATATGCCCAAACCTCCAATCCGCTCGAGGCGATCCTGCCCATGAACGACATTGATCAACGGATGGAGAAACTCCGTATTACCACTTCAAACATGGGCATGATGGTGCATGCCGATGTGTATGCCAACCTTGTCAACCATCACGCCTGCAGCGATGCAGGCCAGTCGCAGGGACGCTTGAATATTGCCCTCGACTGGTACAACACCAGGGACGAAACAGGCAAAATGATGGCCGACATGGTGGCAGCCGACCTTGACAAGACAATCAATGATTTTGCAAAATCTTCGGGTTTCGCGCACTTTGAAGCTGCCACCCAAAAAAATATCAAAGACGGCAAGATGTGGATCTACTCCAGCACCAAACCTTGTGTGAACGAAATCACCGGTCCAACGGGAGAAACCGAACACTTTTGCCAAATCAGGGCTTTTGTTTTTACCGGCAACAGGATAATGAAGATTGACATGCAGGCCAAAACCAAAGCCGCTGCCCTTGAACAAATGCTGACCGAATTGCTCGAAAAAGCCGGAAAGTTTGACTATGCTTCCCTCGAAAACAGCTATTAAGCCACCGGTTTGGCACCAAATATGACCCTTTTCACAAACGCAGGAACCATCACTGGTTCATGAATATACATATCAAATCTCATAGATCAGTCAATACATTTCTCAATCCCAAATCAAAGCAAAATGAAAAAACTTTCTTCAACCATCCTGCTGATTATCTCGCTTTTAATGCAAGGATTTGCCCAAACCGATGCAGATGGATGTCAGGATCACGCCCTGCTTACACGACTCGAAAACTTCTATATTGCAAGCTGTGAAGAAAACTACAATGAGCTTCAATTTCAGATGAGCGGCAGCGATATCGAAACGAAGGAGGGCAACCTGTTTCGCATCTATTACCGCTACAATCCGGATGCCGGAGTGAAAGCCAAAAGTGTCTTTCAGGTGATGAAAAACTATGAGATGGCCATCACCAAAAACGGCGGCAGGCTGATATACAAAAACACCAACAGCCTCGATGCCAATGTTGAAGCTACTTTTTTCCATTCTACCAGCGAGAAGGAATACTGGATTCAGCTGGCCTCCTTTGCCGGAACAGATCAGGCTGTTGAGGCCTTTTCGCTGAATATTCTTGAAATGGAATCCATGAAACAGGAGGTGGATGCCAATCAGCTGTTTGAAGCCCTGACCAATAGTGGTTTTGTTGCATTGAACATTCACTTCGAAACTGCAAAATCGGTCATCAAACCCGAATCGTTCCAACTTATTGATCAGGTTGTGCAGATGCTACAGCAAAATCCCGGACTACGCATCAGCATCGAAGGCCATACCGATAATGTTGGATCAGCATCAGCCAATCAAACGCTGTCGGAGGCACGTGCAAATGCTGTGATGAATGCCCTTGTTGAAAAAGGCATTCAAGCCGGCAAACTGGCACACAAAGGCTGGGGACAATCAAAGCCTGTTGCCGATAACGCCACCGAGGAAGGCCGTGCTGCCAACCGCCGCGTTGAGATTGTGAAAATGTAAATATTGCCCACCGCAAAAAAAACAATATGCTATTAAAACTAAAACTACTGCTGCTGGTGCTGCTGATGCAGCTGGCTGCTCAACCACAATCTAATCCATTTTCGATCTACATCGAACCAGTTGAAATAGAAGGACTTGGAGGACTACAAGCCTATGCATTCGGTCAATATGATGGCAAGTGGCTCATTGTGGGTGGGCGGCTCGACGGACTGCACCGGCGGCAGCCCTTTGCTGCTTTTGATGTGGCCGGAAACAACAACCAGCTGATTGTGGTTGACCCTGTGGCCAAACAGCAATGGAAGGCTTCTATCAACTCATTGCCCGTTGCACTGCAGGAACAGCTGAGCTCTACCAATATGCAGTTTCATCAGCGGGGAGCCTATCTCTACATCATCGGAGGCTATGGCTACCATGCCGCAACAGCAAGCCGTAAAACCTTTGATAAACTCACTGCCATCCATCTGCCAGCCGTGATCAATGCCGTTATTTCAGGAACATCATTGGTAAACCACTTCAGGCAAATAAGCGATCCGATGTTTGCAGTCACGGGCGGACATCTTAAAATGATCAACCAAACCTTTTATCTGGTGGCGGGCAACAAGTTCGACGGCAATTACAACCCCATGGGCAATCCCAGCTATACACAGGCATATACCAATTCGATCCGAAAGTTCAAACTGACAGACGATGGAAACACCCTCACCGTCGATTTTTTGCCTGCCATTGTTGACGAAGAAAACCTCCACCGCAGGGATTACAATGCCGTTGCACAAATCCTGCCCGATGGTGCAGAAGGAATTACCGTTTTTTCAGGTGTTTTTCAGCCCGAAGTTGATTTGCCTTATTTAAACAGTGTGGACATCGACAGCCTGGGTTATGCAGTGAACGATGACTTTCAGCAGCTTTACAATCATTATCATTGCGCCGTGATGCCGCTCTATTCAGCCGTTTCAAACGAAATGCACAATGTGTTTTTTGGGGGCATTGCCCAGTTCTACGACAGTCTGGGCGTGCTGGTTCAGGACGATCAGGTGCCATTTGTGAAAACAATCGCACGCGTAACAAGGGATGCCAATGGCAACCTGGCAGAGTATAAACTGCCTGTTGAAATGCCCGGCTTTTTGGGTGCTGGTGCTGAATTCATTCCATCGGCCGATGCACCACACTACGCCAATGATGTGCTTCAGCCCGACCTGTTTACGGCCGACACCACCCTGGCAGGATATGTGTATGGTGGCATCAGCAGCACCGAAGCCAACATCTTTTTCACCAACACAGGATCGCAAAGTAGCGTCAATAGTCAGATCTTTAAGGTGTTTGTAATAAAGAATACCATCGTCGGTGTTGATGATCCCAACGCTCCAGGCAAGGGAAGCCTTCATTTGCGGGTTTTTCCAAATCCTGTTGATGAGGAATTCAACATCCGCTTTTTTCTGCAAGAAGCGTTGGAAACAAAAGTTTCCATTTTATCCCTGAAAGGAGAAAAACTAAAGGAAGTGCAGGTTACGAATCCGGTTCGCGGCGAAAACACATTTCGCTGTCAGCTCCGGGGCCTCCAACCCGACGGAACATTCATCCTGACGGTGGAAACCCCAAAAGAAAAGGCCTCAAAACTGCTGCGCATCCATCCTTGAATTTTTTATGCAAAGCACTGCATGTCAGTATGCTTTTGGCATAACGATGACTCAGAGGTCTATTTGAATGCCTCCGGTTTTTTCAACACAAAAGTACGCGAGATGTTGAACCCAAAAAACAGGTCGCCCTTGGTCCATTTTCCGGATGTTTCGCTGATGAATGCCCTTTCAAACATGGCATTGCCATTGCTGATGTGCAACTGAAACACATGGCCGCCCGTTTCGATGTCAACGCCGATCGAAAGCACATCGGTATGTGGCAAGGTGGTTTGATCTTCAGGATAGTAGAAATATTCTGCATTGATTGAGACACGCTGCGTGAGCTTGTAACGGCCACCCACACCCATCGCAAAGGAGGTGTTTTTGTCCCGACGCGTGGGAACAAGGTTCTTGTGCACCACCGAAGGGCTGAGCTGTAAACTCAGCGCATTGCTGAATTTACGCGCGATGAGCAGCTGGTGCACATACGAAACGCGTGAGCTGAAATGATTGTCGCGGTCGGGATTGGCCCATTTCAAACTGTTGACGGCCACGGCTCCCACATATGCCACCGTGAGCGGACTGTTGAAATGGCCTCCGGTGCTTTGCCTCAGCAGCTTCGCCTTCACAAAACCATCGTAGGTTTTTTCCCAGGTGCTGCGTCCAACTCCAATTGAAATGTAATCGTTCAATCCATACTCAAATCCCATGCGTATGGTGGCACGGTCGAGACCAAACAACTCATATATGCCACCGTTCAGTGCACCGAAGTTGTGTTGGATGAGGAACAACAGGTTGCCTGGCGCTGGATTTTCCACGGCATGACCATACACCACGCGTGTTGATTTAAAAGTGGCATATGAAAAAGACTTGACTGGCTTTTCATCCTCAAACAAGGCCATCAGGTCGTCCTGAGCGCGCAAGTTGTTGGTGTTGAGCATAAAAAAACAGGCTGCGAAAGCGAAAAAGCCGGAAATTGATTTCATTGGCAAAAAAGGTTAAGTGGTTTTGATTCTTCGATTCAAGGTGTTTTGCAATGCTGTGGCAGGCAGTGCAGCCCGAGCAGCAAGGCCTTAGTTGTTGAGTTTTCCCTGGGCTATCCACGCCTCAATCTGACTGATGTTGCAATCGCTCAGCTTATTACCTCCCTGGGGCATGGCCGAAAAACCGCTCTCATGCTTGATAGCTCCCAAAAATCGACCGCCATCAATGGCTGCCACCACTTCGCTGTGGTTGCCAAGCCTGATGCCACCCGATGCTCCCGGCCCATTGTGGCAGCTCACACAATTGTTGTTGAGCACCGGCCACACCGTTTGTGCAAATGAAACATTGGCGGTGTTGCAGCCGGTGTCGGGATACAAATCCTCTTCGTTGTCTTTGTAGCAACTGCTGATTACCAGCATCAATGCGCCGAGGGACAATGCTTTGATTAAGTTAAATTTAATTTTGCGGTGTTCCATTTTCGATCCATTTTTTAACCTGGGTGATTTGACAAATGTTGAGTTTATTCCCGTTTTGCGGCATAGGCGAAAAGCCGGCATCTTGCCGGATGGCACCCAGCAGCCGGCCTCCGTTGGCTGCCGCTGCAATTTCGTTATAATTGGTCAGGCCGATGCCTCCCGAAGGCGAAGCTCCGCTGTGGCAGCCGGCGCAGTTGTTTTGCATGAGGGGTTGAATATGCGCCGCAAAACTTACCGCCACGGTGTCGCAACCAGCATCGCAGGCATTGTTTTTAGCACCCTGATTGATCCATTTTCCAATCATGGCAATCTGTTCCTGCGTGAGCGGTTGCCGGTCGGAGGGTGGCATGCGGTCCTCAGGGTCATCGTCGGTGAGCACTTCATACAGCTCGCTGTCGTTTGCATTTCCGGCCCTGACTTTACCAGTCTGGATAACAGAGGCATAGTCCACCAGCACAACGCCTTCGGTGGCTGTTCCGGCATCGTGGCAACCGGTGACACCACAGCTTGAGATCAGCAAAGGCAGCACCTGATTCTGGAAATATACCGAATCGGGATCACACTGATCCTCCACCACCGGCGGAATTATGACAGGCGGCTGAGGAGTCGGCCCCGCTTCGTGTTTGCAAGCCACCATGGCGAAACCGGCAAGCAATGTGAACCAAAAAAAGAGTCGTTTCATACTTTCATAAATTTCGAACAAAAATGCGCCTGTCAATTCATACGGCAAACAAAATCGTGCTGAACCGAAAAAAAACCACACCGAACAGGAAGTTTCGACCGACGAACAGCCAGGGTGATGGTGCGTGCCGAAGCAGTGTGTCAACAATCCGGGCGGGTTATTTCATTATTCATTAAAAAAAACAGAATACAATTTTGTTCATAAACAATCTAATGAATACATTTGCCTTTGTATCAATAAACCACAAGCTTATGGCCACCATTGTTGTTTTGGGAGCTGGCATTGCAGGACACACCGCTGCGGCTTTCATCCGGAAAAAACTCAGTAAAAAACACCAGGTGATTGTCGTCACCCCCAACTCCTACTATCAGTGGATTCCGTCAAATATCTGGGTGGGTGTAGGGCGCATGAGCGTTGATCAGGTGAGGTTCAAACTGGCACCCCTTTATAAACGATGGGGCATCGATTACCGTCAGGCAAAGGCGCTGAGCATTCACCCCGAAGGCGAAACAGACTCGGCCAAGCCGTTTGTTACCATTGAATACACCAGCGAAGACAAACGTGGACAGCTCGAAAAAGTATCCTACGATTACCTTGTCAATGCCACGGGTCCCAAGCTCAACTTCGAAGCCACCGAAGGCCTTGGGCCAGGCAAAAACACTGTTTCGGTGTGTACCTACGACCATGCAGCCCATGCCTGGACCAGGCTTCAGGAAACTTTCCTGAAAATGGAGCGGGGCGAAAAGCAAAAATTTGTCATCGGCGTAGGCCATCCCAATGCCACCTGTCAGGGAGCTGCTTTTGAATACATTCTGAACGTGGCTTATGAAATCAGAAAACGCAAGCTTCAGGACATGGCCGAAATCATCTGGCTGACGAATGAATATGAACTGGGCGATTTTGGCATGGGAGGTGCACACATCAAACGCGGCGGCTACATCACCTCCACCAAGGTTTTTGCCGAGTCGTTCCTGCGCGAGAACAACATTCGCTGGATCAAACGTGCGGGCGTGCTGAAGGTTGAGCCCGGCCTAATCCATTACGAAAACCTCGACGGAGATAAAGAAAGCATCACCTACGATTTTTCCATGCTCATTCCTGCCTTTGCCGGTGCAGGGCTGAAGGCATTTGATGCCAAAGGAACCGACATTACCAGCACGCTCTTTGCCCCCAATGGCCTGATGAAGGTGGATGCCGACTATACACCCAAACCCTTCGAAGAATGGAGCGTAAACGACTGGCCTTCAACCTACCGCAATCCATCCTACCCGAACATCTTTGCACCCGGCATTGCCTTTGCACCACCACACAGCATCTCAAAACCCATGACGAGCAAAACAGGCCTGAACATATTTCCCACCCCTCCCCGCACGGGTATGCCCAGCGGCGTTATGGGAAAAATCACGGCCCTCAACATCGTGAACCTCATCAACAAGGGCGAGCACGAACTCAAACACCGCGCCAGCATGGGCAAAATGGGCGCTGCCTGCATTGTGTCGGCCGGCTTTGGCATGACCAGGGGCGCAGCAGCCACCATGACCGTTTTCCCCATAGTGCCCGACTTTGACAAATATCCGGAATATGGCCGCAGCATTGGCTATACCATGGGCGAAGCCGGCCTGGCAGGCCATTGGATGAAATGGTTCATGCACTATATGTTCCTTCACAAGGCCAAAGGCTATCCTTTCTGGTGGCTGCTGCCTGAATAATCACCTTTCGTTTGAACATTAAAAAATTGATAAGAATATGAGCAACAGATCAATCACTCCCTACAGCGAAGAATCATATCCTCCGGTTCCTACGCGCGGCACACGCTTCTGGCGCAGCTTTGTGCCCTGGCAGGCCATCCGGTTTTTTGTTTTAAACCTGAAAATTATCCGCATTGTGGTGGGCGGCCACTCATGAAGTTTCGTCGAGGAAAAGTGCAGCTGCAATGCCATCGGCAAACAGCTTGCCCTTGCTGGTGAGAAAATAGCGGCGACCTTCAAGCCTCAGCTGTCCCTGCTGAAGAAAAGGCGCTGCAACCGCATGCAGATGAGTCACCCGGGAGTGCCCAAAAACATTGCCAATGTGCTCGGTGTCGCAGCCCCATGAGGTGCGCAGCGAGGTCATCACGTACTCATTGTATTGCTGCACTTTGGTGAGCACCTCCTTTTCTTCCACACAATGTGCTGTGCCGGCTTGTTGGATGTAGGCCGTCAGATTCGAAACATTCCATTGCCTGCTGATGCCATTGAATGAATGTGCTGATGGGCCGAGACCCAGATAATGCCCGCCAAGCCAATACAGGCTGTTGTGGCGGGAATAGTGGCCCGGCCTGGCAAAGTTAGAAATCTCATAATGTACAAACCCCTGACCTTCCATCACTTCGAGTAAAATTTCAAAGTGTCGGATGCTCGCGTTTTCGTCCACCGGCGGCATCTTGCCTTTGCGGATGAGGTGCGCCAGGGCCGTTTTTGATTCCACCGTGAGGGCATAAGCCGAAAGGTGTGTCACACCGCTTAGCAAAAAAATGCGCAGATTTTCCAACCATTTTTCTTCGGTCAAACCTGGTATGCCATAAATTAAATCGATGGTCAGGCGGTCGAAGCCGGCATCCTGTGCCAGCCGAATGGCTTGCTGTGCCTGACCGGCACTGTGGTTGCGGTTTAAGGAAACCAAATCTTCGGCAAAAAAGCTTTGAACACCGATGCTGAGCCTGTTGACCGGTGTCTGCTTCAGAAACGACAAAAAACTACTGTCGATGTCGTCGGGGTTGGCCTCAAGGGTGATTTCGGCATCCGTAGCTATGTCGAAATGCTGATGCAAGGCTTCGAAAATTTGCTGCAACTGATTCCTGTTCATCAGCGAGGGTGTGCCTCCTCCAAAATAAACGGTATGAATCTGACTGTCCTCCAAATAGTTGCGCCTGGATTCCATTTCGCTGATCAAAGCAGGCACAAAAGCCGGCATCTGCCTGGCGGAGGCCACCGAAAAGAAATTGCAATAGTGACATTTTTGCCTGCAAAACGGAATGTGGATGTAAATGCCAGCCATAAAAAAATGTTAAAATCGAACAATGTTCAAACCTTCTTGTTCAAGTATGCAGAAATCAGCATGTGTTTGGGTAATTCATCACTTACAACACAGCAATTTCAGAAAAATAGCAAAAGTAAATTAATCACTAAAACCCCATTTAAGAATGAAAAAACTATTGTTCGTATTTTCTGCCTTCATTGCGTTAACCGCTTGCAACCAAGCACCTAAAACGGCTGAAGAAGCCAAAGATGTGAAAACTGCAACCACCACTGCAACCACTTTTACAGTTGACAAAGCCAACAGTGTGGTGAAATGGGAAGGTGCCAAAATCACCGAAACCGTCCACTATGGCACCGTCAACATCAGCGAAGGCAGCCTTTCGGTGAACAACGGACAACTCGAAGCAGGCAGCTTCACCCTCGACATGAACAGCATCGTGAGCAACGACCTCACTGAAGCTGACGGCAAGCTGAAGCTCGAAGGCCACCTCAAAAGCGGCGACTTTTTTATGACCGAAACCTACCCAACCGCCAAATTTGAAATCACTTCGGTGGCAGCAGCTGCCGGTGCCGATGGCACAACTCACACCATTTCGGGCAACCTCACCATTAAAAACATCACCAAAGGCATCAGTTTCCCTGCAACAGTTTCAATCAGTGAATCAGGCGTTGATGCTGCTGCCAAATTCCAAATCAACCGCAACGAATGGGATGTGGTTTGGGGTGGCACCAAAACCGAACAAAGCATCAAAGATTTCCTCCAAAACAACCTCATCAAGGATGAGATTGCATTTGATGTGAACATTAAGGCTGCAAAATAAGGCCCATACTGAGAATAAAAAAAAGCCTGCCAAACACTGTTTGGCGGGCTTTTTTATTGCTACAAGCAATGGCTAAACTTCCGACAAAAAGGTGTCGAGGTTGTCGAATTTATGGTGATAGTCCTGCACCGACCGCTGAATGATTTCGTGGGCTTCGTCAATGCCATACACTTCGGTGATTTCGACCTTACTTTCCTTACCGGGTATGTCTTTGTAGGTGAGGAAATAGTGTTTCAGACGGTTTACCACCTGTTCAGGCACATCGCTGATGTCTTTGTAAGACCCATACACGGCATCGTTGTTCAACACAGCCACAATTTTGTCGTCGGCCTCGTTGCCGTCAATCATTCTGAAACCGCCGATGGGCCGCACACGCACGAGGATGTCGCCATGGGTAATGTCTTTTTCGGTTAACACGCAGATATCCAATGGGTCGCGATCGCCAAGGATGTCGGTCCTGCCGGTTTTCTGATTACAGAACTCGGCCACGCGTGCCGCACAAAAGGTTTGCGGGATAAAACCATACAAAGCCGGCACCACATTGGAATATTTTTGCGGGCGGTCGAGCTTGAGATAGCCCGTCACCTTGTCCACTTCATATTTCACGGTGTCGGTTGGCACCATCTCGATGAAGCATGTGAGCACCTCGGGTGCTTCGGGGCCGATTTCGACGCCATGCCAGGGGTGCGATTTATAGCGTAAGCCCATCAACCTTCCGATGGGGTCCATGATTTTTGACATAATGTAGTTGGATTAAGTTTTATGCTGAAAAATAAACTGCTGCAAAATTAATGCAATTCAATGTGGCTTGTCATTTCCAGTTACAATTAATTCATCCAGTTTGTTTTCTGGAGGCCATCGGAAGACATTGTCAATTCGCCCCGCCAGCCCTCGAAATTAAGATGCTGTTATCAGACCACTTACGAGGGCATTGCTTACTTTCCGATGTTCACATGGGCTGGAAGCGAGAGATGTCCCTGCACCATCTTCCACTTGCCATCGGGGTTTTTCTGTAACACACCAGTGAAGCGAATGCCCTCAAAGCTGCGGGCAATGCTGTCGTAGATAAAATTGTAATTCATTCGCTGACCAAACCAGGCGGTGTTTCCGGTGCAATTAAGCCGAATATACTGATCCTGAACAGAAACAAAGGTTTCGCTCACCAATCCGAATTGCCTTTTGTAGGCCTCCTGAATCTTATTCCATCCCATGATGCGCTCGTGCGAGTCTGTGCCAAGCATCATGGTGCTGTCGCCCTGTTCCCAGATGTTTTCAATGGCCTGGTAGTCTTCGTTTTCAATGGCAATCATGTATTTCTCGAGGAGGTTTTCCACAGCTTCCCTTTCGACATCGATCGCAGGTTTTTCCGGACATTGGTTGCAGGCTCCCAACAAGAATGTGGCTGCAACAATTGCAAAGAGGTGGATTCTTTTCATCGCAAATGGTATTTGTGGTTCAAAAAGTGTATGTATTTTGCGTGGTGAAAGTTACGATAAAAAACCGCGAATGTCCAAGACAGGGTATTATTTAGAAGCATTTTACTTAAGAAATCGCAACACATTCCGTTTAGATTCCGAACAAACAGTAAATCAACCAAATTTTTAACAAAATGCTTTCCTATCTGCGGATTCTTTCGTAAAATTGCAGCCAAATTCAGCTTAACACAAGATCTACATTTCAGGCCATCATGAGTTTATCAAAGATAGCATCGATTATTGCCGCTTTTGTTTTCCTCTTTTTTACTTTCACAGGCCAAATGGCAGTGGCTTCTGAAGCTTCGGAAGCTGCACACGACAGCCACGAAGCCACATCGCACAGCACGGAAGAATTTCGGCCGGGTGACATGATCATCAGCCACATTGTGGACGCCTACGACTGGCATATTGCCACCTTGGGCCACACACACATCTCGGTGCCGCTGCCTGTGATTCTGTATGACGAGGGACATTGGCATTTTTTCTCTTCAAGCCGTTTCGAACACGGTCACGCCTCCTACAAGGGCTATGAACTTGCCAAAGAAGGAGCCATCAAAGGAAAAATCATCCGCTATGCTGCCGATGGCACACAGGTGAGGCCTTACGATTTTTCGATTACCAAAAACGTGTTTGCCGTTTTTGTTTCGTCGATCCTGCTGCTGCTCATCATGTTTTATGTAGCCAAAGCATACCGCAAAACCGAAAAGCATGCCCCTAAAGGATTGCAGTCGCTTCTGGAACCCATCATCCTTTTCGTGCGCGACGAAATTGCCATAGCCACCATTGGTAAAGAAAAATATGAGCGCTTTGCACCCTACCTGCTCACGATTTTCTTTTTCATTTTCTTCAACAACCTACTGGGGCTTATTCCCATTTTTCCTGTTGGTGCCAACATCACGGGCAATATTGCTGTGACAGGTGTTTTAGCCTTGTTCACCTTTGGAATGATCCTCGTTTCGGGCAACAAAAACTATTGGGCACACATTTTCAATACACCCGGTGTGCCATGGTGGCTCAAGATACCGCTTCCACTCATGCCCATCATTGAGCTGGTGGGGGTATTTACCAAGCCTTTTGTGCTCATGATCCGTTTGTTTGCCAACATCACTGCCGGCCACATCATCATCCTGGGTTTCATTTCGCTGATTTTTGTTTTTGGAAAAACCAGCCTGGTGGCCGGCTACGGCATGTCGATCCTTTCGGTGCTCATGTCGGTGTTTATGAATTTTCTCGAGCTGCTGGTTGCCTTCATTCAGGCCTATGTTTTCACACTCTTGTCGTCGATATTCCTCGGCATGGCTGTTGAGGAGCACCACCATGAGGGAGAGCACGAAGAAGCACATCACTAAGACATATCAGATTCAACACGAAATAATTCGAATTATCAACCCAAATACCTTAAAATCATGGAATTATTAGCCATCTTATTGCAAGTTGCTACAGACCTGACCCCCATCGCTAAAATGGCTGCCGGCTTAGGCGCAAGCATTTCAGTTATCGGAGCCAGCATGGGTATCAGCCAGATCGGCCGCGCCGCTTTGGAATCCATTGCCCGTCAGCCTGAAGCAACCAGCGATCTTCGTGCAAGCATGATCGTTTCGGCTGCCCTCATCGAAGGTGTTGCCTTCTTTGCGATCGTTGTTTGTTTGCTGATCGTGTTTGTATAGCACCTCGGCACAACCTGTGTTGTAAACCCAGGCGGCTTACAACACAGGCTTTTCTTGATTTCAACTTATCAAAATAAGACAATACCTATGGAATTAGTAAACCCGGGATTAGGACTGTTCTTTTGGATGCTGGTGGTGTTTTCCATCGTACTTTTTATCCTGAAGAAATTTGTTTGGCCCCCCATATTGCAGTCGCTCAAAGACAGGGAACAACACATCGAAGACGCACTGCGCCAGGCTGATGTGACCCGTGAAGAGATGAGAAAGCTCAAGCTCGACAACGAGGTTTTGCTCAAAGAAGCCAAGGAAGAGCGCGAGGCCATCATGAACGAGGCACGCAAAATCAGGGAAAAGATGCTTGACGAGGCACGTACCAAAGCCAATGCCGAGGCCGACCGCATTGTTGAAAGCGCCAGACTGCAAATCGAAAACGAGCGCAAAGCCGCCCTCATCGATATCAAAAACCAAATTGCTGAAATCTCGATTGAGGTGGCCGAAAAAATCCTGCGCGAAAAGCTGCAGACACCCAAAGACCATGAGCAATACATCCAACGGGTGATCGACAGCAAGCAACTGAATTAACAGCACGCACAAACGGCAAAAAACATGAAGCAGATACTTCTGGCCAAACGCTATGCCAAAGCCCTGTTTGAACTGGCCCTCAACGAAAAGGTGACGGATCAGGTGAACAACGACATGGAATCCATTGCAGCCGTGATGGCCGAAAACCGCGAGTTGCGGCGCGTTATGGCCAACCCGCTTATCACCCCTCAACGCAAAATCAGCCTGATGAAGAGCATATTTGGTGCACAAAGCACGGCTGTGAGCATGAAGTTTGTTGAAATCCTCATACGTAAAGGCCGTGAGCAACAGATTGCCGAAATCGCTGAACAATACCGTCAACTTTACCTCGATCACAACAATATTGCCGTGGTGGAACTCACTACCGCCTTCGACGCCAACGATCAGGTGACTCAAAAAGTGGCTGCGCTTATCCACCACAAATCCAACAAAACGCTGCGATTCAAACTAAAAACCGATCCAGCCATCATCGGCGGATACAAAATGAAAATCGGTGATTACCTGCTCGACGACAGCATCAGCAAGGTAATCAGCAATTTGCACAAAGAGTTCGATAAAAATCTGTATATTAAACGTTTCTAACGACAAACATACCTTATGGCAGCAATTAAACCCGCTGAAGTATCAGCAATACTGCGCAAAGAATTAGCCGGTTTCAAAACGGATGCCGTTTTGGAAGAAGTCGGCTCTGTTTTACAAATCGGCGACGGCATCGCCCGTGTTTATGGCTTAGGCAATGCCGAGTCGGGCGAGCTTGTGGAATTTGAAAAAACCGGCCTCCAGGGCATCGTGCTCAACCTCGAGGAAGACAATGTGGGGATCGTGTTGCTGGGCAGCAGCAGCGGCATCCACGAAGGCGACAGCGTGAAACGCACCCGCCGCATTGCCTCCATCAAGGTGGGCGAAGGCATGCTGGGTCGCGTGATCAACACCCTGGGACAACCCATCGACGGCAAAGGCGAAATTACAGGCACCACCTACGAAATGCCACTCGAACGCAAAGCCCCCGGAGTTATCTTCCGCCAGCCTGTGAACGAACCACTGCAAACCGGCATCAAGGCCATCGATGCCATGATTCCCATCGGTCGTGGCCAACGTGAGCTCATCATCGGCGACCGTCAAACGGGTAAAACAGCCATTGCCATCGATACCATCATCAATCAGAAAGAGTTTTACGACAAGGGCGAACCTGTATTTTGCATCTACGTGGCCATCGGACAAAAAGGTTCGACCGTGGCCAACATTCAGAAAACGCTGGAAGACAACGGGGCCATGCCCTACACGGTGATCATCTCGGCCACCGCCTCCGACCCTGCCGCCATGCAATTCTATGCTCCATTTGCCGGTGCTGCCATTGGCGAATTTTTCAGGGATACGGGCCGCCCTGCCCTTGTGATCTACGACGATTTGTCGAAGCAAGCTGTGGCTTACCGCGAGGTTTCGCTGCTGCTGCGCCGCCCTCCGGGAAGGGAAGCCTACCCCGGCGACGTGTTTTATCTGCACTCACGCCTGCTCGAGCGCGCTGCAAAGGTGATCAACTCCGACAGCATTGCAGCCAATATGAACGACCTGCCCGAAAGCCTTCGCCCGATGGTGAAAGGTGGCGGCTCGCTCACCGCACTGCCCATCATCGAAACACAGGCAGGCGATGTTTCTGCTTATATCCCCACCAATGTGATTTCGATCACCGACGGCCAGATCTTCCTGGAAACCAACCTCTTCAACTCGGGCATCAGGCCTGCCATCAACGTAGGTATCTCGGTTTCGCGTGTGGGCGGTAATGCACAAATCAAATCCATGAAAAAGGTGGCCGGCACACTCAAGCTCGACCAGGCACAGTTCCGCGAACTGGAAGCCTTCTCAAAATTTGGTTCCGACCTCGATGCCGCAACCATGGCCGTGCTCGAAAAAGGTAAACGCAACCTCGAAATCCTGAAACAGGCACAATATAGCCCGCTCACTGTGGAGCATCAGATTGCCATCATCTTCTGCGGAACGAACAACCTGCTGCGCAACATCCCGATTAAGTCGGTAAACAAGTTCCAGACATCGTTTTTGCATGAGCTCGACGAGAAACATGCCGACCTGCTTAAATCACTGAAAGCCGGAAAATACGACAACCAAATTGTTGCCCGGCTGAAAGAAGTGGCACTGGCAGTGGCCAGCACCTACGAATCATAACCTCTTGGTTTCAAAGCGATAAAGCATGCCAAACCTAAAAGAAGTAAGAACCAGGATCGAATCGGTCAACAGCACGCGACAGATCACGAGTGCCATGAAAATGGTGGCTGCATCCAAGCTGCGCAAGGCCCAGAATGCCATCACCACCATGCGCCCCTATGCTGCCAAGCTGGGCGAACTGCTCCAGAATCTGTCGGGCAGCCTGGCCAACACCGGGCAGGACAAATACACGGTGGTGCGTCCTGAAGAAAACATCCTGATCATTCCGGTGACCTCCAACAGGGGATTGTGCGGGGCTTTCAACACCAACATCATCCGCTATACAGCCAAACTCATCAGCGAGAACTACGCCAGCCAACAGGCTGCCGGCAAGGTTTCGCTGTTTTGCATCGGCAAGAAGGGTGAGGAGTTTTTCAGAAACCGTCGTTACAACATCATCGGTGCCGACGTACATATTTTCGATCACCTGAATTTTACCAACGTGGCCCCCATTGCCGAAAAACTGATGATGCAGTTTGAAGCAGCAAAGTTTGACAAAATCGTATTCGTTTACAACCAATTCCGAAATGCCGGAAATCAGGTGCTCACCGAGGAACAATTTCTGCCTGTGGCCCTGCCCGAGGGAAGCGATGACGACAACTGGAACCAAACGGAATACATCTTTGAGCCCGGCAAGCAGGCCATCATTGATGTGCTTGTACCCCGCATCCTGAAAATGCAGGTGTATAAAATGCTCCTCGACAGCTTTGCTGCCGAACATGGTGCCCGTATGATTGCCATGCACAAAGCCACCGACAATGCCACCGAAATGCTCAAAGAGCTGAAGCTGAGCTATAACAAAGCCCGTCAGGCAGCCATCACCAAGGAAATCCTTGAAATTGTGGGTGGTGCCAACGCCCTCGGCTAGGCTGAACCAAATGAGGCGATGTTTGTTTATTGTGTTAGAAAAATTTAAACAATAACCACTATGATCAAGAAAACAGTTGAATCAGCCATCAACGAGCAGATTAAACGCGAAGAATTTTCTTCGAGGTTGTATTTGTCGATGGCCATTTGGTGCGAATCGAACGGTTATCCGGGTGCAGCTGCATTCCTTTACAGGCAAGCTGACGAGGAACGCATGCATCAGTTGAAGTTTGTGCACTATGTGAACGACAGGGGCGGCAAAGCTGCACTCATGGCCCTCACCGCACCTGAGCACCACTTCGAAAGCCTGAGCCATGTTTTTAAGCAGGTGATGGAGCACGAGCAATACATCACAGCCTCGATCAACGACCTGTATGAAGTGACCCTGAGCGAGAAAGACTATACCACCGGCAACTTTTTGCAATGGTATATCAATGAGCAGATTGAGGAAGAAAGCACCATGGCCACCATCCTCGATAAGATCAACCTCATTGGCAACGAAAAAGGCGGCATGTTTCACATTGACAAAGAATTGGGCGCCATGGCAGCAGCTGCTCCCGCGCCAACAGCTGCAGAATAATTCATTTTTAAAAGATCTTAATTTAAAAGCCCGCCTCCAGTCTGGAAGCGGGCTTTTTTTATGGCTGTTGCCAACGCCTGGCGCTCAAGCCTATATGTCAGGAGGGCTTTTCATCCCAGTTGTCAGTTTTTTTTTAACCCTTTATTATTTTCAGAAGGTTCTCCGCCACAGAAAAGCGCAACTGTGGGATCAGGCTCTCATTCCCGCGGGTACATTACAATTTGCAGAAAGCTGCTGCCAAAAAAATCCTTTGACTCCTTTATTTAGGTCGTTATTTACCATCATTCATGGATGGTGATATCTTTC
>CAZBMR010000051.1:0-22894 GCA_964492695.1 uncultured Lentimicrobiaceae bacterium
TAGGCTGCATCGATCAGCGGATTCGAGACCTGGGCAGAGAGGCTGCGCTTGCGCTCCCAGCCTTCGTGCAGAAACTCGCCCAGCACATCGACATCGCGGCAAATCTCGCTGCGCAGGTCATAGGTCTGCCGAGCCATCTGCTTGAGGTTGGCAATGACTTGCGCATCGCTTGCAGCACGACTGGCCTGATCGACCAGCAGCGCACTGGCAGAGCGCGTTCCGCCAAGATAGAACATCACGAGCCCGTCTTCGAGCCTGCGACGCTGTTCCAGCCCGATCGGCACGGCCTCGTGCGTGACCGAATCGTCCGGATTGAACGCAATCAGGTTGATCCCGCCCAGCGCGCAGCCATACTGGTCCTGCTTGCCAATCGGCTCACCCAGCTTGTCGAGTTCGACTTCGCAAGCCAGTTCGGCGAGCCGCCAATTCGGGACGTATTGGCCCTTGTAGGCGTTGCACAGATTGATCAGTCCGACCGTGAAGGCGCTGGACGAGCCCAGTCCGGTCCCGGCCGGCACATCCGCGCTGGAATTGAAATCGACGCTGTCGATCCCGTAGTCGGAAAAGATCTGGCGGATGATGCGGTGCCGGATCGCTTCGCGCGTTTCGACCTGCTCGATCTCGGAGTACTTGAGGATGAAGCCCGAGCCCTTGAAATACGCGTGCATCGACAGATAGACGTATTTCTTGACCGACATGCTCAGCACGGCGCCGCCATGCTGCCGGTAGAACGAAGGCAGGTCTGTCCCGCCGCCGACCAGGCTTACTCGCAACGGTGTGCGTGAAATGATCATTCCGTCTCACCCAGAATCGCCGCTACCGCAGCCTGCAGATCCGCGCATTCGCGATCGGCGCTCAGCGCATGGTTGGCGCGGTCACTGCCGCCAAACCCGGTCCGCACCAGTATGGTGCGCGTCCCCGCACGCTGGCCCGCCGCGATATCGGCATAGCGATCACCGATCATCCACGAAGCCGCAAGGTCGATGTTGTGAAAGCGCGCCGCTTCGAGCAACAGGCCCGGTCCCGGCTTGCGGCACTCGCACGCGATCTTGAGTTCCGCGACCTCCCCGTCCCAGCCGGTTTCCGGATGGTGCGGACAAATGCGCAGGTCGTCGAGGAAGGCGCCGCACGCCTGGGCCAGCTGACGGTCAATCTCAGCGTTGACCGCGCGCAGGCCGCTCCAGCTGAGCTGGCCCTTGGCAACGAAGGGCTGGTTGGTGACGCAGATCGCGGGCACGCCCGCCAGGTTGAGCGCGTGGATCGCTTCGGCCGCGCCGGGGACGAGCCGGACTTGCGCCGGATCGAGCACGCCGCCGCACTCTTCATTGATCACGCCGTCGCGGTCGATGAACACGGCGGGCTTGGCATGGCGCAGGCTGAGGCGCGCGACGCGACCTTCGCGCAAGTGCCGTTCGGCCCGCTCACGCCGCGCCGGAGTGCCGATGTCCTTGGCATATTCGCAGCTGCGATAGGCAAAGAGCGGCGCGCGCGCGGCCAGCGCGGGAAACACGTCGTGGCCCCAGTCGCTCGGCCCCGCAGCCGGGATCGCCGAAAGGGCGCTAGGATCGAGATAGTAGATCGCCGCGCTGACCAGGTTGGGCAGCCAGGTGCCGGGCGGGTGCGGTTTGGAATGGAACGCGATGATCCGCCCACCTTCGTCCACTTCGACCAGATCGCTGTCGTGGGGATGGTCGTTGGGGTGGACGAACAGGGTCCCGGCGCCGCCCCGCGCCTGCCCGAACCGGGCGAAAGCAGCCAGGTCAACATCGTGGAGGATATCGCCGTAGAGAACGACGAACGGCTGGTCGAGGCGGCCGCGCACCGGCAGAAAGCAACCGGCCGAGCCGAGCGGCTCCGCCTCGACCACATGCTCGATCGTCACGCCCCAGCGCGATCCGTCACCAAAGTGGCGCTGGATATGCTCTGCCCCGTGCCCGGCCAGGAACAGGAAGTCCCACAGACCTTGCGCCGCGGCCTGGGTGACGAGCCGCTCCAGCAGCGGGACCCCGTCGATCGGGACCATCGGCTTGGGCAAATCGCCCAGGCCAAGCCGGGTCCCTTTGCCGCCGCACAGAATGACGACCTTCACCGCGATTCGGCCCAGATCGCCCTTGCAGCCGCGCGCACCGCCTGGTCCGAGGTCATGCTGGCCGACCAGCCGAGCTGGCTGATCCGCGAGACATCATAGGCGAATTTCGGCACATCGCCGATCCAGCCGCGATCACCGCCCGTATATTCGATCGGCGCGGCAAGCCCGCCTTCATCCAGCACGAACCTGGCAATGTCCGCCACCGTGGTGGCGCTTGTCACGCCGACGTTGAAGATGTTGGTCCGCGCGTCCGCATGGTCGAAGACGTAAAGCATCGCACCGACAAGATCGGTCACATAGAGGTAGGGCTTCACCTGCGTTCCATCACCCAGCACCCGCAGGTGGCTGGAATCGGCAATCAGGCGCTGAATGAAGTCATAAACCGCGCCGTGGGTCGCCCGCCCCCCGACGACGTTGGGAAAGCGGGTGATCCAGCTCTGGATGCCGTAGTTCTCGCCGAATGACGAAATGAACGCCTCGGACGCCAGCTTGGCCGCGCCATAGTGGGAAATCGGGCTGAGCGGGCCATGGTCTTCCCCCACTTCGCCGCCGGCCTCGCCGTAGATTGCCGAGGTGGAGGCGAAGACCAGCTTGCCGATCCCGGCGGTGCGCATCGCTTCGAGCACCCGGAACGTGGTCAGGAAGGTCTGGTCGAGATCGACCGAAGGGGCCGCGTGCGAACGCGCAATGTCCGAATTGGCCGCCATGTGGAACACGCAGTCGAACGCGCCGTCCCGCACCAAGGGGGTGAAGCACTGCGGGTCGAGGACGTCTCCGACGACGAGAGTGAACCCCGGATGCTGGCGCAAGTGCGCGACGTTGCTTTCCCGGCCGAGCGACAGGTTGTCGATCGCCACGACCACATGCCCGCGCTCGATCAGCGCATCGCAGAGGTGGCTTCCGATGAACCCGGCGCCGCCGGTAACGAGGATCCTCACGTTGTCATTCACCTATTCAGCAAGCGGCGGGTCACCGCGGGCGCATGGTCAGGAAACGGCCAGATCGCGCCGCGCCGCGATGAATTGGGCAATGATATGCATGATCGCCTGGTGCCCGTCTTCGACGATCCCATAGTTCGAGGCCGCCACGTGGATCGAGGCATCGCAGGCGGCGGCTAGCTTGCCCCCGGTGAACCCCGACATGCCGACCACGAACACCCCGGATGCCCTGGCTGCCGCAACGGCCTGCAGGATGTTTTCGCTGTTGCCGGACGAAGAAATCGCGATCAGGACGTCCCCGGCTTCACAAAAGAGCTCGATCTGGCGCGAAAAGACCTTTTCGAAGCCGTAATCGTTGGCGATCGCCGAATAGAGCGCCACGTTCGAGGTGAGCGACTGGGTGCGGATCACCGGGTGGCCCTCGCAGGCCGTGCCCTTGGTCCAGTCGCAGCACAAGTGGTCGGCGATTGCGGCCGATCCGCCATTGCCGATGACATGCACCCGGCGTCCATCCCGCGCGGCGCGTTCGATCGCGGTGCAGGCCTGCTCGATCATCGCCGGATCGACCTTGCGGACCGCATCGGCAAGCGTGGCGGCATATTCGTCACGGTAGGCCGCGATCGAACTTGCATCCATCATCGTATTGCGATGCCTGGGGTCCTGCACTTTCTCGTTCCTTCGCGTCCGCAGACCGGGGCACCGCTGGGATCACCTGATCTCGGGATTGCGGGCTCTTAACCAATCCGGCCCGGCACTGCCAGTCAAAATCGGGGATTCTGGGCCAGGGGCATCGCGCCGCCGCAAGTGCCCAACGAATGCAGGCGATTGATTTTCCGGCCACTCCCTTCGCTCTTGACGCCTTGACCAGCCAATAGGATAGCCGACAGCTAGCAGCAGCACGGCGGACTGGAGCAGGCGTGGATATCGATCTGGGACGACTGGCTGCCTGGCATGAGGCTTGTGCTGTCGATGGCCTTGCCCAGCCGCAGGGCGATCAGGCCAAAATCGTCGCCCCTGCCTTGCTGCCGTCCAGGTCAGTCCCGCCGATCACGCTGATTGTCTGCGCAGCGCAGAGCGAGGAGCCCGTGCTGCGCCCCACGCTGGCCTCGCTGGCCGCGATCGAACTGCCCCGTCTTCAGGTGATCGTGGCGGTTGCCGACGACCGGATCGGTGCGGTGCAACGCCTGCTCGATGACGCGGGGACGCCGCCCGGGATCGAGCTGCGCGGATTTCCGGCGGAAACCCGGGCCGAGCTGCAGCAAGCGGCGCTGCGCGCGGCAGGCGGTGAATTCGTCGGCTTCCTTTCGCCCGGCGACGTCCTCGAACCAGCCGGACTGGCACTGTTGGCCGAATTGCTGTCGCAAGGCGACGCGATCGACATCGCCTATACCGACGAGGGTTGGCGTGATGGCGACGGGCGAGCGGGCCAGGTGCGCTTCAAGACCGGGTGGGATCCCGATGCCCAGCTCGGCCGTGACTTGCTTGGCCGGCTGTGCCTGCTGCGCCGCGCGCTGGTGCAGTCGGTCGGCGGACTGGTGGCCGATTTTGCGCCGGCGCAGGAATACGACCTCAATTGCCGCGTCGCTTTCGCAGCCTCGCCTGCGGCGATCCGGCACTTGCCCATCGTTGCCTGTCATCGTCGCATTCCCGGCGCACCGGAACTGGACGCCGCTCGCGGCCAGGTCGCGGAATACCACGCGGCAGCGCGAGCCGTCGCGGGCCGCGCAGCAACGCAGCTGGCAGGTTGCGCGGTTGCGGTCTCCCCGGCCCCCATGATCCCGTGGGTCAACCGGGTGCACTGGCCGCTGCCCAGCCCCGAGCCGCTCGTCAGCATCCTGATCCCGACCCGCGACCGAGCCGACCTGCTGCGCAATTGCACCGCCGGACTCCAGGCGCACACGGCCTACAGCAACTTCGAAGTTCTGATCCTCGACAACGACAGCGTCGAGCCTGAAACCGCAGCCTTGTTCGCCAAGCTGGTCGAGGATCCGCGGTTCCGCATCGTGCCATCCCCGGGGCCGTTCAATTTCTCGCGGATCAACAACCAGGGCGTCCGGCAAGTTCGCGGCGAAATCCTGCTGTTTCTGAACAACGACATCGAAGTGATCGATGGCCAATGGCTGCACGAGCTGGTGACCAATGCAGTCCGGCCCGATGTCGGCTGCGTCGGTGCGCGGTTGCTCTATGGCGATCAAACTGTCCAGCATGCCGGGATCGTGCTGAAACCGGGGCCACTGGCCATGCATGTGTTTCGCCAGCGCCGCGACGATCACCCTGGCAACGATGCCCAGCTGGCCGGACTGCGCAGCTACCTGGCAGTGACCGGGGCCTGCCTGGCGATCCGGCGCGAGTTGTTCGACCGGGTAGGCGGCTTTGACGAGCACTCACTGGCAGTCAGCTTTCAGGACGTCGATCTTTGCCTGAAGGTCGATGCGCGGGGCTATCGCAACGTCTGCACACCGTTCGCACCGCTTTACCACCTTGAAGGCGCCTCGCGCAGCGACCCCGCCAATTCCGCCAAGGCCCTGCGCGAACGCCGCGAACTGGATTGCATGGCGAAGCGTTGGGGCGACCGATTCGCGCGCGATCCCTACGCACACCCCCGCATCGCACTCGATTGGGAGCGCGGCGAACGGGTGATCGGGCTGGCCACGGATGTGTCATTGCTTGACCTCGCCCGATAGTAAGCCAATGACCGGACAACGAACTTCATCGCCGACCGTGTCGGCCCAGAACACCACACAGGAACGACATGACCGGCAATCGATCCGCGGCTGAACTTGAAGCGGAACTGCAGGAGCTCGCTGCCACAGTGCGCAGACTGCAAGCGGAAAATGCGCTCGCCAGGACTGTGCAGGAACGCGCTGATGCACGCGCGGCCGAGATGCGTCGAACGATCGAATCGCTCAATGGCACGGCGGTTTCCGCAGCCGTGCCCGAGAGTCCGCCAGTCGCTGTGGCAGTAGAGGCGCCCGCACCACGCGCGGTGCAGGCCGACGCCGACTGGCAGCTCGCCGGCCTTGACTGGCTCCCGATCCTGCGCCGCCGCCAGAAGCGGGCCCATGACCAGCTCAAGCGGGCGCAATTGATTCGCGCCTCAGGCCTGCTCGATCCCGACTGGTACATCCGCAACAATGCCGGCGGGCTGGCCATTCGCGAATATGCCGCGCTGCATTACGTGACTTACGGAGCCGGGCAGGGCTTTGAACCGGGTCCGCACTTTTCGGGGCGCAAATACCTTGAGCGTTACCCGGATGTCGCGGCGGAAGGCTGGGATCCGCTGCTGCACTACCTCATCCACGGCCGGCACGAAGGGCGCAGGATCGACGGCGAGCCGCTGCCCGCCGATGCGCTCGCTGCGCTGACCTCCGGCCCCCGGCAGAGCCTGGCCGCCCCGGTGCGGTTCTCGCGACTGGGCCAGCGCAAGCTGCGGACCCTGCAGAAGCATGCCGACCTGCTGCGCGGTTCGGACCTGTTCGACGGCAACTGGTATATCGACAACAACCCGGTCGATGCCGCAGCGCTGAGCGATCCGCTGCTTCACTATTTGCGGGAAGGCACGCACCGCGGGTTCGATCCGGGACCGCGCTTTAGCGCGCGCCGCTATCTTGCCGCCTACCCCGATGTCGCCCAGGTCGGGCTGGATCCGCTGGTGCACTATCTCCAGCATGGCGCCCGCGAGGGCCGCAATGCTTTCGCGGTGCCGCCGCCTGCCGCGTTTAACCCAGCGCCGGCCAAGACCGCGCCCAAGGAACCCGCGCCGGTGCGGGTAGCGGCACCGCCGCCGCCCCCACCGCCACGGCCTGCGAGCCGGGCGATCAAGACAGTGGCGGTCGCGGCGGGCGATGTGCCAAGCATCATGTTCGTTTCGGGCGAACCGGAATCGCCCGGCAATTTCTACCGGGTGCTCAACTACGTCGAAGCCGCCCGTGCCAATGGCTGGCGCGCGGATTGGATGAAGGTCGAGGAGCTTGCCAACCGGATCGACGAGGCGACCGGCCACGACGTGCTGGTGATCTGGCGTGCCCCATGGAACGCGGTGATCGCCGAGGCCATCGAACAGGCCAACCAGCGCGGCCGCCAGGTGGTGTTCGATTGCGACGACCTGATGACCGAACCGCGGCTGGCGACACTGCAATTCATAGACGGCATCCGCTCGCAAGCGCTGGACGAAAGCGGCGTGCAGGCATTCTATAACCAGGTCCGCACCACCATGCTTGCCGCGGACCTGTGCTTCACAACGACAGACCAGCTCGCCTTTCATTTGCGGTGGAGCGGCAAGACCACCTGGGTCAATCCCAACGGCTTCAGCCAGCAGGTCCACGACCTGGCGCGCAAGTCCGCCCGGGCCTGGGCCAAGCGGCGCGACGGCCTGGTGCGCATGGGCTATGCCGGGGGATCGCGCACCCACCAGAAAGACCTCGCCATGGCGATGGGCGGGATCTGCAGGATCCTGCGCGAACATCCCGAATGCCGCCTCGTGCTGTTCCGCACGCCCGGCGATGGAACGCCGCTGGTCGATATCGAGGAGTATCCCGAACTCGCCGGGCTGGAGCAGCAGATCGAGTGGCGGCCGCTGCAGCCGTTCGCCAACCTGCCAACCGAAATGGCCCGGTTCGACATCAACCTGGCGCCGCTGGAAGTCGGTAATCCGTTCTGCGAGGCAAAAAGCCAGCTCAAGTTCTTCGAAGCCGGGCTGGTCGATTGTCCGACCGTGGCTTCGCCGACCGGGCCGTTCCGCGATTCGATGATCCATGGTGAAACCGGCTTCCTCGCGGTCAGCGGGGATGACTGGTACGCCAGCCTGAAGCAGCTGGTGCTGGATCCCGAACTGCGTGCGCGGATCGGCCGGGCGGCCTACCTGCAGGCGCTGGGGCGGTTCGGCCCGCGCCGCCGCGCGCTTGATTTCGGCTGCGTCCTCGACCAGCTGCGCGGCGGCACCCCGGCGGCGCGCGGGTTCGCGCTGAGCGCGACCAATGCCGTCAAGCCGATCACCCGCCCGGCAGTCTATTCATCGACCACCATGTTCGAACAGGACAAGGGCGGCGATCCCGAACTGACCGTGATCATCCCGCTCTACAACTATGCCGACCTGGTCGTGGAAACGCTTGATTCGGTGCGCGCGCAGACCCTGGCAACGCTCGACCTGGTGATCGTCGACGGGTTCTCGACCGACAACTCGCTTGACGTCGCGCTGGCCTGGGCGCGGCGCAATGCCGACCGGTTCAACCGCATTGCCGTGCTGCAGAACAATGCCAATTACGGTCTGGGCCTGTGCCGGAATTCGGGGTTCGACGCGGCTGACACACCTTATGTCCTGCCGCTCGATGCCGACAACCGGCTGCGCCCGGCCTGCTGCGAACGACTGCTTGCGGCGATCAAGCGCAGCGGTGCGGCCTATGTCTATCCCACGATCCAGCATTTCGGGGCATCGACGGCGCAGATGTCGGACGTGCCCTACAGCGCGCAGCGCTATGCCGCCGGCAACTACGTCGACGCCATGGCCCTGGTGTCGAAAGAGGCCTGGGCGATCGTTGGCGGCTATGTCCACGTTCGCTACGGCTGGGAAGACTACGACTTCTGGGTCAGGATCGCGGAAATGGGCCTTGCGGGGGAATGGTATCCCGAAGCGCTGGCCGAATACCGGGTGCACGAAGTGTCGATGATGAAGAGCCAGACGGTGGTCGACAACAACTACCGTTCGCTGAACCGCGACTTCAAGCGGCGCCATCCCTGGGTCGCGCTGGTCGATACCGAAACCAGGCGCTACCCCTTGCTGGCGGATTCGCGGGTTACGCGCGATCAGGACTTGACCCGGCTGGACAAGTTGCTGCCGATCATGCGCTGCCCGCTCAGCGGCGAAAAGCTTGGCTACGACGAAAGCCGCAGCGCCCTGATCAGCCACGATGGCATGGTCCGCTGGCCGATCGTGGCCGGCCGCCCCAGCATGTCGCGCGAACTGACCGATCCGCAAGTGATGGCAAGCGATCATATCAGCAACGAACTGCCTGACGAGGCGCTCGCCGTGATTCGCGAAACCAGGGGCTGGGTGCTCAACCTCAGCGCGGGCGGTTCGCGCGAAAAGTTCGATCACGTGGTCGAAATGGAATACGCTGTGTTCCGCCACACCGACGTGGTCGGCGATGCGCACCAGTTGCCGTTCGACGATGCGGTGTTCGATGCGATCGTGGTGATGAACGCATTCGAGCACTATCGTGATCCGGTTCAGGTCGCGGCCGAACTGCACCGCGTGCTGAAGCCAGGCGGACGGCTGCACGTGCGCACCGCCTTCCTGCAACCGCTGCATGAGAAGCCATACCACTTCTACAACTGCACGCGGTACGGCCTGGAGAACTGGTTCTCGAACTTCGAAACCGACAAGCTCCACGTTTCCGAGAATTTCTGCCCGAACCACACACTGGCCTGGGTGGCTTCAGAGGCCGAAAATGCACTGCGCCAGGAACTTTCGGGCGAAGCAGCCGAACGCTTCATGGCTAGGCCGATCCGAGAACTGGTTGAAATCTGGCGCAATCCGGCGAACCGAAACAGTCCGCTGTGGACCGAATTCCAGCAGCTGTCGCAGGACAACCAGGAAGTGATTGCGGCTGGTTTCGAACTTTTCGCGCGCAAGCCTTTGGACAAGCCGATGCTGTGATCTTCTGAACAAGCCTTGAACATGAACAAGTAGTTTGTTTGCAATGGCTAAACAATTGCAGACAAGACTATTGGCCATGATCAGAACGCAATGCTAAGACGCCGTGTCAAACTGCAAGTCCCCCGGATCCGATCTGCAATGCAACTCACAAAATTCATCTCCTTGGCCCTGCTGACAGGGCTGGCCGGCTGTTCAACGCTGCCGACCAATGGGCCGACCCGCGGACAGATCGAGAAGTCGGTCCAGGCCGGAGATGCAAATCTGCCGATCCAGCTGGTTCACGTGCAGACGGCTGGCGACATTCCGGTCCCGCCCGGCAATGTTGCCCCCGTAGTGCCGGCACAGGACCCAGCGATCCTGCCAACTGACCTGATCGGGCCTGGCGACGTGCTGGAAGTCAATATCTATGAAGCAGGCGTTTCGCTGTTCGCGAATGGCGCCAGCGCAACCCTGGGGCAGGCATTGCCGGGCGTTCAGGTGCAGCGACTTCCGCCAGTGCGAGTGAACGACGCCGGCTACATCCGCCTGCCCTATGCCGGGCTACTGCCGGTCGCCGGGCATACGATCCGCGAAGTTGAAGGGATGGTGCGTTCATCGCTGAGCGGGATGTCCCAGAATCCGCAGGTCCTGATCAACCTGAGCGAAGCGATCACCAACAGCATCATCGTCGGGGGGGAGGTCGGCAAGCCCGGGCGGCTTGTGCTGCAGACCAACAAGGAACGCCTGACCGACGTGATTGCGCTGGCCGGCGGCTATCGCGGCAATACCAAGGATTTGCTCGCCCGGGTATTCCGGGGCGACGAGCTCTTTGACGTCCGGCTGAACGATCTGGTCGACAAGCCAGCGCTCGACATGCGGATCGCGCCGGGCGACCGTCTGGTCCTGATCAACGAGCCGCGCACCTATTCGGTGCTTGGCGCATCGGGCGCCGTCGCGCAGTTTCCCTTCAGCAAGTCCTCGGTCTCGGTCGCGGAAGCAATTGCCACAGCGGGAGGCGTCAACCCCAACATCGGCGATCCGGCAGCGATCTTCCTGTTCCGCTACGAACGCGACGCGGAAGGCAACCAGGTGCCCAAGGTCTATCACATGAACATGATGAAGGCGGGAACCTACTTCCTCGCGCAGCGCTTTGTCATGAAGGACAAGGACGTGCTCTATTTCGGCAATGCCGCTTCCAATCAGCCCGGCAAGCTGATGCAGTTGATCAGCCAGTTGTTCACCCCGATCCTGACCGTAACCACTGCAGTGCAAGCCGTAAAATAGCTGACATCTGCCGCCGAGTGAGGCAACATCACGAAATGGAAATCCGGTCGTACAACATTGACGGCGTCAAGCTGTTTGTCCCGCATCGGTTCACCGATGAACGAGGCTATTTCGCCGAAATATTTCGCGCGGATGAATTTTTCGAACATTGCGGCCAGTTTGACTTCGTGCAGGACAATGAATCCCTGAGCGCCAGGGCAGGAACGATCCGGGGCCTGCATTTCCAGACCCCGCCGCAGGTCCAGGGCAAGCTGGTCCGCTGTACGGCCGGTGCGCTGTTTGACGTAGCGGTAGACTTGCGCAGCGGTTCGCCGACATTTGGGCGCTGGGTGGCCGAAACCCTGACTCCGGAGAACGGCCAGCAATTGTGGATTCCGCCGGGTTTCGCCCACGGGTTCTGTTCGTTGGCGGACAACACGATGATCTCGTACAAGGTCACCGGCTACTATTCTGCCGAATGTGACAAGGGAGTGGCCTGGAACGACCCGGTGATCGGCGTGACCTGGCCCGAACTGGCCGATCCATCCACTCTATCCGCCAAGGATCGCAGCCTGCCCGCCTTGGCCGACCTCCCCGCCCTATTTGCCTGGAGCGAATGACCACATGCGCGTAATTGTCACCGGCGGCGCCGGCTTCATCGGCTCGGCTCTGGTCCGTCACCTGGTGTTGAACCGCGGATACGAAGTGCTCACGATCGACGCGCTGACCTATGCCGGGTGCGAAGCTTCGCTCAAGGCGGTCGAAGGCGCGGCCAACCACCGGTTCCTCAAGGCCAATATCTGCGATGCGGCTGCCATGGCGCAGGCCTTTGCCGAATTCGCCCCCGACCGGGTCATGCACCTGGCCGCAGAAAGCCACGTCGATCGCTCGATCACCGGCGCGGCGGATTTTGTGCAGACCAACGTGGTTGGCACATTCACGCTGCTCGATGCGGCCCGCCAGTACTGGAACGGGTTGAGCGGGGCGGCGAAGGACAGCTTCCGGTTCCTGCACGTCTCCACCGATGAGGTCTATGGCTCGCTTGGTGAGGAAGGTCTGTTTACCGAGACCACGCCCTACGATCCGAGCTCGCCCTATTCGGCGTCCAAGGCCGCATCGGACCATCTCGCCAAGGCCTGGCAGCGGACCTATGGCCTGCCGGTGGTAGTCAGCAATTGCTCCAACAACTACGGCCCGTACCATTTCCCGGAAAAGCTGATCCCGCTGACCATTCTCAATGCGCTCGCGGGACGGGCACTGCCGGTCTACGGCAAGGGCGAGAATGTCCGCGACTGGCTCTATGTCGATGACCATGCCCGCGCCCTGGACCTTATCGTCGAACGCGGGTGTCCGGGGGAAACCTACAATGTCGGCGGTCGCAACGAGCGCCGGAATATCGATGTTGTCCGCCGCATCTGCACGGTCCTTGATGGCCTGGTGCCCGGTAACGCCCCCCGGGAAAGCCTGATCGAATTCGTCACCGACCGGCCGGGGCACGACGCCCGCTATGCCATCGACGCGACCCGGCTGGAAACCGAACTGGGCTGGCGGGCCGAGGAAAATTTTGACAGCGGCATCGAGAAGACCGTGCGCTGGTACCTCGACAATGAATGGTGGTGGCGGCCGCTGCGCGAGCGTTATGACGGCCAGCGCCTGGGGCTGGCCGCCGAGAAGCCCAAATGAGGATCGCAGTAACCGGCAAGTCCGGGCAGGTCGTTTCCTGTCTGCGCGAGCGCGGCCCACTGGCCGGGCACGAGATCGTTGCGATCGGACGGCCGGAACTGGACCTCCTCGATCCGCACTCGGTGCTGCGCGAAGTGATCGCGGCAAAGCCGGACGCCGTTGTTTCTGCCGCCGCTTTCACCCAGGTGGACCTGGCTGAAAGCGAGCGCGAACAAACCTTCGCCCTGAACGCAGCTGGAGCCGAGGCAGTGGCGCGGGCAGCAAACCAGCTGAACGTGCCCTTGATCCACCTGTCGACCGACTATGTGTTCGACGGCACGGCGACCCAACCCTATCGCGAGGACGATCCAGTCGCCCCGCTGGGCGTCTACGGAGAGTCCAAGCTGGCGGGAGAGCAAGCCGTACTGTCTGCTCACCCGGGGAACAGTGCCGTGCTGCGGACGGCGTGGGTCTACAGCCCGTTCGGCACCAATTTCGTCAAGACCATGTTACGGCTTGCGGCTGACCGCGAGGAAATCGGGGTCGTGGCGGATCAGATCGGCAATCCGTCCAGCGCGCTCGACCTGGCTGACGGGATCCTGGCAGTAGCGGCCAACCTTGCAGCGGACAGCGATCCGGCGCGGCGCGGCATCTTTCATCTCAGCGCCTCGGGCACGGCCAGCTGGGCCGACTTTGCCGAAGCGATCTTCACCATGAGCAAGGGGATAGGGGGGCCGTCAGCCCAGGTCCGGCGGATCGCCTCGGCGCAATACCCCACCCCCGCCGCACGCCCCGCCAATTCACGGCTCGATTGCAGCAAGATCGCCCGGATCCATGGCGTCGTCCTGCCCGACTGGCATGATGCCCTGGACGCTGTCCTGAAGCGCTTGCTGCCCCCAAGTTGACCATCACAAGCAGGAAGAACACGATGAAGGGAATAGTCCTGGCCGGGGGAAGCGGGACCCGCCTCTACCCCATGACGCTGTCGGTCTCGAAGCAGCTGATGCCGATCTACGACAAACCGATGATCTACTATCCGCTCTCGACCCTGATGCTGGCCGGCATCCGCGAAGTGCTGATCATCTCGACTCCGCGCGACCTCCCCGCTTTTCGTGCCTTGCTGGGTGATGGCGCACAGTGGGGCATGCAGTTCGAATATGCCGAGCAGCCTTCGCCGGATGGCCTGGCGCAGGCCTATATCATCGGTGCTGACTTCGTGGCAGGGCAACAATCCGCGCTGATCCTGGGCGACAATATCTACCACGGCCACGGCCTGCCGGAACTGCTCGAGCGGGCGGCCAGCCGCAAGCGTGGGGCCAGCGTCTTTGCCTATCACGTCAACGACCCCGAGCGTTATGGCATCGTCGGGTTCGACAAGGAGATGAAGGCCCTCTCGATCGAGGAAAAGCCGAGCGTTCCGGTGTCCAACTGGGCAGTGACCGGGCTCTACTTCTATGACGAACAAGTGGTCGACATCGCGGCAAATCTGACGCCATCGCCGCGCGGCGAACTGGAAATCACCGACGTCAACCGGATCTACCTCGAGCGGGGTGAACTCGCGGTCGAAATCATGGGTCGGGGCTTTGCCTGGCTCGATACCGGCACTCCCGACAGCCTGATCGACGCAGCCGAATTCGTGCGCGTGCTGGAAAAGCGGCAGGGCTTCAAGATCGCCTGCCCCGAGGAAATCGCCTTTCGCAAGGGCTTCATCGACGAAGCCGGCATGGAGCGCCTGATCGCCGAACTCGGCAAGTCGGACTATGGGCGCTATCTGCGCGGCGTCATGACGGGCGAATAATGGCAATCATCGCCGGCCACGGCCTGCAAGCAGTGTTTTGGCCTTGCTGCCGGCCAGCCAGGCGCTATCGCAACGCCTAATGCAGGAGCAGGGAGCAAAGCAGGGCCACCCATGCGTGCCGGGCGGGCGAGGGTGGCTGGCGTTGGTGACCCATCTCGACGCCGCACGTCTGGCTCCGCGCGCCTGGCTCAAAGCCTTGTGGTGGAGAATTCTGGGCAAGCGCGTGCGCTCACGCGCGCAGTTCGCCCCCCTGCTTTCGGCATCGCGGCATGCCTACCGCCTATGGCTGCTCGACGAACCCCCGCTTCCGCGCGGCGGCAGTGCCACTGTCCGGATCGTGGCATTGGTGGCTGCGGGACCTGGCCAGCGGGAGACCATGCTAAGTGCCGAGCGCGAAGGCTGTGCCGCGATTGCCGTGGATCACAGCCAACCGCTGGCGGCGGCACCGCAAGGAGACCGCAATACCTGGCTGATGCCGCTTGGCGCGGGCGACCTGCTCGCGCCGGGAGCCGGAGATGTCTATCGCCGCCAGGCTGCGGCGGCCGATCCGGCGATCTGCGCAATCTACGCCGACGACGATCTGCTGGATGCGCAGGGCCGACGTCACTCGCCGCATTTCAAGCCAAGCTGGAATTCCGAGCTGTTCGGCTACCACGATTACCTGACCCATGCCTGCATCGTCCGGTCTGCTACCGCGGATCAGGTGGTGACGGCCGATGAAAACTGGGCGACTGTCCTGGTCCGGGCGGCGACACGGGCCGGAACGCCCTGGCGCATCGCGCACGTGCTGCATCATCGCCGCCTTCGCCAGGCGCCGCGCAGCGCGCCGCTGATCGTGCCGCCCGACGTGCCGCAACCGAAGGTCTCGGTCATCGTGCCGACCCGCAATCGGGTTGACCTGCTGCGGACCTGCCTCGAAGGGCTGGCCCGGACCGACTATCCCGACTTCGAAGTGATCGTGCTCGACAATGGCAGCGACGATCCGGCAACGCTGGACTATCTCGCCAGCCTCGATCCCCGACGTCACCGCGTGCTGCGGGACGATGGCCCGTTCAACTTCTCGCGCCTGAACAACCGGGCGGCAGAACTGGCGACCGGGGAACTGCTGTGCCTGCTCAACAATGATATCGAAATGCTGTCGCCCGACTGGCTGGCGATCATGGTCGGGCAGGCTATCCGGCCAGAGGTCGGCGCGGTTGGCGCGCAGCTGCTCTATCCCGATGGACGCATCCAGCATGCAGGTGTGGTACTGGGGATTTGCGGGGGTGCGGCGCATGCCCACCGGCTGCTGCGACCGGATGAGGAGGGCTATTTCCGCCGCCATGCCCTGCCGCAATTCGTCTCGGCGGTCACCGCAGCGTGCCTGGTGGTGCGTCGCGCCAGTTTCGCAGCGGTCGGCGGTCTCGATGAAGCGGCATTCGCCGTCGCGTTCAACGATGTCGATCTGTGCATGCGGCTCAACCGGCAGGGCTGGCAATCGCTGTACGAGCCGCGCGCAACGCTGATCCACCACGAATCGGTGTCGCGCGGGTTCGACCGCGATCCGGTGGGCGCGGCGCGGCTGGCGAATGAACTGGCGATGCTCAAACTGCGCTGGGGCACCGGCGACATCGACGGCGAAGGTGACCCGTTCCACCATCCGCAGCTCAGCCGGTTCAGCGAACATTTCGTGGTGAGGTTATAGGCACTTGCGATGAACCAGTTTTCCCGCCTCAGCCTGCCTCAGGTAACAGTTTTCGCCGTCACTTCGATCAACGTCGCGGCCACTCTGCGCGCCTTGGAAGTGTCGCTAGCCAGCATCGACTTTGCTGCCTGCAAGTTGCTGACCGATGCCGACATACGATCCGCCGACCCCCGGATCGAGATCGTGCAAATCCCCCGGATCGGGTCCTCAGAGCAATATTCCCGCTTTCTCCTGCATAGCCTCGCCGATCACTTCGACACTTCGCATTGCCTGGTGATGCAATGGGACGGGCACGTGCTCGACCCGCAAGCCTGGGACGCCGCGTTTCTCGGCTATGACTACATCGGCGCCAGCTGGCCCCAGTTCGACGACGGGTTCGACGTCGGCAACGGCGGCTTCTCGCTGCGCAGCCGGCGCCTGGTGGAACTCTGCCGGGACCCGGGGTTCATCGCGAAGCACCCGGAGGATACGGCGATCGGACGCACCAACCGGGCCTGGCTGGAAGAGCAAGGAGTCCGGTTCGCCCCCCGCGCCGTGGCGGACCGCTTCGCGGCAGAGCGGACCAATGAACTGACCGGCTGCTTTGGCTATCACGGGGTGTGGAACATGCCTCGCGCCCTGGGTGCCGACGCCTTCTGGGAGGTCTATTGCCAGCTCGACGATCGCAGCACGGTGAAGCGCGACTTCAACGCCATCCTGCGCGACGTGTGGCGCGCACCGAAGGGCACGGGCCGAGCCTGGCGGATGCTGCGCGAAAGATTCTGCCCTCATCAAGGCTGATTGCGCTACTAAGCCGGCGCGAAGCCCGTTAGGCTGTTGCGTCAACCTTGCGGGAGCAAGTATCTGTGATCAATCCGTTTCCTGGCCTGCCGCTGATCGAATCCCCGCTCTTCTCAGACCTGATGCGGAGCCAGGAGCTGAGCGCCGAAGAAGCGCGGATTGCCAGCGAACTGCACGAGCATGGCTTTGCCGTGCTGGATTTCCCCGACCCCGAGATCGACGCCCGGATCGAACGCATCAAGGCCAGGCTGGCGCCGCGTTTCGGCATCGCGTTCGATGATCCCGAAGCCGACAAGACGCTGGCGGAGCGGCGGATCCAGGATGCCTGGACGTTCGATCAGGACGTGCAGGCGATCGCTGCGAACGCGGGAATCATCGCGTTGCTGACCAAGCTGTGGGGCCGCCAGGCCTTTCCGTTCCAGACCCTGAACTTCCCGGTTGGAACCCAGCAGGCGGCTCATTCGGATGCCGTCCACTTTTCCAGCCTGCCGGAACGCTTCATGTGCGGCGTCTGGGTAGCGATGGAATACGTCGGACCAGAAGCCGGCCCCCTGTTCTACTACCCCGGATCTCACCGTTGGCCGATCATGACCAACGGATTGATCGGACGGCGCGGGTTTGGCGGTGAGCTGGATTCGGCGCAAACGCCCTATACCGAAGCCTGGGATGCGTTGATCGAAGCCAGCGGAGCGCAACTGCGTTCGTTCGAAGCGCGCAAGGGGCAGGCCCTGGTGTGGTGCGCCAACCTGCTGCACGGCGGCAGCCCCCAAACCGATCCACGCCTGACCCGCTGGTCGCAAGTGACCCATTACTATTTCGAAGACTGCATCTACTATACGCCGGCCTATTCGGACGAGGCGCTTGGGCGGCTGCAACTGCGCAGCCCGGTGTCAGCCGAGGACGGACAACCCCGCGCCAACACCTATCTGGGCGAGGTGGTGAAGCCCCCACGCCGCAGGAAGGGCCCCCGCGCACTGCTCAACCGCCTGGCCAAGGTGCTGCGGGGATAGGTCCGTTCACGAGGCGGGAAAGATTTCGTAGTCCTTCGCGATCAGCTGGCCGATGCGGGCGACATAGTCGTCATAGTCATACAGCTCATCCCACTTGGCCCGCAGCTGGCGATTGAGTTCTTCATAGGCCGCCTGGTCGGCTTCAAGGCGACGGATCGTCGGAACGATCTGTTCGATCATTTCTTCCTCGCTCGAGAAGAAATTGTCGAATTGGCAATAGGAATCATCCGGGAAAAATTCGTCGGTATAAAGCGCCAGACCGATCCCGCCCTGGTAGATCGGCTGCGCCACATAGCCATCGAAACCTTCGCCGAACGACACCGAAAACCGGCAGTTCGTCGCATATTCCATGTAGCGATCGAAGGTCATGTCGCAAATCTTGACCAGCTTGTAGTCCTTCAGCCGCGCCAGTTGGCGCATGACTGGGGCGCGATAGTTCGCCTTGTCGTCGGAATAGATGATCAGGTTCTGCTTCTCTTCGAAGCGCGACGGCGGATAGGGGGTGAGATCGGTATAGGCCGGCAGCAGCAGCGAGGGCAGATTGTAGTAGTCTGCGAACTTCTGACCGAAATAGGCATGGTGGGAAACCGACTGCCCGATCGTGTCGGCAATCCGCCGCAAATCGCGGAACCTGTCCGCTTCCGGCATCAGACGCGTGTTCTGATTGAGGATGTTGATGTGAACCGTGTCGCGGCTCATCACATAGTTGAGCAGGTCCTGCGACAGGTAACGCACGAATTCGACCGTCGCATATTCCGGGATGTGCAACTGCAGGTCAGAGACATTGGCGAACAGGCGAAGCTGTTCAAGATTGAACACCGTCTCGCTGTTTCGGAACGCGGTATTGCGCAAATAGGTTTCGTTCTGCGGGTTGGAGCGGGTCATGACGATCACGTCATAGCCGTGCCGACGCTTGCTCCGGCGGACATGTTCCGCGATCGAGAACATCGAATAGATCCCGCCGCTCATCGCATTGTGCTCAGGCACGACGAAGACGATGAGCTTGCGGGTATGCAGCAGCTCCATCGGCACCAGCAGATCCTGCGCGCGACGGAACACAGCGGAGGCATCAAGGCCGGGAATCTCAGCGCCGGTGCGGCGCCAGAGCTCATTGGTAACCGATCCGAAACCACCGATCGAGCGGCCTTCGCGCTGGCCCCGGTTGGCATAGTGGATCAGCGGTTCGGTACCCGCCGCCTCGACATCGGGATTGCGCAGCAGATATTCGCGCACATTCAGTTCGGAATTCGGATTCTTCCGTTCTCGCCAGCCTTTGAGCAGGTAGTGCGACCAGACATCGCAGTCGTCGAATTCGGCTTCCTCACACTGCCGCTCATACCATGCCTCATCGAAAAAGGCGCGCGCGTTGATCACTGGCGGGGTCAGCAGCACCGTCTCGAGATTGCCCAGCCGAAGCCCGGCATGGTCCAGCCCATCGAGATCGAGCTTGGTTTCGACGCAAAACCATCGACCATCGGTGTCGACTGTCTTGAACAGCTCGTCTGGAAAGTCACCTTCCCTATCGCCCTCGCAGGCGTGGACATCGAACAGGAACAGATACGGCGGCGCGGCACAGATCTTGTCACTGCATCCGAGATAGTCGATCGCCACCTCGATCTCGGCATGGCGCAGCCCGTCGGGCAACGCCAATTCGACATCCTGGTAGCCGGTCATCGACCTGCCACCAAGGCAGCTCAGGTCGAATTTGACCTCATGCGTCTCGGCTGTCTGCCGGTCGAGGTCGCGGACGGTCGCGATCAGGCTGGCAAAGGCCCTGTGACTGGCCAGGCGCGCGCGGAACCAGATCCGGTCCTTCGCATTGCGGATTATGATCTTGCGCGGAAACGTCAGGCGGTGAGGCGGACTATCCTTGCTGAATTCGATCTGCAGCGTGTCATAGCCCGGGACGTGCCAGTCGTTCATGGCATTGACCATGACCTGAGGACGCTGATTGATCCGGTCCGCCCCAAGCGGCTTCAAGGCCACCTGGGTATTCTGGCGCTCTTTCAATTCATACCGCGTCGCAAGTGTCAGGTCGATCGGACTGAATGCAAGATCGCCGTGCTTGGTGACAAGTTGCAGCTGCGCGGCATCAAACCAGTCATCGACATGCACGAAGACCTTGTTGCCGGTCGCAATAACATCAACCAAACCGTCTATGTGCTGCAATATCATCGAGTACCCCAGACTTCCCGTTTCTTACAGGTTTGAGAGAAAACGGCGCAATAAGCGAATGGCAAGAGCTGCAGCTCTGTTCTACTATCTCGCGCGAATTTGCCAATCGGTAATGGCCAGGTCGTGCTTGCCTCTACATGGCCGGTGGAATGATCCGTGTCGTGCATGTCGACCGTGCCAGAAACTGCTCGTGCGCTGCGACAAGTTCAAGACGGGTCGAGTATTCCATGAACATGAGCCCCACCCGGTCAATCCTGTCGCGCGGCGGAGCTTCACGCCCGGTCACCGCGAGGGCGTGGAATTCCAGCAGCGGGACCGGTGCAACGAAGCGCATGAACTCGAAGCTGTCATGCCCGGCGGTGACTGTGTGGCGCAGCACATGGCGCGACTTTGCCGTGGCGTAAGGAAACGGCCGACCAATGAAATGGGACGCATAGTGCGCAGCATGGCGCAGGCCGGTCGAAAGTTCGACCAGGTAAGGATAAAGGTCACCCGGACAACGGCGGCTCAGCTCGATCAGCCAGGGGCGTTCGCCGTCCCAGATGAACTGGACGTGGAGCAGCCCGTCGACCAACTGCAGCGCGCCCGCCATGCGTTCGATTGCATCGCGCAGGATCGCTTCGCCCTGGGCAGGAAAATCAGTGACGGCATGCGAAATGTCCACCGCGTAGGGCGTGACCGAGCCGTCCTCGCGCACGAACACCGCCGCAGCCACCTTGCCGTCTTCCAGGAACACGCTGTAGCTGTGCAACTGTCCTGCGACATAGGTTTCCAGGAACGCCTCGCCGTTGCGGCTCTCGGCTCGGGCGGCCTGCAAGGCCCGCTCCGCAGCAGCCCGATCAGCCCCATCGGCAACCGAAATGCCGCGACCGCTGAACGCATCGGAGGGCTTGGCAATCACCTTGCCAGGAACCGGCAACTGTTCCACCTCGATCCGGCGCGGCGCAGGCAGGTCAAGCTCGACGCACAGCGCACGAAAGGCAGCCTTGTCGGCCAGACGGTGATAGGTTTCAGGCGAATCCATGCGACCACGCGTACGTTTCAGCCGCAGGGCGGTCTCGATCGACAGATCGGTGCAGCCCGGGACGACATATTCGATCCCCAACCGGTCAACATGCCCCTGGACGGCCTCGACGCTGGCGTAGTTGTCGTTGATATAATGGCCCGGGTCGCGCTGGGCGAGAAGATCGAGCGGGCGATTGCCGATTACCCACACTTCGCAGCCTTGTTCGAGCAGCCAATCATGGATTGGCCGTGCGGCGAAACTGGAATCCAGCAGCAGCACCCGACTCATGCGGCGATCTCCGCAATCGCGACGTCGCGGCCAAGCTCGGCTGAGCGAACAATCGCCTCAAGCACCACCATGTTGAGCATGCCGTCGCGCGCACTGACCCGCGGCGCGGCCTGGCCGCGAATGACATCGACAAAATGATCGATCTGGGTCGCCAGCGGATCGCGCCGAGCAAGACTGCGCCGCCCCTCTGTAAATGCCAACCACCAACTCCGGTCAGGCTCGCCGCGATAGGTACGGGTCTGCATCGACGGGAAATCGAGCGAACCGACGCTGCCCGCAAAGTGATAGCAATCCTGATTCGGGAAGAATGGATAGGCCGGGTTCTCGCCCGCGGTCATTTCCCAACTCTTGCTGCTGGCGGCGGTGTCCGACAACAGGAAGGTGCCAAGCGCACCGTTCGCGAATGTCAGCGCGATCGCAGCGGTGTCCTCGACTTCGAAGCCCCGCGTCTTGTGGCTGAGACGGGCCGAAACGCTGGTGATCTCGCCGAACAGGAAACGCATGATCCCGACTTCGTGGATCATGTTTATCAATATCGGGCCGCCGCCCTTGCGGGTCCGCCAGGGTCCGGCCACATAGTAGTCCGCCGGCTTGTAGAACAACGCCGATCCTTGCAGGCAGACCGGATCGCCGAATTCGTCTGACTGGATGTACTCGCGCGCGACCTCGAGCAGGGGGCTGTAGGTGCGGTGATGACCGACCAGCACCGGCACCCCGCTCGCCTCCGATCGCTGGGTCAGCAGCGCGGCGTCAGCCAGCGAATCCGTCAACGGCTTTTCCACCAGCGACGGCACGCCGTGGGCAACGCAAATCGATGCCTGTTCGCAGTGAAACGCATTGGGAGAACTAATGATTACCCCGTCGGCTTGTTCGCAACGCAGCGCTTCTTCAAGGTCAAAATGGAGCTTCAGGCCGTGTTCGGCTGCAAATTTTACATTATGCTCGTGATCCGGCGCGACAATTGCCGGAATGACAGTGTCCGGCTTTTCTTGCAGCAAAGCGATATGCTTGCGTCCGATCAATCCCGGACCAGACACGAGAATGCGAACAGGTGTTTTCATGGATTTATCCTTGGCGACTTTGGACAAGTCTCGACGTCGATCAGTTGAGACAGTCACTTGCAGAGAAGTGCGTCCATTTGCAAGTAGTTGCTCGCCCATCTTGCCGCATGCCGGATCGAAATGACGGATCCGGCATGCCGCTACGCGTCCGAAAGATGCATCACGGCATCGTTTTCGAGGCCCACAATTAGAGACATCTCCTGATGCAGCTCGATCCGAAAAAGACTTCAATCGCCGTGCATTTATGAGTCCAGTTGATTAGAATTCAGCTTGTCAGCCAATTGCCAACTGGCTACTCGAAAGCGCCCGCCCAGCAGAAATGTTTTGCCATGCTTAGAAAAATTTCAGGTTCCAACGCAGGCGAAGTGCTTTCCCCGCAGGAACCCTTGTATGTCGCCCGGCCGATCATGCCTGAACTGTCTGCAGTCACGGCTTTACTGCAGCAGGTCTGGCCCGGCCTATTCATGAGGCCGCCGCTCCGGGGTGGTCCGGCATTGATCTGTCGG